>JAGOQP010000010.1 GCA_017991375.1 Minisyncoccota bacterium
CATGGAAGAAGGCGCGAGAAGACGCTCCACCGTTTCCAGAATTTTTTCATATAAACCGGTGCTCCTACCACAAGGGGAATAGCAGGCCACCACGAACCAGAAACAAGCGCGATAGCAATAAGTAGTATAGAGAGACCATACACGCCATAGCGGGTTGCTTGTCTAAGAGGCCATAATTTACCATGCCCATCACTGCGCGCATATTTAAAAAGTTGTTTTAAAAAAGCACTAAACGTTGGACGAGGACGCCAAAAAACAAGGGGTTTTCTGATATAGTACGTTTGAACTCCATTTTTTTGAATAATGAGATCAAAAATAACATCTTCACAGATAGGTATCCATTCAGGATATCCCCCTGCCTGTTCCCATACACTTTTTTTGAACGCGACAGATCTACTAGAAGGAAGCCACTGTTTGTTTTTAAATTCATCCGACGATGGAGTTGTCGCGGCGGCAAGTAAAAACAGTTTGCACGCATCCGTTTTTTCAAGGTAGGGCCCAAACGCGGTCGCGGCAAAAAATACATCGTCTTTTTCTATAAGAGATGCTATTTGAGAAAACCATGTATGATCGTATACACACCCCGCGTCAGTTACCACAATTGCCTCATAACGCGCGATGCGCACTGCGGCATTACGACCGTGAGAAATATTTCCTTTATCTTGTTGAACAACTAATGTTGGCGTAGAACGCGCCCGCTCTTGCAATATATCCCATGTTCCATCAGACGATCCTCCATCGACGATAACAATTTCGTCGGGGGTGCGCGATTGGGTCAACAAGCTGTCAATCCATGGATTGATGTTGTCCCGCTCGTTATATACAGTCGCTATGAGTGATACCATATGTTCCTAAGGAGTATACCAGGAACAAAACAAATGGCAATTTCGGTGAGTAAGGCCCATTTTCTTACACCGCGATAATGCGCGCTTACAAACACGCGCAAGCTTTTTATAAACAACATCGTCCGATGTATATCACCACGTCCACGAAAACTCCCTCCTCCAATATGCACCACCGGTTCGGTGGGTACCGCACAAATGCGCCAACCATTTTGTTTGAGACGAAAACACAGATCGGTTTCTTCAAAATACATAAAAAAACATTCTGAAAACAATGGCATATTTTCAAACGCGCTTTTCCTTAGTAACAAAGCGGCCCCTGTTACATAATCCAGCTCTTTCTCGTGTGTAATCTCCTTTAATGGCACGTGCGCTAGCAAACGAGCACGAGAAAGACTTTTTTTAAAAAATAGCTTATAAATCGGAAAGAACCATAGAAACACATTAGAACATGAAGGAAAAAAACCACCAGGAGATTGGGGAGATCCATCCGCGTATATTAAGGTGGGGCCCACCACGCCTACGTCTTTATGGTTCTCTATATACGAAATAAGTTCACTTAAAGAATTTTTTCCAACACGCGTATCACTGTTAAGAAGCCATACAAGATCGCCTGAAGCTTTATCTATTCCCTGATTGTTCGCCGCGGCAAATCCTTTATTTTCTTTGTTATATATGTACTCCACCAAGGGAAAATCTTTTTGTATATCACCAAACGTTCCATCGGTTGAGGCGTTATCAACAACAATAACTTGCTGAGGAACCACTGTGCCTGCATATAGCGCTTCAAGCGCGCTATGTGTAAGACGTTTTGTGTTATACGTCACCATTATAACAGTTACCGAAGCGGTGTTATTTGATACGATCATATAAATCGAATGAAACCTTAAATATACCCACTGTTTTTACATATCTAAAATGCTTTTCCATAAGCGCGCGAATGATGTGCTGTGGATCCTTTTGCCATTCCAAAAAAGATGAGTACCACAGCCGATCTATTCCTTTAAGTTCACGCTCAAGATGTTGTTCAACCTCTTGATAGTTATTAAATGCGCTTATGGTCCGAGGATGCGTCTCAATAAGTTTCACATTCTTTTTTTGATAAGTGGTATATGTGGGTGGAATACTATACGGACCGATAAAAACAACCGCATCGGTCACGCCCATATCTTGTTCTATGCGAGGGACAATCACCTTCCATTGCTCACGTTTGAAAAGTGGATGAGTAAGATAAAGCGCTCCCAGTGTTACGTGCGAAACAAGAATAATAACTATGCATACTCTCCACCACGCGCGCGAAATATCTTTGTACGCTTCCAGCGACCATATAAGAATAATAATAAATAGAGGAAAGATTTCCGCGTAGTATCGCGGGTCAAATATGGGAAAGCGCGCGTAAGAAATGACCAAACACACAGCTATAGTTATTGCGCAGATGCCTATAATCCGTTTTACATGATCTTTTTCCTTTATCTTTCTCCATTGCGTAATTCCTAGTAACGCCAGCGCGTACACTCCAACCGCCAGCGCCGTCGGCCAGTAATAATGGACATGATTAATATCGGTAATAGCAACGCGGCCACCAGCAAATCCTACTCCAATAATCGCTGGTATCTGCCACCATGGAATAGGGAGAAAATGCCCAGGTCGCTCTCCCAATCGAGCAAGCACGGTGCTTATAAGCCAAGGAGCATATGCGAGCGTGGCGATACTCCAATATAATATCCAGCGTGCTACATGCGCACGTCGCGCGATAAACACATATACTAACTGCGCAACATTCAGAAAAAGCATTGGATAAAAAAGATACGCTCCCACTATAGTGGTCGCCACATATACAATGCCGTGTTTCTTCCCCGCTCCCCGCCCATCAATCAAGCGATCAAACGCGATTATATTCAATAGCGCGACCACCATGACCGCCATATACGAACGCGACTCGCTCGCGTAATACAATACAAAGGGACCAGAAAGCGAAAGCGCTAAGTACCAGAGCGCGCTTTTTTTATCAATACCTTTATATCTAAAGAACTCCCACAATATAAATCCAAAACAAAGAAACGCAAGGGCACTCCAAAAACGGTATGCGAACACATGCGCTCCTAGCACAATACCAGAAAAGTGCAGCCACATATTGTACAGCGGTGGATGCAGATCGGATAACGCGGAAATGCGGATAGTTTCTCCAACTGATTTTTGAGAAAAAGAAATGCTCAATCCTTCATCAAGCCAAATGGATTGGGTTGCCGATACGCCCAGCACAAGCGCGGTCGCACATACAATAATAGCAACCGCTATGGCGTTTTCGCGCGCGTACACTCTAGCGCGCGCGACGGCGTGGATGAACCAATTTGTACCATGCATATTCAATAAGTTGTTTGGCAAAAAGTAGATACTCTTTCGTGTTCAATTTTGATGCACTAAATCGTCGCATTCTAAAAGTATACGGGTATTCTTTGACGCCATTATACGTTCCCTTTACCAGGATCTCTAAAAGAATTTTATACCCAACAGTACTCAATGACACATCGCCAACTACTTCGCGCTTAAACAAAAAGTATCCACTCAAAGGATCTTTGACCCCGGTCAACAATCGAGCAAAAAAAACGCCAGTATTAGAAAGCGCCTTTCGGTACCACGCCCACTGTTCCACCGCGCTTCCCTGAGCAAAGCGACTCCCCATAACAATATCGTACTCATCCAAGCCACGAATCATATCATTAAGAATAATTGGGTCGTGACTAAGATCCGCATCCATAACGCCACAGTAAGGACGTGTTGATTTTTTGATTCCCTCAATAACCGCGCTCCCAAGCCCCAATTTTCCCGTACGATGGATAACGTGAACCGGATAAGTATGAGTAAGCTCATCGGCAACACGCCCAGTACCATCGGGAGAATTATCGTCAACAATAATAAATTCTATGTCGGCGCACGCTGGATCGACAACGTTGAGAATTTCCTCAATAAGTGGCCGCAGATTGGGAGCTTCGTTATATGTTGGAACAATCAATGAAATATATTTTTTCTCCATATATATATTAGTATAATCGGTTATTGATCAGCTCGGTAGTCAAATGAATTAGCATCACCCGTAACGCTAAATTGATCCCTATGCTCCCAAAAATAATTCCATCCACAAACAACGTGGTACTGACATCTTTGAGCGATCGCAAACAAATTCGCGTAACGCACCGTTGCCTGAAGCACATATGGAACAATGACAGCGACGGCGACAAACACATACACTACTTTTTTAAGCGATCGTTTCTGTGTTGCTAGGTAGTAGAGACCATACACGCCGACAGGAACTAAAAGCCAGGCAGAGATAAAAACGGTTCGCCCAATAAACACGGGCCACGCGGCATAAGAAAATGCGGGAACGATCATCGCGACTATAAATAATTTTATTGAAGAATCTATCTTTTTCCACTGGGAGAAAAGAGCGCCCACCCCAACCACAAAAGCGATCCACATCACATTAAACGCAGTTAAATTAACGCCTAACCATTTGATAACGGTATAGTTTTCTTGGGCGTAGGTCTTCCAATTCCACCACAACCACTCCAACGAACTATACCCAATCATACTTCCTATCAACTGCCCACTCACTACTGCCACTAATGGAATTGCGGCGTACTTAATTAATCGTCCACATAATTCCTTTATGCGGGCACTGTCGGCCACCAGCAACACCCCAACAAACAACGCCGCCATCGCCCCACTTTCTTTAGTTAAAAGCCCTAGTGCCGTTGCTATTCCGGCGTTATAGAGCCATATGTCTTTTTTTTGCTCGTGCCATCGCCACCCCGCGTACGCGGTAAGAACGAAAAAAAGATACCCCCCAATATCCTGGACCAGCGTGAGCCCATAGCGAAGCATTGGATAGGCGGAAAGAATTATAATTGTAGACCACAAACCAATGATATTATTTTTAAAAACTCTGCGGATAAGACCATAGGTAAAAAGTCCCAAAAGAATATACGCGACGACGTTGATAATGGCGATACTCGATTGTGGCGACACCCATCGCAAAACTGTCGCGCTGATAACCGGATAGAGCGGATTAAGATACCGATTAGGATGAAGTGGCGCGTCAATGCCACGGAATCGTTCTATCGTCCAGACGAAACTGTTGGTATCGTTGTTAGAGTGAAAACCAAAACACAGAGAAAACGCGATGATATTGGCAAACATAAACAACCACAACCCAAGCAACGGGAGAGAGCTCCTCTTCTGCAAGCCGTAACGAACAATGCAGTAGATTGCCTGAAATCCGTCTTTCCAATTTATTTTCTTTCCCTCTTTATACGTCCTCCCATTGTACGATACGCCAACCTCAAATATTTTAATATCAGGAATGCGTGCCAATTTCGAAACAATTTCTGGTTCAAAACCAAACCGATTTTGTTCTATTGTTATATGCTCTAATAGTGAGCGTCGTATAAGTTTATAGCACGTTTCCATGTCGGTGAGATTCAGATTAGTGAACATATTAGAGAGTACTGTCAGAATCTTGTTCCCCACATAGTGCCAAAAATATACTACCCGATGAGCGTTTTCTCCCACAAAACGAGATCCAAGCACCACATCAGCTCCAAATCGCTTAACCGGATCTAATAGTTTTTCGTATTCATTGGGATCGTATTCAAGATCAGCATCTTGCACCAGCACATAATCCCCCGTTGCCGCGGCAAATCCAGTGCGCAACGCGGCACCTTTCCCCTGATTTTGGTGGTGCATAATAACCGTATGTGTTGACGCATACTTTGATAAAATCTCCCTGGTGCCATCCGTTGATCCATCATCAACAAGAATAATTTCTTTCTCGGCTCCAGAAAGCGGCGCGCATTCAACTCGGCTAATAATTTCAGCGACTGTTTTTTTCTCATTAAATACGGGAATGACAATAGATAGTTTCATATACTATAAATGGCTGTATGCGTCACATAAATCTTTTACAAATCGTTCTTGAGAAAACCGAGTGTATTCTTTTAGGCACTGTTCTTTTAGTCGCCCACACACATCGTCTCTTTCCATGTCACAAAAAGCATGCTTGAGTTCAGCGACATTTCCTGGAGCGACCACTATCCCCGCCGATCCAACCACCTCGGGGATAGCCCCACTATAAGTGGTGATAACGGGAGTATGCGCCGATATTGATTCTGCCAACACATACCCAAACTGTTCTTGCCAAATAGGAGTTGGAACGCTCCCCAATACAAGCGCCCGCGCGTGTCGATAAAGACCCTTAACTATCGCATTAGGAACCGATGCCACAAAAATGACACCATGATCTATGCCATATGCTTTTACAAGATTAATAAGGTGCTTCCGCTCAGGGCCGTTTCCTATGATAACCAATTTTTTTTGGATGTTTTCTTTAGTGACCAACTCTTTCCATGCGTAAAGCACATCATACACTCCTTTTTCTCTCACGAGCCGATTAACCATTACATAAAACATTCCTGACTCCAAACGATGTTTTAAAAGAAACTCTTGCGCTCCTTGGTTGTCGCATGCCGTGGTAACCGCGGGGAGTATTTTTCGTATCTTTTCTTTTGGAACGCCACGCTCAATTAAAAACGCGGTGGTGACATCGGATACCGACAAAAAGAGATCGACGCCTAAAATAACTTCGCGTATATAACGAGCCATTATCCGATACCAAAAAGTCGGTGGCGTTATAGCAAAACGACCCCATGTCGTTTCAAATCTTCCAATACTATTGTCCCATACTGTACATACTACCTTGAGTCGTGGATTGTTTTTTTTCGCCCGAACTGCTTGCACGGTGTAAAAGTTAGAAATTTCGGCTGTATGCGCAATATCATACGCGGCGAGTTCTTTTTCTAGCCCAATGAGCTTTTCGTTTCGCGCAAACACGTATCGCCCAAAAAGTCCCCTCAGACGACTATCTGCTAAACAGGAAAGTTTTTTAACGGAAAACGGAATATTTTTCGTGGAATAGACATTTTTTCTCCCACATATACCCGTAACCTCAAACGAGGCGGGTAATGTTGCCCATACTTTTGCTTCCCATTCGTTTAGTGAATTTCCTCTTATGAGCGCGATTTTTGTTGTCTGTTTTTCTTCCATACAAGCCTATAGAGCAGGAGATAATACACATACTGCTGTACCGAAATAGTAACACCAACAACGCTCCTCCACAAGCCATTTTTAAGCTGACCGAGCATCATTTTAAGCGGTTCCCACAGGACATATCGCATACCATGAGCACGCACAAAAAGCGCTCTTTGCCTCCATTGATCAGCGGTAGTATTAAAGCATTCCAGAGTTTTTATTTTTTCATCAAAAAAATACTCAGCATGAATAGGAATCCACTTGTGCGCCTTTCTCCAAAATGATTTCCAGGCAATGTTGTTATACATCGGTCGATGATGCAACACAATGGCAATATTTTTTTTATCTCCATCGACAAAAATTGTTTCATGAGGCACGCCAAAAAAATGGGCACGTGCTCTCCTAAAAAAACACGGCTTATCCATACCGATAATATGGATTGCCTTTTTTCCATCCCACATCTCCCACCTAAGCGCATACGCATCAATACCATAAGATGTTTGCTCAATTATTGAGCGGATCGATACGCCATCTTCCGATGAGAAGAACTCATCGGCGTCAATTTGCAAAATCCATTCGCCCGTCGCTTGCTTCATGGCAAACACTCTGTGCTCCTCTGCCTCTCCGATATGAGCGCGCTCAAAAACACGAGCATTAAATTCTTGCGCGATAGTCAATGTCGCATCGGCGCACGGACCATCATGGACCACAATGATTTCATCGACAATGCCTTGAATGCTTTGGAGGCAGCGGCGAATAATAGTCGCTTCGTTGTACACCACTAAACACGCGGAAATTTTAACTCTGTGGTTATCATCCATAATGTATACGTATTATATTCTTATCTTCTAAAAAATCCCTTGCCTTCCAATAGAGTCGGTTTGAAAAACGTAGCGCGTGCACAATCCGTTCCTTAAAAGATAGCAACCCAAACTCCCACGCGCATCTTTTTTTATATTCTGTTTTGTACGAAACAATAGCGCTTTCAGTCGGCTCGTAGCTAATATGAGCATAGCGAGAACGAATTTGTTCAATAACATGATCTGTTTTTGATCTATGCTCTATAATCGCCTTTTCAAACATTCTCGTTATCACCTCTGGATTATTGCGCTCAATAACGGTACGGCACGCCGTTGCTCCCATAGCGGCGCGCGCTTCTGGATTTTCATAAAGGTACGCGAGAGCGCGCGCATACGTTTGAGGATAGTTAGCAACGATTCCGGTAACCATGTGCTGAACCTGTTCCAATTGGCCATTATCTTTGTTTGGCGTTGAATTTACCACGACAGGTTTTTGCCAAAACATCGCCTCATTTATAGTATTTCCGTTACACTCACCTATTTTTGAGCTGTGCGCGAGCACATCTATTGCTTGATAGAAAAGATGGACCGCTTGTTGATCGTCGGTATCGGGAAGTACGCGGACGGCGGAGGCATGCATGCTTTTTTTAATCCTCTGTTGTCGTGAAGGAGGAACCCCCATGAGCACGAAAGTCGTTTTTGGCACTCTGTTTAAAAGATATGGGATTACATCCAATATAAGATCGCTCCATTTATTTATAGCTGGACGGCCAATTCTCCCCACTACAAAATGATCGGGGGGGATTTCTAGCTTTTTTTTGTATTCATTAATAACCGTTGCAGACACACGATAGCGATCAAATTCTTTTCCATTAACCATGTTGTAAAGAACTTTCTCGCGTTTAAAATCAAATGGCGCGCCACTCGCGACAAGATAGCGCTCATTAAGATGCATCATACTTTGGAAAAACGAGCATGTAATATGGCGTTCGCATATCGGATCATGTTTTCCAAAAACATTTTTTTCAATAACCACCATATCTTTTTTGAGCGCATGAGCTCCTTTTATAATTTCTGTTTCCAACCGGTTCGTATGGCCAGACCGATGTATGTGGATAACATCAATATCCCACTGAGCAATCGCCCGCAAAATGGGGGCGCTTGTGCCATTTCCTACCACATAAGGGATGCCCTCTCGGGCAAGCTCGTTTTCATACCATCCACCCTCGTTATATGAAGCAACATGCGGAACAAATATGTTCCGATCTAGTGTTTTTGCAAACGTAACCATATTGCGCTGACATCCGGCATACGACAAGGATGAGTGCAGCTCCAATACGTTTATTTTCCGATGTATGTTTGAATCCATAATTCGAGCATCAAAAGAGACCACACATGATTGCTGTAATCCGCGCGATGATTGGCGTGATCATTAATCAACAAACGCATCGTTTTATACTCAATCTTTTCGTACAGAGCGCTTTGAGGATTTCCGAGCACCTCTTGTATAAGCGGCGCTAATTGGTTATTCACCATACGGTCAAGAGGAATACTAAACCCCATTTTTTTCCGATTGATAATAACATCGGGGATTAGTGCGCGCGCGATGTCTTTCCATATATATTTCCCCCCACTTTTTATTTTCCACGCGCTTGGAATAGTAGCCGCGTATTCAACCAGCCGATGATCCAAAAACGGGGTACGGAGCTCCAGCGCGCTTGCCATAGTCCCGATATCGGTCTTTGTTAAGTAGCCATCAGCAAGACGCCCATATATATCGGCTCTCATCGCCCCCGCCACACGATCTTTGGTAGTACCAAACCACTCGTTAAAAAGCTGTGTGATGCTGTCTAAAGAGGTATTATTATAAAATTCTTTTTTGTATACGTCACTCTTTGTAATATATCTCTTACTCAGGGGAAGATTTCTTTTCCATAATGAGTAATATTCCGCGTACGAACTAAGGAAAGGGCGCTCCATTACTTCAGCGCGATAGCGAAGCGAGTTTGGAAGCGCCACGCGAGACAGAGCCGCGCGTATCCATTTAGGTATGTGCTGATATCGCTCCAAAAGTCGCGCGACTGAATATGCCTCGTATCCTCCAAATAACTCATCCCCCCCATCGCCACTCAATACAACAGTTACTTCTTTTTTTATGTATCTACTGATAACAGTAGTGGGAAGCGCTGACTGATCAAAAAACGGCTCGTCGTAATATGCCACTAAGTTGCGCACCTCTTTTTGATAATCAATATCAGAAATAGCAATCTCGTGATGATCGGTCCCAAACGTATCAGCCGCAATCCGCGCATATCGTTGATCTTCGCTTGTGCCATCCATGCTAATAACAAATGTTTTTATTGGACGTGCGCTTTGTTGAGCCATTGCGGCAACCACCGAAGTTGAATCAACCCCTCCACTCAAAAAAGCCCCCAGTGGAACATCACTAATCATACGCTCTCTAACCGAATCGCTAAAAAGAGATGTGAGCTTCTCTTTGCATAACTCGTAACTGTCTTTTGTTATTTCACTAGGAAGATCCCAGTATCGCTCAATAGTAAGAGCACCTTTTTCCCATAAAAGCGTATGAGCTGGTGGCAATTTATGAATACCAATAAAACCTGTTTCGGGAGATGGAATGAATCGCACAGATAGGGCGATATCAATCATATCCCAATTCATCTGGCGGGGTATGTGAGGATATTCAAGAAG
>JAGOQP010000011.1 GCA_017991375.1 Minisyncoccota bacterium
GAACAAAATTTACAGGGGATAAATTATCCGAACAATGATTTTAATAAGATTATGTCGATGGTGCTTTCTGATATAGAGCTATTCGAGCATATTGTCCGGAGATTCAGACGCGACCGAAAGATTTTAAGCTATATTTCACATGATGATCAGTTCCTACACTTTCTAGGCCCGAATAAACGATCTTATCCTTCTCATCCGTACGAGCGTGATAATAATGAGGCAATCAAAATTGATGTTCAATCTCTGTTTATGTTTGGGATGATTATGATAAATCGAAGTCTGCTACTACTGAAAATGTACTTGCCGGATAGAGGCAGTAAAAATGGAATAGATATGTATCATAAAATCGGAAATTTTTATTTTGAACTCAGCCAATCTAGTCAATTATCAATTTTAACACAAAAATTTAGGGATAATTTTCTAACCAAAATTAAATGGCTATATTCTGCCTTGAGGTTTTATAGAAATGAATTTATTGAGCATTTGGACAAAGGATATCAGCAGGGCATGAACTTTGGTGTGTATGCTGATGATTTTGCGCTTTCGTCATATAAATGGAATTACAACGATAGTGATGACGATAAAATAGAGCAATTTAGAACTAAACTTGAAAACGTAGGTGTAAAAATTTCTGGCAGAAGTAGCGGCGGGCGAAGTTTAATAAATAGGTATTACATACAAAGAGTATTTGATAATATTGAGCTTGTGCCCTTTAATTTATTAAAGGAAGCTCTTGATCTTATTGAAGATATTGGGGTGCATTCTCCACAACCGGAAAAAGTTATTTCGGAAATTGAGGAGTACATAGCAGGAATACTAAATTTTATGTCCAATGAATTGAATAATAGCGAATTGATAAAATACAAAAATTAACCGCCGCCAAAAATTCCGTCCGTTCCCGCAAGAACACGGCGGAAGGGGGGTGTGGGGGGAATTCCGCCGTGTTCTTGCAAAAAATAGAGGCCAGCCCCGCCGCCTGCTCTGTCAGAAGCAGAAGCCAGCAAAAAAGTTTTCTTTTCCTTTTAGAAGAAAAAATCGGGCGCGCGCAAAATCAGAAAAGCAGAGAAAACTTTTTTGCTGGCTGGCGAGCGTTAGCGAGCGGCGGCGGGGCGGCTTCATTCGTCGGGGTTCGCTTGGTAAAAGGTTCGGATTTTGTTCAGGAGGGACAGCCATTCGACTCCCCATGTTCGCTCATGGCTACGGGAAATGCGTAAACTGCTTTACTCATACCTTGGATTCGAACAGTGGAGCTTGTGCAATGTAGTAACATTGCACGCGAGCGGGTGGCTAGACAAATTATCTACGACGGTGGATAATTTAGTCGAGGCCGAACTCAAAGTCCCGCAGCACTTCGGCAAGCTCAGTGCAAGCATTTTTAAAAGAGCTATAATATGCTTAACATTTAGTATATGTACAAAGGCGTTATTGTAGAAAATAGTTTAGCTGATAAAAACATACTGAATCAGTTGGATATTCAAAAAACGTATGTAGACGATGATTGGATTTTGCATAATGTTTTAATCAGTGAGGATCAAATATTTCAGTTGGCAAAATGCCTTACTGATGGACCTTGGTATATTCATTTTTGGCAAGATGAAAACGATGATATTCTCGTGGTGTTTAAAGATAAAACATTCCGCATAAAAAAATCAGATACATCAACATGGTCTGATGCTATTTCTCATGGAAAATCCATTGGTATTTCTCAAGAGCAACTTGATTTTAAAATAAGCTGGTAGTATTTCTATTAATACTTAGGGTGGGTGTGCAGTAAACAGGCGCAGGGTTTTTTCTTGAGAATTATTTTTTGTTCTTTAATGGTATTTATAAAAACTTTTTGATTTCCTAAGCCGGTGGCATATTTTTTGTTGAGGGGGGTGTGGTGTGTGTATTCGCGGCGGGTAAATTCTTTTACCAACATATCATGCCGCGCGTAAAGAGCTTTTTGTTTTCCAACCCAACGGAGCGTTTCGGGATGTCGTGAATACCCACCAGTGCCCTTGTGTTTGGTGAGAATGTTCCAGAGCCCATGAAGCTCTCGGTGTTCAGCGAGTAAGTGTTTGGCGCATAAATGCTTTGGATGTATGTCCCAGACACGCATAGATGTATGGAATAATATCAAAATAGTCAAAGTGTTACAAAAATTAGCGATCGCTAATTTTTGTAACACTATATAAAATTTATTTTCGGGTCAACACAAGCGATAAAAATTCGTTGCTTCTTGGGTATAATAAGGGTATGCTGGGGATGTGCTTATTATCAACTAAAAACACGGCGTATTAACGCTTATATTATGGGAGATTTTAAACGGCCAGGAGGGTATGGGGGAGGACGACGAGGGAATTTTCGTCGGGGAGGTAATGATCGACACGATCGTTTTGGTGGCGATCGAAACCGACGAGGTGGCAGAGATGGAGGGCGTGGCGAAATGTTTAGCGCTATTTGCGCCGAATGCAATAAAGCGTGTGAGGTTTCTTTCCGTCCCACCGGAGAAAAGCCGGTGTATTGCAACGATTGTTTTCGCGCAAACAGGGGGGCATCTTCAAATGCCTATGGGCGGCAAGATGAAAGAGGCGCTTCGTTTCCAAAAAGAAATTTTGATCATTCCGCCCCACGTTTTCAATCTGATAGTGGACAACAGATTGCTGATCTTAAAAAGCAGCTGGAGGCAATCAGTATAAAACTTGATAAATTGATGGGCGCGGTTGGTATTTCTTCAGTCGTCGCCATCACTCCAAAACACATCGAAAAGAAAAAAGTAGATGAAGCAGATGTTAAAACTGTTGTGGCTGATGCTTTAGGTATCCCTAAAAAGAAAACGACCGCTAAAAAGGGGAGTACTAAGAAAAAGAAATAGATGAAAAATAAAACCTCGACTTTCGTCGAGGTTTTTAGTGTGGTAAAAAACAAAACGACCGCGGAGCGCGGTCGTGAGGGTGCGGTTGGGTATTCTATTGGAACAGCTCTAACTCCATGTTCCATGTGTAGGACCCATAGAATGGATTTTCAGGAAGAAACCCCCCAACCGACGTTGATCCATTCTGAACAACGCCGATTGCTTCTCTGAGCAACCCTTCTTTCAAGAGGTATGTAATGGTATACCGAGTGTCTCCTTCTTTCCATGTTATGTCTAGAAGCGCGTAAGTACCAACTTTACCTTTGTACAGTGCCCGGATCATAGCCGTTCCACTAAAAGCAATCTCTCCGTCGCCATGTGGTGGTCTATGACCGATCCGTACATTCCCGTTCCTTTGGTTCGCTCCAACTTCTCTACGAAAATGCATTAACTCTTGACGACTTACTCTGTCGTAGCGTTCAAACAAAGACAGTGGTTCTGCTGTTAGACATTGTGCATCAGCAACGCCATCACTGAGTGCTCCACAGTTGAGCTTGAACCAAGCTTTTGGAGTCGGTCTTAATATGCACGTTTCTGTCCTTGTCATCCCAATCTCCTTTCTATGTGCCATCGTGATGATATGATACAAATGGTACTGTGTCAACGAAAAGCAAAACGACCGCGGGGGGCGGTCGTGAGGGTGCGAAGTGGAAAGACGACAACTACCAAGAGGAAGCGAATCTGTGTGGAAAGATGTTCGTCACCCACAAAAATTCGCTACCTCCTAGATTATGTGGAAAGCGACCGGGATTGAAAGTATATGCCTCTTGTTTCTCTCGGTCGTCCATTGTTTGAATGAGTGTTTGAAGCGGAATCAAAAAGGTGCGTTGTCTTGTGGAACAGTCCTGGCGCCAAGACCATTTGAAATTGATGAGCGCCAAATGTCCACCCTTGCACCTTCCGTGTCTGTAAAGGGCTCGAATACGCGCTCGAACGGTTGTTCCAACAGAGGAACGATTGCAGTACCCGCGTTCATTTCTGAAAAATAAAGTAACAAACACAGGATTTTTGCTCTGTGGATTGATCTTTTTCAATAGTCGCGCAAACGCTGTTGGGCTTAGCCGCTCATACGCCTTATACACTCCTCTGAGATCAGTAAAACCACAATGTCCTGTTGCTTTTGTCAGAAACAACCTTTTAGGAGCTCTTCTTAGAGTCAGATTAATAGCCATCCCAATCTCCTTTCCATGTGCCATCGTGATGATATGATACAAATGGTACTGTGTCAACGAAAAGCAAAACGACCGCGGGGGGCGGTCGTAGGGGTGCGGGGCGCAGCGAAGCATCAAATGGAAGTAAATCGACCTTCTCCAACATTCCAAACATAGCAGTCCGGAAACAAACCCACGTGAGGAGAAAATCCTCCAGTTGTTGTTGATCCTTTCCGAACAACACTTACTGCCTCTTGAAATATTTCTTCGGGCAAAAGATACGTCACATAGTACAGAGTATTTTGGGCATGCCACATCAAGTTAATCAATACTCTTCTTGTGCCATCGGGACCTCTAAAGAGAGCCCTAATCTTTGCAATCCCTCGAAAGTCAAAGATGCAAAGAGAGGTAGCAAATCCGACTCTCACATTATTCTTAGGGCTCGCTTTAGCATTCTTGCAAAAATCAAGAAATTCACGCTCGTCAGTAATACGGTAGATGGAATACAATACAGAGGGCACTTCTCCTAGAATCAAATAAACGCATTTTTTGCCTTTCATCTTGATTCTCCCTTCTGTGTACTGACGTGATGGTATGGTATTTGTTATACCATGTCAATATATTTGTGCGTCTTGGTCAAATGATATACTATTATGTGTATGCAATTTTTTGCGCCAAAATCAAAAAATACTATTTTAAATATCTTGCGAGAAGCTGGCTATGGATTATTACATCTTAACCAACAAAGCGGTGAGTACTCGTTTTCTCGACGCCTGGGGGTAGGGGAATATCCTCGTTTTCATGTGTATGCCAAAGAACGGGGTGGAGAATATGTCGTTACGGTGCATATAGATCAAAAGAAGGCGAGTTATCAAGGGCACACCGCTCACAGCGGCGACTACGATAGCGAGTTAGTGGACCAGGAATGTAATCGATTAAAATTATTTTTGAAACCTCAATAAAAATCTCCCTCATTATGAGGGAGATTTTTATTGCTAAAGATTTTTAAGATCTTCGTCTATCGATTTCATTTGAACATCTATATCCCCAACATCTATTTTCTCAAGCTCGCTTGTTATCGCCGAAGTAGTATCTTCGCCGCTGTTTACTGTCGGCTGTTTTGTTGATTGGGGTAGTAACAGCCATATAATCACCACAATCATCACGATGAGGACCAACACAAACCATATCATTTTAGAACTCTTTTTTTCTTGACTAAGCGGTGGGGTTGTTTGATTTATATCCATAGAGCTATTTTATTAATTAGTTGATGTTGCTGTTGGCGATGGAGTTGCTGATGTTGAGGGCGACGCTGAAACAGTTGGAGAGGGGGAGATGGTGTATGTGTTCACTCCAGGAATCTGCGCCAACGTGGTTACCGCGTTGTGTACCGCATCACGCGCTGTTTTAACTAAACTTTCTACTGCCTTTAGATCATTTTTAATTGCGTCACGAACTTTTTGAATGTCATCTTTGAGTGCTTGCTCGCTTGAGAATACTAGGGGATACGTCTTTCCACTTTGTGTAACAATCGCCGCGCGCGCCGCGGCAATGGCTTTTTCGGCGGCATCTATCGCGCTTCGCACCGTGGAAACGTCGGCGCCGTTTGCCTGCGCTTTATCTGCTCTGGATTCGATTGCCTGCAAAACTTTTTCCATTTGAGCTAAGGCGTTAGCGTAGTGTTCTAGACGATTTTTATTGAGTTCAATAATACGTTCATTAACGCGCTCAAGCGTTTCCTTTTTTCGCTCATCTTTTAGCGTTTTTAAGCGCTCAGCAAACTGTTTCTTTTGTTGCTCTATTTTATCTTTTGCTTCTTGCTGTCTTACCTCTACCGCGTGACGAAACTCCTCGCGCTGTTGTTCAAGTAATTGCTTGGTTGCCTCTCGCTTTTGTTCTATGAGTTCTTTTGCGTTTTCCACCTGAGTGCGAATTTGCTCTCGCAATGTTTCTCGTTGAGCTTTAAGTTGTTCGGGAGTAGAACTTCCCACAGTACTTTTAAATTGTTGGCGAAGCTCGTCTATGTCTTCTTTTGAACCTTGACGAATTTCTCTTACCTCTTTTCTAAACTCTTGTCTCGTTTCTTCTATGTCCCGACGAATATCTAGTGGCTTTGGTGTTCCACTCGGCGTGTTTGTCGTCTGCGCCAAAGCACATAACGGCAACGCAATGACTAATGCAATAATAATTCCTATAAATTTTTTCATACTGTTGTTATATGCGACTTTTACTACCAGTTAATTATACTATACTATTGATACGACGTGTATGCGTTATAATTGTGACGATTTTATGAACGTGGTTTCTCGTATACAAAAAGATCTACGCTTGAATGCTCGCTCAAAAAAAGCGAGAGAACTTGAGCGTTTCTTTAAAACAGGAAAAGGAGAGTATGCGGAGGGCGATCGATTTATTGGTGTTATGGTTCCCGATCAACGAGTGATCGCACAGACATACTGCGTGCGATGTCTTCTAAGCGATATAAAAAAACTACTCTCGTCTCCTATACACGAAGAGCGTTTAACCGCGCTGCTCATTCTTGTTGAGCAATACAAAAAAGCCACCATCGCACAACAAAAACAGATACATATTTTCTACCTGGCGCATACTGCACACATAAACAACTGGGATCTGGTTGATCTTTCCGCTGATAAAATAGTAGGGGAGTATTTTACCAGATGTCCCAAAAGAGAATACACGGCTTTCTTGAAACAATATGCTCGGTCCCGCTCATTGTGGGAAAGACGCATTGCTGTCCTTACTACATTTGCTTTTATAAAAAAGGGGGATGTGGAACCCGTGTTTTTTGTAGCGCGTATGCTTCTTGCGGATCAACATGATTTGATTCATAAGGCGGTTGGATGGATGCTTCGCGAGGCGGGAAAGAAAAATATCAAAAAGGAACGAGAGTTTCTATATACATATGCGCATCGTATGCCTCGTACCATGTTGAGGTACGCGATAGAAAAGATGGGCGATACAGAGCGCAAGAGGTGGTTAACAGTGTAGTGAACAGTGATACGTGGTTAGTGCGCAGATATATTACTAATCACTATTTACTACCTACTATTTTATGCTACACTTGCCACTGGTCACTAACTAACTATTTGTATGAAAACAAAAAAAGAGCTTTTGCAAGAATTTCTTGACGCGGCACGAGAAAATATTATTAAAATAGACATTCGCTCGGCATATCTTCAAAACGAATATGCCGCAGAGAATAAACAAGCTGATGCTCACGAGCTCGCGCAATTGACTGCAAACAAGAAGGAGTCGGAAAAATGGGCCACGTTTCTTGAAGAAGAAATAAAAAAGGAAAAATAATAAAAATGTAAACTCCCCTTGAGCAGGGGAGTGTTTTATGTAGCTCTTATTTGAAAGAGTTAGTGTACTTTTGGAAGTGTTGCAATCGCGATCGCTATCGCGATAAGTACCAGTACAATCAGAAATCCAAGGGCGCATTCTCGTAGCATCTTACCCATAACACGACCCCTTTCTTCATCATGATATGAAAATATCACGTGCGTATAAATTTGTCAATATCGCATTTGTTTTGATTTTTTTGTATACTTCACATTCTTACTACTAACCTATGCAACAACATGAATTACGAACCACAATCGTTTGAGTCCTTAAAGGGCGTTGCTGGCTTTAGCGATAACGCTCTTGATACACATTTTGCGCTTTATCAAGGTTATGTAAAAAACGTTAACGCGCTTCTAAAGACACTGGAAATATTGCGGGGAGAAGATAAAATGGGGACTCTCGAGTACGCGGAGCTTGAGCGACGTTTTTCTTGGGAGTTTAACGGCATGCGACTGCATGAATATTATTTTGCTTCACTTAATAAAACCCCTGGCGCACTGTTATCCGAAGGACTACTTACTAAACAATTGATTTCTGATTTTGGGAGCGTGGAAGCATGGGAAAAAGAATTTCGTGCGATTGCGTCCATGAGAGGTATTGGATGGGTCGTTTTATATTATGATGTCAGCGCTCAGCGATTATTAAACGTATGGGTGAATGAACATCATGCCGGGCATTTGGCAGGATGTGTCCCGTTGTTGCCACTTGATGTATTTGAGCATGCGTTTTTGATAGATTACGGAACAAAACGCGCCGAGTACATAGACGCGTGCATGAAAGCAATTGATTGGAGCGTGGTAGAGAAGCGATTTAACGAGATGGCACTACAATAGAAACACACTGTTCTTTCTTTCCTTCGGGAATAACGCTGGTAATCGTGTAGGACCCATCTGTGTTTATAGTACCCGAAACCAACTTAGTTCGCTTTCCGTTCATAATAGCATACGCGCCCGGATCGGGGTTGAGAGCTCGGATTTTGCGATCAATCGTTACTGGTGAATCTTTTTCCATATCAACAAAACCATCGTCAGTGGTGAATTTTTTGGTATGTGTTGCTCGTGATTCATCTTGTGCGGTTAAAGAGGTTGCGTTGTTTTCCAAAAGAGGTATGAGCTCTAAGAGCATATTCACCGAAAGCGCTCCTAAATCTTCTATAAGCGATTGATACGTCGCACGATCGACACGCGTGAGAAGTTCTTTTTGTGCGTACATTGGGCCATGATCCATAAATTCATCCATGCGGTACAACGTAACGCCGCCAACAACGTCTCCGTCTAAAATCGTCTGTTGAATAGGAGAAGCTCCACGATGCCTTGGGAGTAGAGAGGGGTGAACCCCTATGGCGCCCATTTTAAAGGCCTCTAGGACCGTTTTTGGGATAATACGAGCATAGGCGGCAACAATGGCAATATCGCACGTGGTTACAAGCGGATGGGTCGCCAGAGCAGACACGGCATCTTTAGAGTCGGGTTGTAAAACAGTTATAGATGGGTAATCGCGCGCGACCACTTTGGTCGGCGGGGGAGTAATAATATGTTTTCTTCCTACGGGCTTGTCGGGATTACATACCACCACGGTTGGCATGTAGTGGTGTTCTATAAGTCCGCGCAAAATTATTTCCGCAAAACGAGGAGATCCAAAGAAAGCGTACTTCATATATTAGTGACAGTTGTTTCGTCCACCTTAACCACGTGTTTAGCGTTATCGGTGAATAATTTTCCGTTTAAATGGTCACATTCATGTTGAAAAATACGTGCTAAAAAACCACTTGCTTTAATAACAATCGGACGTTTATTTTTGTCAAAACCTTTTACTTCGACTCTATCTGATCGAGAGGTTTCTCCAAAATATCCAGGGACGCTCAAACATCCTTCTTGATCACTCTTTTCTTTTTTTGAAAGTATGGTGAGTGTGGGATTAAATATCGCGTAAAATTTTCCCGTATATCCTTTTCCATCGGCGGCAGGAAGTTGAGCGACGAACACCTGCATGTCCAGCCCGATTTGATTTGCCGAGAGACCAACGCCATGGTGTTTTACCATCATTGAACGCATAAATCGAATTAACTCTTCTACGTCTTTTTTCGTGTATCGTGAAAAGTCAAACAATCCCGCGCGTCTGCGCAAGAACTTCTCTTCACTTTTTTGAAAAATAGTCCACAGTTTTTTATTACGGTCTTCAATCATTGTGTTTTTTTTCTTATTGGTTGTGTTTTCTTTTTTAATTTAGCGGCTTCGTGTTTAATGGTCTCTAAGAATCCCTCTTTTTGCATAATGCGCATAAAGTACGCTCCTCTGTTCGCGATTCTTTTATTTTCCTCTATGCGACGGGCAATTTCTAGCAACTTTCTGTTATTTAAGTTCTTGGCAAGTTTTATATAAAGAGCTTTGTGTTTTGAATCACCCAACGCTTGCGCGATCAGTAAACCCATCATTTGAAACTCAGTGTATACGCGACTTTTTTGGGCACGCTCTTTGATGGTGTCTAGATAATCACGATCAATCATAATGCCTGTATCATACTCATTTGAATGGTTTTTTTCAACATTATATTTTGAGCTCGTACCTCTGGTTGTGATATAATAAACAGTACTATGAGAACACGCATTGGAATGTTTTTTTCGGCTATTATTTTTTTTATAAAACGTCATCGAACGCCTTTTTTAATTGGTGGAATTATAGCTCTAATTGTTTTGTGTCTTGGGGGAGCGTATCTTATAGG
>JAGOQP010000001.1 GCA_017991375.1 Minisyncoccota bacterium
TCTTAACGTCTCCGAAAAAGAAATTTCTCAATCGTTGCGTTTCACGCGCGCTATACCAACGCTCTCATATCTGAGCGCGTGTGGGGCGCGCGTGGTCATTCTCGCTCATCGTGGACGACCAAAGGGATCTGTGCATATCCTCAAGCCAAAACGACCTCGCGTTGGGAAAGAAGAAACGCTCAAGCCGTTTGTTTCTCATATTGCGCGGGAATTAAAAACAAAAGTTCTTTTTGATGATTCGTTTGATGTGCGCGCGATCGCTACTCGTATCCAGTCGCTTGCGCCTGGGGAAGTTCTACTTTTAGAAAACATTCGTTTTTTTAAAGGAGAGGAAAAAAATAATTTCGCGCTTGCTCACGCGCTTTCTCGTTTGGGAACTCTGTATGTTAACGACGCTTTCTCGGCTTCGCATCGCGCTCATGCGTCGGTGAGTGGTGTTGCTCAATTACTTCCCGCGTATGCCGGCGTTGGACTTGCGGAGGAAGTTAAAGCTCTCTCTCCTTTTCTTAAAAAGACACTTTTGCAGCCAGCCATGCTTGTTCTAGGAGGTGCGAAAATGGCTGATAAAATAGGCGTACTTAAATCTTTTTTCTCTCGGGTGAGTGCTATTCTTACGGGCGGTGGTGTTGCTAATACGCTCTTTGTCGCACGCGATATTCCCGTTGGGGATTCTCTGTACGACGCGCGTCTCGCGCGACGCGTATCTTCTTTTTCTCTATCATCCCGTGTACGAATACCCAAAGATGTTATTATTCATGATCGTCGAATTGTTGATATTGGTCCTGCTACCGTGAATGAATATAGTCATCTGTTAAAAAGAGCAAAGTTTATTATATGGAACGGCCCCATGGGATTATACGAAGATAAACGTTTTACGCATGGGACTTATGCGTTGTGGAAAGCGATGTTAAAAAATACGCGTGCTCGTATTGTTATTGGAGGAGGAGAGACTATCGCCTCTGTTTCTCTGTTAGGGAATGTGCATATAAACAAAAACATTTTTCTTTCTACTGGTGGTGGGGCACTGCTCGAGTATTTGGCGGGAAACAATCTACCTGGGCTGAAAGTATTACGCTAACGTATTATGAAACAAATAAAAGAACACATCGTGGTACTCTATCACGCCGAGTGTCGTGACGGACTGGTGGCGGCATGGGTTGCGTGGAAAAAATTTGGCAAAAAAGCGATGTACATTCCTGTTTTTTATGGTCAACCCGCTCCGAAAAACGTTACGCACAAGCATGTGTATCTAGTTGATTTTTGTTACGACAAGAAAGAATTAGCAATTCTTTTGGCGGCGAATAAAAAAGTGGTTGTGTTGGATCATCACATTACTCGGAAAGAGGAAACTCAATCTGTTGAGGGAAGTGTATTTTCCAACACGCATTCCGGCGCCTCTCTCGCCTGGAATTATTTTTTTCCTAAGACAAAGATGCCATGGTTAGTGCGTTACGTAGAGGATGCTGATTTATGGAGATGGAAAATGCCTCATAGCCGTCACATTATCGCCGTTATTGACTCTTTGGCATATAACTTCCTGGAAGTCGATGTTCTTTTTAAAGAGCTTGAATCAGCGCGTAGACGTAAACAATTTATACCCATCGGGGAAGGAATCGAGCGCTACAAGCAGGCGCTGGTTCATGCCGTTGTCGCAAAAGCACAAGATGCTATGTTCCAAGGGTTTCGGGCTCGAATAGCTAGCGCACCGCGCGCGGTCGGATCTGATGTCGCAAATGCGTTACATCAAAAAAGGGGAGTTCATATTGGCATCGCGTGGCGATATGAATACGGGAAATTTATTATCTCATTGCGTTCTCGGGTGGGGAGCAAAGTTAATGTTGCCACGCTTGCCGAGCGTTATGGCGGCGGGGGTCATAAACATGCGGCGGGGTTTACTGTTGTTGGCACTGATATCGCGAAGTTGCCGTGGAGGGTAGTGAAAAGTGAGTAGTGATTAGTGGGTAGTGGTTAGTGAAAAGCTTGCCCTGAGTGAGCGGAGCGAGTCGAAGGATGGAACGAAAGGAGAAGAGAGCGGATGATCGTTGATCTTTCATCACTAATCGTTAACCAATAGAGTGTGTCTTATTTAGTAGTGCTATATGTTCTATGAAAAAACAATCAACGCATAAACATATTATTGTGTATACCGATGGGGGGTCGCGAGGGAATCCGGGACAAGCCGCGCTCGGGGTGTTTGTGGAAACACTCGGAAAGCGGTACGCAGAGGTTATCGGTGTGGCGACAAATAATATCGCAGAATACGCGGCCATCATCTTTGCGCTCAAAAAATGCAAACAACTTCTGGGATCAGATATCGCGCTCAAGTCAACTGTTGAAATTCGTTCGGATAGTCAACTAGTGGTGAGTCAATTAAGTGGTGTTTTTAAGTTAAAAGAAAAAGAACTTTTTGAGTCATTTATCGCGGTGTGGAACTTAAAACAAGAATTTGAATCTGTTTCGTTTGTGCATATTCCGCGAGAAAAAAATACTATTGCTGACGGACTGGTGAATCAAGCGCTTGATGAACGGGAACAGCATTCACGGACGTTATTCTAATTTTCAACGTAATATAAAAGATCGACCGAGGAGGTCTTACAACATTCCAATATTCTTAAGAATGTTGGAATATCGTGGGGGAGAGTAGTAGGTAAAACGAGGAGGATGCTTACTCAACAAGAGTACGTTGAGGATTGACCAGATATCTTTTTTATGTATAATAGAAACTGGTGCGCTGGCAGCTACTGTGCTCTTTTTGAGTACAGAGGAAATTCCGGACATCCCACAATACGTTTTTGCGTGTTGTGCGACGCGTAGCGGTTAACGGCCGTCGGGCGTAAGCCTCGAGGTGCGAACAGAGACGTCTTAACGCGAAAGCGTTAAGGTATCCCGCAAGGGATAATTCTTCGATATAAGTCAGAGTTTTTTTGACACAAGTCAAAGACCCCCTCGATTTTCTTAAAAGAAGTCGAAGGGTTTACCCTGGGCGAAGTCGAAGGGTGAAACGGCTAAATCCTTACGTGGATGCAAGACCGTACCTACTTTTAGTGGGGGAGTCGCAAGGCCATTTGGCTCGAGCGTATGAGTAATTATACGCACAGATAAATTGCTGCCGTAGTACAGAATCCGGATTATAGCGCGCCGCATAATATCAAAAAGTGCTTCGAGTATGTCGAGGCACTTTTTGTTGCATATTTCACTAACGATTATATCCTCACTCTCGGTTAAGGATTAATGATAAAAGATGAATGGTAAACGAGTTATATGTGGAACGATAAACGTTGAATGGACAACGAGATGTGATTAACGATTAAAGATAAAAGATTAATGATTACCCGCTTGTCTCTTACGGTTGTGGCGGTTGTGGTTTATTTAATCTCCGCAAAAGATCAACCTCAGCCTCAACTCCGGAACGCGCGAGCATAATTGTATGAATATCTCGCGCGACAGTTTTATCTAAAAACGGGAGTGTAATAATCGTCCTATCGGCTGAGGTGATAATATCTTGTTCCTCTCCAATGATGTTTATAATAACGGTGCTAATACCCCACAGCTGATCAATAATCGTTCGGTTTACTTTTATATCTTGAATACGACGATACGGCGACCCAATTTCGTTAATGGTTAAAACGCCGCGGCGCACATGAAAACTTGTTGGGGCAAGTAACACGCTGTATTTGGTGTATTCAAGTAGTCCGATAATACACACGAGTATAAAAAGAAAAAGCCAAATAGCAAATAATGGACCAAGCAATATATTTACCACACTAACTATTTCTTGAGGCAGATATGGTTCGATAGCACTCAAAATAATTCCTAAAAACAAAAGTCCCAAAAGAGGCCCTGAACGGGACAGAATCATGAGTAATAACGTTTTGTTTCCCATTCGCTTGTAGTGAATAGTGGGGATCTCCTTTTTGTGAGGTTTTTGTGGATCTGGCATAGTATCTTTAGTATACACAACTCTTTTTGTTTGAGCGAGAGCCCTTTTTTACCCCTATTGAATTGCCTACTTGCTTTGTCTATGATGAGCTCATATGAAAAAGAACTACAAAAAATCGCTTGGGATTATCGTTCTTTTAGCGATTGTTTTTAGCACTTTATTAGGGGCAAAAATGCTCTACGCTCAGTATTATGGAGCTCCTGTTGTTCAAACGCGATCGGCGAGTGATGTTATGGGAATGCAGGCAACGCTCAATGGAACGGTTAACCCGAATAACTACGAAACAACGTATTGGTTTGAATATGGGACCGATGGCTCCCTTAATAATCGTACGGGAGGGAAAATTATCTCAAGCACAAGCTACGATGTTTCGGTGGATGCTTTCTTGAGTGGCTTATATCAAAATACCACATACTCGTTTCGGCTTGTCGCTCAAAACACACAAGGAACTCAATACGGAAGCGTTTTGACATTTGTAACGGGATCAACGTCTGGCTCTACGGTGATTACTTATTCGGCAACCGATGTTGGATCAAACAACGCAACGCTCTGGGGGTACTCGAGAGTTACTGGGTCAGGAGCAGGTGGATGGTTTGAATATGGAACGTCAGCATATTCGTTCCCCTATTCTACCTCGCAGTCATCGTTATATAATTGGCAGTCACAACGCTTTTCACAATCAATCACCAACTTATCATCGGGGACTACGTATTACTTTCGAGCAGTTGTTCGTGACGGAAGCTCTGTTTCGTATGGGCAGACACTTTCATTTACCACACAAGGATATGGCGGGTATGTAACGCCGTACTACACACAGCAGTACGCTTATTCGCCAACGTATGTTGATACGTCTTTCTATTCATACACCACTCCGAGTGATACTACCTATTTAGGGGATGACGGTAACGTGTGGACGTTGCCGATGCAGTTTGTTTCAGATACGTCTGTAACATTGCGCGGAAGCGTTGATCCATCGGGATATCAAACAACAGTATGGTTTGAATATGGGCAGTCACGCACTCCATCGTGGTCATCTGAGCGGCGCGTTTTAGGCGCGTATTCTGGCTCTAGTGTCTTTTCTATTGATGTACAAGGACTCTCTCCCGGGGTAACTTATTACTATCGGGCCGTTTCTCAAAATGCTCAAGGAACATTTCATGGCGCGTTGCGAGGCTTTCGTATTGATGGTGGATATGTGGCGCCGGTAAGTTATTCATACCAACCAGTCGCGCAACAACCTGTATGGTATGGTACCACGGGGTATGCGCCCTATAACGCGTATGCATCTATGTATCCAATCTACTCTGCTTCGAATGTATGGTATAACACGCCCGGGTCGGCCCTTTCAGCGTCAGTTGTTGATACTGTCTCCAAAGCAGGGATAACCACCTGGCAACTGGTAGCCATTATCGCCGCGTTATTTGTCCTTCTTGGATTTGTCCTAGTGGCGGCAGTGAGATAGAAAAGGCCACTACTCTTATGATTATATAGTATTGACATATCTTTATAGATACTGTATCATTCACGCCATATAACCGCTATGTCTAAAAACATCTCCGTCCAGTGTTTTTAGAAAATATATAATTTTTTTCTTTGTTTGTATGAATAAAGAGCGTATTTTCAGGAACATACATATTTTCCTGGTTATAGCACTTTTGTCTGTGGTTGTTTTTAATGGCGCCTTGGGGGTTGTTTTCGCAACGGTTGTTTTAGACACCACTCCGCCGGTGCTCAATCTACCCTCTGATATGTGGGTCAGCGCACCAGGTCCTAGTGGAGCGATCGTTTCTTTCTCCGCGACGGCTACCGATACAGATCCAACTAATCCAACAGTGACTTGTACACCAGCATCGGGTTCGGTGTTTCCTCTTGGGTCTACCACTGTTTCTTGTTCCGCTACCGATACAGCCGGAAACACCGCAACGGGAAGTTTTGTTGTTTCTGTCGGTGGGGCAAAAATTACCAGTGAACGTGTGACTTTGAATGGTACCAGTACAGTCACGGTCAAGGGAGGTGATACTGTTACCGCTACTATGGTCAATACCAGTGTCATGTCGGGTGAGTGGATGTCAACCAGCTATCAGATAGGAGGGGGTGAATTTCGTGTTGATACTCCAAATCATGGAGTCGGGGTTGGCTACACCGAATCATTTCCAATTACCGCGCCTATAGCAGAAGGAGTTTATACGGTTATGTTCGGTTTTTGTGATACAGAAGGTTGTTTGGGCGATCCTATCATCCAAAGTGGATTGCCGGGTGGTTTAATTGTAGACAACACTCCTCCAGTGTTGAGTTTACCAGCTGACACTTTTGCTAGTGCTTCTGGGCCAAGCGGAATCGCCGTTTCTTTCTCCGCGACGGCTACCGATACAGATCCAACTAATCCAACAGTGACTTGTACACCAGCATCGGGTTCGGTGTTTCCTCTTGGGTCTACCACTGTTTCTTGTTCCGCTACCGATACAGCCGGAAACACCGCAACGGGAAGTTTTGTTGTTTCTGTCGGTGGGGCAAAAATTACCAGTGAACGTGTGACTTTGAATGGTACCAGTACAGTCACGGTCAAGGGAGGTGATACTGTTACCGCTACTATGGTCAATACCAGTGTCATGTCGGGTGAGTGGATGTCAACCAGCTATCAGATAGGAGAAGGTAGTGTTGTTTGTGTTGATACGCCCAATCATGGTGTTGGTACTAATTACACAGAATCGTTTCCTATTGTCGCCCCTCTTGCAGAGGGAGCATATACTGTTATGTTTGGTTTCTTCAGTGAAGAAAATTGCTCAGGTGATCCCGCGATACGTAGCGGGCTTCCTAACGGGTTGGTGGTGGACACCACTCCCTCTCCTGCTTTCTCTATACTTGGTGGGTCTGGAGGTGGAAGCACAGAATCAGCGGTGTATAGGATTGGCGATATTAACAAAGACCGTCAAGTTAATTTACTCGATCTCGTGCTCATGATGGCAAATTGGGGGAAAACCGGATACAACGAGTGTGATCTCAATCGTGATGGAATCGTCGATAAATACGATTTTGCGTTGCTCATGCTTAATTGGGGACTCTAATACTTACTCAAATATATGAAAAAAAATTATTGCGCACAGATAGTAATGTCGTTATTTATCACAGTGCTTCTAGTCGGTGGGGTAAGTGGTGTTACCTATGCAGTCCAACCAACACTTTCTGTTTCTCCAACAGGAGGGAACAAAACACAAGGAGCAAGTTTTCAATCCTCAGTTAATCTCAATGGTGCGGGAGGAAAAATATGCGCGGTCGAGGGAACAGTGGTGTTTGACAATCTTTCATGCCGAAGTATTACAGCGGTAGCTGATGATGTTATGGTTCAGTCATCACCAACGTGCGCAAGACCACATTTTCTCGTTGGTATTCCTAACTGCACTACGTCGGGGAAATTGCTTTTTAATGTGGTAGTTAACGCTCCAACGATAGGTTCTGCGGCGATTAGACTGAATGATGTTGATGTGGTTGGCGAGGGGGTATCACTCTCTCCAGAGGTAACAGGAGCCTCTTATACCATTGTTGCTGCTCCACAGGGGTCAGTTCCTGCCACCACCACCGAAGAACAAGAGATTCCGTTTGAGGTTCAAGTGGAACAACCCACCTCAAGTCCTGCGGCTACTGTTATAAATGAAGAGCCAAATCTTCTCTTGGCATCTATCGGTAGCTTGATTACTCTAAAAACGGGAAACAATATCGTAGGAATCATCGTTTTGTTTGTTATCTGTTTCGTAGTGTATCTGCTCATAACTTACTTTTTGAGAAAAAAGTCAAAAAAGGAGAATGGTAGCCGGATAAATCAAAACACACGGTGGTAAGGTAGTATATGAAAACATAAAAACACCCTCGATAGCACGTCGGGGGTGTTTGACTTATATTTACTATATGTTATAATAGAGTACGCAAAGGAGGATAGAACATTGAAAGAAAAAGTAGGTATCATCGCTTTTTCGTGGGGGTTTGGAGGTAGGGTTGACCCATGCAATGAGCGGCTTGCTCGTGCCGCTCAGAGAGCTGTATGGCTTCTCTCCGAGCACGGGTATATTCCCATAGTTGTGGCTCAAATTGAGGTTTCTCAATATCTTTCTGACGTTGAACACGTTGTGAGGCAGTCAATAAACACTGGTGCATATCTTGGCACAGAAGAGGTGGCCTACCAAGCGGCCGATGTGTTCGTTCGCCACGGGGTTCGGCGTGTCGTAGTCATCGCAAATCCATTTCTGCATCTGCGCAAGTGCATGCGCTTGATGCGGGCAATGAATTTTGAAGTCATCCCATTCACAGTGGGGCGTATCGGGTTTAACTCGTATGATCGACAGTGGTTTCCTCGCGGGCCACTACGGACAATCGCATACGCGATTGCCCAGAAGTTCTTTGGCTTGCATGGTGCGTGATAACCTCACGCACCATGCAGTAGTCCCCTAGCAGGGGATTTTTTGATTATTATTATTGACTTATATTTATTATTGTGTTAGTATAAAAGACAGAAAGGAGTAAAAAGATGAGGTGCACATTGATAGCGTTCTTATGGATAGCAATAACAACAAACATTGCTATCGCACAATCGGGGGGTGTAACAGCAACTCCGTTTGGGGCCACTTCTCTTTCTATTCCCGTTGAGTCCGGCCAGAAGTTTGACCTTAACTGGGTCAGGCTGGGGCTCGATGGAAAGTTTGAGAAACACCCTCGGTTTATCGATGGGTTAGCGTTTCAGCTTGAATACGAACTCTGCGGCGAAGTTGTCAAGAAGTCGTATATCGAAGCGCAAAAGAAATTCGGCGATGCGACAACCGTCTTTGTTGCGGCTGGAAGGTGGTTGGATCCAGTGGCCTCTGTGTATCCGGGCCCAATCGCCCTACCGCTGACTCGGTATCAAGATGCTTCAAACGAGTTCCGTGCGACAAATGATGGGGTGCGTGTTCGTCTTGTGCGCGAGGGAGTGTCGTTTCAGGTTGCGTGGTGGAACAGCGAAGGAAAGCACGAAGCTTCCTCGTCAGTTGTTGCCGGACCGGTATCTCTTTACTACAGTAGCGTGGATGGATATGGTGGAAAGGTTGATGTGGTTGCTCATCAAACATATGCTAATCTCACTGTGGGCGGTGCTGTGGTGTGGGAAGGGGGTGATCCATTCTATCTTGGAGGGGATGGGAAAACTATCTTTATCCAGAATGAATGGAGAGCTTCTAACTCACTCAGTGCCTGGATCCTTCAAGAGTGGCGTTGGAGTGATGTGTCCAACAAGCGTCAAAGTTATCCATTGGTGGGATGGACGTACACATATCGTCCTAGAAGCTACTTGAAGGTGTACTACGACAAGCGCGATAACTCAATCCAAACACGTGTTACCTTCTCGTTCTAGCCAGCTACTTCTTTTTGCTCTTTGTGAGCGCTCCATCGGAGCGCTCTTTATTTTAGATAATTAAGCGATGTTTTGATTATAAACTTCTCGGAGTGACGTGTTGTAATAATGTTCCACCGAGTTTTGATTTTTGGCAAAAGATTGCTGGGGGACAGGGATTCTCTTCGGTAAACTCAGGGCAAGTCATCCAATCCTCAAAACTTCAACAAGCTCAGTACAAACATTATATCCTAACTTATGATCTAGTAACATTTGCTTCTTTGCACGAGACCAGCCCTTAATTTGTTTTTCTCGTAGTGCTGCTTCGTATTTTTTTAGATATCTCTCACAATATAGAAACTTAATATCAGAAAACTTTGAAGTGAAGAATGACTTTCCCTCTCTGTGCATGTTCAATCTTTTTTGAGGATTATCAGTTATCCCTACATAAAAAGTTTTCTGATCGCAAAGAAGCATGTACACATACCACATAATAAGTACAGTATAACTCTTTTAAAAATGCCTGCACTGAGCTTGCCGAAGTGCTGGGGGACAGGGATTCGGACCCCGATTAATGGCTTCAAAGGCCACTGTCCTACCATTAGACGATCCCCCAAATTTTTGACCTATATACGTTACAATGATTAAGCATTTAAATCAATATGAGTCAATTGACTTGGTTGTAAATCAAAACGATAATAAGGGTAGCACTTATCGTTTTTCGTACCTTTTCAACTTCATAGTGATTGCCGGCTCAAAAAGGAGGGCGCGATGCGAGGGATAAAACCAGAAAACGTTCCAAGGTTTGTAGGACAAGATGTTGCGTTGGTTATGCGAGAAGCGCAGTATGTGATTTCTATTGATACTGAGTGTGTATAACATATTCAAGCCGGCGGGGGATTTTTGTTTTAAAAAAGTCGCCTCTTTCCTGAAGCGACTTTGCGTGGGCATTGATTACTCTTGTGTTGTTTAGGTATTTTTTTTGTTGGTTGTTCTTTGTGGGTTGTTTGTTCTTTCGCTACATCAATAACGCACCGAGGGCCACGAGCGTGTTGAGTATAAACATTGCAATGTTCACAAAAATAATAGGGCGTTCTTTATGAAGTGCTCCATATACGATCCACACCGTATTGCTTATCGCGTACGCACTCCACGAGATAACAGAAATGCCTTGCGTGTTTTGCTTGATGTACACGTCATACACTTGCGGGAGTGTCATAATGGGAACAAAAATACTGGCGCAGTATACGAGGACATCAAAAACGCGAACATATCGTTTAGGATGTGGATATTGTTCTAAATTTTTATGAATCCGTTTTCGGACTGAAAGATGATGGAGAGGAAGCATAGATAGTGATAAGTGATTAGTGATAAGTGGGGAAAATAATCTTTGGTGTGTGGTCAAAGATTAACTATCAAGGATTAATAATCACTTCAGTGTTTCTATGATGGCGATTTCAAAAGGGACTAATGGGAAAGGATTGTAGCGCATCTGAGTATAGGCCTCAATCAATGCTTTAATAAGGGCAATAAGATAGTCAGAATTAACTTTTTCGGCGTGTTGTTTAATGTGCGTCAACTGGCTGTGCGCGATTTCTTGGGAAAAGAGTGTTTCAAGAGTAGGGTTGAGGGAAAGCGAGAGGGTTCGCCTCAGATATTCAGTTACATCCTTGTTAAACTGAAACAAATTATATCCATCATTGCTAATCGTATGCAAAAAAAGTAACGCTTTATTTAAATCTTTTTGGATAAGTGCGTCAGCCATGGTCACGGTTTTTGCAAAGTCAACCTTTCCCAGTACCGATTCCACGTGCTCAACTGAGACATTTTTTTGTTTCATTGAGGCGATTTGATCCAGAAGCGATTCGGCGTCTCGCACGCTTCCATCTGCCAGATGAGCAAGAAGCTCAAGCGCGTCACGGGTATAGTTCAATTGTTCCTGGCGCGCAATACGTTCAAGTTTATTGGCAATCTCCTCGAGTGTTAATTTGCGAAAGTGAAAACGCTGAGTGCGCGACACGATAGTCGACGGGACTTTTTCATATTCGGTAGTGGCAAGTATAAATATGGCGTGTGCGGGGGGTTCCTCTAATGTCTTAAGGAGTGCGTTGAATGCGGGCGTGGTGAGCATGTGCACTTCGTCTATAATAAATACTTTTTTTGCGCACACGGAAGGGAGTGTGCGAATATGCTCCCTTAAATCTCTTATTTCATCAATGCCGCGATTTGATGCCGCGTCTATTTCCACCACATCAAGCGCGTGACCCGTATCTATCTGAGCGCATGTTGAACAACCGTTGCATGGCTCTCCCTCTTTTTTAAACGTCTCATCCTCGGCTCGTTTTTGGCAATTGATTGTTTTTGCAAGCAAGCGAGCAATAGTTGTTTTTCCAGTTCCCCGCGGGCCATAAAAAAGGTATGCGTGCGCAAACGCGTGTTCTCGTGCCGCATTTTTGAGAATAGCAACGATCGTCTCTTGGCCGACGATGTCAGAAAGTTTTTTTGGTCTGTATTTACGGTAGAGGGCAAGCATACATAGTGATTAGTGGTTAGTGGGAGACAAGAGAGAACAAAGAAGAAAAACAGGTTCCAAAGTAACTCATAAGCTATGAGCTATATACTACGTGCCATCATCACTCTATATTATAAACGATTTAGATACAACTAGTACAAAAAACTCCGACCATGTCGGAGTGTTGTGAACAAAAAGACTGGGTCGGAGCGGTCGGTAATAGGAGGGCAAGAATGGCTATCCCTTTCTCTTTTCTGAGTAAGAGGAGATTTTGGGCGGAGCCGACGCTTTGCGTCTATCACGCCCCGCTCTCTACTCATCGGTGGCTGAAGGCCTTGCTGCCCCCACTTTTTCTTTTGGGGCGCGATTCCCAAAACGAGAAAGAAAGAGTCGCCCAGCGATTAAGCGATCGAGTGCGAAGTCCGTTCCAACCCAGTCAAATAACCATCTCTTATTTTATAGCCATTTGACTGAGTAGAACGGGAAACTAATGTTCTGGTAAGATTTTACACTTGTGGTATTTGTTTATCAAGATGTGTGAGTATGGCAGATTATAAACGATTTAGATACAACTAGTACAAAAAACGCCCGTCGGATGACGAGCGACCTCCAAAATGGAGGATTTGTGGGAAGGAGCGAAAGGGAAGGAGCGAAGGACTGGGGCGTGGACGGCGGGATGAGTGCTACCTTTTGCGTTGAGTGAGTGGTGACCTGAGTCACCGCAACACTTGCCAGTCCCAAGGTCTCCATTGGCAGAGGCCTTGAAAGGAGGTGACCGACTGACAGGCATCTCTCCCTGCCACAAGAATCTCAAGGATTCCCAGCCGAGATTTTTGACTCGGCTCTCGATCCTCATTTTGACTCTCGTGCGGCCCTTGAGGGAGACATCAATCTCCCCACGGGGACTTTTGCCCCTCTCGCTGCTTTCTTCTCAAAGAGTCACCCTAGGCGTCCCCAGGGGAAGGCAAGAAAGTGAGAAGAAAACTGCAGCAGCCGGCTTCACATCCGTCCACGCCCAGTCAAATAGTCGCTTTTTACATAGTAGCTATTTGACTGGGCGTGGATCCCTTTTATACTGTTCTGGTCTCATTATACTCCTTTTATTTTATTTGTCAAGAGACGCAGATATATCGGGTAATATCAATATTCACATGGAAATGTATGTTATTATCTAGCGCGCAACGTTGGGTGGTATCGATTCGGTTGGATTTTGGAACATTTTTTGGTATTCTAAGGATATGTATCAGGTGCAAACGCAGGAGTTTGTTGGACCGCTTGATAAACTACTGGAACTCATAGAAGAGAAAAGGTTAGATATTACTCGTATCAGCTTGGCGGAGGTCACAGCTGATTTTATTGTATATGTTCAAGATATGCAGGCACGAGTGAGTGCTGATTCTCAAAAAGATCAATCGCAATCGGCGCGCATACTTGCAGATTTTTTAGTTGTCGCTTCACATCTTCTTTTGATAAAATCAAAAGCGCTCCTTCCCGATCTTGAACTTACTCAAGAGGAAGAAGAAGGAATTTTTGATCTTGAGCGACGACTAAAGTTGTACAGTGATATCAAGCCATTATTTGGGCTTGTGAAAAAAACATGGGGAATGTCAGCGCAGTCATTTTCACGCGAGTTCCTCTCTCATATTCCTTCTATATTCTATCCTGCATCAAACGCGACGCCTGATGCTCTGGCTCACGCGCTCGGCAAATTGTTGCAATCTTTGGGAACGTTTGTCGTTGAACAGGAAACGATAGAGCGACAACTCTTTTCATTAGAAGAAAAAATTACCGAACTTTCTCAGACGTTGTTAAAAGGAATCTCTCGTTTCTCGCAAATCGCCGAAAGCAAGTCGAGGGGAGAAGTTATCGTGCTGTTTCTCGCGTTACTGCATTTATTGAGAGACCAAACACTTACCGTTCGGCAGGATAATTTATTTGGAGAGATGCAGATGGAAATGATCAATAATCATTAATCATTGACTATTAATCTTTAACAAGAAAAACAAGAGAAATAATCATCGATCCACTATTCGTTTCGCATTAATTGTTTTGTGCATCATTCATTTGGTGTTTTGTAATCATACTATGGAAAAAGAACATATTATCGCAGCACTAGAAGCCCTCCTTTTTGTATATGGAGAGCCCATGTCAACCGTTAAAATAGCGAAGGTGCTTTCGATAACCGAAGATGAGTTACATGAGGCAATTGTTTATTACAAAAAGCTTCTTGAGGAACATCATAGGGGACTTACATTGGTGACACACGAAAATGCCCTTTTACTAACCACTAAACCATCCTTTTCTTCTTTTGTTGAACGTTTTGTCAAAGAAGATTTAAAAGAAGAACTTACTCCAGCGGCGTTGGAAACATTATCTCTCATTGCTTACTTTGGACCAATTTCCAGAGCGCAGATTGATTATATCCGAGGAGTAAATTCAAGCTTTATTTTGCGTAGTTTAACCGTACGGGGGCTTGTTAATCGCGCGCAGGGGAAAGGTCTTTCATATGTGTATCAAGTAAGTTTTGATTTTCTCAAACACATGGGGGTATCTTCCGTTACAGATCTTCCCGAGTATAATACCTATCAACAGATGAAAGAGTCGTACTTTCGTGTTGCCGATACTCATAATGAACCTGTTTCATCAGATCACGCGTCTTCTCCCGAAGAAACGACATAATAATATTGTTTATGAAATACCAAGCATTCATTCTTATATTTGTTATATTAGTTTCTCTGTACGTGCTCAAAGAGCCATCGGTTTTTTCCGAACAACATATTCCTAACGCGCAACAGGCACGGGTTCTTTCTACCTTATCCGATACAGCAGATACTATGGTGAGAGAAATTCCCGTTCCGGTGGAAACACCCGTAACGGTAGAGAATGCATTTTCGGATTTTATTGAACGTCCGGCGGTTGAACCGCCCTCTGTTACTAACAACAGTTGCCCCACGATTGATGCGAAGATTTATTTGGTAAAATATCTGGATCGAGATCGCGCGGTTTTGGAAAAAAACCCCCTTGATCGATGGCCAATCGCGTCTATTACCAAGCTCATGACGGCAACCATTGCTCTTGAGCGCCTTGATCTCTCAAAAAAAATCGTTATATCAGACGAGGTGCGACAGGCCGTGGGAGAAAATGGATCGTTTGCGGTGGGGCAGGAATACACCGTCTTGGATCTTATTAAGGCGTCGCTGGTATTTTCGAGCAATGATGCGGCGTACGCGCTTGCCTCCGCGCTTGGTTCCAATGAATTTGTTTCCGCGATGAATCAGCGCGCTAAAGAAATCGGCATGAGTCAAACATCTTTTTATGAACCATCGGGGCTTTCGTATCTCAATCAATCGACTGCTTATGATTTGTATGCTCTTATGAATTTTTTGTATCGTCAGCATCCAAATATACTTGAGATGAGTCGGCAAAAAAGTGTTTCGTTATATGATTATTCGGTATCAAAGCGACGGAGTTTTTCCAATATTGATTTTTTTGCCGGCAGTAAAAACTTTTTTGGTGGCAAAACAGGATTTATCGAGCAGTCAGGAGGTAATTTAGTGACGTTGTTTCAAAAAAATGGTAAAATGGTTTTTGTAGGAGTTCTTTCAAGCACGGATCGATTTGGAGAAATCGAAAAACTCCTTTCGTGTGTTGAATAATATGTTCAATCCTTATTCCATTACTGGTCAGGCGGTTCGTATGCTGATTCTTACGGGGGGGGCGTTTTTTGTTGCCCTTTTGCTAACTCCGTTAGTAACGCGACTCTTGCTTCGCTATAAAGCAGGGAAACAAATTCGTTCAAGCGAACAAGCTCCAGTGTTTAATCAACTCCATCAACAAAAAGCGGGAACGCCGACAATGGGAGGTATTATTATCTGGGTAACCGTGTTGGGAATCGCCCTCGTCTTATGGGGCGCAAAAACTTTTTTTGGTGGAGTGTTTGATTATTTCAACGTTGTTGATCGGGCGCAAACATATCTTCCTATTGCCGCTATGCTTATCGCGGCTTTACTGGGGTTTGTTGATGACTTAATGGGAATAGCGCGCATGGGGCCAAAAGGCGGCGGGATGATGATTCGTCACAAGTTGTTGGTTTATTTGGCGATTGGTCTTGTGGGGGCGTGGTGGTTTGCTCACAAATTGGGGTGGAGCGTTTTGGCAATTCCTTTTGTGGGCACGGTTGAAATTGATGGATGGTATGTTCCACTTTTTATTTTTATTATTGTAGCAACTGCGTTTTCGGCAAACGAAACTGATGGACTTGATGGGTTGCTGGGTGGGGTCTCGCTTTTTTCATTCGGTTCACTTGCGGTAGTATCGTTTGCGCTTGGACGTTTTGATTTGGCGGCGTTTTCGTGCATGATCGTGGGAGCGCTTTTGGCGTTTTTGTGGTTCAATATTTTTCCGGCAAAATTTTTTATGGGAGATACGGGATCGATGGCGCTTGGTATTACTATGGGCGTGATCGCGATGCTCACAAACACGGTGCTGTTTTTACCCCTCTTTGCGCCTATCTTTGTCATAGAATCGCTTTCGGTTATTGTTCAACTTTTTTCAAAAAAAGTTTTCAAACGAAAAATATTTTTATCAACACCAATCCACCACCATTTTGAAGCACTGGGGTGGCACGAGAGTCGGGTAACGATGCGGTTTTGGATTATCACCGCGGTATCAAACGGTCTCGGGCTCGTGCTCTTTTTTCTCTCGCGTATGATAAAGTAATAAATATAAATAAAGATAATGTTCTAATATAAAAACAATATAAACCAATAACATCTATGTCCCACACCACCATCACGCATCATATCTCCATCATCACCCTCTCGATCCTCATGGGAGTAGCCATCCCTTCTATCATCGTCCTTGCCTCATCAGTGGTTGGTGATAACATCTCGATCACCAATACCACTGAACAGCTCAGATTAGGATATAATTCTTCTATATATACTTCTCTAACCACTGATTCAGCAGGTAATTTGAGTATTTTATCCGCTACTACAAGCACCCTTCCTTTTGGTATTCAGCTTGTCAATAATCGTAGTGATGGTAGCGATCTGAGCGGTAGTATCTTAGGTGGATACACCGGCAATATCATCGATGCCTCTTCATCTGGTTCGGTTATTGCTGGTGGTGGGTGGAACGGGGGATACGAAAACAAAATCATCAATTCAATCCTCGGTTTTATTGGTGGAGGACACGGCAACATCATCAACAGCACCACCTCTTCTCGAAAGCAAGATATGGTCATTGGTGGGGGAGCGAATAATAGCGTCGTGAGTTCTGATCAGGGAATGATTGCGGGAGGAAATAATAACTTTATTCGCTCAGCTTATTATTCTGGTATCGCTAGTGGTAATCGTAACAGAATAGACGCTTCATCGTGGTCAACTGATAACTCCGCAACAGCATCGTTTATTGGGGGTGGTCTTTACAATAAAATTGGAAAATCAGAATCAGCGATTCTTGGTGGGGCGTATAATGAGCTTTATGGAGATGACTCAGTCATTCTTGGGGGAGAATCTAATATCTCTGGGGTTCCTAATACAGGTTCTCCGGATTATTCGGTTATTCTTGGTGGTAAAGAAAATGTTTTGGGTACTTCTGCAAGTTACAGCACTATTGGTGGCAGAAAAGCGTCGTCAACTCACGCCGGGGTGTTTTTGTGGGCTGACTCAAATAACTACAAATTTGCCAGTGCCGCTACCAACGAAACCGCGTTCCGTTCAACTGGTGGCGTTCGCTTTGTCACCGCTATTGATGGAAGCGGAAATCCGACTAAGACCGTCTCAATAAATACATCGGGGGATATTATATCTCCAGGCAAGATAGTTATGACTGCTTCAAGTACTCCTGCCTCAACTACTACTGCTTGCACTGCTGGTACGATTGTCTGGGACTCAAGCTATGTCTACGTCTGTGTTGCCACTAATTCTTGGAAACGCTCGGCAATTAGCACGTGGTAGCAGTGCGTATAAAGAGGAACGTGGAACGAGTTATATATACGATTAATGATTAAAGATAAATAAGTTACACGCAGAACGGTAAATGTGGAAAGTGGAATGAAAGATGGAAAATCTTAAACATATAAACTCGTTTTACTTTGAACTTTCCACTTTTCACTATCTTCCATGACCACGCTCATAAAAAATATTATTCTCGTTGATGGCACTGGAAAAAATCCGTTTAAAGCAGATGTCCTTGTGCGTGATCGTTCTATTGTGGCAGTAGGAAGTTTCCCCTCTTTTAAAGCGGACAAAGTTATTCTTGGAAACGAAGGATATCTTATGCCCGGATTTGTTGATTTGAATGTAAGTTCCGATCGATATCTAACTCTGTTTACCTCTCCTCTTCACCGGGACTTTCTCTTACAAGGAGTTACGTCTATTCTCATTGGGCAGTGTGGATTTTCTCTCGCTCCATCATTCTACGGCGCTTTGGGGCATTGTTCCGCGTGGACAAGCGCCACGCACGTTAATGTAAATTGGAAACGCGTAGGGGACTTTTTAGATGTTCTCCAAAAGCAATTTAATTTTGGCGTAAATATCGCCACGCTCGCGGGGCATCGAGTTATCAGAGATGAAATGGTTCATAACCCGAGCGTTTTTCGATCTCTTACCGCAAACGAGCTTCGTGTGTTTCGCTCGGTGCTCGATGAAGCGTTGCGTGAAGGCGCATTTGGTCTTTCTGTTGGACTCGGGCATTACCCATATCAAAGTACCCCATACCACGAGTTGCGAGCGCTTCTTGATGTGGTTAAAAAGTATAATGGCGTGTACGCAACTCATATGCGGAACGAGAAAGAAGGAATTCTTGCTTCGGTGCAAGAAACCGTAAAGCTAGCTCAAGAAGTCGCGGTACCGACTATTATCAGTCATCTAAGACCGTTTGTTGGATTTGAGCATGAATATCGTGATGCGCTTTCATTGATTGAAGAAAAAAGCGCAAAGGCAGATGTATATTTTAATATCAATCCTTTTAGCTACAGCGCTGAATCGGTTGCTTCTTTCATCCCCGAAAAATTTAGAAACGATTCTCGCGACGTGCTCGTGGAGAAATTTAAAGATCCAGCATGCGTAAAAGAAATCACCTCGCTTCTTCCGAAATTTGATTCGACTAAAATGATGATTTTAAACGCTCCCGGGATGGAGTTTTTGGTTGGAAAAACACTTTACGAATTTGCTCGTAATCGCCAACTGTCCGCTCCCAAAGCACTGATTGAGCTTATGCGGGTTTCTAAATTGCGCGCGGTGGTCTTTTTTGACAACCTAAACGAGCAAGAAGTATCACGAGCCCTTCTTTCGGGAAGGTCGCTTATTTCTACCAATAGTCCTAATTTTGATCACTTATCTGTCGCTTTCAAGCCAGAGCGTTCATATAATACATTTCCTACTTACCTCAAACATGCGGCCGCAAGCTCTTTGTCTATAGAACAGGCAGTCGCGAAAATAAGCGGACTCCCCGCGACACTTGTGGGACTCAAAAAGCGTGGTCTGGTGACCAATGGGTATTATGCCGATATGGTGCTTACTACAAAGGATTTTGAAGTGTCAGCGGTGCTTGTAAACGGAACACTTATGATTGATCAAGGAAGCCCCACTCACGCCCAAGGATCGGGAACTATTATGCGTCGATGCGTATGACATTTTTTACATCTCTCACACGGGGACACAAACCCGATTGGATGTTTTTAACGGTAGTGCTCATTTTGGTGGTGGGGGGATTGCTCATGCTCTCATCCGCCTCATCTGACAAAGGGAAAATAGAACATGGCGACGCGTACTATTTTGTTACCAATCAACTCATAAAAGGACTTCTTCCCGGAATTATTGGCTTTCTGGTTGGTTTTGGCGTGTATTACCGACGATGGCAGGGGAAAGTCGCAACCATACTACTGCTACTGAACCTTATTCTTCTTGTTCTTGTCTTTTCTCCCATAGGGGTTTCCGCTAATGGATCACATCGATGGATTACTGTTGGGCCAATCACATTTCAACCATCCGAATTTCTTAAGATTACGTTCGTGTTGTATTTGGCGTCGCTTCTTTCAAGCGCCAACATGAAGAATATGAAAAAGGGTTGGAATACCTATGGTATTTTTTTATTGGTATCGCTTGTGGTTGTGGGGCTCATTCTTATAGAACCAGCAACGACCATGGCGGTTATCCTTGTGTGCGGTGGCGCCGTTATGTACCTACTCAGCGGAGCTCCATGGAGATACATCGCTCTCACTGCGCTTATTGGTGTTGTTGCGGTAGCACTTTTAGTGGCTATCACTCCATATCGCCTCAAACGCATTGTGCCCAATTGGAACGTTCTTGCGCAAAACTTTTTTCCTTCGCTTGTGGTAGAACGAAACGATATTGATAGCTTTCACCTCAATCAGTCGCTCATTGCCATTGGTACCGGGCAAATAACGGGAGTTGGGTTTGGAAAATCAACAAGCAAATACAGCGTACTCCCAGAAGCGATGGGCGATTCTATTTTTGCGGTTATTGGTGAGGAATTGGGCTTTGTGGGGGGAGTATTAGTGGTTGGGGCATATCTGGTTTTGGTGTGGCGTGGCACAGCTATCGTTCTTCGTAGTGATAGTGGGTTTGCTCGACTTGTAGTCATAGGGTTTGTCTCCATTGTTGGCGTTCAAGCGCTTATTCATATTGGGGCAAACACCGGATTATTGCCGCTTACCGGTATTCCTCTACCTTTTATTAGTTATGGTGGCACATCACTTGCGGTAACGCTTACGATGATGGGTATAGTGGGAAACATATCCAGATACACAGCGGGAAGATAATATTGACTAACAACTAATCACTAACAACCAACCACGCCGTATAAAAGAAAATAAGATTTGATTATGGTATTATTGTTCTAAGTTATTTGTTAACACACATGAAAACTCTTCGCATTGCTTTCACGGGGGGAGGGACGGGGGGGCACATCTATCCTCTGCTTGCGGTCGCGCAGGAAGTAAAAAAAATGAGCGAACAACGCTTTAATGGACGCGTGTCGCTTTACTATCTGGGAGCGCCAGGAATGTATGGGGGAGTTATCGCACAGAGTGGTATAAAAATTATTTCGCTTATTTCATTTAAAATGCGCCGCTATTTTTCTGTGGCGAATATTATCGATATTATTAAGCTTCCCTTTGCGTTTGCGCAGGCGTTTTTCAAAATGCTCTTTTTAATGCCTGACGCTGTTTTCTCAAAAGGAGGATCGGGCGCTCTCGCAGTAGTATTCGCCGCGTGGATTTTTAGAATCCCTATTTTTGTGCATGATTCTGATTCCGTACCGGGATCTACCAATGTATGGAGCTTTCGTTTTGCTCATCGCGTTGGACTTTCATTTTCTCGAGCACTTACTTACGCGCCTCAGGCAAAATCAGCGGTGGTAGGAAACCCCATCAGAGAGATTTTTTTCGCGCGCGATCCCGAGTTGACTCAAGAAAAAGCAAAGCGAATGTTTGGTATTGAGCCAAACCTTCCGTTGGTACTTGTGCTTGGTGGGTCGCAAGGGTCCGAGCGCATTAATGATTTTATGTTGGATTGTGTTGGCGAATGCGTGAAATCATTTTCAGTTCTTCATCAAACAGGGGTTGAAAACTTTACCAGAGTAAAAAATGAACTCGCGGTAGCCACCCAACACTTTGTTCCAATTGAGCGTTCACGATATAAAATTATTGATTTTTTGCAACAGGATCTTATGGAGGCAATGATGGCTGCTGATGTGATTATTTCTCGCGCTGGAAGCGGCGCGGTATTTGAAATCGCGGCGATGGGAAAACCAGCCATTCTTATTCCACTTCCAGAATCGGCAAATGATCATCAGCGCTATAACGCGTACGAATATGCAAAAGTGGGCGCGTGTGTGGTTATGGAAGAGGATAACCTTTCTCCAACGCTCTTTTTCTCGCAACTCAATACCTTAATAACTGATTCCACAAAATATCAACGTATGGCACAGGCGGCCCAAGCGTTTTCAAAACCAGACGCGGCGCGACTAATCGCGCAAGAATTACTCTCTCTTGCGTCGGAGGCGTGATGTGTTTTTGTGTTTTGGTGCCTGTATTTCATCAATGCGGCGCTGAAGATACGTTGCTTTTTCAAATTGGAGATTGCGTTGAGCAAGCTCTAATTTTTGTTTAAGCTCTTTTATATAATCGCGCTTAAACTCACTACCCTCTACAAACTCAAGTTCTTTTTTAGATCCAATAGGGAGCGATAGTTTTCTCTCTTTGGTGATGGTGATTGGCTGTGTACGGTGTTTTTTGTTGTATGCTTCCTGGATTTCTCGTCGCCGGTTTGTTTCGTGTATCGCTTCTTTCATTGAGTGCGTCATATGATGCGCGTACATAATCACCTTACCGTTTATATTGCGTGATGCGCGACCGATGATTTGGATAAATGATGTTTTGTCCCGTAGAAAACTTTCCTTATCAGCGTCAAAAATAACAATCAACGATACCTCAGGGAGATCCAATCCTTCTCGCAAAAGATTTATTCCTACCAGTACGTCGTACACGCCGTTTCTCAAATCTAACAAAATTTTGGGCCGCTCGAGGGTGTCTATTTCAGAATGCAAAAAAGCTGCCTTCACATTTTTTTCCTTTAAGTGTTTCGCGAGTGCCTCAGAGAGTCGTTTGGTAAGCACTGTGATAAGCACGCGCTCTCCTTTAGCTACGCGCGCGGAAACCTCCTTAAGCATATCAATTATCTGATGTTCTTCTGGCCGCACTTCAATAATGGGATCTACCAGATATGTAGGGCGCACAATTTGTTCAACGGTATGTTCGGACTTTTTTATTTCCCATGGACTTGGTGTTGCCGAGACAAAAAGGGTTTGATCTATTTTTCCCAAAAACTCATCGAACATAAGCGGTCGATTGTCCAACGCGCTAGGAAGTCGAAATCCATGTTGGATAAGCGTTTCCTTTCTCGCTTTATCTCCCTGATACATACCACGAATTTGTGGGATCGTCATATGCGATTCATCTATGATGACCAAAAAGTCCTTAAACTTTTTCGGCTGCGTTGACTGAGAAAAATAGTCAATAAGAGTAAATGGAGGAGTTTTTTCTTCGCGTCCTTCTAAATAACGCGAGTAATTCTCTACTCCCTTGCACCACCCGACTTCTTTAATGAGTGTCATATCGTACTCGGTACGGCGTTTAAGTCGCTCGGCTTCTATAAACCTTTTGTGGTCTTTGAGATTTTCAATTTGATGTTGAAGGTCAAGACGGATATTTGAAAGAGCAACCTCTCTCTTTTCTTCTTCTGATGACCAGAATTTTGCGGGGAATAAAGAAACTTCTTGAATAGATGTGCTTGTGCCATATGGTGCTTGCATGGTAACTAGCTCTGTAATAACACCACCTTCGATCTTTACCCTAATAATGGTGTCTGCCGCCGGAGGCCAGATGTCTATATAATCAGCGCGCTGTCGAAAGTTACCTCGCCAAAACCCCAATTCGTTTCTCTCAAACTGAAGGGCGAGTAGTTTTTTAAGGAGGATTCTTTTTTCTATCTCTTGCCCACGTGCAAGACGTAATGCAAGCTTGCGATATGCTTCGGGGGATCCGAGGTTATAAATACATGATACTGATGCAACAACAATGGTGTTTCTGTTGGTGAGCACCGATTGTACCGCTGCGTGGCGAAGTTGGTCTATTTCTTCATTAATCTGCACTTCTTTTTCTATGTAAGTGTCACTATTAGGGAGATAGGCCTCTGGTTGGTAGTAGTCGTAATATGAGACAAAATAATGCACATGATCGTTTGGGAAAAGTGTCTTTAACTCTTCGTATAATTGAGCGGCAAGTGTTTTGTTATGAGAAATGACAAGCGTGGGACGATTGAGTTGGTTGATAACGTGAGCCATAGTAAATGTTTTTCCTGAACCAGTAACCCCCATAAGTGTCTGAAAACGGCTTCCTTTTTTGAAACCAGAGACAAGCTTCTTAATAGCCCCCGGTTGGTCACCGGCGGGCACTAACTTTTTTGAAATGGAAAAACTCATATAGGTAACTAATGACTAACCCTTCGACTCGCTTTGCTCGCTCAGGGCAGGCTCTTCGACTCGCTTTGCTCGCTCAGGGCAGGCTCTTCGACTCGCTTTGCTCGCTCAGGGCAGGCTCTTCGACTCGCTTTGCTCGCTCAGGGCAGGCTCTTCGACTCACGCTCGGGGTCTGTCGTAGGCAGACAACTTATAACAAATGACAAAAAAATAAACTAATACATTTTAGTACGTCACGGCGAATTAATGACTGTGGATAAAATAATTTAAGTTAATGTTGACTGATAGTAATATATGCGATATCAATAAGGATAGCAATCCAGATCAAAAAAGGGAGGGGCCTATGTCGTTTTCCTTACAACTACTTTTAGAAAGAAAAGAGGATGGTCACTATCTCTTTGCTGTTTTTGATGGCAGATGTCCTCGGTGTGGGGCGATCTTGAAGGTAAGGATTGGTGGGCTTTGCGTTGAAAAAGATATGCCCGACTCAACGCTTGATTGGGTGCTACAGAGAATATCCGAAGATGCCGAGCTTGTACGAAGAATATGTCCTCGATGTGGTGAACTACTTTCAATAGTAACTACGTCTCAGGAAGAGCTCTTTAGCTCATTAAGGAGCAAAGTTTCTCCTCAGGGAATCTCAATGGTGATAAGAGATTATTCCTCGTGTAGCCACCGCGCTCTCTTTTAGAAAAATGCTGCGTGTCTTTTCGCTCCGTCTCGTGCGGGGCGTTTTGTTTTGTGTTTTGCGTTTTTGTCCCCTTTTTTCACGATCGTGAAAAAAGGGGTCAAAGGATTCCGAATTGAATTCTGGGTTAGCTTCTGGATTAAATTTTTGATTGGGTATTGGATTAGATACTGAACGCAATCTATCTAACCCTTGTGTTGTTTTCTATTTTATCAGATCTGCTGGATAATAAGCCGTGTTCTACTTGCCCAGTTGACTTGCAATGTCCGTGGTGGTATGTATGTCATATATGTCTTTGGAAAATTATGAAATAGCAGCAGAGCCACAAGAAGTGGCAGTGAGTTCACGAGTGCTGGAGTTGCTTGAAATGCTTGCAATGGCGGATGATGATGTTATAGCTCGGTTTAAAGAATCATTGTCTCCACGAAAAAGAATCATTTTTGAAAAATCGTCTCCAGATGAACAGAAAACAATTGTTTCACTGACGGCCCTTTCCCCTAGCGTAATAGAAGAAATGCTTAGGCATGAAAAAAGCCCTGGACTTCATGACGTCAGAGAATATTTGGGTCACGCTTTTTTCTTTACTGGAGATGAGAAATACGATCGCTTGTCTCACGTGATGTTCGATGAGGTCTTACTATAAGCATCTTTTGAGTCCTTTGTCTGTGGTATGTGATCGCAAATCGATGTGCTTCATCGCGGATAGCAAGAAATAGTTGGGCTATTTCTTTGGGAAATGCTGATAGCGCCACACCTCTTTTTGCCCAAGGGGAATATAACATTCCTTTTGTTGCCAATCGCTTTGTTTCTATTTTATTAGTAATCGAACGTTTGTGCTGCTTTGCTTTGGCGAGAGCGACTATAGGAAGGGGAATATCTTTGAGCGCGGAGAGCTGCCCTTTTCCTCCGTCTATTACTATAAGGTCAGGATAGGGCCACTCGGTGTGGGCAAGACGTCTTTGAATAACTTCACGCAGTGATTGTGGATCGTTTGCTCCAGACACTGTTTTAATTCTAAATTTTCTGTAGGCGCCTTTATTGGATTTTGAGCCATTAAACACCACACATGAACCAACTGAGTGAGATCCTTGGGTGTTTGATATGTCGTAGCATTCTATGCGAGGAGTAACAGGCGCGGGCGCGTATGGCTGACGAATGCGAATATTTCCGGCGTATAAGTAAAGCAACGTTTTGAGTGCCGCGATTACCAGGTGATATGTCCGAGCTTTTTCCAAATGAGCATTGCAGAGCCCTAAGTGGTAGTACAAGCATGGTTTGTGAATGGAACTAGTACATGTTTTATAAGGGAAAAGCGTTCGTGCTGACATGAGTAATTGTTTTGCTTCTTTTGATGATACGAATGGACCTATAATATTTCCAGGAGCGATTTTTGGTTGATGTGTTGTAGTAATTCGTGGATAGGACTCGTTGGATATAACAACGAAAAGAAAATTTTTATCGTCTTTGAGTTCTACGTTATATTTTGGCTGATGACGTTTGATAAGGATTGATTCTAAAATAAGAGCATCATTTTCAGTTTTGGTGGTTATGTAGTCAATATCGGCAATAGCGCCGTAGGGGACTATAGTGCTCGGAATTTTATTATTTCTCTTGTTTGATCGATGGGTCACAAAGTGACCGCGTACGCGCGCGCGAATATTTTTGGCCTTTCCAATGTATAAGATTTCTTGGAGACGATTTTTAAAAAGATATATTCCCGGGAGGGTTGGTAGTATCTTTATTTTTTCTTTTACGCTTTTTTTCATTATCACTTAAGTATAACGTGTACGAGCCCCCAGGAAAGGGGGCTCGGTGTGTGCGGGTGGGGTCAGGAACTATGGTATGTTGCAGGTGCCGCCAAGATCGCGAAGGAGCTGTGATCTTTCTTCGTAGAGCTTCCTTGATTGAGCAAGTAATGCATTCAAAGTACCCCTCCATTTCTCTAACGTTGTCTCGTTTGGTATAGGGTCAATCCGTTTCCCTTGAGCTATATTGTCAAAGAGATTAGTAAGTGCTTTGGGAAGCATAAAATAGTTTCCGATCAAACGTGCGGTGGTGGCCAGGCGAAACATGTCGTTATGCCACATTCCCTCTTTTAGCGTTCTAACAACCTGATGCCCTGAAGCCACATACAATACCAAGGCAGATAACTCACTAACACTCAGTCCCTGTTCAGGAAGTGGGAGCATCTTCCCTTTTGTTTGAGTGCTGTACGACATTTTTTGTCTCCCTTCACCAGTCATTTAATAAGACTTGTCTTGCGTTGTCAAATAAAATATGAGCCCCCAGGAAAGGGGGCTCGGTGTGTGCGGGTGGGGTCAGGAACTATGGTATGTTGCAGGTGCCGCCAAGATCGCGAAGGGATCTCTTTTTTCGTTCAAAGAGCCTCCCGACTCTGGTGTTTGCTTCGTCTAGAATCCTTGACCACCTTTCTAAGGTTTCTATTGCAACAGGGTCAATCCGTTCTTCTCTGGTGATTTTATCAAAGAGACGAAGAAGCTCTTGCGGAAGAGCAATATAAAGCTCGACTTTGTCGGTTGTACCAATTTGAAGAGATGGCGGATTCTGGGGGTTCTGAGTTTTTAGCCACTCAATAACAAATGATATCGATTGAATCTTCAGTAGCAAACAGTACAAGTCGTTAACACTTAGATTAAAAAGTGGAAGCACTTTCTTTCCCTTTTGTGTACTATGTGACATTTTCAGATCTCCTTCCCGAGTTTATTTAATAGGATTTATATCATGTTGTCAAATAAAATACGAGCCCCCAGGAAAGGGAGCTCGGTGTGTGCAGGTGGGTTCTAGAACGAGTATGAGAGTCCGGCGCCGACGATGAACTCAGTTGTTCGATCGTCGGTTACGTCGATGGGGGTTGAGAACTTGATATCGGTTAGGATCGCTGTCCTTGCCGATATCTTTGCTTTGGTGGTTACGAAGGCCTGGCCGAGCCAACCCTCGTTTTTCCCAAGCCCTCCGCTGTCGTGGAAGATTCGGGCATTGGCCGATAGCTCGATAGCGGGGGTAATGCTCCACCGCCACCTGGCGCCAGCATATCCCCACTGGGTCCATCCGGGTTGAAAATTGGTTTTGCTTCCATCCACGTTGTGGTATCCCTCCAAACGCAGATAGGGGGCTACCGCGACGGTGCCAAGGGTGAACGAACGACCGATCTCCGCGTATGGAGACCAGACGTCGTTAAACACTGTCCCCAATGGAACGACGTCGATGTAGAGAATTCCCACATCAACGTTGTACGCGCCCAGGGGTTTGACGATGCCGACGTTATAGTCGATCTCGTTGGCGAAGGTGGTGTGAAATCCACCTCCATTTGCCGCGCACGACCACCAGATGTCGGCGTACACGCCGTTGCTCCACCCGGCCCATAGGTCGGTTTGGACCACGGGGGTGTCGTAGAAGATTCCACCGTTTTGGCCAAGATATCGCGAAAACATCTTGGATGTGAGCGTGAGGTTCTGAGCGTCTGCCGCGTGGGCAAAGCACAGAGCTAGTGTGATGGCAATAACCACGGCGATCTTTTTCATCTTTCTATCTCCCTTTCTTGTCTTTGTCGGTTGTACTGATTGTCAATCTTATATTAGCATAATAATTTGATGATGTCAATTTATACAGAGTAAATTCTCGCGCTTGTTGCGTGGAGTTGATGTGGCAATGTCAACCAGAAGTTGTTGATGTTATAGATTATTGAAACAAGACGATATTTTTGGTACAATGATCCGATTCGTTTTATGAAATCGAAAAAACAACAAAAATCGGATGTTATTGAAATTATCGGCGCTCACGTTCACAACCTAAAAAACGTGACTGTCTCCATACCCAAAAACAAACTCGTGGTGGTCTGTGGTGTTTCTGGATCAGGGAAGTCATCGCTCGCGTTTGACACGCTCTATGAAGAGGGGCAGCGCCGCTACCTAGAGAGTTTGTCATCGTACGTGCGGCAGTTTTTGGGTGGGTTTAAAAAGCCCGACGTTCATAAAATCATCGGACTTTCACCAACGATTGCCATTAACCAAAAAAGTGTGTCTTCCAATCCACGTTCAACGGTTGGAACTATCACTGAGATATACGATCACCTAAGGTTACTTTTTGCGCGCGTTGGGACTCCCTACTGTCCCCACGATAATATTCCTATTACTGCCCAAACGCCTCAAGAAATCGCCAGCCACATAATAACGCTCTCAAAAGATACGCAGATTACTATTTTGGGGCCGGTCGTTTCAGGGAAAAAGGGGACACACCAAGCGATTTTTGACGAAATTGCGCGGAGTGGGTACACACAGGTGCGTGTCGATGGGTTTGTGTATGCTTTATCCGAGGCACGAGAACTGACGCTTGATAAAAATAAAAAACATACCATTGAGGTGATAGTGGGAACATTTATGACCGGCATCAAAGCCGACATTCAAAAAGGGGTCTCCAAAGCGGAAAAACAAGCGCTCAAGAATAAAAATAAAAAATTGGAACGGTTTTTCAAAGAAGAAAAAGTGGAATTATTAGAAAAAATCAGAAAAGCGCTTTTGATGGGGAATGGATCTCTTAATGTTCTTGTGCGGCCTCTTTCGGGAAGTGTTGAACATAAAAAACGCGGTGAGAAAGTGTATGCTTTTTCTGAATTATACGCGTGTCCGCGTTGTGGGTTTTCTATTCCAAAAGTTGAGCCACGCTCATTTTCATTTAATAGTCCTTTTGGCGCGTGCGTTTCATGTCAGGGGTTGGGGACTAAGCTCGAAATGGATATGGAGCTTCTTATCAATCGGGACATTTCTCTTGAGGCGGGGGCCATTCGGCCGTGGTTTGCTTTGAGTCGCATGGCGCGTCGCGCGTTGGGGTCAAATTGGCAACACTTTGTCGTTGAGACCATCTTAGAGAATCATTCTATTTCTCCTCGCACGCCGTTTAAAGACATTCCCAAAGAAATCCAAGACGAAATTCTTTTTGGCAAAAAAGATGATTATATATATTTACAAGACGGATCATGGGAGGGGAAAACAATGTTTGAAGGAATTATTCCTCGTTTGGAACGATTGTATTACGAAACGGATTCAGATTTTATTCGGCAAGAGCTTTCTCGATATATGCGCGAAGCCACATGTCCAACATGCGGTGGCTCTCGATTAAAACCAGAAGCGCTTGCCGTACGTGTTGGTGGTAAAACTATTTTCGATGTTGCTACTATGCCAGCGGTTGATATGATTCGATTTTTTTCAGACGGGATTTATCGCGCGATGAGTGTTTCATCTCGAGCGGTTGCGGAACCGATTGTGAAAGAAATTGTTGCCAAAGCGCACTTTCTCGTTGATGTGGGTCTTGAATACATTACTATCGCACGAAGCGCGACCACTTTGTCTGTTGGAGAAAATCAACGTATTCGTTTGGCAACGCAACTGGGGTCTGGACTATCGGGCGTTATTTATGTTTTAGACGAACCAACCATCGGGCTTCACCCGCGTGATACTGATCGACTCATAAAAACGCTCAAAGGGCTGCGTGATCTTGGAAACACGGTTATAGTAGTGGAACACGACGAGCGTGTAATAGAGGAAGCTGATTGGGTTGTTGAAATTGGGCCACTTGCCGGGAGCGAAGGAGGCAGATTGGTTTTTGAGGGAACTCCCGCTCAACTTGCTCTCTCATCAACGCTCACCGGACAGTATTTGTCGGGAAAGAAAAAAGCGGCATCGGGACTTTTAAAGAATCTCGTGCTTCATACTCCCTCGCAAACAGTAACTGTGTCTGGGGCGTCTCAGTTTAATCTTAAAAAGGTCTCCTTGTCTGTTCCGCTCAGAAAATTTACCGTGGTGGCTGGAGTTTCTGGATCTGGCAAAAGCACGCTTGTGCTTGATGTGTTTGCAACCGCGTTACAAAAAGAGGTAATGGATATGAGCGTCGTTCCCGGGATATACGATGGACTTACCGGGCAGAGCAATCTTGATAAAGTCGTACTTATTGATCAAAGCCCCATCGGACGTACGCCACGATCAAATCCGGCAACTTATACGGGAATTTTTACCTATATCCGGCAGTTTTTTACGCGACTTGAGGAAGCGCAAATTCGAGGATACGGACCATCATATTTTAGTTTTAATGTAAAACCCGGTCGATGCGAAGCGTGCAAGGGAGAGGGATTTAAAAAAGTGGAAATGTATTTTCTTCCCGATATGTATGTAGAGTGCGAAGTGTGTCGGGGGACTCGCTTTTCTCCCGAGGTGCTTGATGTAAAGTACAAAGACAAGCACATTGCCGATGTTCTTGCAATGAGTGTGCGCGAAGCGCGGGAGTTTTTTGCGTCATTTTCATACATTGCGGAAAAACTTACGGTATTAGAGGAAATTGGACTTGGATATATGAAGCTCGGACAGCCAGCGACAACACTTTCTGGAGGAGAGGCACAACGTATCAAGCTCGCGGACGAGCTTTCAAAACGAGCAACGGGGAAAACGATGTACGTACTAGACGAACCGACGGTAGGGCTTCATTTTGAAGACACGCGAAAACTACTCTATATTTTGCGATCGTTGGTGCTCAAAGGTAACACCGTAGTAGTTATTGAACACAATCTAGATGTGCTCAAGGAGGCTGACTGGATTATTGAGCTTGGTCCTGAGGGAGGAGACAAGGGAGGACAAATTATATTTGAGGGAACCGTTGATGATATAAAGAAAAAGAAAACAACGACGGGGAAATATCTTGTTAACTAACGACCAAAAACAGACAACCTACGACAGAATAGGGGATAAATCATTAATCTTTTATCTCTTACCATTATCCAAGGACGAAGAATGGTCTAAGGTGACAGATGCACGTAAACTCGTTTTGGTAAACATGAGCGAATCCGAGATAGTATCGGTAGATAGTGTGGGCAACAAAAATTTTTGGTCTTAAAATGTTATTATTCTTGTATGTTGTTAGTTGTGTGTCGTTCGTTGTTATATGAAACTGACTATTATCGCAAAAGCGAATCAGAAGCAAAACAAAATAGAGAAAACAGGAATCAATTGTTTTACTGTATGGACAACTAAGCCCGCGACGGAAAACAAAGCAAATGAAGATATTGTTAGACAGCTTGCAGAATATATTGGTATCGCCCAAACGCGCATCCATTTGGTACTTGGTAAAACAAGCAAGACGAAGGTGATAGAGATTGGTGATTAGCTTGCCCTGACTTGTGGTGAGTGTGATCGAACCAGCGAAGTCGAAGGGTGAAAAGCTTGCCCTGAGCGAAGTCGAAGGGTGAAAAGCTTGCCCTGAGCGAAGTCGAAGGGTGAAAAGCTTGCCCTGAGCGAAGTCGAAGGGTTAATCCGTGTCCTAGTAAAAAAATACGGCTGATAAGGTGTTGTGAGCAAACACTCTTACCAGCCGATGCGGCGTCGGGGCATGTGTGCCCTCTTGCTTGTAGGCGGGTCAGAAGATCTTCTTCATCGGCGCACCTCCCCATTCTCTATGGCATTGAAGGAAGTGAATAATATGGCTCTCGCTATAAAACCACCTCCTTTTTTGTATTTGCAAAAGCTCGTTTGGTAGTGCTGACGCGAGCTATTTGCAGTACTGTCCGATGAGGAGATATACTCCCCGTGCGATCAGGAGAGTAGACGCGACGGCGAGCGCTACCTTGATCCATAGCCAACTCGTTGTCGCTACAATCATGATGGCGATTCCAGCCAACGCAATACCGAGCGCTAGCGGAAAAACTCCAAGGATTGAGTCAGCGTGTTCGTCTCCCATCCACGCCTCTGGTTGTTCTTGATGCCCAGTTATCGTTGTTTCCACTGTCGTCCCTCCTTTTTAAGTGTGCGTAAAATTGACTTTAGCACAAATATAATTTTCAGTCAACAAATTGTTTTTATTGTTATACATAAAAAAACGAGCCACTACTTCAACGGGGTTGTTTTCCCGCGAAGTCGTGGCTCTAGCCAGATTGTTTCTTTGGTCTGGCGCCAACGCCTTTTGGCGTTAGTTCCGACAGATGTCGGGGGTGCTGCGTATCTTTTGGCGTCCGCCTCGACAAACAAGAAGAGTGCAGTTGTTTCGTCCTTCTTCTTGATGGAGGCCGTGCTTGGGGCGGTGCTCTATCTACGGGCTACGGGCACCGTTACAACAACGACATGCGCAAGAACTCCCTATCTAACTCGCTCGGGAATTTCTCGCGACTTTTTGCGCCCATACCACGCCTAGGCGCCGGGCTGCCTGGTCTCTTGGTTGGGCCTACCAGGACTTCTCGCCGTACGCGACGACGTCATGCTTTAGCCGCTCCGCCTCACACGCATGTTTGGGGCCCTCCGTGAGTGCTTATCCAGCACTCCGCGCTCCGGGTTGTTGTTACTCACCACCCATCTTGATGAGTGGTGAGATGAACTTGAGTCCTCGCTTCGTTTTTAGGCGACCATCTTGAGCGGGATCAGCCCACGACGAAGCTCGGACGAAGCTGGCGACGGGTGATGGCCGCAGCCAGAAACGAGCGGACAATCATAGGTATCCTCCTTCCGCCATTGGCGGATGGTAGGCGCCCTTGTTGGCCTTTCCGGGTTTGTGCCGCGTGTTGCCACGGTATTAAGATCACTATCTTAATACCGTCCCCACTGCTTGAGATTTGCTAAGGTTGGTTAGGCCATAGCAAAACAAACCTGGGTTACGCGCATGCTTCGTGGAACTTCCCAAGGACTGACTTCTCCTTTTGTGGTTATTAAAACCATCCACCCCCTTTCCTTTCGTTGGTTTCAACACAACTCAATGAACTGGTTCTATGATACAGCGCTAAACGAGAAGAGTCAAATAGACGGAGGATAATCATTGATCCTTGATCACTAATCCTTAACCGCAGGACATTAATCGCTTGTCTTTAGTCATTTTTCTTTGGCTTGAGATCTCGCATAGTGAATAATCATGTCTTCAATCTCAATGCATGATTGACGATTAGTAAACATTCTTTTCCTGTGGTGAGTAGTTAGTTGTTTATCCTGAGCGAGCAGAGCGAGTCGAGTGGTTTGTTGTTGGTTGTTAGTTGTCGATTATTCTCATTGTCTAGTGCGTATGCCTAAACACATCTACTACGAGACGGTTGTCAGGAGCTATTTCTTTTTGTGCGACGCGCACGATGATATCGGCAACTTGTTGTGGTGTGTGATATGCTCTCTCTCCAGGAAAGCATGAAAGAAACATATCCGTCGCGGTTGATCCAGGGGTTATGGTGACAAACTCAATACCATATTTTTTTACCTCATCGGCAAGTGACTGGGTGATATTAATAAGCGCGGCTTTGGTGAGTGAATAAAGCGAAAGATGTTCAATACCATATAATCCCGACCCTGATGAGATCATCATAATCATTCCACTTTTTTGCTTTTTCATAATCTCGAGCACCTGCTGGGTCACGTTTAATGTTCCTTTGATGTTGGTGTCTATAATTACGTCCCAATCCTTTGAGGTGGTGTATTCAAAATCTTTTCTTTGGGCGATTGATGCGTTATTAATAAGAACGTCAATAGTGCCAAATTTTTTAATTGTCTGTCTTATAGCATGGCGAATCTGCCGAGTACTCGTGATAGTTCCCTTGATAAGGAGCGCGTTCTTGTGTTCCTCGAGTACCTTTTTATCCGGCGTATTTTTGAAAGAGAGTGAATATATAGCAACTCGGGCTCCCGCATCAAGTAATTGTTTTGCGGTTGCGAGCCCAATACCAGTTGCGCCGCCCGTAATGAATATCGTTTTATCTTTAACGCTGTACATGATACTATTATACTCGTAATCGTATCAGTTGTCTCTATGGACTATCTCGTTCTTCTTGTGGCCATTATTGTTGTCGGCGTTGCTGTTATCGTCTCCTTTTTTGTTTTTTCAAAACGTATCATCGCTTCGGGAAAACCAGCCGATGCCACTCAATCGCTCCTGTTACTCCAAAATCAACTTAATGAACTTGCGCGGACGTTGGATACAAAACTAGGAGAATCACACCAAGTTGCGCGACACCAATTCGAACAAAGCGCCCGCATTATAGGCGATGTTACCGAAAAACTTACTCGTCTAGAAGAAACCAACAAACAAGTAGTTGGATTTGCCGACCAACTTAATAAGCTCCAAGATATTCTCAAAAATCCAAAACAGCGCGGAATTTTGGGTGAGTACTATTTAGAGACGTTACTCAAAAACGTACTTCCGCCAGGAAGTTATCAGATGCAATACCCGTTTTCCGATGGAACTATTGTCGATGCGGTGGTGTTTGTAAAAGACCGGATCATTCCCATTGATTCAAAATTTTCTTTGGAGAACTACAACCGACTTGTGGAAGCGATTGATGTTGCCGAGCGGGAGCGTTTAGAAAAAGCATTCAAACAAGATTTGAAAAATCGTATTGACGAAACGGCAAAGTATGTAAAACCAGACGAGAAAACAATGGATTTTGCGTTTATGTTTATTCCTCACGAGGCGATCTATTATGATCTTCTGGTCGCTCAAGTGGGAGCGGTGAAGGTAAACACGCGCGATTTGGTGGAGTACGCATTTAAAGAAAAACACGTAATCATCGTTTCTCCGACATCGTTTTTGGCGTATCTACAAACCGTGCTTCAGGGGCTCAACGCGCTCAAAATAGAAGAGACAGCAAAAGACATCGTAAAAAATGTAAACGAACTTGGAAAACATTTAAAAAACTACGAACTGTTTGTTCAAAAAATGGGTGGTCATTTGGGCACAACTGTGAACGCGTACAATGCCGCGTATAAAGAATTTGGAAAGATAGATAAAGATGTGCGGCGCATTGCCGGAGAAGGATTTGGTGTTGAGGCGATAAACATAGAAGGACCACGGCAGGATGAGGAGTAGAGGGGAAAATCATTCATCGTTGACCGAGAGAGAATAATCATTAATCTTTTATCTTTAATCCTTGACCGAAAACAGGGGGACAATCGTTAATCTTTCATCCTTAATCATTAATTGTAGCCAATTGCTCTTTCCACATTCGTCGTTAATCGCATAAGGTTGACAACGGTGGGCGTTTGCATACAATAGTGATACATAAAATAACAAATAACTATTTGGTCGTATGAACCTACAACCACTTTCAAATCACATCATATTAAAGCCCCTCGAGGAGCAAAAGGTCACTGCGTCAGGAATCGTTCTTCCCGATAACGCGTCGGAAAAGCCGACACGAGGAGAGATTATCGCCGTAGGCCCAGGAAAACGATCAGACAAAGGAGAAAGCATGCCCATGACTGTTGCGGTCGGAGACGTGGTGCTTTTTAAAAAGTACGGTCCCGATGAGGTTGAGATTGATGGGGTTAAGTACTTAGTAGGCGATGAAGACGATGTGTTGGCGATTATAAAATAAACTTGTGTTGTTTTTAGACATAAACGACTATGGCAAAAAATATTACATTTGGAGAAAAAGCGCGCGAGAGTTTACGGCGTGGAGTCGATAAGCTTGCCGACGCAGTTAAAACAACGCTTGGCCCAAAAGGAAAAGCGGTTATTTTGGAAAAGGGATATGGATCTCCCGTGGTAACGCACGATGGAGTAACTATTGCTAAAGATATTGAGCTGGAAGACAAAATAGAAAATATGGGTGCTGAGCTGGTAAAACAGGTTGCTTCAAAAACAAATGATGCGGCCGGAGATGGTACTACAACCGCAACATTGCTTGCTCAAGTGTTGATAGCCGAAGGCCTAAAGAACGCAACATCAGGCGTTGACGTGGTGGGTATGCGTGATGGCATGCAAAAAGCATACGAAACAGTTATTGAAGAACTGAAAAAGATATCACGCCAAATAAAAGGAAAAGAAGAAATTGCGCAGGTGGCAACGATTTCAGCGCGCGACGAAGAAATTGGATCGCTTATCGCCGATATTATAGAGAAAGTTGGTAAAGATGGGGTGGTAACAGTAGAGGAGGGACAAACGATGGGGCTCTCAAGCGACATGGTCGAGGGAATGCAATTTGATCGGGGGTATATTTCTCCGTATATGGTAACTAACGCGGAGCGCATGGAAGCGTCTCTAGAAGAGCCATACGTACTCGTAACCGATAAGAAAATATCTTCCATCAACGAAATACTGCCACTCTTGGAAAAAATAGTGAAAACAGGGAAAAAAGAAATGGTCATTATTGCCGATGATGTTGACGGAGAAGCATTGGCAACGTTGGTGCTTAACAAATTGAGAGGAATTTTTTCGGTTCTCGCGGTCAAGGCGCCCGGTTTTGGCGATCGCAAAAAAGAAATGTTGCAGGATATTTGCGCGGTAACTGGCGCCCAATTCATTAGCGATGATATGGGGCGTAAGCTAGAGAATGTCGAACTAACTGACTTAGGGATGGCTCATCGCATTGTTTCAAACAAAGATACTACGACCATTGTTGACGGTAAGGGAGACAAAGAAACTATTACTCAACGCGTTGCGCAAATTAGAGCACAACTGGAGAAAACTGATTCAGAATTTGACAAGGAGAAATTACAGGAGCGACTAGGGAAGTTATCTGGCGGTGTCGCGGTGATCAAGGTGGGCGCGGCAACAGAAGTTGAACAAAAAGAAAAACAACATCGCATTGAAGACGCGGTAAACGCGACTAAGGCTGCTATTGAAGAGGGAATTGTTCCTGGGGGTGGTGTCGCGCTGGTGCGTTGCGCGCAAGCGGTACGTGAGTTAGTGGATTCTTTTGAAAAAGATCAACTTGCTCACATCGTTGGGGCAAAAATTTTACTCTCTGGAATTTTGTCTCCTCTTAAGCAAATTGCCGAAAACGCGGGGTTTGATGGAGCGGTTGTTTTGAGTAAAGTGGAAGAGGGAAAAGATGATTTTGGGTTTAACGCGGCAACCGGGGAATACGAACACATGTTTAAAGCAGGTATTATTGATCCGACTAAGGTAACCAAATCAGCTCTCACTAACGCGGTATCAGTCGCGTCTATGCTTCTTATCACTGAGGCAGTGGTAAATGATATCCCCGAAGAAAAAAGCAACAAAGAGCTTCCTGGGCATAATCACGCGGATTACTAAAAAAGGCCGAATGTGCTATGCTGAAGATATTATAAGTAATAATTAATCTATGGGACTTGAACAATTAAACGGCTTTTCTGGAATGTTTGGAGCGCGTCCGTGGCTTATGGTGTTGCTTTTGGCGTGGTCGCTCGTGTGGAAGGGATTTGCATTGTGGAAGGCGGCACACAAAAATCAATCGGTGTGGTTTGTGGTTATGTTAGTGCTAAACACAGTTGGTATTTTAGAAATCCTATATCTGTTTGTATTTTCAAATTGGAAAATCAAGAAAGAAACCGCGCACGAAGAGACACAACAATAATACGGACAGATTATTTTAGTGTGAGTATAAAACAGAGGCTTGTACACAAGCCTCTGTTTTTGTTACTGTGAAAGGGATAATCTTTAATCGTTTATCTTTAATCATTAACCGAAGAGATAACCATTAATCGTTGACTGTTAATCCTTAAGAAAAAGAAGGGAAGGGTCGCATAGTGGTCTAGTGCGCGAAGATTGTTGCAGATTTGTCTCTGGTAAGCCAGAGCAACAAATCAAAATCCTGCTCAGAGCGGAAGGGTGTCCCTCGGCCCTGCTTCGGGGTAAACAAGAGTAATTTTGTGTTATTATTTAGGAAGGGTCGCATAGTGGTCTAGTGCGCTCGCTTGGAAAGCGGGTGTGCCTTAACCGGCACCGAGAGTTCAAATCTCTCCCCTTCCGCACATGAAATTTTTATCCGCCCCGATGAGCGGATTTAAATTTTGTGCGGCGGGGAGCGCGCAAACTGTTTTGCGTGCGTGAGAGATTTGAAGACCGCAGTGATATTCCGACAGTAGTCGGAATCGCGAGGGGTGGCCTGCGAGCCGACCGAGTGACTGACGAGGGAGGACTTGTAGGCAAATCCCTCTCCTTCCGCTTTCGCCCGTCGCGACGGGCTTTGGCGTGATAGGATCTGTAAATATAAACTTTTTCCGTGGCGTGCTATACTAAACGTATGAACATTATTGAGAAAAAAATATGGCCGGAAGCATTTGATGAAGATAAGCTACTTAATGTAGATTTCCGGCTTGCTGATTTTGATCTTGCCGAAGGCGACCACATACGTTTTAGAGAGTGGGATCCGACTACTAAAGAATATACTGGGAGAGAATATGTAAAAATCGTAAAAAGAGCAACCAAAAGTCAAAGTCCAACGCGATACTGGACGCCTGAGCAATTGGAAAAACACGGATTATACCTCTTAGAATGGACACAAGAAACTCCAAAGAAAATTGGTGTAGGATTTGGTGTTATGTTGCTACGTGATGGAAAAATCTTACTAGGAAAACGTCACGATGATCCTGAAAAAGCATCAAGCGCCCTTCATGGAGAGGGAACGTGGACAATGCCTGGAGGTAAGCTACACTTTGGGGAAACGTTTGAATCTGGCGCACGTCGAGAGGTGATGGAGGAGACGGGTGTCACCGTTGGGAAGCTGTCTGTTATAAGTCTCTCTAACGACATCGTTTCTGATGCTCACTTTGTGACGGTTGGACTTCTTTGTGAAGATTTCTCTGGCGAAGCTCAAGTTATGGAACCGGATGAAATTACCAAATGGGAATGGTTCTCTCTTGATCAATTACCATCCCCGCTTTACTCATGTTCAAAAGAAGTTATTGAAAATTATACCGCCCGTCGATTTTATGATTCCCTTTAATATAAAAAGATAAAAATAGAATGGGTATATTTAAATTGAGTATATCTTTGATTTTTTCTTGTGTTTTATTTTTTGGTCTTAGTAGCGATATTTTTGCTGCGGTTAAATATGTCAACGGTAACGCGTCGACATATACATCAATCAATTATCCAACTCCTAGTTCTGTATGGGGGGTTGGTAATGATACCACTGGAGACGGATCTATTAATGCTCCATGGGCAACCATAGAGAAAGCTCTTGAAAGCTCTATGCTAACCAGAGGCGATACATTATATGTTGCCTCAAGTACTTACACAGATACTACTCCCGATCAAATAGCTGTAGCCTTTGGGGTTGGTAGCGGTAATACCTATATTATTGGAGATGGCAATCCTGTTTTTAATATGTATTCAAATCCAAGTCAGACATGGAACTTCACTTTGCTTACGAATGTTGATGGCCTTGTTTGGGATAATATAGATATCACAAACAACTCCTCCGTCACAGAATATACTTTTAGGATACCATCTGCTGGGACCTTTATATTTAAAAATTCGTCAATGAATCTTGGTAATCCTGGTACGAACTACGCGCTTTTTTACTTAGTGGGCACTTCTAACACTATTGTTAATGTGCAGTCAAGCTTTCTTGGTGGTTGCCGTGGGAGCTGTTTTTTTGCCGATAACACAGGAACTAGTTCAATAACTTTATCATCAAGTGTTATAAAAGATACCGACAAACTTATTCAGTATAACGATCCAATTAGCACATATATCTTTAATAACACATTTGAAGATTTCAGTCCGGTAGCTCTTTATTTTAACTATTCTAGTGCTGTTACAAGTACTACTGCCCAAGTTGCCAACAATATATTCATTATCGATCCTGATGATATGAAGCCGATCTTGAGAGTGTCCAACGCGATGGAAACATATTTTGCAAACCACTTATCTGATTGGATTTTTACTAACAATATTGTTACGCCTGATGCCGATAGTGAATTGATTGACATGAATTATTCCGATGTTAACGAAATAATTTATGGTGATCAAGGAAATGCGGGGGAGGGTGACTTGTTTTATTTCAAAAACGAAAAAAATTGGCTTATTAAAATAGACTTTGTCGATCCCACAAATAAAAACTATGCCATTGTTGATTGCGCTTCTACTTTTGCATGTGGTCGTGGGGACAGTAGTTATCTTCCTCTGGTGGACATACTTGGTAACTCGTGGTCCGGAAACCATATCGGAGCTTTTCCTAACCCTACGACGACGCTGAGAGCGCTTTCTTTGAATGCATCATCAACGGCATTTATTGGCGATTCTATTCTGTACGGCAAGTGGGGTGGGACGTCTTGTCCTTGTAGTCCGAGCGTAAGTGGGGATAAGGGGGTATGGTGTTGGTTCGATTACTATGACGGGGGGTGTAATTCTGGCTTAACTGTTTACGCACAAACCGACGCGGCTGATTTATTTGATGCGATGCCAAGTCAGAGAATACAAGCTATTTATTGGTGGGCCGATGCTATTATTCTCACTCACAAACCTGATACTGTCTTTATGGCAGGGGGATTAAATAATTTTGACGAATATGACGATACAACTCGACCAGGCGATTCAACTTTGGCTCAAATTGCTTCGGTCGCTGAGTATGTTATGAAGAAGGCCGAATATTGGGGGGCAACTCCAATATGGTTGGGTATTGGGGCAACTGCTGAAAATATCATGGATGAAGATGCTGGAACGTATAATACGAGCGTAAAATCAATATGTAGCGCCAACGGATGGACTGCTTATGAAACCCTTGCTGCTATGCAATCCGCGACCTCAAGTTGGGCAGCTTATTTTTATGACGATCTTGATCTAGGAGATGTTCATCCAAACGTTAATGGGCATGCATTAATGGCTAACATGATAACCACTCCCACTATTACATTGCTTTCTTCTGCTTCTGATGGGACTATTTCTTGGATGACCAGCGAAGAATCTTCATCATTGGTTGACTGGGGTAGTACCTTGTCCTACGAGAATGGAACACTAGAACATAATACGTCTACCTTTGTTACTGACCATTCAGTTACTATTCCTGTGAACGCATATCCTTGCTCGACTATTTATTTCCGCGCTAGATCGCGTGACGCGATAGGAAACGAAGGATCTATGCTGGGTAATTTTATTTCTTCTGGGTGTTCTATTCCAACAACAGCAACTGTTACTATCCCTCCTCAATCGCGACCCAAGAGTTTCACTAGGTTACATATTCAATCAGATGATTATTCATTTGCCTCACCAGATGATCAAAGAACTATATTGATAAAAACTTTGATTCAGCTCCTTTACGATGTGATTGAAAAAATGAGAAAGCTTAGTGAATTATTGAATAACTAAACTATTCACGCATTTTTTGATTTTTGTAGTTGTAAACATTTGATATGCAAACAAAAACTTTTCCACTTGACATTTTTATTGATTGGTACATAAGATAGTATCAGAACAAGTGCGCGGAATTTCCAGCGTGCGACCACCAGGGGGAGGTGACCATGTCTGCCGCTTTGGATCTTGCTTTCGAGCGTCGGGTTCGTCCTTTGTTGAGCACTGTTGGAGAGTTTATCGTTCCTTTAAACAGAATGTTGCTTCAAGAACTTGTTCTTATGTCCGGAACATCTGTTTCTGACAAGTCCTTGCTTAGAGGATTGGGGAGGAACGTATGCGTTGGCGCTCGCTTCGGTGTTCGACTTGCTCGACTTTCGGGTTGTGTAACCTGGCCAATTGTTGAGCAATTTCTTGCGGGTACTCGACAACTCTCTCTTGCGCACGTATTTTCAACAAAGCTCTTTCTTGCTGATCAGCAAAGAAAAAATCCTACTCTGGCGCGTCTGGTTGAGGCCAACTGGGTTTCGCTGGGCCCAACAACCATCATCCAAGAGCATAATAATCAGGGGGAATGCGTGAGATCTACCCCCTTTCTTTCTTGGGAGGGGCGTGTCGGCGGATCTGGCAACATGAGCCACAAGTTGATGAAGATGGTTTTGGAGGGCCACGTGCCTCCAGGAACTATCTTTCTAACCAGGTTTGGAGAGTAATGTTCTTTTATGCGCCGTCCTTTTGAACACGCGCATACTCGGGCGTGAAAAGGGCGGTTTTTCTTTTCCCACGTTTTCCACAGGAAGCTTTTGTTTTGTTTATTTATTTGCTATACTAATAGTAAGAGAACGATGTCATGTGAGGTGGCACTGTTCTATGCTAAAAAGAGCGCTGCAGAAGCGTTCTTTTTAATTCTTTGGTAAAAATAACCATTTCTTCATTTTGCTGCTAAGGATTAATAATCAACGAGTAATGATTATCTCTTATCTTGGTCAATGATTAACGATTAAAGATTAATGATTATCATCTCTTGACTTTCTCTTTTTGTGCGTGTTACGATATGGTTAGTAACTTGTCAATATCGAGTTCGCATCGAGCATGGCTTGGGTGCGAGGTGACCCGTGGCTTCTTTGGAAAAGAGCGCCTTTCGTTTCCGATTGGTAAGGGATGCTCTGCTCAAGGCGAGCAGACGAGGGGTGCGCGATCATCTCTGGGGAAGGTTGTGGCAAGCTCATAGACGCCACGCTTGAGGGGGATGATCAATAGAGTCGACAAAAGGTGAGGAGTGGCCAACGAGACAGCCCTGAGTTGCCGATGAGGTGGCGACTCTTGTTTGTCTGCGGAGGCGGCCGGCCATAACCCTCCATGTCGTTGTCGACGCTATGCTCTTTCCAAAATAAGCGTCATCTCGCTCTTGTCACGGTGCGAACTCGATTCTCTCAAACGTATGGGGCCGGGCTGGCTAACGAAGCAGTCGCAACACTCGGAGTAACAACGGTACGTCTAACACCTCCTTTCTTCGATGTCGTGTGTCTCTCCCAGCCCAGCCCCACCAAATGTCGCGGCGACCTCCTTGGTCGCCGCCTTTTTTTTAAAACAAAAATCAAAAACCCTCTCTTAAGAGAGGGTTTTTGATCAGTTTTTATGATAAATATGACTCAGAGATAATTTTTTTTGCTTTTTGTAGTCGGTCGCGTTCCTCAACGGTTCTGTGGTGGTGAATGTCGGAAAAATCAATCGTGCTCCAGTTTACTCCCGTGAGATCTATTTTAAGATTTCTAACTTCCTCAAGAAGTTTTAACGCTTCGTCATACGATTCCGGTTCTCGGTCAAATGATTTTCCTTCGCGCGCAGTCGCATACAGTTGAATAAGTTGGCCCTCTTCTGTGGTAAGGTTTGATAGGGATTTTTTTTCCGCTTCTGGGGGACAACACTCATCGGCTTGCGCTCGCTTGAACCATTGTTGGAATATTTCAATAAATGACATAGGGTGTTAACACTACGGTAGTAGGTATTGTTAGTAAAAAGTAATTGTATGCGCATAGTATAACATATAGGTAGTTTTGTACACAAGAATTATTCCTGGTGGGTATGCAGAATTCCTACTTGTTGTTCTTCGTCGTGTAGTGGTATACTTTTTGTGTACTTATACAAACGTAATAGCAATCACTCTATGGTCAAATATATTACAGCTCTTTTTGCCGGCGTCTTTATCTTGGCTGGTATTGCAATTCCGGTCGCATTTGCGGCATATGACAGTGGTACATTCGCAAACGATACCACTATCCACATAAGCAGTTTAGGTATTGATCTTGTTGTTGCTGGGGGATCTCGAGTAAGTCAGATGCATGTAATGCCGGACTCGGTTGAATTTATATTGGACGCTGGGTCATCGGTTACTGTTCGCTCATACGATCATTATGCCCTCAACAATGCGGTTATGCAACCACTATGCAAAGAAAATTATTCGGAGGTATCGCTTCAGGCCGAGTCGTGGAAAACTCTTTTGATCACTCCATCGTTATCGCGCTGTTCGGGGTTTGTTCCTAGCGGAGGGGCTATTGTTCCATCTGGTTCTGGTGGATCGGTACATACCGTCTCAACCGCAAGCACTTCTTCAATAGTAATCGCAACTACCACTTCTTCAACCACGACGACGTCTGTGGGGATTGACGTGGTTACCCAGTTACGTCTCCAACTTATTGAGCTTCTCAAACAACTTATTTCTCTTCTGATGATGAAATTACAGTCCCATACTCAAATAGCAAACTAATTAATATATTTAATGTATAAAAGTTCCATGTCACATAAAGTTACATCTCGTCTCCTTCCTATTATTATCCTTTCCATTCTCATTGGTTTAGCCATTCCCTCGGTAATCGTTCTTGCCTCATCAGTTATCGGCAATAACATTTCGGTTACTCATACCACCGAACAGCTTCGACTTGGGTATGATGCTTCAACCTATACTTCTTTTACTACTGATTCGGCAGGTAATCTGAGTATCTTGTCTGCTACTACCAGCACACTCCCTTTTGGTATTCAGCTTGTCAATAATCGTAGAGACAGTAGTGGTATCAGCGGCAGTATTTTAGGTGGATACACGGGAAACATCATAGACGCCTCTTCCTCTGGTTCGGTTATTGCCGGTGGAGGATGGAATGAGGGGTATGAAAACAAAATCTTGGGATCCATCGGCGCTTTTATTGGTGGAGGTCATGGCAATATCATCAACAGCACCACTTCTTCTCCAAGGCAAGACATGACTATTGGCGGTGGAGCTAATAACCAAATTGTAAGCACCGACCAGGGAACTATTGCGGGAGGGAATATGAACTTTATTCGGTCGGCTTTCTATTCAACCATTGGGGGCGGTACATTCAATAGTATTGATGCTTCATCGTGGTCAACGGATAACGCTGCCTCGGCGTCTGTTATTGCCGGTGGAATGCTTAATAAGATTGGTAAAAGTGTTGATTTCATAGGGGGAGGATGGGGCAACGAAGTGTATGGAGATTATTCGTCTATTGTTGGAGGATATCTTAACATCTCTGGAGTTCCAGCATTGGGTGCTCCGGACTATTCGGTTATTCTTGGCGGCAGGGAAAATGTTTTGGGTATTTCTGCGCATTATAGCACTGTTGGGGGATATAAGGCGTCGTCAACTCACGCTGGAGTGTTTTTGTGGGCTGACTCAAACAACTACAAATTCGCCAGTGCTGCTACCAACGAAACCGCGTTTCGCTCTACTGGTGGTGTGCGTTTTGTGACGGCTATTGACGGGAGTGGCAATCCAACCAAAACAACATCTATTAACTCTTCGGGAAACCTCACCGTGGGAGGAAGTACTATTACCCTTACCTCTTCAAGCACTCCTGCTTCAAGCACTACTGCCTGTACTGCCGGCACAATCTCGTGGGACTCTAGCTATGTCTATGTTTGTGTCGCGACCAATACTTGGAAACGTTCAGCAATCAGCACATGGTAACGTAACTTACCACTAACTATAAACAACAAAAACACGAGTTAAATGGTGTTTAGTAGTTTTAACATTAATTAACAAAACATATATGAAAAAAGGATACTGTGACCATATCGAGCAATTAACGCGTGATAATAGTTACTTTAGAAAAGTTCTTTACACGGGAGAGCATAGCCAATTGGTTCTTATGAGCTTGCTTCCCAAAGAAGAGATTGGCTTGGAGGCACATGATACTATTGATCAATTCTTTCGTGTTGAGGTGGGGCAGGGGACGTTTATGATAAACGGGCAGGAATACTCCATCTCTGATGGGTCTGCGTTTATCGTTCCCGCGGGAGCACAACACAATGTTATAAACACCTCGGAAACAGAAGCACTTAAGCTCTATACAATCTATTCTCCGGCAAATCACAAAGAGGGTACGATTCATCAAACTAAATCAGAAGCTGAAGCAAACGAAGAGCATTTTGACGGAAAAACGACGGAGTAGTAGTTGAAAGTGAAAAGTGGAAAGTGGAAAGTGAAATGCTTTGGCTGTGCGCTTACTATTCACTATTCTCTAATCACTACCCACTAAACACTGTCTTCGAGATTGACATTGATCTGCGCGTTGTGCTAATCTACCTACCGTACGGTAGGTAGGTTTTATGAAGCGTACTACTAAAGAAAAAATTCTAATCGCGGCACGGGAGCATTTTACCCGCTGTGGGTACGCACAGGCATCATTGGAGTCAATCGCGCACGCGGTAGGAATCAAAAAAGCGTCTCTTTACCACTTTTTCAAAAGCAAAGATGATCTTTACGCGGCGGTATTTCAAGAAACATACAAGCGTATTCAAGAACATCTTCTGCTTATGATTGAGCGCATGCGCGTAAAACCACTTCCACTTGAGCGCGCGCTGGAGCAGTTTTTGCTCGCACGTCTCAAAGACGGAATGACCATGCGTTCGGTTGATATGCGTGTGTTTGGTATGTGCCCGGTTTTACAGCGTGATCTTGGCAAGCATTTGAGAGCAATTGAAAAATTGGTTGAACGATTTTTACATCAATATCATATTGCTCATCCTAAGTTAGCAACGCAGGTGCTCATGAGCGCGGGGCAAGGATATGTTATGCAGCACCTTCATCAGGTCCGCAAATCGTCATTAAAATTGTACTGTAAATATCTTGCGAGCATAGTAAGCGCAGTGCGTTAACATGTCATATATAGTATGAACACACAAGAAATAAAAATTATAAAACATCGGGCATTTATTTTGTTTTCGGTTATAGCAGGCAGCCTACTCGTTATTGCTATTGGGGTACGTGTATTAAAAGCAACTAATAAACCGGCTTCATCGGTAAATATTCCATCGGTCGTGGTAGCTCCGTTGCATTCTTTTAAACAAGAAAAAGTGTTGCTTATTAACAACGGAACTGTCGAATCATTAACTCAGGCTGAGCTGAGAAGTCAGGTAAGCGCCCCCGTTGCCTCTATTAAAGTTCGTATAGGGCAAACAGTCGATGCAAACCAAATTTTAGTGACGTTAAAAAACAACGATTTAATAGCTCAATTTAAACAAGCTCAGGCAGCGCTTGCTATGCAAAAAGCAATGTTGAATCAAGTCATTTCAGGTGCTCGGTCAGAAGACCTAGCTCTTTCTCAAACTGATCTTGCGCAAGCACAAGAGGGGCTTTCTACTCAATACACCAATGCCCTCACGCTCATTGGCGATGCGTACGTAAAAACAAGTGACGCAGTCGTAAAACAGATCGCGGGACTTATATTAAATGACGACACACTATTTCCCCAATTGGCCTTTACAACCAACAATGCTCAAGCGGCAATTGATGCCGCGGCACTACGCGTGCAAGTTCAAAAAGATCTTGTCGCGTGGAGAAACGAATTTGATTCGCTTAACACATCTGATTACGCACGCATTGATTCATCACTTACGCAAATCAGAAAAAGACTTTCTACAGTGCTTTCATTTTTTAACCGCTTAGATGACGCGCTTTCCGATGCGGGGTCGGTAAGTGGTGGCGTGGTAACCGCGCGAGCGAACGTTAATATTGCGCGGGGAATTATTAGCGGACTTACTACCGCGGTGACTGGACAAATACAAGGAATTGCAAGCGCGCGTTTAGCTGTTGAACGTGTTGAGCAAAGCATCACACTTAAGCAAGCGGGAGGAACTGATAGTCAACGCGAAGCTCAAGAAGCGGCAGTAGCGCAGGCTGAGGCTGGTGTGGCCGCGTTGTCGGCACAAGTTGAGAAGACCATTATTCGCTCGCCCATAAGTGGGAAAGTGGCATCACTGCCTGTTCGTGTGGGAGAACTTATTTCTCCTGGACAATTGGTAAGCTCGGTAGTTAATACGCGATCGCTTCAAGTAAAAACATTCATAAGTGAAGTGGATCTTCCCATTATAAGCGAAGGTGATAATGCTCTCATTGCTCAAACTGTTGCGGGAAAAGTTTTACGCGTCGCTCCTTCAGTTGATAGCCAAACAAAAAAAGTTGAAGTTGATATTCTCGTGGTCGATGAAAAACAAACAACATTAGTTATTGGACAAACTGTTGATGTTTCTATTAGCGCTCAGAGGCTCGTATCTGCTCCCGATAGCTATCTACTTCCTCTTTCGGCCGTGCGCGTTTCTCCTAGTGGTTCGTATATCTTTCGGGTTGTCGACGACAAAGTGCAAGAGCTTCAGGTTCAAACGGGCGCGCTTTCTGGAGAGTTTATTCAAGTCATGAGTTCTGTCGCGTCATCAACTGAGATTATCACCATTGCTCGCGGCGTGAAGGTTGGAGATACCGTATCAGTGAGTCGCAGTCAGTAATTCTTTTGTTCATGGAACCAATACACCACTCTCACGAACATCGTTCGTCGGATCAACGGTATCTTGATCAGCTTGAATTTACTCCATCGCTTCGTTCAACGTGGCTCAATTTTTTTGTGTCCAATTTTCGCGTGGTGCTCTTGCTGATTGTGCTTATTTGTGGAGTAGGACTTTATTCGTTTAGCGTTCTTCCGCGAGAATCGAATCCGGAAGTAAAAATTCCTATTGCTGTTGTATCAACGGCTTTTATCGGCGCATCTCCGTCAGATGTTGAAGAGTTGGTTAGTAAAAAAATTGAAACGGAAATAGCGGGTCTCAAGGGTCTCAAAAAAGTAACCTCTCGTTCGTTTAATTCATTTTCGTCGGTAGTGGTTGAATTTGAAGCTGGAGAAGATCTTGATGATGCCATTAGGCGCCTTAAAGATAAGGTGTCGAGTGTAAAACAAGATCTTCCCGATGACGCAAACGAACCACAAGTGACAGAAATATCTTTAGATGATCAACCGATTTGGACGATTGCTTTGAGTGGCCCTGTGAGTGGGTTTGAACTCCGGGATTATGCTGATACCATCAAGGACGAACTAGAAAAAGTTCCCGGTGTGCGCGAAGTAAGTTTGTCAGGAGGGGATGAGCGTGAGTTTGAGGTTGCGTACGATCCGGCGAAACTTCTTTTTTATGGCATAACCGTTGATCAAGCAAACCAGGCGATCAAATCTCAAAACATTTCCTTTCCGTCTGGAAATTTTGAAGGGGAGCGATTTGTGTATCCAGTTAGTGTTGATGGGCGATTTTTTGACGTAGCGCATCTTGCTCATACGCCATTGTACGCGTCAGGGCGTGATAGCATGATTTATCTTAAGGATGTAGCGACCGTCAAAGAAACTGCTATAGAGAAAACAACATATGCGCGTATGTGGACAGCCACCACCTCAGCGCAAGAGGCGGTAACTATCAACGTTGTAAAGCGCACGGGGGGTAATATTGTGCAAACTGTTGATGCCGCCAAAGAAAAAACAGATGCGCTTCTTACCACCTTTACTCCCGGAACGTCATATTCGGTTATGACCGATATGGCCAAATATATTCGTGATGACTTTAGCCAACTCACGCATGATTTTCTACTCACCCTTGTGTTGGTGTTTGGTATTCTCTTTCTTATTGTGGGTTTTAAAGAAGCATTAGTAGCAGGACTTGCTATTCCACTTGTGTTCTTTGTGTCGTTTGGCGTTATGCTCGTAACCGACATTTCACTCAACTTTCTTTCTATTTTTTCCCTACTTCTATCTCTTGGATTGCTTGTTGATGACGCTATTGTTGTTGTTTCAGCAACAAAACAATATCTCAATACGGGAAAATTCACTCCCGAGGAAGCGGTGTTGTTAGTGCTTAACGATTTTAAAGTAGTATTAACCACAACGACTCTTACAACTGTGTGGGCATTTTTGCCACTTATTTTTGCGACTGGCATCATTGGTTCGTTCATTAGATCTATTCCAATCACTGTTTCGGTCACGCTTCTTTCCTCGCTCGCGATTGCTCTGATGGTTAATCATCCGCTCGCCGCCGTGTTGGAACGTGTGCGTCTTACAAAAAAAGTTCTTTTTGCGTATGTCACTTTATTAGTACTACTGAGCGCCATCCTTTTCTTTTTCGCGGGATGGATTGGCGCGGCGTTTGGTTTTGTCTTTCTCGTGGGGGCGTGGGTATTGGTGTATTGGTATAGTCGTGGAGGACATCATGCGTTGGACGCAAATCAAAAACGCTCAGATCTTGAATGGAGCAATGATGAGGCGATTAAAGAAAAGTTACGCGCTCAAGCACGAAGACATGAGGCGGGTCTATGGAGTCGCTTGATGCATGGCGTCATTCATTTTGATCGCATTATTCCGGTGTATGAAAAATATCTTCGTCGTGTGTTGATAACCAAACGGTCTCGTCGCATGCTATTGGGGGCGGTAACGGCACTTTTTGTGTGCGCGGTGGCGCTCCCTATGGTGGGTATCGTCAAGACCGAGTTTTTTCCAGCAGGTGATGTTGATACCGTTTATGTCGATATCCAAGCTCCCACCGGGTATACTCTTGCGCAAACCGATCGTATTACTCGCGGCATCGAAGAACGTTTGACTGCCTATCCAGAAATAAAATCATTTTCTACCGTGGTAGGACGTCTTGGGCCCCTTTCTAATTCATTTAATAACGCATCTGATCAAGCGTCCATTTCCGCCACGCTTATTAACAAAAGTGATCGCGATCCATCGTATGTGTTTATGCAAAAGTTACGCGATGAACTTAAAGCAACCGATGGGGCGACTATTACTGTTTCCGCTGACAGTGGCGGTCCTCCAGCGGGTTCTGCGTTTGAAGCGCGTATACTGGGAGATGATTTGGCAACACTCGAAAAGATTGCTCGTGCTTTTCAACAAAAACTCTCAACAATTCCAGGCGTGGTTAATGCTTCCATTTCTCTCAAAGATGCTTCGCCCGAATATACGTTTTATCTTGATCCAGTCGCGCTTACCACTAACAACATGTCTGCGCTCTCGGTCGGATCCGCGCTCCGCACTGCTTTGGCTGGGGTTGATGTCACCACGGTGCTTCGCGACACCAAAGAGATAAAAGTGCGGGCTCGTTTTGATCCAACGACTATTCCCACCCTTGATTCAATCCAGAACTTACAAATTGTGAATATGCGTGGGCAATCGGTATTTCTTAAGGATGTCGCGCGCATAGAGTTAACGCCATCAGTTGAATCAATTCTTCGCGTCAATCAAAAACGCGCGGTCACTATCACTGCCGATGTAGTTGCCGGCGTTGCTCGCTCAAATGAAGTACTTGCTACCTTTCAAAAAGACATTGTAACGAAAGAAAAGCTTCCCGAAGGATACTCTATAGAGTACGGAGGAGAAAATGAAGAAAACACGGAATCAGTCAAATCGATTCTGCTCGCGATGATTGTAGCGATTGTTCTTATTTTTACCACGCTCGTCATTCAATTTAATTCGTTTATTAAGGCCTGTATTGTGTTGGTGACATTGCCGTTGGCGCTCATTGGAGTATTTATTGGTTTGGGCGTGTTTGATATCGCATTGAGTTTCCCTGGGCTCATTGGAGTTCTTGCTCTCTTTGGCATTGTGGTTAAAAACGCTATTATTCTCATTGATAAAATGAATCTCAATATAAAGAGCGGTATTCCGTTTCATGAATCAGTTATTGATGCGGGTAAGTCTCGTCTAGAAGCAATCTTTATTACTTCGTTGTGTACCATTATCGGTCTTATTCCAGTTACGCTCTCAAATCCACTATGGACAGCGTTGGGTAGCGCGGTTATATTTGGCCTATCTATCTCTTCATTCTTTACGCTTTTTGTGGTACCCGTGCTTTTTATCTCTTTTGTGAAATCGTCGCCACAAACTCAATCGTAGTGTTCCTGATGTATGTGGGTATGTTAGTATAGGTGTTATGCGGTACCGCTTTTTTACTCGGTCTCATAAAGCATGGAGTGCAATGCTCGGTGCTATTTCTTGCGCACAAGAATCGATATATCTTGAAATGTACATCTTTCTTAATGATACGTTTCCTAGCCATGATTTTTTCCGTGTTTTGGAAGAAAAGGCGCGCCAAGGAGTTCGCGTGAGAGTGGTGGTTGATTTTGTTGGTAGTTTGGGAATATCAAAGAAAGATGGCGCTCAACTTAAACATGCGGGGGTTGAATTTTTGGTGTTCAGTAGTTGGATGAGGCGAATTCACAGAAAAATTCTTATTGTTGACGAGCAGGTTGTATTCATTGGTGGAATCAATATCTATCAAGAATCGCGCGACTGGGACGACTTAATGGTACGACTTGATGGGCTGGTGGTGCGTTCGTTTATTAGATCATTTGCTCGAACGTATCGTGTCGCGGGTGGGTCAGATAAGCGTATTTTAAGTTACCAAAAAATTGGTTCTCTTGCGCGCGCGCGACTATGGCTACTGGATCATTGGCCACAAGGGAAACGTTCATACCTAAAACATTATTACAAAGAACAATTATCTCAGGCACAAAAAAATATATATATTGTCACGCCTTATTTTATTCCTCATCGATGGTTTATTCGTGAGTTAGAACAAGCGGTGAGCCGTGGCGTTGCTATCACGGTTATTATCCCCGAACACACGGATCACCAGTGGTTTGGTGATCGTGTTAACTATTTTTACGCGTGGCTTGTGGCTCGTTTTGGGGCGTCTGTCTATCTCACTCCGCGCATGAATCACGCGAAGGTTCTTCTTATTGATGACCGCGAGGGATTAGTGGGGTCGCAAAACATAGACGCGTTTTCGTTTGATTTTAACGCCGAAGCAGGGGTCTATTTTCAACGTAAAGATATGGTCAAACGATTAGGAGATATTGTATCCAAGTGGGAGCGTGAGGCGCGTCCTTTTGTTCCGCAGAAGCAACGGATGCGACTGTGGGATCGTTTAAGCGCTTTTGTTATCCAATTATTTCAGCCCATTTTGTAGCATGGGGTCGTCCAAAAAAAGCATACGCCATAACCCAAAAGAGCCAGACATAGAGGTTGATTTTCATTCGTTGCATTCGGGAATATCTTTTGCCGAAGTTGAATCGTTCGCGCACGAAGCATTGAATGAAATACGTTTACGGGGTATCAGGCGCGCTCTTTTTATTGTCGGTAAGGGACTACATTCTTCACATGGCCCCGTTATTCGTCCAATGATTATTTCCATCGTAGAAGGATGGAAACAAGATGGGATTATTACATCGTGGGAATATGAGCGCGGCGTGTCGGGTACTCTGAATGAGGGAGCCCTCGTTATTCACTTATTATGATCAATGATCGTCAGTTAATGGAGCGAAAAAAACGTTCCCGCGTACTTCTTAAAACATTGGAACGTCTTTTCCCACGTGCTTCCATTGCCCTTTCTTTTTCCAATCCGTGGGAGCTAGTGGTTGCGGTCATATTGTCCGCTCAGTGCACTGATAAAAAGGTAAATGAAGTCACGGCGATTCTTTTTAAAAAATATAAAACGCTCAACGACTATGTACACGCGCGGCGCGGCGAGTTTGAAAAGATAATTCGGCCGGTGGGATTTTATCGTACAAAAGCAAAACATATACTTCAAAGCGCTCGCATGGTAAGTGATTATTTTTCTGGAAAGATTCCACATACCACGCAAGAGTTGTGCCGTCTTCCGGGGGTTGCGCGTAAAACAGCAAACATTGTCTTAGGTAACGCGTTTGGTATCGTCGAGGGGATCGCGGTAGATACGCACGTAAGACGATTTGCGCTTAAATTCCATCTTACTGATTCAAAAAACCCCGATCGCATAGAGCGGGATTTAATGAAATTATTTCCCAAAAAGCAGTGGCTTTCTGCCACCTATCGTATTATCGAATACGGAAGACGCGTGTGTCCGGCACGCGTACATAACTGTTTAACGCACCCACTTTCGCTCGTGTATCCGCCCGCCGCTCGTACCTGGCCGCGCGCGCACTGATTATAGAAATATAATCAAAGAGAATGCCGTCCCAATAATAAATAACTGAGAAACAATTCCTACTAAGGGAGAGTTTTTCCATATTGGATCGGCGTGGATCCCTTTATGAAATTTTTGTAATAGAGTCAGCGGCCAACGGGGAAATATCATCCATACTATTTGTAGCGCGTCAGGAAGAATACCTGCCACAATACCAATAAAAACGATTCCCAAAGTTTCTATACGTCCATCCCAAATAAAAAGAAGTGCCAAAAGAATACCAATCTGTGCATCACATGATACTCGGAGCACATCATATAACGCTGCTGCCCATTTCTTTTTTTTCGTAGTTGAACCAAGATAAGCATCTGTATGGAGGGTATATTCCCAATGAGGAATCGCATCGAGTATAAAATGACTGAGAAAACCAGCACAGAAACCAATAACTGGATGACGAGGAAGTGCTTGTGCAACCGTCGCGCCGACGATTGCGTGAGTGGCGAGAATCATAACAGATGCATTGTATCAGAGGACTATCGCATGTTCAATAAATGTGTGGTATACTGTGTGTGCTCATCGAGCATATACAGTATGAAAAAAGTATTATTTATTATTCTCGCGATTATTATCGTTATCGCGATATGGGTGGTCGTATCATATAACGGGTTGGTATCAAAAAATGAAGCGGTTTCAAACCAGTGGGCGCAGGTGGAAACAGTATATCAGCGTCGGTTTGATCTTATCCCCAATCTAGTTGAGTCAGTTAAAGGAGTAATGAAACAGGAGCAAAAAGTATTTGGTGATATCGCTGACGCACGTACGGGGTATATGAACGCGCAAACCTCCGATCAAAAAGCCGCCGCCGCGACGCAAGTAGAAGGATCTTTGGCTCGGTTGCTTGTGGTAATGGAAAATTATCCTCAACTAAAATCATCGGAGAATGTGCGAGATCTTCAGAGCGAGCTTGCGGGGAGCGAAAATCGTATTAGTGTTGAGCGCATGCGCTACAACGATACGGTGCGTCTTATCAATCAATCGATAAAGCGCTTTCCAACGAATGTTATTGCGGGAATGCTTGGTTTTGGGGAACGAGTGTATTTCCAATCAGCACCAGAGGCGGCACAAGCCCCGAAGGTTGATATGAGTATTGAATAAATTGTTATTTAAAAACCCCCGCTCTGTGGGGGTTTTTAGTTGTGTTTAGGGCATGATTTGACTATCATACATACTATGCTGAAGAAATTTTTATATATATGTGGTATATGCGCATGGGCAAGTGTGAGTATTATTGGCGTATATGCGTATGAAAAATTGGATCGCCCAAGTGGTTTTGTAAGTGATTTTGCCCGAGTACTTTCTGTTGATCAGAAAACTGCCCTTGAACAAAAATTGTCTACATTTGAGAAAGAAACCAGTAATGAAATTGCGGTTGTCATTATTGATTCGCTCAAGGGGGATTATATTGAAAACTATGCCGTGAAACTTTTTGCTGATTGGGGAATCGGTAAAAAAGACAAAGACAATGGCGTTCTCTTTCTTGTTGCTGTTTCCGACCGCGCGATGCGTATTGAGGTGGGGTACGGGCTAGAAGGAGCACTCACCGACGCGCTCTCAGTTCGTATTTTAGATGATAACGTGCGACCGTTTTTTAAACAAAACGATTATGCTGGTGGTATTGGCGCGGGAGTTGACGCGATTATATCGGCCACCAAGGGAGAATACAAAGCGTCTAGTACTCGCGCGACGCAATCGAGTGGTGAGTGGTTGTTTTTTGTTTTGTTTGGAATTCTATGGGGAGGGGGATGGCTCTTTTCTATAATGGTTGTTCTGGGGCGGTCAAAATCATGGTGGGCTGGCGGTATCGTGGGTGGCGTGCTTGGGGCAATTGTGTGGATTGTTCTTGGTGTGTGGTGGGGGGCTGTCTCAGTTCTTATTTTTGGCGTCGTGGGGCTTCTTTTGGATCGCTCAATGTCGCGTTCGTATCAGAGAGCGATTATTATGGGCACACTTCCGTGGTGGGCGAAAAAAAGAAAGGGTGGTGGAGGATTTTTCGGAGGAAGTGGTGGGGGAGGAGGTTTTGGGGGATTTAGTGGGGGGAGCTCTGGTGGGGGCGGAGGAAGTAGTAGTTGGTGATTTGTATAAAAGCAAAGCGGCCTCTAGGCGAGGCCGCGTGAAATGTTGTGCTGGTTGCTGTTAGTAACAGGTAGCACCAACGCTCCTGGTGCGATTGGAGAGAAGGAAACATGTTCCGGATCCTCTCTCTCGTTTATTCTTAGGGCAGCTCTGATCTTTGCTTCTTCTGGCGATGTGGCAAAGATCGTTTCCATATGCATTACGCCGTTGGAGGAAGCTCTGACAAAAAACAACATTCTTGTCGCCGTGACTACTAATCGCGAATTCCTCTTGGTCTTTTTTCTGTACGCATCACCTGCAAGCAGACGCGCTTGAGTCTTAGAGTATGCCCACCGACAATACGTATAGACACCAGCTGGTCCGCTGATCGTGATTTGCCAAAGGAATTTTTCACTTGGCATTGTCCCTCCCTGTCGGTTACTGTTTTTATATTAGCATATATATCTATATTTGTCAATTTACAGTGGGTTATTCACTAACCATATTCTAAAAAAAGAGTATACTAGATACAAAGGTCTTTTTTATTTTTGTACTCATATGGAACACTCGTGCAAAACGTGCAACGAGCCGACGCGTGGATATAAGTGTGATGAATGCGGAGCTGAATTTGATCTATTTGATGAAAATCACGAATGCGGCGGCGATCACCTACAGCCCAAATGTTCCGGATGCGGGCAGGTTGAGTCCGAATGCATTTGTGGTGAGTAGCAAGCGGTGCTTTTAGGGCACTCACTATATGTGCTGGGTTATTTTTTGTTGTCTTTATGAATGCATGGCTTGGGAGCAAAAAATTTTTTATCATTGCGGTTGTCTTTATCTGTGTGGTTTTTATTGCCTCTGCGGCTATGTATATTTCTGCGCTATATTATGTTGCGCGCAACTCCCGTTCTTACCATTACGCGCAATCACCCACAACGTCTTTGCGTCCCTCCCCCAATATTATCCTCGTGGCTCCTCGTTATAATGATTCGGTTGAAAATGGATTTATAGTGTCGGGGAAAGCGCGTGTGTTTGAAAATTGGATTATGATTCGCGTGAGATCTACTAAAGACGGCGCCGTGGTATACGCGCGAGGCGCGTATGCTCACGCTCAAGATGTGGGCTTCTATGGGAATTTCTCACACACAGTGACTTTACCCGCCTCCGTTCCCAGTGGAAACTATATTATTGAAGTTCTTTCTCAATCAGCGAAAGATGGAAGCGACCAAGATTTGATCTCGGCTTCTGTGTTTATCGATATGAGTATGACACAGGTGGTAAAGGTCTTTTTTTCCAGACAAAATCCAGACAATACCGATTGTACCGCGCTTGAAGCGGTTGATCGAGTCATTTTGAAAACAACTACTCCAGGGACTGCCGCTATAAAGAAATTACTTAACGGTCCAGAGGAAGAAGAGGCGCTTATTGGATATACTTCCTATATTCCAAAAGGGACAACACTTACTACATTGACCATATCCAATGGAACCGCCTATGCGGATTTTAATGACGTCTTAGATCGTGGCGTGGCTGGTTCATGTCTAGTATCCGCGATTCGTGCGCAGATTGAATATACTCTAAAACAATTTTCATCGGTAAAACATGTTATAATTTCCATTAACGGAAGGACACAAGACGTGTTGCAACCGTAAGGGTAGTTGAGAACAAACAACATACAACTGACGACTAACAACAAAAAAGAGAGACAAGAGACAAAAATAATATTAGATGAACATAACGTGCCATGCTAAACACTATGTGTCCCTTACTCTCTTGGTTGTTGTCGGTTGTTGGTCGTTAGTTGTCAGTTTTCTCTACCCACTATTACTATGTACCTACTCAACGTATTACGAAGAATAAAAAAGTCATTTTCACAGCCCGACGACTGCTTACTTCGCATTCATATACATCGTGATCAATTACTGAGAAACATCTCAATCTTTAAGAAACACTTTCCGCATCACCTGCTCGCGCCCGTTCTTAAAAGCAATGCCTATGGACATGGTATTCGTGAGATAGGACGCGTGCTCAACAAGCAAAAAGAAGTGGATTACCTAGTGGTTGATAGCATTGTTGAAGCGCGTCAATTGCGCGATGACGGTGTAAGAAAACCAATTCTTATACTCGGATATGTCTCTCAAAGCGCTACGCGATTGCTGGCGGGGGTGAGTAACTGCGTGCTTGCGGTTAATTCCATTGAACAAGCGTTCTTTTTGGCTCGGTCGGTATCATTTCCTTTGCGGGTGCACATTAAAGTAGACACGGGCATGAATCGACAGGGTGTCGCGGTTGGCGAGTTGAGGCAAACACTAGAAGTACTACGGAAGCATCGCCATATAAAAATCGAAGGAATGCTTTCTCATCTTGCCGACGCTGATAATATAATTAGTGGCGCTCATACTATTGGTCAACTTGCTCTATGGAAAATGGCAGTAGCCGTTTTTAGGGATTATGTCCCGCATGGAGGCGTTTTGCATTTTGCTGCTACTGCCGGAAGCGCTTTTTCGAATGTTGCGTATAGTAATATGATTCGCGCGGGTATCGGATTATATGGTTTTGATGTAACGGGGGATCGACGGCTGGGAGTAAAACCAATTCTTTCTTTCTATGCGAAAGTAGTTCATATAAAACGCATCAAAGCCGGCGAGCGGATCGGGTATAATTTTACCTTTACTGCTGCTCACGATATGATGTTGGCGATTATTCCCTGCGGATACTACGAAGGCATTCCTCGCGCGTTAAGTAATAAAGGAGTGGTGTATTATCACCATGTTCCACTTCCCATTGTGGGGCGAGTGAGTATGAATTTAACTGTTGTGGATGCCACCATGGTTCGTGATCGTATTAAAATTGAAGACGAGGTAGAAATTTTTTCCGCGGATCATACTCGATCAAATTCAATCACTCGCGCGGCTGAACTTGCCGATACGATCCCGTATGAAATACTTGCGCGCCTCGCTCCGGGAATTAGAAGGGTAGTAGAGTGAGAAAAGAACTCACGACCAACAACTCACAACCGACAACAGAGAGAATGGTAACCACTAAAACGTGAGGTGTATACCGCGGAAAACATCCTGTGTATCTCTTTTGGTTGTAGGTTGTTTGTTGTGTGTTGTCTGTTCCCTCTGTTTGCTATTTACCTGTAGCTGATTTACAATGCCGGTAATTGCTATGAGCGACTCGGTCCAGGAAATAAAAGAAAAACTCGATATTGTCGAGATTATACGGGAATATATTCCCCTCATTCCTGCCGGAAAAAATCTTAAGGCCAATTGCCCGTTTCATAAAGAAAAAACTCCCTCATTCGTTGTTTCTCCGGAACGCCAGACATGGCATTGTTTTGGATCGTGTAACGAGGGAGGGGACGTGTTTAGCTTTGTGATGAAGTATAATCACGTTGAGTTTTATGAAGCGCTAAAGATGCTCGCAGAACGGGCGGGTGTGGAATTAAAAAGCGTGAATCCCGCGAGTCAAAAAGAATTTGGAGTGCTATACGACATCAACGCCTCCGCGCGGGATTATTTTAAAGAGCAATTGCTTCAAAGCGAGCGCGCGCAAGCATATACGCGAGAGCGAGGACTTATGCCGCACACACTTGAGGAGTTTGGTGTTGGGTTTGCCCCCAACGCTTCCGATGGACTTTTAGTGCATTTGGTGAACGCGGGATATGATGCGTCCGATATTGAACGTGCGGGGTTAGTGTTTAAAACCGAGCGAGGAACATATATGGATCGTTTTCGGGGGCGGATTATGTTTCCGTTGCATAATACGTTTGGGAAGGTTGTCGCGTTTTCGGGGCGCATTCTTCCCGAGTTTGATACCGGGCAGGCGGGCAAGTATGTTAACAGTCCAGAAACACTCATTTTTAATAAATCAAAACTGCTGTACGGATTTCATAAAACGAAACAACACATCAGAGAAGCTCAAAATGCCTTGTTAGTAGAAGGGCAAATGGATTTTTTGATGCTGTATCAAGACGGCGTATGTAATGTGGTGGGTGTTTCAGGAACCGCGCTCACGCCGCATCATCTTCAGGCATTGCGCAAAGTTGCTGATACCGTGACACTCGCGTTTGATAATGATGAGGCCGGTGTAGCGGCTATTGAACGGGGGATTGATATGGCGCACGCGATGGATTTTTCGGTAAAAACATTTTCTTTGTCTGACGCCAAGGATGCCGCGGAGTTTATTCTTCGCAATCCAGGAGTTATTGCGTCTCGTATTATTACCGACGCGCGCGATGCGCTCTCTTTTTATTTTTCGCGCTACAGCGAGCTTCCCACCCAGAGCATCAAAGACAAGGCGCGCGCGTTGCTGAGAAAGGTGCTCCACCTGGGGAGTCCTATCGAGCAAAATATTTGGCTCAAAACCATTTCGGAAAAACTTAATATTGCCGAACGAGCTCTCTATGAGGAATTGCAATTACTCAAAAAACCGATTATTCAAAAAAATGAATCCGTTTCTCAATCATCACCATCGCAGGAAGAAATGTTTGTGCCAAAAACAAGACATGAGCATCTTTCCGAGCGGATTCTACTATTAGCTCTTTCGGATGGAACTCAAATGAAACAGGTGGAAGAATATATCTCCTACTTTCCAACATCGGGAGCGCACGCATTGAGTGTCCTTCTTGGAGGAGAACATGCTGACCCACAGATCGTTTCGTACGCGCGATCGCTAGAAATGCGCTCATCATTGGGGCATAACGTTGTCGCCACTGAAAAGCTAGACGCTGAAATAACATTCCTTCTCAAAGAGCTCAAAAAAGAATTTTTTTTACAACGACGCTTAGAATTACTCGCGCGCATCAAAGACAGCGAACGCGCGCATGATGATGCGCATACCCAGAAACTTTTGGCGGAATTTGACGAATTGGCTCAATTAATAGATACTTAGGGCATTGTCATTCTCTGTCCTTTGCGGGATGGATTGCTGTTTTTTGCCTCATTATATTTCTATGAAAAAAACACACTCTCAAAAGAAACGCGCACGAACGCCTAAACGGCTATCCGCTTCTATTCGCAGGAAAAAGCCTGTTCGTACCGTGGGAAAAAAAATAACGCGCCGAATTAAAAAAACATCCACAAAAAAGCGAGCCGCCTCCCGTCCTAAAAAGAACAGCGCTGTTTCTCGGAAGAAAGATAATAAAAATCGTCGTGTGAAACACACCCAGCCACCACAAAATGTACGGCCGCTTCCGATTAGGAAAGAAGCGCCAAAAATGACCTCAAAATTTTTTGACGAAGAAACTATTTTGGAATTGGTGGATCGTGGTCGCGTGCGGGGATTTGTGACCGACTCTGAAATCATTGCCGCGTTTCCCAATATCGAAAATGATATTGAATTTTTGGAACAGATATACACTCGATTGGAAGAGCACAACATCAAAGTCATTGAAGTTGGACAACTTATTGAGACCGGTGAGAAACCGGAGGTATCTCAAAAAGAAATTGAACAATTGGAAAGTTCCGATCTTCCCGACGCGGTCCAGCTGTATCTCAAATCAATCGGAAGGACCGCTCTTTTAACCGCGCAAGAAGAAAAAGATTTGGCAAAACGATCAGAGCGTGGAGATGAAGAAGCGCGTCAAAAATTGATTCAAGCAAACTTGCGATTAGTGGTGTCTATCGCTAAACACTATGTGAATCGCAGTCAGAATTTGAGCATTTTGGATTTGATTCAAGAGGGCAATATCGGACTCTCTCGCGCGGTTGATAAATTTGATTATCGCAAAGGATTTAAGTTTTCAACGTATGCTACCTGGTGGATTCGTCAGGCAATCACGCGCGCGCTCGCCGATCAATCACGTACTATTCGTATTCCGGTTCATATGGTTGAAACGATTTCGAAATATACTCAAATCAAACGTCGTTTAGCGCAAGAACTCGGGCGAGATCCGTTGGCGGAGGAAATCTCTATAGAGATGAATATTTCCATAGATAAGGTTCGTCATATTCAAGAAATTTCACAAGAGGTTATGTCTCTAGAGTCACCCGTGGGAGACGATGAGGATAATTCAACATTGAGTGAATTTATTAAAGATGAAAAAGGACTTACTCCCGATCAAATAACCTCTCATTCTTTGTTGCGCGAAAAAATTGGCGAGATCATGGATGATCTTGCTCCTCGTGAACGAGAGATTATCTCGCTTAGATTTGGATTAACCGACGGCGTTACGCATACCTTAGAAGAAGTCGGAAAGAAATTTGGCGTTACTCGCGAGCGTATTCGTCAGATTGAGGCAAAGGCGCTTGAAAAAATGAAAGAGCACGAGAAGTCCAAGGCATTGGAGGAGTACTAAATTACCTACGACTTACAACCAACAACCTACAACGTAGCACAGCCATTGTTTTTAGTTGTACGTTGTTAATTATTTGTTGTTGGCTCTGCTCTAAAGGCCGTCTCTTGCTTGAGGCGGCTTTTTGCGTTTTTGGGAATAAGGGTATAAAATGCCATTATACTCTTATCTTTTGTAGAATTATGGCGTGTGTGCTATGAACCATTTTGTTGAATTACGAAAAAAGTTTTTTGATTTTTTTAAACAGCGGGGGCATGCAATAATTCCTTCCTCGTCTTTGGTTCCCGACGATCCATCGGTTCTCTTGACGACCGCGGGTATGCAGCAGTTTAAACAATACTATACCGGCGAACTCAATCCCATTTCCGATTTTAAATCAGCGCGTACCGCATCCATTCAAAAATGTTTTCGCACATCTGATATCGAAGAAGTTGGTGATACCACCCATCTTACTTTTTTTGAAATGCTTGGAAACTTCTCTTTCGGTCCGGTAATACATGATGACGCGCAAGACGTATCAGGGACAGGGGGATATTTCAAAAAAGCCGCAATCACCTGGGCGTATGAATTCTTGACTCACGTGCTTGGCATTGCGGCCGATCGTGTTTGGGTAACGATTTTTGCTGGAGATGATGAAATTCCTCGTGATAAAGAATCATACGCGATATGGGCCGATACTATTGGTATTCCCAAGGAGCGCATCTTGGATGGCGCGCGGAAAGATAATTTTTGGGGCCCCACGGGCCTGGAGGGTCCTTGCGGTCCAACTACTGAGATATATGTTGACGGTGTTGAGGTGTGGAATATCGTTTTTAACCAATTTTACAAAAACAGCGATAGCACCTATAAACCTTTGGCATGCGCGGGCATTGATACCGGTATGGGATATGAACGACTACTCGTGATGATTGAGGGGGTGTCAAATGTGTATGAAACAAGCGCGTTTGCGCCGATTCTCAAAGCCATCAACGAAAGCGCGCCACAGCTTTCCGATCGTGATGCGCGTATTGTTGCCGACCATGTACGCTCGAGCACGTTTTTAATCTCTGACGGCGTAGAGCCCTCTAACAAGGGAGCTGGATATGTGTTGCGACGATTATTGCGTCGTCTCATTGCTATTGGTCTTAAAAATGATGTACACGCCGATCTTTTTGTTTTGGGATTTTCTGTGGTGAAGGATCTTTTTGGAACTTTATATCCCGCGATCGCGGATGAACAAAAAATTATTTCTGCGTGGCAAAATGAACGGATAAAATTTGAAGAAGGTATCGCGAGGGGGATAAAAAAAGTAGAGGAACTTGTTGCTGGACATGCTGAATTGACGGGCGCGCTCGCGTTTGATTTGTATCAATCGTACGGACTTCCTAAAGAGTTGACGCTTGAATTTATAAAAAGGAAATCATTATCATTTGATGAAGAATATAAACATCAAGAAGAAAAACATCATGCCGTGTCTCGCGCGGGAGCGGAGAAAAAATTTGGGGGTCATGGACTTATATTAGATACCGGAGAACTTAAAGCGGGAACTCAAGAGGAGGTGGAAAAAGTTATTCGTATGCACACCGCTACGCATCTTCTCCAGTCGGCCTTACGAGTTGTCGTGGGCGAGCATATTCATCAAATGGGATCAGATATTAATCCCGAGCGACTTCGGTTTGATTTTAATTTTGATCGAAAACTCACTCCAGATGAGATAAGGGCTGTTGAGGTGTTGGTTAATAAGTACATTGAAAAAGATCTGCCAGTGTACTTTACCAATATGAAAAAAGAAGACGCTCTTGGCAGTGGCGCGCTCTCGTTCTTTCGTCAGAAATATCCCGATGAGGTGCGCGTGTACTTTATTGGATCTGAAGATGGTGGCGAGATGATTAGTAGAGAACTCTGTGGAGGCCCTCATGTGGAACATACGGGGGACATTGGGAAATTCTCTATTATTAAAGAGGAAGCGGTTGCCAAAGGAGTTCGTCGTATTCGAGCTACTATTAGTTAACTATGCGATCATTTTTTAAAAAGATACGCGAGTGGATATTAAAACATTTTTCTGCTCAACGTTTCGTATGGATTTCTATTTACGAAAAAGGGACATTCGTGTCGGGGTATGTATATTACCAGTCCTCACGTCAGTGGCAACAAGTGTGGCAGATATTTTTAGAGGGAGTATCCGAAAAAGACGTAACATCTTCAAAGCGACTTGCCTATGTGCTTAAAGGCGCATTTTTCCCTTTTTCATATCGCGTGGTTATTGTTTCTTCTCATAAACATTGCGCGTCAATGTATTCCCGCTTGTCTTTTGCCCGTGCCCATCCGCGCGCGACCGTAAATGAAGAAGAAATTGTTGGACTTTTTTCCAACGCGCTTTTAAAAACACTTGATGCTCAAAAGAAGATTGTCTCACAAAACAGCGATTTTGACGATCTTAACGCGTTGTTGGTTAACCATCACGTAACTGCCTCATCGGTTGGGTCGGATTGGTATGTATTTGATCCGGATCGCGCGTTTGGCGCCACTGGGTCTCGGGTATCATTTGGAATGACCCATACATTTGCGTTCCGTCCTCTTATTAGTGGCGTCTCAAGATTATTACCGCGCCGCGCTCGGTTAGCTCATGTGTTTGAACGAGGGTTTTCTCTTCCTTTGTGGTTATTGCTAACCTCCGTCGACACATCTTCGTCTCGCGCGGCAAAGCAATTTATATATGCGTCAGTGCTTGATTCTGAAACTGAGATTTTCGTGTATGACGGATCGCGACTTTCGTTTGTCGATTCATTTACGTTTGGAGCGCGCACCCTCTATAACGCGCTTAATCAGTCATTGGGTATTGATTGGGATGGGTTTCTAGCACTTCTTAATCGCTTTGAGGAGGGAGCGCTCTCTGTCTCTACGCGGTTATTTGTGCAGTCGGTTTTGGATGCCGAGCTTCAACGACTTACCAATGGAATCGCCTCGTTCAAAAAAAATAGTGGCGCGACCACAGTATACATACATGGGGGCATTCTCTCGACATTACTGGCGCATCATCCCAAATTTAATTCATCCAATATAGGCTCGTCATGGGGAGGTGCGTACGTGCCCTCTATGAATAATTTATGGGATGAACCTCATAAAGCTGATTTGGCATATGTAAGCTCAATGCCACGAGTATCAAAGATGAATTCGTTGTCGCTTAAACTCATTCGTTGGCTTATCCCGTATGATATTAACACTACTAGTTGAATCACTATGCAATTTTCTGTATAGTTAAGTGGGTACTATATAAAGACGATACGCTGCGTATCGTGTCTTGTAAGTTTATTTTTTATTTCGCTTATTTATTTTTATTTATGCCACGCACACCAAAGAAAAAAGTTGTAACGGTCGTTGATATTGTTGCTCCCGATCGCAAAGAGGCGAATGTCGTACGCACCAGACGAATCGAAGAGGACATTCCTGAGCCGCATATAGTAAAAGAGTTTTCTGACGCTTCCGAAAGAGAATCTATTTTTACCGTTGGTGACACCTCTGGTCGTAAACATAAAGAAGACGACGCATCGTTTCAGGTTGCTTCTGTTCGTTCACGTCGGCATCGCAGATGGTGGCCTTTTATTGTGGCGGGACTTGTGGTACTCGCGGTGTTTTTCTATGTGGCGTTAGTGGTGTTGCCTCGAGTTTCAGTTCGCGTAGTCACCAAAAAAATTCCGGTCTCGTTTGATGGAACTATTACCGTAAGCACGCGTGTGAGCGATAATGACCTAGAAAGTGGTGTTATCCCTGGAGAAAAGATCACAGAAAAAGGATCCACCGTTCGTTCAATCGTCGCTTCTGGGGAGAAGAATATCGAACAAAAAGCTGGTGGGGTTGTTACTATTGTCAACGCGTATAGTACCGCGGCACAACCATTAGTCGCCACTACTCGTTTTGAAACACCAGACGGGAAAATATACAGATTGGTAAAGGGCATCACGATCCCTGGGGCAAAAATGGTCGCGGGAACGCTTGAGCCGTCAACCATAGATGCGTCTGTTGTTGCCGACAAAGCTGGAACAGAATACAACATTGGTCCCGTTTCTAAGTTTACTATTCCTGGATTTAAAGGATCGGATAAGTTTCAGAAATTCTACGCGACGTCGGATGCTCCTATGACCGGTGGATTTATTGGTAAGGGTGCCGTGGCTTCTCCCGCGGACATTGAGCGGGCGAAAAAGGATGCTCAGGAAGAACTCAAGGGAGCGCTCATGGTAAAGTTGGTAGCCGATCAACAAGATCTTAAACTTGTTCCTGGTGCCGAGCAGTTTACCGTAACTAATGTGGTGGTTAATCCAAAGGTAGAGACCGATGGAACGTTTAAAATAACTATTGAAGGTGAACTAGCCGCTATTAAATTCAGAGAAACAGATATTGGGGCGCTTATTCGAGCGCGGGCAATTAAGGATCAAAAAATCGATTCGGCGCTTACCGAGAAGGAATCATCGCTTTCATATCAAACCCCTTCTGTCTCTTCCTCGAGTACCATAAAAATTCCTCTGATTTATTCGGCAAAACTGTGGCATGCGCTTGACGCGGGTACTATTGCCAGTAATAGCGTGGGGAAAAAGGAGCTTGATCTTAAGAAAGAACTTCTAGCGCTTCCCGGGGTTGACAAGATGACTGTCTCATTCTGGCCATTTTGGGTTGGGAGCGCGCCTTCGCGCGTTGACCGAATAACAGTAACTATTGAATAGGCGTGTTTTGGGTGTTTAGGCAACCAAGTAGTGAATGACCCGATGGTATGTTGTAGGGGGTTGACTTTTTTTGACATTTTTTCTATTATAACCTGGCTAATGCAGAACAAGTCTTTGGAAAAAACAGTTGAAGGGACCGTTATTGAGACGCTCCCGTCGACAATGTTTCGTGTAGATATTGGCGATCGGATATTGCTGGCTCATTTGGCCGGCAAGATGCGGATGCATTACATTAAAGTAATGCCAGGCGATCGGGTGCTTCTCAAACTAAGCCCCGACGGTCAGCGAGGTATTATTACACGGCGATTTTAAAGGACGTTTTTTTATTGTCTCAATTATGAAAGTACGAGCGTCGGTAAAAAAAATGTGCATAAATTGCAAAACAACTCGCCGCAAAGGGCGTGTTTATGTCATTTGTAAAAACGTAAAGCACAAACAGCGACAAGGATAATTTTTATAATTCTATGCGTTTTTTAGGCGTTAACATTCCCGATAATAAAAAAGTAGCCGTCTCACTCTCATATCTCTATGGAGTGGGTCTTTCTCGTGCTCAAGAGATTTTGCATCATACAAAAATTGATCAAGCAAAACGAGCAAAAGATCTTACTCCCGAAGAAACAAACAAGATAAAAGAATACATTGAAAAGCATTTCAAAGTTGAAGGAGAATTGCGACAGATTATCAAAATGAACGTAGGGCGTATGCGTGACATAGGCGCGTACCGTGGCGTGAGGCACGCGCGACGCCTTCCAGTACATGGACAGCGAACAAAAACGAACTCGCGCACGATTAGAGGCAATGTTCGCAAAACGGCTGGAAGTGGTAAGCGCAAAGTTGACTTGAAGTAGTTTTCAAACACACACATGGGAAAGAAAAAAGTTATTCAAAAATCGGGAGGAGAGGGAGCCGAACAAAAAGTAGAAAGCACTTCTTCTCGAACATCTTCATCAAAAAAAGTTGATACCGGTTTTGCGTATGTTAACGCAACATATAATAATACGATGATTTCTGTTACCGACGCGTCTGGTAATTTGGTGGCGTGGTCATCCGCGGGCAGTCTTGGATTCACCGGGCCAAAAAAGGCAACTCCTTTTGCCGCGGCAAAAGTGGTGTCGACGGTAATTGAAAAAATAAAAAAATCTGGCCCGTTTAATATTCATGTTATCGTCAAAGGAGTGGGAAGTGGGCGTGATTCTGCGGTTCGCACTTTCGCCGCCCAGGGATTTAATATTTTATCCGTTAAAGACGCAACACCTATTCCGCACAATGGTCCAAAGCCACCAAAAGTGAGAAGGGTATAAATAGCAACTGACAACCAACGACAAACAACCGACAACGAGGGGAGTAATAGAAAGCAGAGGAAAGGTTATTTGTCATCAGTTGTTAGTCGTAAGTCAACATATGCATATCATCAAATCAAAAGAAAAAAAGGAACGCTCATTGCAAGCAAAGCTAGGACTTAAAGCTCATCGTTGTAATTCACCAAAGTGCGCGATGGTTCGTCGCCCAAACAAACCTGGTGTCCATGGGGGCAAATTTGCTCGCGCGGGGTCTGAATTTAAGCAACAATTGGTTGAAAAACAGCGAATCAAAGTTTCTTATGGGCTCACCGAAAAACAGATTCGTTCCATTTTTCGCACGGCACTGGGAAATAAGAAATCGGTTACCAATGCCATTGTTTCCAAACTGGAAACGCGTCTTGATAACGTCGTGTTTCGGTTGGGCCTTGCTCCATCCCGCATTGTAGCGCGTCAAATAGTTGGTCATGGACATATTATCGTGAATAAGAGAAAGGTTACCATTCCGTCGTTTGCGGTATCGGTGGGCGATGTGATCAGCGTCAGAGAACAGGACAAGCACTCCGCTCTTTTTAAGGAATTGCCGGGGACGCTTCGCGCGACTGCGGTTGATTCATGGCTTTCTCTTGATCCCGCGTTGTTGACTGGTACGGTTAATCGTATGCCCGAAGGCGTTCAATTGCCATTTAATATTAACTTGGTCGTCGATTATTTTTCTCGATAAGTATTATATTTTTACGCGCGCACGCGCACTCTTTTCTAAGTTATGGAGTACATGTTTTTAAGTAAAAATGTTTCTATCAAAAAGGTTTCAGAAACACCGTCTCGTGGTGTGTTTGAGGTGAGTGGGTTATACGCGGGATATGGTGTTACATTGGGAAACGCTCTTCGTCGCGTGTTGTTATCTTCACTTCCCGGTGCCGCAATTACCCAGGTAAAAATAAAAGGAGTTAAACATGAGTTTTCAACTATCTCGGACGTGTTAGAAGATGTGGTTGATATAACACTCAATCTCAAGAAAGTTCGCTTTGTATTTTTCGCGGATGAACCGCAGGTGCTTACGCTCAAGCACAAAGGGACTGGAGCTGTTACCGCCGACAGCATCAAAGGAAACAGTCAGGTTGAGGTGGTTAATCCAGATTGTCACATCGCGACGCTTACTTCAAAAAGCGCCGAACTTGAAATGGAGCTGACCGTTGAAAAAGGTTTGGGATACTCGCCAGCAGAAACGAGAAAGAGCGAAAAACTTCCCATTGGCGCTATTGCCATTGATGCCATTTTTTCTCCGGTCACCATGGTCAATTTCGAAGTTGAAAACATGCGCGTGGGAGATCGTACTGACTACAACAAACTTCGATTAATTATTGAAACTGATTCAACGCTTATGCCAGGTCGCGCACTACACAAAGCGGCAAATATTCTCCGCGATCATGTGGCGATCATATCGGACATTGAACCAAATGAAGCTGATGTAAAAAAGCGCTCAAGCGAAGAGACGCCTGAGGAAGGGGGTAAGGAAAAGAAAGCCAAAAAAACGAAAGTGGCGAAAAAATAATTATAGTGATTGATTAAAACATGAGGCATCTAGCAAAAGGGAAAAAATTTGGACGCATAAAGGGACAACGAGTGGCATTTGTCAGAAGTTTGTGTGTTAACCTTATCGCGAAACAAAAAATAAAGACGACCGATACACGTGCTAAAACCGTGCGTTCTGAGGTGGAGAAATTGATCACGCTTGCCAAAAAGCAAACAGTTGCGTCTTTGCGATTGCTTATTGCACGCGTAGGGAAAAAATCCGCAACTACGCTTTTTTACGAAATTGCTCCTCGATATACCGATCGCAAGGGAGGATATGTTCGTATCACCAAAGTATCAAAGCGTCGCGTTGGTGATGCTGCGTGTATGTCGTATGTTGAATTTGTCTAGGTATGACTCTTTTTTCTCGCATCAAAAAGATTCTTGAGTCCGAACATATGTGCACGGTCTCGTACAAGAAAGAGCCGCTGTGTGTTGTTATGCGATGGGACGCGTATCAGCGATTGACGCAAACCATAAAAGATAATGCCCGCGCGCGTGAGTTGGTTGATGCCGAACAACAAGAAGGGGAGTACGATATTGACATTAATAAAATTCCCGTTTAATATACTAATCACTCGTTTACTATTAGTAACATTAATAACAATATACTCATTGTATGGCAGAGAAAGCAAAATTTGAGCGTACAAAGCCTCACGTGAATGTTGGAACGATTGGTCACGTTGACCACGGAAAGACAACACTCACCGCGGCTATTACGCACGTGCTCAAACTCAAGGGTTTGATTGATAAGGAAGAAGGAGTCGACCAAATTGATAACGCGCCGGAAGAAAAGGCTCGCGGAATTACTATTGCGCTCCATCACTCGGAGTATCAAACCGAAAAGCGTCACTACGCGCACATCGATGCGCCTGGACACGCTGATTACATTAAAAACATGATCACTGGTGCCGCTCAAATGGATGGCGCGGTATTAGTGGTGGCGGGAACCGATGGCCCTATGCCTCAAACCAGAGAGCATATCCTTTTGGCATACCAAGTCGGTGTTCCTCGTATTATTGTATTCATTAACAAAGTGGACCAAGTAGGTGACCCAGAGCTATTGGACCTCGTTGAGTCAGAAATCAGAGAGTTACTTAAGAAGTATGAATATCCTGGAGATGAGACCCCGATTATCCGTGGTTCGGCGCTCAAAGCGTTGGAAGCAACATCACCAGATGCCCCGGAGGTCCAGCCAATCGTTGATTTGCTCAAGGCAATGGATGAATATATTCCCGATCCGGTTCGTGAGACCGATAAGCCATTTTTGATGCCTATTGAAGACATTTTCTCGATTGAGGGTCGCGGAACAGTGGTTACGGGTAAGGTTGAGCGTGGTATTGTTAAAGTGAACGATGAAGTTGAAATCGTTGGACTACGCGATACACAAAAGACCGTTATTACCGGAATTGAAATGTTCCAGAAATTATTAGACGAAGGTCAGGCAGGTGATAATGTTGGCGCGCTCTTGCGTGGACTCAAGAAAGAGGACGTTGAGCGCGGACAGGTTATCGCAAAGCCAGGCACTGTTACTCCACATACGGAATTTGAGGCGGAGGTGTATGTGCTCACGAAAGAAGAAGGTGGACGTCATACGCCGTTTCTCAAGGGATACAAACCGCAATTCTATCTGCGCACAACCGATGTGACGGGTGAAGTTATTTTGCCCGAAGGCACTGAAATGGTTATGCCTGGTGACACTATTCGTATCACCGTAAAACTCATCGCGCCCGTCGCGCTCGAGGAAAAGCAAAAGTTCGCTATTCGCGAGGGAGGAAAAACTGTTGGCGCGGGTGTGGTTTCCAAGATTCTCAAATAGTAATGAGCGATCAGCACCATGGCAAAAAAAGAAGTTGAAAAAAATCGAATACGGCTCAAGATAAAATCGTACGACCATCGGCTCATTGATACGTCGACCAAGCAAATTATCGAAACGGCGACGCGCAATGGCGCGGAGGTTGTCGGTCCGATTCCGCTTCCGACCGAGATGCGTAAATATACTGTTAATCGTTCTACGTTTGTGCATAAAAATTCGCGAGAGCAGTTTGAGATGCGCATTCATAAGCGATTGATTGAAATATTAAATCCCGGGCAGAAAATTGTTGAGTCGCTCTCAAATCTCAACTTGCCCTCTGGTGTTGATATAGAAATTAAATTAGTTTAAGAAAGCCAAAACCCACCCCGACATGCGTCGGGGTGGGTTTTGAATTGTGGATGTGGGTAAATTTAATCACATAACCAATACCAGTACTGGTTTTCAAGGTCTTGGCTCAGTTGGTAAGCGCGAGCATGAGACAGCGCACCCAAATAGGACTGCAGGGATTGCGAGAGTGTTTTCTCGTCAAGCTGACCCTGGCGATATTGCCTCACCCTTGCTTTAAGCTTTCGGAATATCCGGCGTTTCGTTTTGCTTCGAAGCAGGCGATGGTGCGGCAATATGACATAGCCCAAGTAGTCGATGCCTTGCCCGACATCGCGAATGGAGATCTTCTTGGGGTGCAGGGTGAGTTTGAGTTTGTCGCTAATAAAATTCTGGAAAGGCTCGATGAGTCCTTCCAGATATTTTTCGTCGGTGGAAATTACCACAAAGTCGTCGGTGTAGCGCGCGTAATGTTTGACCTTCAGATCGTGCTTAACGAATTGGTCGAATTCGTTCATGTAAATGTTGGCAAACAATTGCGAAGTAAGATTGCCGATTGGCAGGCCGTGACGATCAAAGAGAGTCGTCTGTCCGGCCGAAAAGCTTCTGACAATTTGCTCCATAAGCCACATGGTGTCCGGATCGACTATTCGCTTCTTGAGAATTGCCAAAAGAATTTCGTGATCAATCGAATCGAAAAACTTCCGCACGTCGCACTTGAGCGCGAAGCACGGCCTCGTATAATTCTGACTCTCTCTACGGATCATGCTTTCGGCGGCCAACACCCCCTTGTGTGTACCCTTATTGATTCGGCACGAAAACGAATTGGCGATAAAGGTCTGCTCAAAAATAGGATTGAGAATTCGGAAAACCGCATGGTGCAAAACCCGATCGCGCACCGTGGCCTTGTGAATGTGGCGCACTTTCGGATCGCGGATATAGAAACCCTTATACGGCCCGTGGGCGTAACGTTTGGCGAGCAAGTCTCGGTGTAGGGAAAAGAGATTTTGCTCAAGCGAAAACTCGAACGCCTGAACATCGGCCTTCTTGCCTTTGTCGCTTCGAAATTCCTCCCACGCCGCAACGATATTTTCTAGCGATACGATCCGATTGAATAATTCTTTATAAATCTTCATAACCATGAATGACTTCGACATTCCGATCTTCAAGAAAGCGTACGATCTGTTCAAACTCTTTCATGAGTACAGAAAAGTCGTGCCCAAACAAGATCGATTCACGATCTTCGAACGATGTGAACAACTGATTCTTGACGTGATTGAAAGCATACTTCAGGCGAGCGGCGAACAGAAGCAATCGAAAGGGCCGACATTGGAACGATGCAGCCTCAAGCTCAATCTGCTGCGAGTCTTTATTCGTCTTATGAAAGACGTTAAAGCCATCGATTCGAAAAAGTACGTAGCGTTGGAAAGTGTGGTGGACGAAATCGGCCGAATGCTCGGCGGTTGGATTCGATCTACCAAGTCCTGATCAAGAGAAAGGGTATCCGTTTTGCGGATACCCTTTCTTGCTGTGGAGAGACTTCGAGAGGAAGCCGGACACCGAACCGAAGTTGTCGTTCGGGTTGTCAACGAAGTTCGTGTCGAACTTGACCTTGCCGTCGTTGAAGTTGAAGTCGGGAGACTTGGAAAAGTCGCCATCGGCCTCCGGATAATTGCCCCCATCCATCTGTGTCACCAAGCCTTGAACTTTACTTCCCGTTGGAAACGGAACTATATGCTCTTGGCTTTGAACTTAATTTGGCAGCATCCGCCTTTCGGCGAAACCCGCACCAGACGAGGACAAGCAGTATCTCCTCAACACAACACGCTCTTGGAAACCGTAGTCTCCATGACTCTGGTTGTTATCGTTGAAATGATAGAGTTCGGCGACAGCAATCCGTGGACGGCTGTACATTAGCCTATACTCAAGCGTATTATATCCTAAAGAAGGGGATATGGCCAAATACTTGACATAAAGGCCGATATTTGCTATACTTAAACGTCAGAATCAGTTCTTTAAAAAAGGCTTATTTATGAGGTAGCGCATTGGGCGCAAGGCTATTTTTACGCCTATTGCGCTGCCTCATGCAGAGGAAGCCGTTGGCCAGAGCGACTCTGGCAAATCCAAAGAAAGAAGGAGGATGACGATGTCACAGACATTGATCACCAGCCGAGACCCGAAAGGTCTCCACGCAGTCGGTCTCTTCGAGGCCGTCTACAACAAGTCCAAGCTCGACGATGCGCGCGCACAGCGGCTCAACGAGCGCGGTGGCGAACTGCAGGACGGGATCGCGAAGCTCATCGCCGAGCTGTCCGTGTCCAACCAGTACGCCAACGAAGAAGTTCGTTCCAACTACGTGTACCCGAAGGAGTACAAAGGACCCAAGCCGATCGCGGATCAGATCAAGGCTCTTGCCAAGATTCTCGATCTCGATCCGAGCCAGGCTCTCGAGTTCGCCAAGAACTTGCCTGCACTCCCTGACGGCGCCGAAGGATGGTTCGCCATTCCGTCGGTCGACGCGCTGGCCGCGAAGCACTTCCCTGAAGTGACCGACCCGGCGGAGATGTACTGCCAGGCGGTCCAGCTCGTTCACGCCAAGATCGCCGCCTCTCGGTCGTTCTACAACTACCGTGAGGGACAGATCACGCCGGCGCAGTTGCGGGTTCACGCTCGCACGGCGCACGCGCTCGATCTCATCGCCGAAACGCAGAAGGGCGACATCCTGATCGTCGCCGCCCAGCTCGGCATGCGCCATCGCGGCAAGTCCGTTCGTCGGGCTCGCGAGGTCTTCGTGGCCAACGAGTTCGGTCTCGGAAGTCTCGCGGTCGGTTCCATCGTTCTGACCCACCCCGAACGGCTCGTCCGCTGGGAGGAACTGGACATGGACTGCTCCGGCGACGAGTTCTCTCCGGAGGCCGATGGCGACTTTTCCGGGTCTCCCGGCTTCGGCTTCGACGGCGGCGGGGTCGAGTTCGGCGCGTGCTTCGTTGGCCACCCGGACGGCTGCTTCGGTTCGGTGTCCGGCTTCCTCTCGCAGTAGTTGACCCTTGATCCGCCGATCGGCGGATTGAACTCTTGGGGCTTTTGATCCCTTGAGTTCCCTGCCTGTCAGCAGGCAGGCGTCACAGAACACTAGGCCCACCAACATTGGTGGGCCCTTTTCTTTTAACGGTATATAAGTAGGTGGTATGTTGCACTATTCTATAATTAGCCGGTGTTAAATCTGTATGGGCTTGTGTTCTGAGAAGTTGACAATCTAAATTATTTTTGCTAGTCTTATCGAACTATCACATTACAACGCAGGGAGCGATAAATGTGAGACAGTACTACTACTGTCTCATTGTGTTGTGTGGTATTTCTTGGCGTGACGTTACGACGTTACGACAAAACTCAAGCATATGTCGTTTATCATCGGCAGAAAAGTGAAAATGGATCAGATATGGAACGAAAACGGCTCGGTTATTCCGGTGACGGTTATTTCTGCTGGTCCGGTAACAATAACGCAAGTTAAAACAAAGGAAAAAGATGGGTATGATGCGTTCCAAGTTGGGTATGACGCGACCGCAAAGCGTCTTACTAAAGCACTTTCTGGACATCTAAAAGATCTTGGAAAGTTTCGCTTTTTGCGTGAGTTTAAAAAGAAAGATGACGCGCAGTCATTTGTAGTTGGAGACACTGTTTCTGCTTCGGCTTTTTCCGTAGGAGATAAAGTGCGCATTACCGGTTTTGAAAAAGGACGTGGGTTTCAGGGTGTAGTAAAACGCCATGGCTTTCATGGTGGTCCGGCAACACATGGACAAAAAAATCGCCATCGCGCGCCTGGATCACTAGGACCCACGGCTCCACAACGTGTGGTGAAAGGAAAAAAGATGGCTGGACGTATGGGAAACGAACGCGTTACTTTGCGTCGTGTTGCTATTGTGGGAGTTGATGCTGATACCAACACTCTTTTAATAAAGGGATCAGTTCCGGGGAATTCAAAACAAATTCTTCTTATAGAAAAAATGTAACGTATGATACAGATTCCGGTATATACCATTGAGGGGAAAAAAGTGGGTACGACTGATGTTTCAGAGCGCGTGTTTGGCGTTGCCTGGAATCCTGACGTGGTGCACCAGGCACTTGTTACTCAGCGGGCAAACAGCAGAAACACCGTTGCTCACGCCAAGGGTCGCGGAGAAGTTCGTGGTGGTGGTAAAAAACCGTGGAAACAAAAGGGAACTGGGCGCGCGCGACACGGATCTATTCGTTCGCCGCTTTGGGTGGGAGGAGGCGTTACTCATGGTCCGTTAAAAGAAAAAGTATACAGTCGATCGCTTAACAAAAAAATGCGTCAGTTGGCTCTCTTTTCATTGCTTTCAAAAAAGTATGCGGATGAGCAAGTGATGATCATTGATTCATTTGAATCGGTTAAGCCAAAAACAAAATTATTTTCAAAAGCGGTAGCGGGACTTTTTTCTTCTGGTGATCGCACGGTGTTTGTTTTTTCTGATGCTCGAAAAGCCCTCGCGCGCGCACTTTCTAATATCCCTCGAACACGATCACTCGGGCCCCGTTCATTAAATGTTGTTGATATCGCGGCGCCGTCTAAGGTATTTATTGAAAAAGATGCTCTGAGCGCGATTGTTGAACATTATGTAGAAAAAACCAATCGCGATAATAAAAAAATATCATAACGATACGCTATGGCTCTATTTGGTAAAAAAACATCATCGACAACAAAAAGCGCGTCACCGTCCTCTTTGACGTCTGTTATTAAACAGCCGCTTTTTACTGAGAAAGCATTTCGCGCGCATGACCGAAATCAATACGTTTTTCTGGTTGATCTCAAGGCGACTAAACCAGAAGTAAAGAAAGCGATCGAGCACCTCTATAACGTTTCGGTGGATAATGTTTGCATAGTTCGTAGCCGTGCCCAGGAACGATTTTTTAGAGGAACTCGCACACGAGGGCCGGTGTCAAAAAAAGCATACGTTTTGGTACACGAGGGTCAAAAAATTGATATGGGAGCTCAAGCATAACTTTTTGTATGATTAAGAAATATTCACCAACAACTCCATCACGAAGGCACATGACGTCTGTTGATTACAGCGCTCTTTCGGGACACGCGCCATTGCGTTCTCTCACAACACATCTTCAAACGCGCTCGGGAAGAAATAATCAGGGACGCGTGACCACGCGGCATCAAGGAGGAGGCAATAAGAAATTATACCGTATCGTTGATTTCAAACAGCGAGAATTAAATATTCCCGCTCGCGTGGAAACATTAGAGTACGATCCATATCGCAGTGCGTTTATCGCTCGCGTAGTGTATTCAAATGGAAAACGATCATATATACTCGCGTGTCAATCAATGAGTGTGGGGGATAGCATTATTACTGCTCCCAAAACGGCAGTAAAAGAAGGAAATCGAATGATGCTTCAACACATTCCCGTTGGACAGTCGGTGTATAATATTGAGTTAGTTCCTGGAAAAGGAGGTCAGCTCGCAAAGTCAGCTGGTTCATACGCTCAAGTGCTCGCGCACGATGAGGGGTATACCACGCTCAAAATGCCTTCCGGAGAAGTCCGTCGCGTGTTATGGAGTGGATATGCGTCATTAGGGCAAGTATCAAATCCTGATCATGGACTGGTTGTTGTTGGAAAGGCTGGCCGCGCGCGTGGTATGGGTATTCGTCCAACAGTCCGCGGATCAGCGATGAATCCGGTTGATCATCCTTATGGTGGTGGAGAAGGTCGCCAAAAACGAGGCACTCGTCGCCCCAAGACATTGTGGGGTAAAATCACCGGAGGAAGAAAAACTCGCAACAAGAAAAAATGGTCAAACACGCTTATTATTAAACGGAGAACAAAATAGCATTATAACGCACGTACTATGGCACGAAGTTCAAAAAAGGGTCCTTATATTGACGCGCATCTTTTAGAAAAGATTGCAAAACAAAAGCCAGATGGTGGGCCTATTAAAACATGGGCGCGCGCAAGTGACATCTGTCCAGAAATGGTTGGGTACACATTCGCGGTGCATAATGGAAAAGATTTTATTTCAGTGCGTATAACCGAAGAAATGATTGGACATAAGTTGGGAGAATTCGCGTTAACGCGCAAATTTATCCGTCATGGTGGAAAAATGCAAAAAGAACTTGAACGAGGCGCGGCGGCGACTCCAGCACCGGCGGTCAAGAAATAACATCCTGACAGTATGAAAAAAATTACCGCAAAAAAACACACCACGTTTATTCCAGGAACCGAAGCAACCGTAACACTTCGTTATCTTCGCATCGCGCCACGCAAGGTGCGTTTGGTCGCGCACATGCTTAAAGGGTTGCGCCTTAACGAGGCACAGGCACAGTTAGCGCTTCATCCTCGTCGCGCGGCTGGTCCGCTTGCTAAGTTATTGTTTTCAGCGCTTGCCGCGGCAACAGGAAAAAAATTACACGCAGATAAGCTTGTTATAAAAGATATTCGCGTTGATAAAGGGCCTATGCTCAAACGATGGATTCCTCGTGCACAGGGTCGCGCGACACCGATTCAGCGTCACACTAGTCATATCGTAGTTACCCTTGCTGAGTGCCAAGAAGAAAGCACCTCGCGCTTTGTTATTTCTCACGCGAAAGCAAAACTGAAAAAAGAAGAGCGCGCTCGTAAGCGTTCATCACAGGGGTCCAAAAAAGGATCAGATAAAGAACATGAATCAAAGAAAGAGGGGAAAGCCGAAGCAAGTGACAAGGGCTTCTCCAAGCGCATGTTCCGAAGAAAGTCGGTGTAAAAAACGAACAACAAATAATCAACAACAGCAATTTACGTTATGGGACAGAAAATAAAACCAACAGCAATACGCATAGGCGTTATAAAAGAATGGTCATCACGATGGCTTCCTAAGGGCTTTCGTTTTGGTCCATTGTTGCATGAGGATTTTGTGATTCGCTCAGTTATCATGCAAAAAATAAAACTTGCTGGGGTTGATTCTATTGTTATTGAAAAGACACGGGGAAACTATCGCGTTACTATCCGAACCGCAAAACCAGGCCTCATCATCGGGCGTGGCGGAAAGGGAGTCGAAGAGCTGACCACTCTCTTGGAGCGTAGCATCGCCCATCTGCGCGCAATTCGTGGACTGAAAGAAAAAGTTTCTCTCAGTCTTACTATTGAAGAAATAAAACGTTACGAAGTTTCTGCGATGGTAACTGCTCAGCAAATTGCTTGGGATCTTGAAAAGCGTATGCCGTTTCGCCGAACAATCAAAAAATATTTGGAGCGCATCATGCAAAATAGAGACATTAAAGGAGCAAAGATTCGTGTCTCTGGGCGTTTGGATGGAGCCGAAATTGCTCGCGCGGAGCAGTTGACTCTTGGTAGTTTGCCTTTGCAAACATTGCGAGCGAATATTGACTATGCCGAAGGAACAGCGTTTACCACGTACGGCACCATTGGAATAAAAGTGTGGCTCTATAAGGGGCAAATCGTAGGGACTACCAAAGAAGTATCGGCTCAAACACGTGATCTTCAGATACCTCGTCGTAGCGCGCCCAGACCCTCTCATGCTGACGGCGCTCGACATCCGCGTAGCACAAACACTCATCGGACACCACGTTCATAGAATAGTATTTTTTACCTATGTTACAGCCAAAGAAAACAAAACACAGAAAGGGTCAAAAGGGTCGTTCGCGCAAACGGCTCGTTGAAACACGAGGAATGTCGCTGGAGTTTGGATCGTTTGGGTTGCAAGCAACGAGTGCGGCATATATATCTTCTAAACAGATTGAAGCGGGAAGAAAAGCAATAGCGCACTATACTAAGCGTGGAGGGAAAATTTGGATACGCATTTTTCCAGATAAACCAATCTCTCAACGCCCACCAGAATTGACTATGGGTGGAGGAAAGGGATCTGTTGATCACTACGCTTTTCCAGTAAAGCCAGGACGTATTTTATTTGAGATTGATGGTGTTCCGGCACAGACTGCACAAGCGGCTCTCAAGCGAGCGGGACACAAGATGCCGGTAACAACCCGTGTCGTATCTCGCTAGTTTTGACAAAGACATTATTTTTCTATAGAATATAACCCCGACTTATTATGAAAAAGGATCGAATAAAAGAATTACGCGTTAAAACAAAAGAAGAGCTACAAGCGCTTGTTGGTGATGCGCGTAGCCGGTTGGCGCAACTTAAACTTGACGCACGCAGTGGCAAAGCCGCTAACCTTAAAGATATTCGATCTCTTTCTCGAGAAATTGCTGTGATATTAACGCTTTTAGGAGAACAACATGGAGCATAACACAAAACAAAAACATTCAAGACGATTTATTGGAGTGGTTGTTTCCGACACGATGGACAAAACGCGTGTTGTTGCGGTTACCCAACAGAAACGAAACGAGCGATATGGAAAGTTTTACAAGAAAACAACCCGTTGTGCCGCGCATGATCAGAACAACGAGTATCATGTAGGGGATCAGGTTGTCATTCAAGAGACGCGTCCTTATTCACGAACAAAACGGTGGATTATTGTTGAAAAAACAGGGTCGGTGGTTATTGCGGCAACGTCAGAAATTGCTGACGAACTCAAAGAAATTGATCCTCATAAAGCAGCATTAGATACACAAAAAGAAACTGAATAATTTTTTACCATGATTCAAGAGCGTTCTATTTTAAAAGTGGCGGATAATTCAGGAGCAAAAATTGCTCGTTGTTTTCGTATTTTGGGAGGAACGCGTCGACACTACGCGCAGATCGGTGATGTTATTATTGTCTCGGTTCAGGTTGCTGAGCCACGTAAGGCGGTTACTAAAAAGGAGATTGCTAAGGCAGTAGTAGTGCGTCAACGGAATGCATTTAGACGTGCCGATGGGTCATACGTGCGTTTTGATGAAAACGCGGTTGTGCTCATTGACGCGAAAAAGGAACCACGATCTACTCGTATCTTCGGACCCATCCCACGAGAAATCAAAGATCGCGGATTTGAAAAGATTTTTACTATGGCAGAAGAAATTGTTTAACCAAACTGGATTATGAATGCGTTTAAGATAAAAAAAGGAGATACGGTAAAAGTAATAACCGGAAAAGACAAAGGAAAGACCGGTAAAGTTTTGCGTGTCATTCTTAGTAATGGACGTGTTTTGGTTGAGGGGGTTAATTTGTATCAAAAACATGTTCGACCACGCACCGCAAACGAAAAGGGCCAAACTATTACCGTGCCACGTTCTTTGGCTATCTCAAACGTACAACTCATCTGCTCTTCTTGTGGTGCCGCGACGCGCGTTGGTTTTACGGTAGCCAATAACTCAAAGAGTCGCACGTGCAAAAAATGTTCATCGACTGTCTAGTTTTTATATTATGAAAACGCTTAAAGAACAATTTGAAAAAAAGCTCGCGCTTGAACTTGAAAAAGAATTGGAGATTGACAACGCTCATCGTATCCCAAGGCCGTCAAAGGTTGTAGTTAATGTTGGCTTAGGGTGTATGAGTCAGCGAGGAGATTTTGATAAATTACTCAATGCTATTGAGAAAGAATTTGCCGTTATTACGGGTCAAAAGCCATCAGCTCGACCGGCGAAAAAGTCAATTTCAGGATTTAAACTGCGCGAAGGGCAAACGATTGGGCTCGCGGTAACCCTTCGTGGAACGCGTATGTTTGAATTTATCGATAAATTAGTCAAGATTGTTTTCCCACGGCTCAGGGATTTTAAGGGAATCGACTTGAAAAATGTTGATAAACAGGGTACGTTGAACATCGGTTTTAGAGATAACTTTGTTTTTCCTGAAGTAAACCAAGATACTTCTGCGGCCGAGTTTGGTTTGCAAATCACCATCGTCCCCACTACGCGTAATCGTCAGTGGGCGGTGGCGTTGTATAAAAAACTGGGATTTTTGTTTAAAAAATAAATTATGGCAAAACAATCAGTCATCGCGCGAGCTCAAAAAACTCCAAAATATTCATCGCGTATCGTAAGGCGCTGTTTTCGATGCGGACGCAAACATGGATATATGCGAGACTTTGATTTGTGCAGAATTTGTTTTAGAGAAATGGCGTCTCGAGGAGAAATTCCGGGAGTTCGTAAATCCTCGTGGTAATTACTATATGTATATTCAACTACTCACACAATTAAAAAACGCCCAAAACGTTGGGCAAGAGAGGGTAAAAATTCCACACTCAATTTTTAATGAGCGCGTATTGGACGTACTCGCTTCTTCTGGCTACATCGGATCGGTTGAGAAGAAAGGAAAAAATCCTAAAAAATATCTTGAGGTTGTCCTTCATTATGCGAATGGAAAGGGGGCCATAAACGGATTCCGTTTAATGAGTACGCCATCTCATCGTGTGTACAAGAAAGCAACCGAATTGCGGCCGGTTAAACAAGGGTATGGTATTTTGGTAGTGTCAACATCAAAGGGTGTTATGAAAGGATCAGACGCGCGAACGCAAAAACTAGGCGGACAGGTGCTTTTTACTATGTGGTAATGTTTTATCTTGTCATATGTCTAAAATAGGAAAAAAACCAATAATTCTTCCCGATGGCGTTTCTGTAAAATTTGAAAACGCCCATGTTATTGTTGCTGGGCCCAAAGGAACGCTCTCTGTGCCAAAACTATCAAATGTTGAAATCACTGTTTCTGGGAGCGACATTTTGTTACAGCCAACTAACAACGAACAGCAGACGCGTATGAATTGGGGAACGTTGCGCTCGCTTATTGTAAACGCAGTTGATGGTGTCGCGCGCGGATTTACCAAAATACTTGAAATTGAAGGAGTTGGATTTAAGGCCTCGGTTGAAGGCGGAACTCTAGTGCTTAAGGTCGGATTTTCTCATCCGGTTACGTTTCCCATTCCCCAAGATATTTCGGTTGTGGTTGAAAAAAACACAATCACTATTTCGGGTATTGATAAACAATTAGTGGGACAGGTTGCGGCAAATATACGAAGCATTAAAAAGCCGGAGCCGTATTTGGGTAAAGGTATTCGGTATCAAGGAGAAATTATTCGTCGTAAAGCCGGAAAGAAAGCTGGCGCCGTTGCAAAATAATCGTGGCATATAGCATCTATGAATACTCATAAAAAACTTAATACTATGCGTCGTCGTCGCGCTATCCGCACAAGAGCGACGTGCGTGGGCACAGCGACTCGGCCAAGACTCTCTTTTTTCAAAAGTAATACGCGAGTATATGCTCAGTTTATCGATGACAACGCGTCTAAAACCATTATGAGCGCGTGGGCAAAAAAGAAAGACGCTTCAAAAACTCTTGGTGCCGCTATTGTTGCAAAAGCAAAAGAAAAAGGGATTTTGGCTGTTACTATCGATCGCGGGAGATATGCGTATCATGGAGTGCTTAAAACAATAGTCGAACAAGCACGCAGTGGGGGGATAACTATTTAAATGTATGATGCAACAGAGACAATTTAAACAACGGGACCGATTGTCCCCTCAAAAGAGTGAATACAAAGAAAAAACGATTGATATGCGTCGCGTGTCTCGCGTAGTCGCTGGTGGCAAAAGATTCACATTTCGATGCACGCTTGTTATTGGCAACGAACGAGGGAATGTTGGTGTTGGTATCGCAAAGGGTAAAGATGTCGCGCAGGCAATCGATAAAGCACGCAATGACGCGAAAAAGAATCTATTTTTAGTTCCTCTTAAAGGAACATCTATCGCGCATGATGTTGAGGCAAAATTTAGCGCGGCTCGCGTGCTGGTGCGTCCCGCTCAAAAGGGATCTGGACTTAAAGCAGGAGGATCTGTGCGTACCATATTGCTTCTTGCGGGGGTGAGCGACGCGACGGCAAAATGCCTTGGAAAAACAAAAAACAAACTGACCAACGCGCAGGCAACCATTAAAGCGCTTCAGCAACTAAAGACAAAATAGTATGCGTATTCACGAATTACGTTCAACAACAAAACGTCGGGGTATAAAACGCGTTGGTCGCGGAGGGAAGCGTGGTACCTATTCTGGGCGTGGCCAAAAAGGACAACACTCGCGCTCGGGAAGAAAACTTCGCCCGCAAATGTGGGATCAACTTATTCGTACCCCAAAAAAGCGCGGATACGCGAATAAGCCAAAAAAAGACAAAGCTCATCCTATTTCTCTTTCTGTTCTTGGGCGTCTCTCGGAAGAACGTATTGACCGATCGATTTTATTACGTCATCGACTTATTCGTTCAGTAAGTGAGTCGGTCTCCATTGTTAACTCGGGATCAATAAAAGAAGTTAAGCATATAAGCGGTATTCGTGTTTCTGCCTCTGCTCGTCGATCTATTGAGCAGGCGGGAGGAAGTGTCTCGTAGGGCTTTTCGTGGTATACTGTAGATACTTTTTACTATGTCGCGGTTTTTGCAGGTATTTAAAATAAAAGATTTACGAACACGTATTTTCATCGTGCTTTTTTGGCTTGTGGTGTTTCGTTTATTGGCGGCAATTCCGATTCCCGATGTAGATATCGTGCGTCTTAAAAATTTGTTCGCGGGAAATCAATTGCTAGGATTTTTGAATATCTTTTCGGGTGGTGGCCTCTCTAATCTTTCCATTGTTATGCTTGCGGTAGGGCCATACATCACCGCGACGATTATTATGCAGCTTTTAACAATGGTATTTCCGCGTCTCAAGGAGATGTATTATGAAGAGGGAGCATTGGGGCGCGCAAAGTTCAATCGATATTCAAAATATCTTACTGTTCCGTTGGCGTTTTTGCAGGGGTATGGGTTTTTGAACTTGCTTGCATCTCAGGGGGTTTTGCCAAGCCTTTCTCCATTGGGGATTTTTAAAGATGCTCTTATTATTGTTGCGGGGTCAATGGTTATGGTGTGGATTGGCGATCTTATTACGGAACAAAAAATTGGAAACGGGGTATCACTTCTTATCTTTTCGGGTATTGTGAGTGGAGTTCCTACCGCTGTTCAACAACTACTAGTGTCTTTTGATATGGGAACGCTCACCACCTATATCGCGTTCGCGATAATCGCGGTATTAGTTATCGCTGGGGTGGTATATGTGAGCGAGGGAGAACGCAAAATTCCAGTAACCTACGCAAAACGAGTTAGGGGAATCAAAATGTTTGGCGGTGTTTCAAGTTATTTGCCACTTAAAGTAAATCAAGCTGGCGTTATCCCAATTATTTTTGCAATCTCGCTTTTACTCTTTCCTCAATTTTTTGCTCAAGCGGCGGCAATCTTTTCAAAAGATCTATCTCTTAAGCTGACCGAATGGGTCAACGTGCTTTTTAACAACCAGTATTTGTACGCGCTCTTTTATTTTGTTCTTGTGGTTGCGTTTACCTATTTATACACCGCGATCACTTTTGATCCAAAAGAGATATCAAAAAATCTTCAAAGATCGGGAGGGTTTATTTTGGGTATTCGTCCGGGAGAATCGACCACGATGTATCTAACTCGCATTATTTCTCGCATTACCCTTTGGGGGGCGGTGTTTTTGGGACTTATCGCCGTGTTGCCAAATATTACACGCATGGTAACGGGAATTACCATTCTTTCCATCGGCGGAACGGCGCTTTTGATTGTGGTTTCTGTTGCGCTAGAAGTTTTGCGTCAAATCAATGCTCAACTTATTATGCGTGAGTACGAGGGATTTGAGTAAATGAGGCGAATGTGAAATGTGGAACGTGGAATGAAGCATAGTGAAGAAATAAGATAATAATAAAAACGCATTTAGCACCGTCTCGGAAGGGGCGGTGTTTGGTTGTGTGAGAAATAGGAGGGTGATATACTTGAAAAACGTATGAGAAAAAATATCACATATAAGAAAGCGGTTATTATTATGGGCCCCCCGGGGTCAGGGAAGGGGACACAAGCAAAATTAATTGCCGATATGTTTGGATTGGTTGTTGTTGACACGGGAAAGATTCTACGCGCGATTCTCGCCAATCCCACTACTAAAGAACTAAAAAAAGAAAAACAACTCAATGACGCGGGAATACTAAACAGCCCTTCTTTTGTTTTAACGTTGCTTACCAAAACGGTAACTAAAATAGCCAAGGGAGGCGATGGTCTGATATTCACTGGATCTCCGCGTACCATGTATGAAACATTTGGTGATTCAAAAAAAACAGGCCTTATTGACACATTAGAGCGCTTATACGGAAAATCAAATGTGTCTATTATTGTATTAGCCGTTCCTCAAAAAGCATCAACGTCGCGCAATAGTGCTCGTCGTAGTTGCGTCACCTGTGGCACTCAACTATTGAGTGTGGTAAAAGGAGTTACCGCGCTTACGCGATGTCCGTTTTGCGCTGGCAAACTTGAAAAGCGCGTGGATGACAACGCGCGCGTCATAAAAACACGATTGCAAGAATATGCCTCACGCACCGAACCGATTATTGAAAAATTGAAATCAACAAAAAGGAGAGTGTTTGTTATTGATGGCACGCTTCTCCCATACGCGGTATTTGATCGCCTTATAAAAATTCTTTCATGATTGCGTTAAAGAAAAAAGAGGAGATCCAACTATTGATGCAATCGGGTGCGATTTTAGCATCCATCCTGAAAAGTGTTTCTCAAAAAGCGGCGGAGGGAATATCTCTTTTAGATTTAGAAACGTACGCGCAAGATTTGTGTGCGCGGGCGAACGTGCGGCCTGCTTTTTTAGGATATCAACCAGAGGGGGCTGATCATCCATTTCCCGCGGCACTGTGCACTTCTTTAAACGATGTTGTAGTTCATGGCATTCCCTCATCGTATCGTCTCAAAAATGGAGACGTGCTCAAGCTTGACATGGGTGTGGTGTATGAGGGGATGTATACTGATGCGGCGGTGACGGTAACTATTGGCCGCGTTAATTCGCGCGTAAAAAAACTTATTACTTCAACGTATCACGCTCTTGAAGCGGCCATTTCTGTGTGCAAAGCGGGGCGTACTATGGGAGATATCGGATATGTTATTTCAAGGCAGGCACACAAAGACGGCTTTTTTGTGCTTAAAGATTTAACTGGCCATGGTGTTGGATATGAAGTGCACGAGGATCCAATCATCTTTAATTATGGCCAAAAGGAAAAAGGGGCGCGTCTTGTTCCTGGTATGGTGTTGGCGCTAGAGCCCATGTTTTCGCTTTCGTCTGAACATGTTATTCAAAACAATGATGAAAGCTATTCGTCAGCTGATAGAAGCATTACCGCTCATTTTGAACACACGGTTGTTATAACTGAAAAAAAACCGCTCGTCGTTACACGTGCAGTGTAGCTTTGGGTATGGATGTGATACAATAGTGGTAATCTCAATATGCGCACAACAAAAATAAAAAAACCTCACGTCAGTCACCCTGATGCTGAGAATAAAAAGGAGCCCTACCTCTCGGTTATTGTTCCCGCGTATAATGAAGCAAAGCGGCTTTCGCTTACATTAATTGACATTGATAGACATCTCTCTACCGCTCCGTTTACATACGAAATCATCGTGGTTGATAACAATTCTAAAGACGCGACAAAAGAAATCGCGCTTCGTTTTGTATCTATTATAAAAAACATGCGTGTTATTGAGTGTAAAACGCAAGGCAAGGGTGCCGCAGTAAAAAAAGGTATGCTCGAGGCACGTGGAGAGATTCGACTTTTTACCGATGCGGACAATTCAACATCCATCGATCATTTCCTTAAAATGCGGCATTATTTCAGTACTGATAATGCGTATGATGATCGTTCGGGAGCGCACTATGATGTGGTCATTGGTTCTCGTGATGTTGAAGGTTCTCGTATGGAACCCCCACAGCCGTGGTACAGACGCGTCTTGGGGGATATGGGGAACCTCTTTATCCAATTCTTGCTTCTGCGTGGTATAAAAGATACCCAGTGTGGGTTTAAGGCGTTTTCAAAACGAGCCGCGCTCGCGGTATTTCCTTTGGCAACTATTACCGGATGGGGATTTGATGTTGAGGTATTGGCTCTTGCAAAAAAACAGGGGTTTTTGATAAAAGAAGTTCCTGTTGTTTGGGTAAACAATCCTTTCTCTCACGTAAAACCGACCGCGTATCTTTTTGTGCTTCTTGAAGTGGTCAAAATAAAATTCAGAATGCTTCGGGGATATTATGAAAAACGCAGCATTGGAAATAATGGAGATCAGACTAACAACTGACGACCAACAACGGAATAGAAAACAATTATCAAGATAAGATTTTGATTAGTTGTTCTCATTAGTGTTGTTTGTGATTTGTTGACGGATGGCTTGCTTTGCTATAAGTTATACTTAGGACATTACGACGGAGGAGGTGAATATGCCTAGCTTTTCCGAAGATGATGCTAAGGTGCTCGAACGTTTTTTGGCGCGATTTGGTGGAATGGATTTTGTGCGTGCCGTCAATTCTGGACTTGTTGTTCTTACCGCCCAAAAAATAGCGGATATACTTATTTCTATTGGGTCTTACGTCACTCCAGAATCCGCTTCGTTTAACCAGGAAAAAGTATTTCGAACTTTCGGACGGCCAAGAATCCTTAGCTCTTATTTCGTTGAGAGAACGCCGCGTTTTTCGGAGGTTTTCAAGGGAGTTGTGGAGGGTTCTCATCCTTCCACAGAGGTGTATGCGTATGAGTTAGGAGGTATGAATTTCGAGGTCTTTCCATCGATCGTGGAATCTCTTCAGGAAGGAGCGGTCCCATTGTCGTCCGTTGCCTACCCCATTCTTTCTCTGTTTGGTTCGGACTCAGAAATGATTGGCAACATTCTTTCTCGTCAAGAAAGAAACACCTTTTTTACTTACCCTCCTCATTTCCGCACTCTTTTTGCTGTTGTTGTTTCCTTTCCTCAGCGTGGTAGCGCGCGAGTGGTTATCGACGCGTTTCCAGCGCGCGAAAATCGTGCATGGGGACGTACACGCTTTTTTTCCACCACGAAGACCCCGTTCTCATAACAAGCACGTCTTTCCCCCACTTTGTGGGGGTTTTCTTTTACCCTATGTTTTCTCTGCGCGACTAGTTCTTGGCGGATGTTTTAAGAAAGATAGGGGGTCTCTGATTAATTATAAGCTAATAACGACTGAAGAACTGCTTGCGCTAATGACCCCTTTTTTCACGATCGTGAAAAAAGGGGTCAAAATATACAACGGGGATTGTTGACTTTCTAGGGATGTTTATGTAGAATGAGGGCGTTATTTTTATCAGTGGCACACCCTTTTTGGGGGTGTTTCTGTTATTACAACAAAAAACTATGGCAGATACATATCTGAGCAAAGAAAAAATAGAAGAACTTTCTCAACGACTTGATGAAATGCGCACTGATGAGCGCATTAAAATAGCTGATCGTCTCAAAAAAGCAAAAGAGCATGGAGATCTTTCGGAGAATTTTGAATATGCGCAGGCAAAAGAAGATCAAGAAAAGCTTGAGCATGATATATTGGAGCTCGAGCATCTTCTAAAAAATGCTCGCATTATTACCAAGTCAAAAAACAAATCAGTGGTAAGTGTTGGATTGACTGTCACGCTCTCAAACACAAAAGGAGTCAAAGCGACCTACACACTAGTTGGTTCAGAGGAGACCGATCCTCTTAATAATAAAATTTCAAACGCATCTCCTATTGGAAAGGCCCTTTTGGGTAAAAAAGTGGGTGATGTGGTTTCTATTAAAACTCCAAAAGGAATTGTGGTAGAATATACTATCGTGGCAATAGAGTAATTCAACCACATTCTTTCTATGCTTGATACCATTATTCGGGAACGGATAAAAAAATTAGAGCAGCTCAAAAAAGAAGGGCTCTATCCGTATCCGGCACGCGTCAGGCGGACGCATTCAATCGGAGATATCCTTGGTGCGTTTGGCGCGCTTACGCGTTCAAAAAAGACGATAATCACCATTGGTCGTGTGCGTAGTATTCGTGATCAAGGTAAGTTGCTTTTTGTGGATATCCAAGACATGTCGTTTCGTATACAAGTCATTCTAAAGCGCGATGAACTTAAGTCATTTTCTCTTCTCAAAACAACACTCGACACGGGGGATTTTATTCAGGTAAAAGGTAAAACGCTTGTTACCAAACGTGGTGAAAAAAGTTTAGAGGCAATCTCATGCGTTATTGTTTCAAAATCACTACGTCCTCTCCCAACCGATTTTTATGGGCTGGAGGACATAGAAACACGATTGCGCAAACGGTATCTTGATCTTGTTCTCAATCAGGAAACAAAAGATCTCTTTGTGAAAAAGAGTGCTTTCTGGGCAGCGGTGCGATCGTTTTTACAGACACACGGCTTTATGGAAGTGGAAACACCCGTATTTGAACTCACTCCTGGTGGAGCTGAGGCAGAGCCATTTAAAACACACCACAACGCGCTTGATGAAGATTTTTATTTGCGCATCTCTCTTGAAATAGCGCTCAAAAAATTGATGGTTGGTGGATTTGAAAAAATATATGAAATAGGGCGTGTCTTTCGTAACGAGGGTATTGATGCCGAACATCTTCAGGATTATACGCAACTTGAGTTTTATTGGGCATACGCTGATTATCAGGAGCTCATGGCTTTTGTTGAACGTATGTATAAAACAATTATTAAGGCATCTTTTGGAACCCTTAAAATAAAACATCAGGGGGTTCTTATCGATTGGGGAAAAAAATGGCCCACTATTGATTACTGCGCCGTATTTAAAAAGAATATCGGCCTTGATCCAGTAGGCGCGACAAAAGAAGAGCTTTATACCAAGGCACGCGCGTTAGGAATAAAAGTTGATACAAAATTGGAGCGGGGGAGATTAATTGATCTTCTATTTAAAACAGTTCGTCCCACACTTTCCCAGCCATGCTTTTTGATCAATCCTCCAGTAGCTATAGAGCCACTTGCCAAGCGGTCTGATAAAAATAGAGATATTGTTGAGCGATTTCAGGTAGTCGCGTGCGGAACAGAGTTGGGCAAAGGTTTCTCTGAAGCAAATGATCCCATTGATCAACGCGAGAGATTTGAGGAGCAGATGCGACTTCGCGAAAAAGGAGACGCGGAGGCTCAACAACTTGACGAGGACTTTCTTGAGGCGCTTGAGTACGGTATGCCGCCCACCGCGGGATTTGGGCTTTCTGAACGACTCTTTTCTATTCTGGCTGATAAACCTATCAGAGAGACAGTGTTCTTCCCACCGATGAAGAGAAAATCATGTGAATAGAGATCAGTGAATAGTGAATAGTGGCCAGATATATGCAAGGATCCATTAGAACATTTAAAGATCTTACCGTTTGGCAAAAATCAATTGAGCTTGTGCTCTATATCTATTCTGTAACAGATAAATTCCCTTCTACTGAGGTGTATGGACTTACCAGTCAAATGAGACGAGCAGCTGTTTCTATTGCTTCAAATATAGCCGAAGGATATTCACGAAACTCAACAAAAGAATTTATCCAATTTCTCGCGGTGGCATTAGGATCATGTTCTGAAATAGAGACTCAAGTTGAGATTTCAAAAAAATTAGCGTATCTTGATGAAGAATCTGATTAAAAATTATCAGTGCGCACTTTGGAGATTAAAAAGATGCTAAAAAGGCTTATGAACGTACTGACTCAAAAAATCACTAATCACTAATCACTATTCGCTTATTACTATCTTTTATGGTAGACATTGATCTCATACGAAAAAATCCTCAGGCGATAAAAGAAATGATGGTTGCTCGAAATAAATCGACCGACGCGGTTGACTTATTTATGCGACTTGACGACCAGTGGCGTGAGCTTGTGGGAGAAATTCAAGCGCTTCGCGTTGAACAAAAACAATATGCTTCCCAACGTAACGTAGAGGGTGGCAAAGAAGTTAAACAGCGCGTACAAGATAAAGAACGAGCGCTTGCGGCAGTCGAACATGAACGTTATGAAGCATTGCTTGAAATTCCAAACATTCCTTTTGGCGATGTTCCTCGTGGGAAAGATGAGTCGGAAAACGTTGTTGTAAAAACAGTCGGCAATATTCCGCAATTTGATTTTGAACCACAGGATCATTTGGCGCTGGGAGAGAAACTTGGAATTATTGATGTAAAAAAAGCATCCGAAGTGGCTGGTAGTAGATTTTACTATCTTAAAGGCAAAGGCGCACTTTTGGAGCTAGCTCTTATCAGATACGCGTTTGATGTTCTTGGGCAGGAGGGATTTGAGGCTGTTATTCCGCCAGTTATGATAAAACCCGAGGTGTACGAGAAAATGGGACGACTCACTCCATCTCAACAGGAAGAGCGTTACTTTATTGAGCGTGACAATATGTACCTTGTGGGAAGTGCTGAGCATACTCTCGGTCCTCTTGGTATGGACGAGACCTTTTCTGCTGACTATCTTCCCAAGCGATATGTTGGTGTATCAAGTTGTTTTCGTCGAGAGGCGGGAAGTTATGGCAAGGATGTAAAGGGTATTTTACGAGTGCATCAATTCGATAAGGTTGAAATGTATTCATTTACCTCACCAGATCAATCCGAAAAAGAACACGAGTTACTTCTTTCTTTGGAAGAGCGTATTTTTGGTGGTCTCGAAATTCCTTACAGGATTGTTGCTATATGTACTGGTGATATGGGGACAACCGATGCGCGCGCGTTTGATATTGAAGCGTGGATGCCTGCTCAAAATACTTATCGAGAAATTGCATCGTGCTCAAACACGACTGACTACCAGACGCGAGGTATCAATACAAAAGTTCGCTCTAAGGAAGGATCGGTATATGCTCACGCGCTTAACGCGACTGCGCTTGCGGTCGGCAGGACCATTATAGCTCTTTTAGAAAACTCTCAACGAGCGGATGGATCAATTTCTATTCCGAAGATGTTACAAAAATACACCGGATTTGATACAATAGAAGTATAAGAAGATTCGATCCTTTGTGGGTAAACAGTAAGCCGTGCGGGAACGTTTCTTCGCGCGGTTTTTGTATGGTTGACTTTGAACAAATTCGTCGTGATCGAGAACGCTCAAAAAAAGGAAGGCGCGTTTTTTTGGTATTTGTGTTAGCAATTCTTTTGTGTGTGTTGGTAGCGGTACTTGCTATCTTTCGTGGTCCGTGGTTACACGTCCAAATGGTTTTTGTTGATGGCGTTCATAGCGTTTCTGAAGCTGAGGTGATCCAAGCAATCCAGGCCTATATAACTCCGCAGTCCTGGGGTGAGCGTCTCATTCTTCCTCATGGGACTATTGTGGGGGCATTTTTTAAACGAAAGACGATTGAAGATAATTTATTGCGCGCGTACCCGTCGTTTTTTCGAGGGGATCTTTCGATTGATCTGTTTTCTCGATCGGTTCGTTTCTCTGTTGCCGAAAGAGAGCAGTATGGGTTATGGTGTTCAAAAAACGAAGGATGCTCGTGGTTTGATGTTCATGGGATTGTTTTTGCTCCAGGTCCCGTCACCGAAGGACAGCTTATAAAAAAAGTCATCGATACTACCGATCGTGTTATGCGCCCAGGAGATTGTGTGTTGGATCAAGAGACAACGACTTCGCTCCTATCCATTTTTTCATTTTTAGAAACCGTAGGAGTTTCGGGGCGAACGCTTGTCCTTGAATCCTATGATGCTCAAGAGGTGCGCACTATCGGAAACAAAAAGCCAGTGCTGTATTTTAGCACCCGGTTTGATCCATTTTCGTCCTTAAAAACCGTTGAGCGCCTACTCGCGTCAAAAACATCTTTGGAATATATAGATCTGAGAGTAAAAAACAGAGTGTATTATAAATAACTTACAACTTACAACTGACGACTGACGACGAAATGCCTACGTTCTTGTTGTTGGTTGTTTGCCTTGAGCTCGTTCAAAGGTTTGTAGTTAGTTGTTGGTTAACTTATATACAAATATCGATGTTCCAATGCGAGCGAAAGGATGCTCCCAATCAGAGAGCCACGGATAAGAATCTATGTCTTTCCGCTCAAATCCAGGGACAGTGGGCGCTTTTGCTCCAGAGAGAGAGTTGATAGATATCGCAAACCATGTAATGCCATAATGTAGGGGATTTCCTTTTGCTGAATTCCAGTAGTACGCTTTTTCTCCCAAGTAATATGAAACGTCTCCGCCACCGAAATAATCAACGGCTATGGCGGGAATTGTGTGTTCTTGCGTAAATAATTGTAGACGTTTTAAATCCTGTCCCCAATCATAGTTTGAATCGGTTACTTTACGCCACCCCTCAGACACACCTCCTCCCATTTGATTAAAATACGAAAGATAGTACGGGTACGCACGTGTTGTTTCGGCCGCTACCCATAGTAGTAATAGAGCAAAAACTACTCCAAAAACCACTGTTGTGGATATCTTACCTTCCGCGCGCTGAGCTCGCTTTGCCAGTATCTTTTTGATTGATACGGTCGCGAGTATATACATAAATGGAATGGTGGGTAATATATGACGCACGCCTATATTAAGAGGGCTTTTGATGCTGTACGCCCAATAGAGCAACACAAAACCAATCATAACGCACTCTGAGGTGTTAAGGAGTATATACGAATACCATTTTTGACGCGGCAGATGCCCAGCAGGTTTTATCATGCGCCAAAGCGCGGCAACGAGTCCAAGGGCGATCATACAAAGTGCGGGTAATGACTCTTTGAAAAAATACACAACTGGAAAATAATACCACCATCCTCCCGCGCCAACATTTCCAAGAAAATACGCGGTGTTTCCCCCCGAGGCGCGTTGCATCACCATAAGAACCCCAAGTAGATAGTGTCCAAACGAACGCAACACAGGAATATCTGCCATCCATATATCAAGTTCCGCGGCACAACGCATAGTGGGAGGCAGACAACTTTGTGCGAGCGATCCTCGACTTCCTCCTGAAAATGATCCAAGAAGAAAAGCGGTATCGGCAGTTTGTTTTTCTGGCGGGTACTGTAGTGTAAAAAGTCCATACACTACCCACACCAGAAGAAATCCAACTATAAAAATTCCAATAAGCCGCACCAGAAGACCAAACCCCTGTTCCATATTTCTTAGCGAAAAGAAGCGCAGTTTTTTTTCTTTGCACCATGCGCACCAATATAAAAACGCGATTACAAGCATGAGCGGAATAAGAAGCACCGACGAAAATTTCATGAGTTGTGCTACTCCAAAAAGAAGTCCGGCAACAATAAGGGTCTTTTTTGTCTGGTGATTTAGAAACCTTGTGAATGCAAAAAGCGCACATACAATTCCCAGTGTTGCTCCAATATCGGTCGTCACATAGTGACCATGAGCGAGAAAATGCGGAGACAGGCCGGTAAGAAATGTTGGAATGAGCGCCCACCACGGTCCTACCAATGTTCGTGCCCAGAAAAATACTACTGCGATAAGAATGAGCATGAGTATTATCGGAAAGAGTCGCGACAGGAATATAATCGTATCAGCATTATTGCCTGACCAATACATAAAAAGTGAGCCCATTACCCATTGGCCGTTAACATCTTGCTGCCACGCGCTGGCATTGATGGGGAATGTTGGGTGTATAAAAAGAAGGGGTAATGCCGAAAGAGCTTTAACAAGTGGTGGATGTTCTGGGTTAAGACGATAGTCAAATTGCGAGACATATCCATATCCCGCGGGAATATGCGCTAGCTCGTCCATAATGGCCGACTCTTGATGAGCGACCGAGATCATAATTAAGGCGCTCGCCAGCATAATAAGTGCCAGTATCACGTATGCTATCACGCGTGGCGCGGTGAAAGAGGGTGTATTCATATATTTTTCAGTATACTATAGAATAAATGAAGGCGCGATATGATTTTAGGAACTTATCATTTTACCAATCATGCTTTGTTTAAAATGGCATTCTATGGCCTCTCTGAGGGTCGTGTTAGGCGTGTTATAAAAAGTCCCACGCGTGTCGAAGAGGGAATTGCCCCCGATACCATAGCAATGATGCAGCCATCCTCCATAAAAACAAAACAGGGAACGCGTACGTGGAGTCAAGAGATTTGGGTGATGATGAGTAAACGAGAGAGCGCAAAACGTGGAATAACAAATAATTTTAAAACTATAGGAGGGCATACGAAAAATGAAAAAATAAACACCAAGAAGTCAATGAACAATAATTCACGAATAGTTATTATCTCCGCGTGGCGGTATCCGGGGATGAGTAAGTCGCGCGTGGGATTGCCACAGGCGGTTTTGGACGAGATACATGAAGCTTTGAGAACGCTATCATAGACAGCGCGTGTTATTGCGGGTATGATACACTGTATCTATGGCACGAATCATTACTGACATACAAAAAATCAACGAGGTTCTCTCTCGTGGCGTTAATGAGGTTATTGATAGCGAGCATCTTCGTAAACGCATGCTTTCTGGAGAGCGGTTGCGAATTAAACTTGGTATTGACCCAACCAGTCCCAATTTGCACATTGGACGCGCGGTGGCGCTATTAAAACTACGAGATTTTCAAGAATTGGGGCACCAAGTCGTTTTCATTATTGGTGATTTTACCGGAGTAATTGGCGACACGTCCGATAAAGAAAGCGAACGCCCCATGTTAGATGAGGCCACTATCAAGCGCAATATGAAAACGTATGCCGAGCAAGCAGGAAAAATTCTCGATATGAGCGCGGTGGAGGTAAAGCGTAATTCAAAGTGGTTGGGGAAGTTAACGTACAAAGATGTTGCCGAGCACGCGAATGTTTTTTCGCTTGCGGAATTTAGCGCGCGGGAAAATATTGCAAAACGTCTCGCTGAACAAAAACGTGTTTCATTGCGCGAGATACTTTATCCGCTTATGCAGGGATACGATAGCATAGCAATTGATGCTGATGTGGAAATTGGGGGAACCGATCAACGGTTTAACCTGCTCGCCGGAAGGGAGCTCCAGCGATACTATAAAAAAGAACCGCAGGATATTTTAATGCTCAATCTTATTGAGGGCTTTGATGGGCGCAAAATGAGCTCAAGTTGGGGCAACACGATAAATCTAACCGATGAACCAAATGATATGTTTGGTAAGGTTATGACGGTCCATGACGAGCTCATGATAAAATACTTTGTTCACTGTACTCGCGTCTCACTAAACGATATTCGTCAATACGAATCACGTCTTGCTCAAGGAGAAAATCCCCGTGACACAAAGCTTGATCTTGCGCAAGAGATAACGCGCATTTACTGGGGAGAGAAAAAAGCACGCGAGGCGCGAGAGTATTTTGTGACTGCGTTTGAAAAGAAAGAGATTCCCGCCAATATTCCAGAAATTGTTGCGTGTTTAGGGCAAACGTTTTTTGACGCGCTTATTGAGTCAGGGGTGTTTTCTAGCAAATCAGAGTTAACGCGCGTGTTTGAGCAGGGAGGTGTTCACATGCTCGAGCCGCAAGAAAAAACACTACATCGTTCTGATGAGGCAATAGAAAGCGTGATCAAGGTGGGCAAAACAATGTTTTTTACCATAAAGATAAAATAAGAGGATGATTAATTGATTTGAAATGCAATAAATGAGTGTGTTATTGTTATGTTGTTATTGAGGAGTGGGGCGACATTGTGTCGCTATACTCCTAGCACCTTAACAAGTCCGAGGACATCGTAGTGGTGTCATAGGACGCAACATGCTACAGGAGAACAACCAATTCTTGCTGTAGCAGAAAGGGAAATGCCCATGAAAGAGCATGGGAATGTCCTGGGAAAAAATGCTGACGGAAGGGTGTCTGAGTTGGTTGTAACTCTGATTCAAGGAGTGTTTCGAGCTCTCAAGTTAATTGATGAACAACAGCTTGAGATGCTTGCCCATAACAAGGGCGAAGTAGTCGCCACGATAGTTGACTCACTTCTTTCTCTTCTTAAAAGGATGCCCCAATCTGAAAAATGGCTCCGTAGGGAGTGGGAGATCTTTTATCAAAAAGTTTTTGGTTTGAGGATAAATCTATCAAAGGTTCCAATCCCGGCCGTACCAGACCTATCGAATTATTGGCTTGTTATTGTTGATCCATTTATTCGTATTGATGCGATTCACGTAATCCAAAGAATCTTTTCCGTTTGGGATTCACGAGGCAATCTAGCAGACGGACGTATTTTGTATGATTTAGACGAGCCAGAAACAGAAGAAGCTGGTAGACAGCCCTATGCTATTTGGGTTAGGAATACAATCAATCCGGACGTAGAGTGTGTGACGGGGGTGATGCGTTACCTTGACTCAGTTCCTCAACTCACGCTCTTGGAACGGCTTCTTTTGGGAGCGTTTGTTTTTCGGAAGACGGGAAATCATCTTGATACGCAACGTCCTACGGTTTGCGCGGGCTCTCGAACTCCTAGTGGCAGTATTCCAATAGTCAACAGCGTACATCAGAATGGGTGTGATGGAATAAAGATTCGGTACTGTACCCCAGAAGAACTTGGATCGACTTCTGTTATTAGTATTCGCGAGGTCATTCGCTAACTTGTTTTTTGCTCTCTAGCCCCACATACCTCTACCTGTAAACAAACAGGGGTATGTGGGGTTTTGTTATTTTAGGAAAATAACATTTTTTCGAGTTCAATATGGGTATTTAATGAGAGCATTTAACGCGGAAGTTTTTAGAGCAGTGTTGTACGTCTTACAACATGTTACAAATATTAGCGATCGCTAATATTTGTAACATGTATTTTTCTCTTTATCTCTTGCGCATGGGCTTTGGTATGCGCGGGTGTTTTGTATGGAATGATTTTGTACGAAGGAGTTTTGTGCGCGTGGGTTTTGTACGTGGGAATTTTATGACCCCTTTTTTCACGATCGTGAAAAAAGGGGTCAATAGCGCAGACCTCTCTTGTTGCATTGGGGGCTTGTTTTTAGGTAAGCTGTGCATTATGAAACTCTCTATTGGTATAGTTGGAACACAACCCGACATGCTCTTGGCGACGAAAAGGTGGTTCCTTTCAGATTCAGAATTAAACTACCCGCGAAAATCAAGTAATTTTTTTAATTACTCTTTCGATCTGTGGAAATTTTTCACTGTTGTTTAATTTCACAAGAAATTCATGACCAGGCCTTAAATCAACAACGGAGTACAGGAACCCGATTTTCCCAAAGAGAGAGTTCGTCTTCGATGAAACTTCACACCTCAACCTAAACATCTTTTGGATGGGATAGTAGTCACACCCGACTATGCGAAGTTTAATCCTTTGGCCTTTTGCTGGGATAGCATCGGAACTCGTTAGTTCTTTTGTCTTTTTCCTTCGAATAACCGACTTTGTTTTCGAAAGGTAGCGAGGTAGGTCAGCGGATTTACGAGCCAACTTATCTACCGCTTCATTCCCCTCGTTTCCAGAGTGACCCTTAACCTTTTCGATCCCGACAGAAACTCCGATTTCTTTCAGCTTACGCATCTGTTTCACTAACTCCTTCCAAACAAGCGCGTGAGCGACTGGACCGCCTCCCTCTTTAGTCCATCCATTTACTGACCAAGAATAGATTGCAGTTTTGTAAAAATTAACGATAAATTCCAAGTCCGTAAGAACCGTTATACAATTTATGGATCCGTCTCTTATTTCAGGCAATTTATAAGCAATTTTAAGACCCTCAATACAAGCCCGAAGTTCCATTTCGATGTTATTAGCCCCTTTATAACCAAAAAGTTGAAATTCTTTTATCGGATCATCTTTCTGGAGGTCCGAGGGAAATTCGATGCGAACACCTATTCCACCGCGGCGAGACTTATGTTTTCCAGAACCATCCGTGTAAATTACCAAATCCCTTAAATTCATATTCTTTTTTCAGTTCCTATTATGAATAAACGGCAGAAATTAGCAAAGCACCCTTTGCACAGTATTCAGGCAAATATTACAATTCAGTTAAAATTATGAAATCAAACACTTTTCAAGGAACAATCCGGCAACAGATGCTTGTTTTGAAAATATCGGAAAACTTCGGAAATCTGGGGGTAGGGGGTAGGCTGAAACCGATGACTGAGATAATGCAAGAAGCTGGATATGCAAAAAGTTCCGCTTACCAACAAACACAGATTCTTACTCGAATCAGACCATACCTCGATCCTTTTGTTGAAAAATTTATCGCCCATCGGGACAAGATTCTCGAGGAAATGGATAGAAAAATCTCAAGCGCAAAATACATTGACCTCGCAAAAACAGTCCATATTTTTACAAAATGGATATATGTCCTCTCGAGTGGATATTCCGAAATTGGCCCCACCCAACGCCTTTCTGACGAGCAGTTTGATAGATTACTCACACAGATCAACAAAAGAGCCCTCTCGATATAGGGCTTTTTTTATTTATGTTATCCACTTGCAATTTTTAAAGCACCGGTGTAATATACACGTTATATATTAGACGGGCAAATTATATAAATAATATAGATATATGGAATCAAAAAGCGATCGTTTTAAAAGGCTTGCAACTATCCGCACAAACGAGGTTTTGAAGCGACTAAAAATCTTGGGTAATTGTGCCAATCATCAACTGTATGAATACGACGAAAAGGACGTGGACAAGATATTCTCCGAAATAGAAAAGAAAGTTCGCGAGTCAAAGTCGAAATTCTATCATTCAAAAAGAAGCGAGCGATTCAAACTTTAAACAATGAAACAAAACTCTCAAAATAATCTCACCCGATCGGAGAAAATTTTACTGTATCTCTATGAGGCGGGAAATAATGAGATGGCAAAAATCAGATTCGAAGATATCGTCGTCGGACTCTTCAAGAAATATCCCCACGAATTTCACCTCAAAGGCCATCCCGAATATCCAGATTCCGGAGATATGGTTCACAAACCTCTTTATGACTCGAAGAAAAAAGGCTATGTGAACGCGTCAAATAAAATTTTTTCCCTCACGGAAAGGGGATTGGAATATGCAAAAACCCTTGCCCAAAAACCGCCTTTGCAGGACATTTCCGAAAATAGGCTCTCTCGTAGCACGGAAACGGAGGTATCGCGAATAAAAAAACTCGAAGGATTTTTTCTCTTCTCGGAAGGAAAAAACGAAAAACTGTCGGATAACGATTTGTACGGCTATCTCGGTGTGACAGTCAGGACGCCGAAAAACGCTTTTGTCGGACGAATGGAAACGATCAAAGAAACAATTGATGAATTAAAAAAACACAAAGATGACGGTTCCTTCAATATGATTGTTTCTTACCACAAATTTCTCATGTCAAAATTCGAGGACATTATAATTTACTTCACCAAAAACTGACATGGCAAAAAAAGACCTTACCATAGAAGAAATTCCCAACGAGATAGATGATCATCTTCTCGACATAATAGGAAACGAATTTAAATTTGATCATTCAAAAGGACTCGCGGAATGGCTTAAAAATTCCGTTGACGCATATCGAACAAACGGATTTCATCAAGATGAACAACATATAATATTCAAATTCACCGATCAAGGAGTCACGCGTCCGATTGTCGAGTGCCTTGATTTTGTGGGAATGTCGAACGTCGACATAGACAAAGCATTCAAACGTTGGGGTGATCCAAACGCGGCGAAACGAGGAAAAAAAATAAAGACATACGGAGGACATGGAAACGGAGGAAAGTTTTACATGCGCCAGATGTTCAAAGAATCGAGATTTATAACGTTTAAAGACGGGGTTTTGAACGTATTCGGCTTCAGCGAAAACAAAAAGTACGGTTACGCAAAAGGGTTCAACAATAAAAAGACGACCCCAAAAGCGGCTCTTGAATTTGCGGAAATAAACGATTTACCCATACCGAAAACCTTAAAAGAAAAAATACTCTCCAATAAAACCGGCTTTACGGTGGTTCAAGGAATCGGTCCGGAAGGAATCAGAGAAAAATTCAAAATAAACAAAGAACTTGAAAGATTCAAAAACCATCCTCAATCAAGGAGAATTCTCGAAAGAACGGGTGTCGCGGTTATATATAACGGGAATTCCTTGTACGCGCTTTTGAAACCGGATGAACTTGATCCGCTTGAGAAATTTGAGGAACATCGCGTTATTGTCGTTCCGGAAATATTGACATGCGGATCAAAATCCGAAAAAGTCGTCGTGAAAATGGCGAATGAAAAATATCCGCCTGGAAGACTCGTGCTGAAAACGTCAACTGAAGCGCTTTCAAAAGGAAGTCGATTGGGAGAACTGAATCGAATTGATATCTTGGGAGAAATCGGTGTGATAGGTTCATATCAACTCTCCGAAATGGGAGTTACGGGATGGCCGTATGCTGCATTCGTATACGGCGAATTCGGACCAGCAAGAGAAGGGGAGGCCTCCATACTCGAAGATCCGACAAATGATTGTGTCTCAAATGACCGGGCAAAACTTGTGCCGAACGATACCACAAAAGCCCTGATCGAATGGATAGCGAAAGAAATCGACGAACTTGCGAAGGAAATAGCCGATGTCGAACGAGAGAAAATGAAAATAAGTCAAAAAGAAATAACTTCGAAATTCAACGATGTTTTGAACGAGTGGAAAAATAAACACATGAGAAAAATCATATCCGATCTTTTCGGCGGAGGGGCGGGAAACGGCGGGGGAGAAAAAGGAGAAAAAAGCGCTGGAATGCAAGTCACTGAACCGATTAACGGATTTGATTTCAAATATCCTTACGCGGAAATAGAAGTCGAAGTGCCGGAAAAAATAACCTTAAAAGTGAGCGTACCCGAAGCATTGCCGATCGGAACGGCCATTTCATTTGCCTCGGATTCCGAAGGTGTCATTCTCGAGGAAACGAAAATTCATATAAAATCGGACTTCTTGAAATCGACACAAGAGGGAAAAGAAATCGCCTTCGTCAACATAGGAATAAGCGGCCTGAAGACAGGCGGAGAAGCGACGATTTCTGCGATCGCAGGAAGATTTTCGACTTCCATGAGAATAAAAGTCATTCCCCAAAAAGAGAACGATTCGGGAAAATCCTTCCCGCGAGTTTTACTATCAAACTTCGATACGGATCCTCTCGGAATGGCTCCAGGAGGAACGCTTGAACTTGGAGAAAGAGACCCCGTCGTCTACCAACGACCGCAAGATGTTTCGGCAAATATCTACTGGATAAATACCGCTGGTCCCATGGCGTCAAAAATTTACGATAAATTCAGTTTCGATTCCATTCAATGGAGAAATTTTCTGTTTGAGCGATATGTGGACATATTCGTGAAAGAAGCGATTCACGAACTTGAGAGAAAAGACTTTCAAAATTTCAACGCGGATTCAGTCGATCAAAAAATAGCGGAAGTTATTCGCAAAATTCATCAGAGTGCAAAAGAGGACCTTGAATTCTTCCTTTTCGACGAAAGTTATGTAGCACCGGAAATAAATGTCTGATATCGATCCAAAAAATCCAGAGAACGAAGACGAAACCGACATAATCGGATCTCTTTCAATATCTTTTGGTATCGATAAAAAAACCATCCTTGGACCGAGCAGGAGGAAGGAGGTGGTGGAAGCGAGAGACATCATTGTTTATCTGCTACGTGAATTCGGCAAACTTTCCTTCCCGTCCATAGGACACCTGCTGGGAAAAAGAGACCACACTACCGCTCTGCACTCCTACAGAAAGGTAAAAAGGAAGGTTGAAGAAGAGAAAAAGATCAGGCCTGATTTGTTTGATCTTGCGAGAAAGGTTCAGTTTATAGTTAACAGAAGAATGGAAATCGAAAAAGGCCTTTTCTTGAAACAGCAAGATTTTACGAAAGAACGAATGTATGCGTTGATAGAAAAGGGGAAGTCAATGAAATTCAGAGAGATTTCATCGCGAAACATGAAAGTTCTTGAACTATACAGAGAAGGACTCACATTGGAAAATACAGGCAAGGTTTTCAAAGTGACCAGAGAAAGAATAAGACAGATAGTAGCGGATGTGGTCGAACAGATGGCTATTAATGAAGCCGTAACGAAAGGGATAGTCATCGACATGAAAATATTTGCGGAAGAAGAGAGAAGGAAGAGAGATAACGCAAAAGAAGCGAAACATCCCGAAATACCGAGGGAGAAAAGAGAAAAGAGATGGAGTCTTTATTATGCTTCCTGCAGATCGTGCGGGACAACATCATTTCCACACGTAAGGAACGGATTGTGTGAAAAGTGCGCGGGAAGTTATAGAGCATCGAGAAGAATAATCATAATAAACCGGCATACGAATAAATGCGATAATTGTGGAATATCCGTGGAAGAAGCGAAGAGGTCCTACGGAAGGGATTTCTACATAACAAAAAATGATTGCGTTTTGTGCAGAAAGTGTTTTTTATCGGGGACGGGGCAAAAACTTTCCACTTTTAAGAGAAAAACGTAAAGTGATTTTCTTTTCCGTTTTAAAATAGCGTTTGTCTTGAGATTTCAAATATTTTTTCAAACTTTTCCCGATTTCTCTTGCCACCGGAACAGTAACGGCATTGCCGAATTGTTTGTAGGATTGAGTCGATGATACGGGGATTTTGAAACTGTCTGGAAATCCTTGAAGCCTCGCGCATTCTCGCTCCGTCAATTTCCTAACTCCCCACTTGTTAATTGAAACGGGTCGATCCTGAATTAAATTTCTCTCCCTTCCCATGTTTCCGGAAACGATCGTATTGGAAACTCCACGGGGATCGAGAACCTCGCACCCGAAACCGCTGCCTTTCATGGAATGTCTTTTTTTGTGAACCAATAGGCCCTCGTAATATCTTTGAGAAAGATAGTATCTGTCCGGAACCTTTTTTTCGAGAATTTGTTTGAGGAAAATAAACCGAGGATTGCGCACTTTTCGGGGGAAAACAAACTCATCATGAGGATTCCTGATTCCCACTATATAGACACGTTCACGATGTTGAGGAACTCCGAAATTTCTCGAATCCACAACCTCCTCGAATATGGTATATCCGTTTCCCGCATTTTCAAGTGAAGATTTAATGAACTTATACGTTTCTCCTTTCCCGTGCTTCAACAAATTTTTAACATTTTCGAGAACAAACGCGCGCGGCTTTCTGATATTCAAAAACCTTACAATCTCATTAAAAAGTTTTCCGCGAGGGTCATCCAATCCATCTCTCTTCCCGATCATAGAAAACGGTTGACACGGAAAACCAGCAAGCAACACGTCGAAATGAGGCAACTTATTCGGATCAACGCGCTTTATATCTTTTTCGTCTATTTCACCGAAATTTGCTCGATATGTTTGGCAGGCATAATGATCTATATCATTTGAATAAACCACCTCAAAACCGGCTCTTTCAAAGCCAAGACGCATGCCTCCGATGCCGGCAAAAAGATCGATTGCTTTGTACTCTTTTGAGGCTTTCATTATGGTAATTATATCATTTTTCAGATATGTGTTTAAGAAGGTCCGCAACACGGCAAGCACTTATATTATCGATGTTCAAACAGATCGAACGAATTTTCGCTTACTCGGACATGCACAAATGGCGGAACGAACGCGCGGATAGCGGATGAACTTGTGGGGAATAAACTGGTAAAAATAATGAGTTCTAAAAAACTGTTGTCCGAGCAACTCAATAGGTGGTTCAAAGAAAGAGAGTAAAAGCCAAAAGGAGAAAGGGAAGATATCGAGATTATGGAAAAAGAACTCGCTAAATCGAGACAGGAATTGGACTGGTATAACAAGGCATACGGAGCGGGATTTTTTTCCATGGAGCAACTCCGAGAATATACAAAAGACGTACAGGAGAAAACGTCATCGCTGGAGTCCAAAATTGCCGCGTACAAAAGCGAAACAATGCAACCAGAAGCCCTTATAACGTCCCGAATGTTCGAAATCAAGCAATTTGCCCATGCGGCGACAAAAACCCTCCCTGCCTTGAATTTTATACAGAGAAAAGCCATAGTTGATAATGTTATCGACAAAGTAATCGGGACCAAGACGGAATTGGAAGTTTTCGGTCATATTCCCGTTGAAAATCATGAGTTACAAACTCTCTATTGGTATTGTGGGGCTTCCAAATGTTGGTAAATCAACGCTTTTTAAAGCGCTCACTCAAAACGATATTCTTATCGCCAACTATCCCTTTGCCACCATTGACCCCAATGTGGGCATTGTTCCCGTTCCCGACGAACGACTTGATGTTCTTTTTGATTTGAGCAAGTCGGCAAAAAAAATTCCCGCGGTAGTTGAGTTTTATGACATCGCGGGTTTAGTGAAAGGAGCGAGCCAAGGACAAGGACTGGGCAATCAATTTTTATCACACATTCGCGACACCGACGCGATTGTTCAAGTAGTACGTTGTTTTGGTCAAGGAGATATTATCCACGTTGATCAAACAGTTGACCCTATACGGGACATCGATACTATAAACACCGAACTAGTTCTGCGGGATCTAGATACGGTACAAAAAAGAGTTGGTAAACTAGAAGGAGAAGCTCGTACGGGTGATAAGCATAAAATAAAAGAGTTGGAGCTTATCAAGCATCTAGAGACCTTTCTTCAAAATGGAACGCCGCTCTATATGCTTGAAAAGGACATCATCGAAGATAGCGCCGTGCGCTCTCTCAATCTTCTTACCGCAAAAACACAGATATTTTTATTAAATGGAGCAGGGGGTGATATATCCGACGCGCTTAAAGAAAAGATTCAAAAAGAGTTGAAATCCGATTTTGTGGTGTGTGATCTTGGAGCTGAAATCGATTTGTCCCCACTTATTAAAAAAGCATACAGCGTATTGAATCTTATTAGCTTCTTTACCACAGGTGAAGATGAGACACGTGCGTGGACTATTATGAATGGATGGAAAGCGCCACAAGCCGCCGGCACCATTCACACCGACTTTGAACAAAAATTTATTCGTGCCGAAGTTGTTTTCTGGAAAGATTTAGTCGATTCTAGCGGGGCCCATTCGACAGGTTCAGGGCAGCAAAATTGCTGGGTTCAAGCAAAACAAAAAGGACTTCTGCGTCTTGAGGGGAAAGAATATGTCGTCAAAGATGGCGATGTGATGGTGATTAGGCATGGGTAGTGAGAAGTGGTAAGTGCACAAGTGATCAGTGGGGAAGAGGTAGATATATTCACTCATCACTATTCACTAATCGCTAATCACTGTTTATTGTTCTCTGGTTCTAAAAAGAACACGACGCCGTCAGTAGGGGATGGAATTGTATCGGTGCTTGTTACGTAAATAATATTTTTTTGCTTTTGTTTTTCGGGTGTAAATGAATCGGTAATAAACATTATTGTTTGCGATGGCATAGGAATGCCGCGCACGTCAACACCACCTGTGTTTACCACGATATACTTTTTGATAGCAGGAGATAACTCGTTTACGGCTCTTCCCAGTTGTACGTAACGAACAGCAAACGCATCCTGCGTATTTTGGTTTTTTCTCCAAGCATGATGGTACATAATGTATGTGTGCGTAACCAGTGATATGCCTATACACACGAGCGCAAGCGCGAGTGCTTTTTTAGAAAGCACTAACTGAGCGTGTCCAATAACCCAATCAGCTCCCAAGGCCGCGAGTATCATTGCGGGGGGGATCATCAAAATAGAACGTAATGCGTGGGGGATTCCCTCGTTTGAAAGTACTACTGGTAAAAAAGCAACCGCGAGCCACACTAAAGAAATAATTCCCGCATATGTCCGTTCATCTTTTGTGTGTGTTGTTTTGTCCCTCTTTCTGAATAAAAGAAAAAGTGCGTATATTATTCCTATACCAAAACAAATTGCCACCGGCCATGCGAGTTGAGCGGAGCCAGAAAGATTGTGTCTCCAGTTATAATCACCGTCAACAAAAAACATTCCAACGGTTTTGAATGTGTTTTGAGCAAGATTGAGTAGGGGAGACGATCCATCAAAGACAGAAACTTGAGTAGTGCGTCCCATAAAATCGGCAGGATGTTTTGCAAAATACCACCCTAGTGGAGCGAATACAACAATAGCAGCAATGATATACAGGATAAAATAGGGCAACATCTTTTTTAACGGAGCACGGTAACACCATGCAAAAAGAAATAACGCGGCGATTATAATAAGTGGCGTTGCTCTGTACGCGATGTACGAATGCATGCCAAGGCCGTAAAGAATGCCACCTAGGAGAGCGTATAGTGTATGGCGCAGGTTATTGGTCGTTGGTGGTTGGCTGTTTGTTCCCAGTGTTTTTATCAAAAAATAGAGCCCCCACGCCATAAACGCGGGAGCCATAATCGCGCGAAATCCAATGCGTGAAAAATTGATATGCCAAAAACTTGTTGCGATAAAAAACATCGCAAGTAATGCAACACGTTTTGCATACGGATATCGTTCGAGTAACACCAATGTAAGCATGTAGACACCAATTACAGTCAGTAGTCCAAAAAACACGCTCACTGATCGTAGTACCCACGGCTCGTTGAGGTTTGTCGCGTTAAGCGCGATTGCTTGTAGGTTTATAAAAAAACCTTCACGGCCATTGTTTTCAGGATAAAATACTTTGTAGTTTCCAGTAGCTATCGCTTCGAGCGCGTTGTTTCCGTTCATCGCTTCGTCTGGATAGAGTCCCGGAGGCGTAGTGGGTAGATTGTACGCGCGCAGAAACAATGCTATACTAGCAATAAGAATAAAAAGTCCATATCGTGCAAAGAACGCACGGATGTGTGTGGTAATCATAAAAAATGTATGGATGCTACTATTTCCCATAATATCAATTATCCAGAAATCGCTCAAGCGATTGATCAGACGCGTTCTCGTCGGCCGGAGCTCAAGGAACTTTCTGATAAGGAAGTACTTACCCATGTTATTAAAGAACATCCGGCGGCATCTTCCATTCCTGTTACTTCTGTTATGGAGCACTCTCCATCAGAAAACAAAAAAACTGAAATGGACGTGCTTCCAGAATACGCGCACGATGCTCCCGACGCCATTAAACGTATAGTTGAATCACTGGTGAGCGAGACACTAGAAAAGGGATTGCTTCATGGACTCTCTCTAGCGCGCAAACAAGATCCGATGATATTGGATATGTTTCATGACGCGCTTGCTGATAAAATGATTGAACATATGCGCGCGCGCAAATTGCTTTAGGTTGTTATGATGATCGTTGGCATTACAGGTGCAGTGGTTGTGGTAATGGCGCTTATAGCGTGGCTGTTTGTTGTACTCGCGCGATCAACGCGTCTGTCTGGAGCTCGACAGTCGCTTGATATGAAGCTTTTACTTATTCGACTGCCTCAGCCACAATCCAAAGATCAACCTAGTGGGTTTAAAGACGAAATTAACAAATCGGAACAGTTGTGGGCTATTTTGGCATCCTTGCCGGAATTGTCATCGCTTGAAGTTGCCGTATCTCACGTTGGGGAAGAAATTCTTTTTTATTTGGCTGTTCCCGCGTCGAGTGTTGAATCGGTGAGCCGTCAGATAGAGGGATTGTTTAAGGATGCTCAGGTAACGCATGCGCGCGAATATAATATTTTCCAACCAAACGGCGCTCATGTGGGCTTTTACATCACTCAAGACAAACACTACTCATTGCCATTTCGCACGTATCTTGAATCCGAGTTGGATACCTTTTCTCCAATCGTGAGCGGCCTTTCTAAAATTAATGAGATCGGTGAAGGAGCAGTGCTCCAAATTCTTATTAAAAAGGCGCCAGATTTTTATAAAAAAAATATCTTTTCGCTCATTAACGAATTGCGCAAAGGAGCAAGCTTCAAAAAACTCACTGATCAAAAATTAATTAGCGCGGAAGATGTCGCGTTGTTTTTCAAACCAGCCGAATCTCAAACATCAGACAGTCAAAAAGAAGAGAAAGTTTCCATTGTGGATCAAGAGTCCATAAAAATGTTGGAGAAAAAGGTTTCAAAACCATTACTATGCGCGAATTATCGTATTTTAGTATCAACCACCAATCCGACTCAAACTGAATCTATTGCCCAGGGTATTGTAAATGGATTTTCTCAATTTGATGCTCCATTGCGCAATAAAGTATCAGTGGTAAAAGTAAAAAACTTCCAAAAGTTTTCGTATCAGTATACTTTCAGAGAGTTTGACACAGCGCGCGCATTGGTGCTTAACACTGAAGAATTAGCGAGTATGTTTCATCTGCCTACGTCCACCACGCTTTCGCCTCGTATCAAGTGGCTTAGATCAAAAGAGGCGCCCCCGCCAGCAGATTTGCCGACTCAAGGTACTAAAATAGGGAGTAGCTTCTACAAAGGCATTTCAAAACCCATCTACATTACCGACGAAGATAAACGCCGTCACGTGTATGTGATTGGACAGACCGGGACAGGTAAAACATCATTGGTGGTGAATATGGCACTTGATGATATTCGTCGCGGTAATGGGGTAGCAATTATGGATCCACATGGGGAACTTGCGGAGAAATTGCTCGGGCTCGTTCCCAAGGAACGACTTGATGACGTTATTTATTTTGATCCGGGGTTTATGCAACGGCCGATTGGACTTAACATGCTTGAATACGATTTTGATAAACCTGAGCAAAAGACATTCATCGTAAACGAACTACTCAGTATTTTTGACAAACTATATGATCTTAAAACAACTGGCGGTCCCATGTTTGAAATGTATATGCGTAACGCGCTTTTGCTTCTTATGGAAGATGCACGAAACGAGCCAGCAACGCTTATGGAGGTTCCGCGTATTTTTACCGACGCTGAGTTTCGCAATCGTAAACTAGAACGTGTTTCAAACCCCGTGGTGGTTGATTTCTGGACCAAAGAAGCGGTGAAGGTTGGTGGTGAGGCATCGCTTTCTAACATGGCGCCGTACATTACTTCAAAATTCAACAATTTTATTGCTAACGATTATATGCGCCCGATCGTGGGACAGATTCACTCAACGCTCAACTTTAGGCGCATTATGGACGAGAAGAAAATTTTGCTCATTAATCTTGCCAAAGGGCGCGTGGGGGAGATAAATTCAAATCTACTTGGAATGATTATTATCGGGAAAATACTTATGGCGGCGTTTTCGCGCATTGACGTTCCCGATGCTCAGCGCAACGACTTTAATTTATACATTGATGAGTTTCAGAACTTTAGTACCGACTCGATCGCCTCTATCCTTTCAGAAGCGCGTAAGTTCCATCTTAATCTTATTGTGGTTCATCAATACATCAAGCAACTTACGGAAAAGATACGAGATGCGGTATTTGGGAACGTGGGGTCTATTATTTCTTTGCGTGTGGGGCCAGAAGACGCGGATTTTTTGATAAAACAATTTGAGCCCGTCTTTTCTCAGAACGATTTAATGAGCTTGGATAATTTCAACGCATGCGCCAAAGTGCTTATTAACGGGCAAACATCTCGTCCATTTAACATCGTTACACCGACATATCCCGCGTTTGACACAACGGCGATCGATAAAATGAAAGAGCTGTCTTTCTTAAAATATGGAACAGACAGAGCTGTTGTTGAGCGTGATATTCTCACTCGTTTGCGGGATTGATATGCGTTTTGGGCAAAAATAACCAGTGGCGGATTGACACCGACGGGGTTTGTTTCGTATGGTATATGCAGAGCGTGAAAATAGTGATTAGTGCGGCGTGATGCGAATTCGCCGCGGCGAACTAACGCGTGCGATGGTACGAATAGTTGCTAATTGAGATAACCGATTAACTAACCATCATTCGAGAAGCTCAAAACAGGTCGCAGTTCTGGTTAATGACTAAGGATGAAAGATTAATGATTCTATCTCTTTTTGCCATTCGTTGTAAGTTGTCTGTTGTCGGTTATTGGTGAGCCATGCCAATGTAGCTTCCTCCCTCGTCCATTTGGAATGAACTTCGAACGGACGCGGCAGCTGGTTTTATTAGTAGTTAGTTGTAAGTCGTTAGTTATATGCCAATGTAGCTCAGCTGGTAGAGCAATGCTTTCGTAAAGCATGGGTCGGAGGTTCGAATCCTCTCATTGGCTCTCTATGATTGAAAAAGAGTATCAGATCAAATTAAAAGAGTTATCAGAACGCCTTCGCACTCTCGAGGGCTGGCTTTGACGTCTCAAGTAAGGAAAATCGGATAAAAGAAATTGAGTTTCAGCTTCAAGACGCCGATTTGTGGAAAAAGCCAAAAGACGCGGAACTCATTCTAAAAGAAATGGGGGAGACGCAATCGCTTTTGAGCGCGGTGCGTTTGGCAAATGAGCGATTGCAAAAACTTATTACTGATTCAAGCATCCCCAATGATGACGAAGTGTTTTCTGTTGAGCGGAGTATTAAACAATTAGAAATAAAACGTCTTTTTGGTGGGAAATGGGATAGCCATAGCACGGTTATATCCATTTCTGCGGGAGCGGGAGGGCAAGACGCGGCTGATTGGGTGCACATGTTGTTTTTAATGTATCAACACTACGCCCAACGGCAAGGTTGGGGTGTTTCGGTTGTTGACCGCGTTGAAGATACATTTCAATCAAAAACGGGAAGACGTCCGCTCAAGCATATTACGTTTGATGTGGAGGGAAAGTACGCGTTTGGATACTTAAAAAAAGAGAGTGGCGTTCATCGGTTGGTGCGTGTTTCTCCTTTTTCGTCTCAGCAATTGCGTCATACTTCATTTGCGCTTGTTGAGGTACTGCCGCGCATAGAGGAAACAACGCTTGCGATAAACGAGTCAGATTTGAAAGTCGAGTTTTTTAGATCATCGGGGCCTGGTGGACAAAACGTAAATAAAGTTGAGACGGCGGTTCGAGTTGTACACGTTCCCACGGGACTTACTGCTTCGTCTCAAGTTGAACGATCTCAAGCTCAAAACAGAGAGCACGCACTTCATATACTAGAGGCAAAACTCATTCAACTCATGGAAAAAGAACGCGTTCAAGAATTAGGCAATTTGAAAACAAATGCAAAACCGGAGTGGGGGAGTCAAATTCGTTCGTATGTGTTAAATCCCTATAAATTGGTTAAAGATCATCGCACCGAATATGAAACAACACAAGTTGATCGAGTACTTGAAGAGGGAGATTTGGATGGATTTGTGGAAGCAGAGCTGGTTAGTAGTGAGTAGTGGTAAGTGATTAGCTAGTGAGTAATAGAAAGATGCGGGGCGAGAGGCATGTTCACTAGTCACTAATTGCTATTAGCCATCCATTGACAGAATTAGTGATACTATGCTATAATACCTGTGCCCGTGAAATTAAGCCTTAAGGGGTTTATTCGTGGGAATCAGCACCCTAAAACGTAGTAAAAGAAACAGCTCAGGTAAAAAACGTAGTAAAACCAAGGGCTTGATCTCGCGGTGAGATCAGGGGGTCGCGCTTACAGTGACCCAATACCACTCTTGGAGCCGGGCCTTTCTCGGGACATATCCCGAAAGCGGAGGACCCATGCCAGTGTGCGATAATCTGGTATTCTCTACCGGACTACGGGCTCGATGATGTGGAGGAACACTCCGCGGAGAGGGGTGCTTGGTCAAGCACTCGTTCAGTTCCGGCCGGTCCTTAGGTAAAGGATCGGAGGGGCATCGGTCATCCTCGCATTTTCGCGAGATATCGCCGAGAAGCCCTTCTCCCTACCCCGTCGGCATACACTGGGAGTATAGAGAGAGTATCGGCGCGTTATTTGGGATACGTCCCAGAGAGGCGTGACTGGCTCACTCTACCCAATGTCACTACCGATAAGAACGGGAAATCGTTTTTTTGTAGTACCTTTTTTGTGACGCCCTTTTTTGCAGTCGGGGCCCCACGCAACGCGCGCGGAGGCCCCTTTTCTTTTTCAACAGAGGATGTGGCTTTGTCTTCTGTTGCATGTTATACTTAATGGCAATAATGGATGGCCATTTTTTGTTGCTTATTTTTTATGATTATCTTTCAAGGAGTCACGAAAACATATAAAAGCAATGGGCATACGCTTGTTGCGTTGGATGATGTTACTATAAAAATAAATCCAAAGGAGTTTGTATCGCTTGTAGGACGATCGGGCGCGGGAAAATCCACTCTTATTAAATTGCTTATTGGAGAAGAAAGACCAACGTCAGGGCGTATTATTTTTGGTTCATATGATGTTACGCGACTCAAAACAAATGAGCTTTATAAAATGCGGCGTCATATTGGAACTATCTTTCAAGATTTTAAATTACTTCCAGAAAAGACCGCCTTTGAAAATGTCGCGTTTGCTCTTGAGGCAGCCGGCCGCCCAGAGGGGGAAATACTGGAGTTTGTTCCTAAGGCGCTGGAAATGGTTGGTCTTTCAAGTAAGGCGGATAATTTTCCCAAAGAACTTTCTGGTGGAGAAAAGCAACGGGTGGCAATCGCGCGGGCGATGATTAACAATCCCGATGTTATTATTGCTGATGAGCCCACAGGGAATTTGGATCCAATTAACACTGCCGAAATTATTAAGCTCCTTCTTAAGATCAACGAATTGGGAACAACTATTATCTTGGCAACGCACGATAAAGATGTTATTGACGCGGTTAATCGGCGGGTTATTAGCTTGGAAGATGGACGTATAATCCGCGACGAAGAAGAAGGAAAGTATGTGCTATTTTAACTAACCACTGACCACTAACTACTAATCACTATCGTCATGCTTACCACACTCTTTAGAATTACCAAATATGGCATGCAGAGCTTTACGCGAAACGCGTGGCTTTCAACAGCGACCATCGCGATCATGGTACTCACTTTGATGCTCTTTTCTGGTCTTATTATGCTCAACGTAGTAACGACAACTATTATCACGAGCATTCAGGACAAAATTGACATTAGTGTCTACTTCAAAAGCGACTCACCGGAAGACGAAATGCTTCGCATCAAATCAACTCTTGAAACATTGCCCGAGGTAAAAGCGATTGAGTATATCTCAAAGAACAAAGCGTTAGAGATTTTCCAGGAGAAACACAAAGATGACGAAACAATTTCGCAAGCAATCACGCAACTGAACGAAAATCCACTACTGGGGTCGTTAAATATAAAGGCGCGTGATCCAAAAGAGTATCCAGTAGTTGCCCACTATTTGGAAAATGATTCTATAAAACCATTTGTGGAGCGTGTGTCATACAGCCAAAACGCGAATGTTATTGATCGTCTCAATCGAATTCTAACCACTGCTGAGAATGGCGGTGTTTTACTCACGCTTATCATGTCGCTCATTGCCATTCTGATTACATTCAACACCATTCGTTTGGCAATTTATTCAAGCAAAGATAGTATTGTTATTATGCGTCTCGTCGGTGGTTCAAATTTCTTTATTCGTGGACCATTTCTGATAGAAGGTATTGTGTATGGGCTCATTTCTGCCGTGCTCAGTTTGCTTATTCTTACCCCTATTATTTATGCGGTGTCTCCGTACACAACCGTGCTTGTTCCAGAGCTTAGTTTGTGGGCTGACTTTTTGCGTCGGTTGCCATCGTTATTGTTGTACCAGATTCTCTTTGGTATCGCGTTAGGTATCGTCTCAAGTTTTATCGCTATCGGGAAACATCTTAAGGATTAGAAAATGAGTGATTAGTGAAAAGATTGTTCTGAGTGAATCGAATAAAAATCAGTGCTTGGTGACCGAAGAAAATCCATACACTTTTTACTAGTCACTATTCACTATCTCTATGCACGGTCTTTTTGTGTTTAATAAACCCACCGGGGTAAGCTCGGCTGGTTTTTTGAATCATATAAAACGTGTGCTTTCAACGTTAGCGCAATCAGGCGAAAAACAATTGCGTATTGGCCATGGAGGAACGCTTGATCCTTTTGCAACCGGAGTGTTGATTGTCGGCGTGGGGAGGGAATACACGCGATTACTCCACGATCTTCTCAATACTGAACAAAAGGAATATCAAGCAACTATTATTCTCGGAGCCGATTCAGACACAGATGACTGTATGGGAATTATTACGCCGCGTGTAAGCTCTGTTCCACCTTCTAAGGAAGATATAAAAAAAGCGGTTGCTCAAGTTGCAGCGCAAGAAACACAAACGCCTCCCGCTATCTCGGCGGTAAAAATACACGGAGTTCCCGCGTATGCTCGAGTACGAAGAGGGGAATCCGTATCGCTTTCCCAAAAATCAGCCACAGTATTTTCTTATTCAATAAGCTCAATTTCTCTTTCAAAAAAACAAACATCATTTTCCATAACGTTGCGGGTGTCGTCTGGGTTTTATATCAGAAGCTTTGCTCGGGATATTGGGAATGTGTTGGGTGTTGGTGGGTATGTAAGCGAACTTAAGCGACTCTCAGTAGGGGAATTTTCTTTATTTCGGGCGTTAGATATCAATGAGGTGTTGTCTGGTAAAATTGAGCTTTTTGCTCGAATTAGCGGGGGTGTTCAGGGAGTCGGGTTCCGTTCATATGCCCTAAAAATGGCTCAAAATTGGCCTATAACAGGGTTTGTGCGCAATAGTGGGGAGAATTCGGTTGAAATAGTTGCCCAGGGTTATTTGGGTGATTTGGGGCGTTTTCTGGATGCGGTAAAAAAGGGCCCCCAGGAAGCTCATATAGAGTCAGTTTTTGATTATTTTAGAAAGCCGTCAGAGGTGTTTAGCTCGTTTGAGCTCATGCGGTAAATCCCTTTACATTTTAAACTTTATGTGTTATTGTGCTAATACGAGGGAGGTGAAAATGACATTCAACGCGGCGTGGGTTAAGGGTATCGTCTCGGACACTATGGCAATCGGCGGGGGGCCAGAGGAAACACTTCGTTTTCTTTGTGAGCTTAGAAGGACCACTCGGATGCACATGCTTCTCGATGGTCAGTTCGCTCTCGAGAACGAGATCGATGCTCTTGCCCTCCAGATATACACCCAACCCCAACACTAGAAGATTCTTTCAAGTTGCACACTCGGAGTCCACTCGGGCTCCTTTTTTGTTTTGTTTCTTTGTAATTTCCGCTTCTTATGAATTCTAACAAAGTGTTACAAAAATTAGCGATCGCTAATTTTTGTAACACTATATAAAATTCATTTTCTCATAATCAAAAATCCGCTCCTAAAAGAGCGGATTTTTGATGTCGTTACTGCTGAATATTGTTTGACTGTGGTGGTTGTTGTATCGGCTGTGTTGGTTGTGACTGCGAAATTGATGCTTGTTGTTTTACCTCTATTTTTTGTCCCGACGAGCGCTCAGCGAGTTTATTTTTTATAATCATACTCGCAATCGCAATACACATTAGTGCCGCAATAATAACAATAGGCCACGTAAAATCTCTCGGGTTCACGCTGGCTTGCACGGACGCTTCTTGTGATGTTTCGTCTTTAACAGGACTGAATGCTTCAACGTTTTCTTGAGACGGCTCTCCGCCTTCTTCGTCCAATGGCGCTTGGGCGGCAACTTCCTGATTAGGGGTTGCGGTAGTATCTGCCGCGAGTACAGTCATTTGTGTTGTCACTAATGCCAGCGATACTTGAATCTTTCCCATATGCGCGGCGAGAATGGGTTTTGCTTCTAACGGAATAGTATTGTGCGCGACACGATATTGCAGTTGAAGCACAATTCCCTCAAGCGCGTAAAGCCCTCTTTGGAGCGCCCGTGCTTCCTCGTGAGTGAGTGTGTTTCCTATCTGTTGAGGAACTACAGGGACCATTATTTCTTGCGCGTGTGCGTGTAGCCCGACAACGAGTAACCCGATAAGAATAACTCCTCCCCATAAAAACTTTTTCATAAATATATGTAGTTAATTGCCGATTGTGTAATGGTGTATTATATTGTCAACGAGCTGACAAACACGCTACAAAAGCGTGTTTGGAAAAAGAGTACATCTATTCATACTATTCCACATAACGACATTTTATGCAAGCGCGGCGGCGGTGCATAATGAAAACATATTTGTTACCATAGTACGTATTATGAGTCCTTCTTATAAATCTCTTTTTGTTGGCAAGAGGATCACTATGATGGGGTTAGGAATTTTGGGGCGTGGTGTTGGTGTCGCTCAATTTTTGGCTCGATGTGGAGCACAGTTACTCATTACCGATCTCAAAACAAAAGAACAACTTGCTTCTTCTCTCGCTAAACTCAAACGGTATTCATCTATTACCTACGTACTTGGAAAACATCGACTCTCTGATTTTCGTCGGGGTGATATGATTATCAAAGCGGCTGGCGTACCATTGGATTCGCCTTATATCGCGGAGGCAAAAAAACATCATATTCCCATCGAGATGGACGCGTCTTTGTTCGCGCGTCATGCTCCCGAAGGCGTGACTATCATCGGCGTTACTGGAACGCGGGGGAAAAGTACTGTTACGCATCTGCTTTTTGCTATCTTTCAAAAAGCGTTAGGCAAAAAGAGAGTATTTTTGGGCGGAAATGTGCGGGGGCTTGCTACTTTACCACTCTTGGCGCGCGTTAAAAAAGGGGATGTGGTGGTTATGGAATTGGACTCGTGGCAACTTCAGGGGTTTGGAACGGCAAAAATCAGTCCGCGCGTTGGCGTATTTACCAATCTACTCGTTGATCACCAAAACTATTATCGTGGATCAATGGCGCGTTACTTTGCCGATAAAGCAAATATTTATCGATTTCAAAAAAAGGAAGATGTTATTATTGCGGGAGCATCAATTGCTCCGCGTATAAAAAAAGATTCTCCAAAAGGAGTTCTTATGATTATTTCAGAAAAGGATAAACCAATACTATGGAAAAGTCGTCTGCTTGGTGTTCATAATGATTTTAACATAGCTCTCGCTGTTGCCGCCGCGCGCGCATTGCATATTCCAGATACTATCACCCGATCGGTGGTTGAAAAATTCACTGGTGTTCCGGGAAGATTGGAATATATTGGATCGGCAAAAAAAGTTTTATTCTACAATGATACTACCGCGACAACTCCTGATGGCGCTCTGGCCGCTGTGCGCGCTCTCGGTGGTACCTATAAAAAACGAATCATTCTTTTAGGAGGAGGCGCCGACAAACAACTTGATTACACGCACTATGGACGCGTTATTCCCGATATGGTCAAGCAACTTATCCTATTCAAGGGCGCCGCAACTGACAAAATTATTTCGGCAATTGGCGCGCGTTGTCCGTGGGTGGTGGTGCAAAGCATGAAAGAAGCATTCACGCGTGTGCGCGCAGACGCGCGCGCGGGGGATGTAGTACTTCTTTCTCCGGGCGCGGCGAGTTTCGGAGTATTTAAAAACGAATTTGATCGAGGAGATCAGTTTGTTCGTATGTATAAAAAGTATCGTCGCTAACATATCTATGAAACATTTTTCGTGGGATTCTGCTACGCATGTTCATTTTATCGGCATTGGAGGAATTGGCATCAGCGCGATCGCGCGTATGTGTCTGCACGAGGGAAAGCACGTTTCTGGATCTGACCAAGCTCAGTCACTCGTTGTTTCGGAGCTTAAAAAAGCTGGGGCGCGCATCACCATAGGGCACCACAAGCGCAATGTTCCCACGCGATGCGATCTGGTGATATATACCATCGCGATTGGAGATGCCAATCCAGAGTTGTGCGTTGCGCGTCGGCGGGGCATTAAAACATTCTCATATCCGCAGGCGCTTGGAATACTTTCGGCACACAAATACACCGTTGCCGTCTCGGGAACTCATGGAAAAACAACCACGACCGCTATGATTGCTTCTATTACGCGAGTCGCGCGACGTAACCCGACCGTTATAGTCGGAAGCTTCTTACTCTCAGGAAATCGTCGCAAGAAAACTAATTTTATTGCAGGGAAGAGTGATTTATTTATTGTTGAGGCGTGTGAATATCGACGATCGTTTTTGAATATATCTCCATGGGTGGCAGTGATAACCAATATTGATAACGATCATTTGGACTACTACAAAAATACTAAAGATATAGAACGGGCGTTTAACGAATTTTTAAGACGCGTCCCTCGTGATGGATTTGTAATTTGTAACCCACACGATATACATACGCGCCATGCGCTCACGGGGGTTAGGGCGACTATTATTGACTACACGAAACGTTCGGCACAAGGGCTTACTCTCGCGATTCCTGGCGCTCATAACGTGTTTAACGCGAAAGCCGCTTTGTGTGTTGCCGATGCGCTGGGGATAAAAAACACTATCAGTATTGACGCGTTGCGTTCGTTTAACGGTACATGGCGTCGATTTGAGTATAAAGGCATCACCACATCGGGTGCCCATGTGTACGACGATTACGCGCATCACCCTACAGAAATACAAGCGAGCATCTTAAGCGCGCGAGAAACGCTTCGCGTCTTGAAAACAAAAGGAGTGTTGTGGATTGTTTTTCAGCCCCATCTTTATAGCAGAACGAAACTGCTTCTTTCTGATTTTGCAAAAGCGCTTTCTTGCGCTGATAGAGTGTTGGTTGTCGATATCTACGCCGCGCGTGAACCAAAAGATTCCACCATCCACTCGCGTGATTTGGTGAGGGAGATCAATACACATAGAAAAGGGATTGCAGAATATGTGTCTCATTTTTCTGTCGCGCGCGCCATTCTTAAGAAAAAAACAAAAAAGGGAGACGCGATTATTACTATGGGAGCAGGGGACATAACAACCATTTCAAACGATCTAACTAAAACAACGGGAACTTAATTTATTTTTCTTGAGGAGGTTGTTGTTTTTGTCCAAGTTGTTTGAGTGGTAGATCACATACAGCAATGTGTATTTTCTCTATTTCCTTTTTGAGCCACAAAACATTAACCCCGTCCATTTCGAGTTCTTTTAATACTGACTCAGTCGCCTTGTCGTAGTTATTTTTGTGTTGTTGATTTATTTTTTTCCAATGAATGTTGCGTAATAAATATAGCGCCTTTTTATTGTACGCTATCTTGTTTTTAAGCAGTAGCACCGCAATCATGGGATAGCTTAGAGAATCAGTAAAATACGCCGAGTTATCGTTCGACATTATAGAGTCACATTCAAAGTCCCACGTTATGTCGTAGAATTTATTTAGTGAAGAGCTATAACATCGAGCGTGGTTTGGGGAGTCAATTTCTATTCGCTCGTCGGCAATGGCGGTAAGCGCTTCGTACACTTTTGAAATGTGTGGCCTTTTCCATCTCATAGATTTGAAATTATGACTTTATTATACTTAATTATATGCAAGTTACGAAATTACACACAACATTTGATGTGTTACAAAAGAAACACGGAGTGCGGGGATTGTATGCTGTATAACGATCGCTTCTCAATCCTAGTAAATGATTAATGATGATGTGGTATACTTTTTCTATGTCTATCGCGCTACTTCTTGCGTTGGCTCCTTTTATTCTTTTTCTCATATTGTTATTGTGGAAAAAAACATCTCTTTTGACCGCGGCGGTAGGAGCGCTGCTCTTATTTACCGTATGTGTCATTTTTTATTGGCACATAGAGCCGCTTTTGCTGTCTATCTCATACGCGAAAGGATTTCTTATAGCGCTTGATATATTTGTTATTATTTTTGGCGCGATCTTTTTCCTCGCGGTTTTAAAAGAACTACACATACTTGATTCGGTATCATATTATCTTCAATCGTTTTCTGCGGACTATCGTGTCCAACTTGTTGTACTCGCGTGGTTTTTTGGAAATTTTCTCGAAGGAACAGCGGGTTTTGGAACTCCTGTTGCCGTCGTCGCGCCGCTTCTTATCGCGATAGGCATCTCTCCCATTCGAGCGCTTGCTATTGGACTCTTGGGAAACAGCGTGGCGGGGGTGTTTGGCGCGGCCGGAACTCCTATTCGGGTTGGATTTTCTGGGCTTGATGTGGCGTCAGTGCCGATGCTGGGAGCGTTATTTAACTTTGTTGGAATTTTAATCCCTGTGTTTATGATATGGATTGCCGCTGGTGAGCGGAAAGAAAAAATGCGCGAGTTTGTTGCCGCAGTGCCTTTTGCGTTGTGGTCTGGGGGAGTGTTTTTTATCGCCTCACTTGTCTCTGTATTTCTTGGACAAGAATTTCCCTCTATTGTGGGATCTATGATCGGCTTACTTATTGTATTTGTCACCACAAAACGCGGATGGTTTGTTCCCAAGAAGTCCATCTCTCTTTTTGAACATCAACCCGAACAAAAAGCGATAATGTCGGTATCTAAAGCATTTTCTCCCTATGTGTTACTTGTTGTATTGCTTTTAGTAGGGAAATTTGTACTAGGATCTGTGGGGGTTACTATTTCCTCGATCAAGCACGCTATTGGTCTTTTTAATCCCGGTTTTGTGTTTATTCTCATCGGTATCGTGGTGTTGATCGGATGGAAACGTTTTGCATATTTTGTCGTCCCATCCGCAAAAAGTGCTTTTAAGGGAGCCATGGTTCCATTTTTGATTATCGGCTGTACGTCTACATTGGTCCAACTTCTTATTAACTCGGGAGTAAACACCTCGGGGGTATCTTCTGGGCTTTCAATTATCGCTCGCTATTTTGAAGTGTCGTGGCTTCCTCTTATCGCTCCATTTGCCGGAGCATTTGGAAGTTTTGTGACAGGAAGCGTCACTATTTCCAATATAATGTTTGGAAGTTTTTTAAGTATTTCCGCAGAAACACTTGGTATGCCAGTGGGGCTTATTCTTGCGTTGGCACTTGTTGGGGGCGCGGTGGGTAATATGATAGCGCTTGCTGATATGATTGCGGGGGAGGCTGTTGTGGGAGTTAAAAATAAAGAACGAGATATTTTAAAGCTGGTTATTCTCCCGTGTTTGTTGTGCCTTGCTCTTGTGGGAATCGTTGGAATGCTTGTGTAGGGTGCCTCACTATTGTTTGACAGATTAGCTTTAATAATGTAGTATAAAAAGCAGGAAAAGGAGGAAAAAATGACCCCAGCCCGAGTGATTGTGACATGCACCACGAAGGGGACGTGTCTTGATGGATTTTTTGTTCACGGAGATCTTACTGATTTTCCTTGTCGTATTGTCTATGATCTCAGAGAAGGAGAGGAATATCTCGATGTGGTGATTGAGGGCACTGATCAATCAACTGTCAACACCGAGGAACTTCTTCGTTTTCTCCATGAATACGGAGCCATTGTGGATCCAGAAGATTGGGAGATCGAGTCAGTTGATGATCTCTTTGAGGAAGACGGCACGAATCCTCGGTGCGTGGTTGTCTTCGCGCACGTGTGACAAGCATACTCGATCTGCCTCGTGGAAACACGGGGCTTTGTTTTAAAATAAGTTGAATACATGCTCTTTTTTTGTTAGTGTGTGAGTATTGCGGGATCATCTAATGGTAGGATACATGACTCTGAATCATGTCATCTTGGTTCGAATCCAAGTCCCGCAGCCATTCGACTCCCCATGTTCGCTCATGGCTACGGGAAATGCGTAAACTGCTTTACGCATACCTTGGATTCGAACAGCTGAGCTTGTGCAATGTAGTAACATTGCACGCGAGCGGGTGGCTAGACAAATTATCTACGACGGTGGATAATTTAGTCGAGGCCGAACTCAAAGTCCCGCAGCCAATTTGTAAAGTTTCTGTTTCCCGTCTCGCTCGAGCGGGCAAAAAGGAAGGAGATTGGGGGAAATCCTGCCTGCCGGCAGGCAGGGAATTTTTGCCCGTCCTCGCTTTTCCGCCGCCGAATTTCTTTTTTTGCTTCGCAAAAAGCGCCACAAGAAAAGATTTTGCCCTTGCCCCAGCCCTCCCGTGCGCGGGCAACGACAAGAAACTCCCTAAAATGTATAATCCCATTTTGGGATTATACCACAATAGGATATACAATACAAACAAGTATGAGCAAGTCAGTTTACTCAAAAGATTACAAAGACATTATAGAACGTCTGAGAACGGCGCGTATTGAAGCCGATCTATCCCAGCAGGCAGTAGCGGATAAGCTTGGCAAGCCACAATCCTACATCTCAAAAATCGAGTCCGGAGAGAGACGGCTTGATGTCGCCGAAATAAAGAAGTTTGTGGTCATCTATAAAAAAGACATTTATTTTTTCATAAAATAATATGCCAAGGCACTCTTCCACAGAAGTTGCTTATCGCAATCTGATTACCCAATATCCATGGGTGGTTGAACGAGAGCAAGACTGCATTTTAAGTCCGGATAGCGACGGGCTTCTTTGCGGTTTGTTGATGTCTCATTATCTTGGATGGCGTATACGGGGATTCTATGACGGAAAGGTTTTTGCCGTTGAGAATGGAATGAATCCGCATGATTGCGTATTCCTAGATATGGAAATATTCCGCCCGAACATTCGGAGTGTCGGTCAACATATGGTTCTGTACGATAAGACCGATCTACATCCAAATTGGGGTAACTTTAGTAATTGTATTGCTGCGAACAATCTAAGAGATTACGACTTCAAAAACGATTTCAAACTTAAATATCCACTCGGAACAGTCCATGTACTACTTTGTATTTTGGGACAAACTCAAACCATATCAATTCCAAAAAGCGCGGTGGCACCACTCTTATACACCGACGGAACCTTCAAAAATCAATTTAACTATCCTGAAAATTGTTTGAGCTGGCTAGATTATTTGGGGGCAAATAATGCTAATAACCCTTTACAAAAAGTATTTTTGGACAGACACTATTCAACGTATGAGCTAATGAATGAGTTGAAAGATTTATTTGCCGAAATTAATATAATAGGTGGTGGAAAACGAGGTGGAGATAAGATAAAAATCTCCGACTCTCGTGGTAATATTGCCAACATTGATTCTCGCACCCATCAACTAAAATCAGCAACAAAAACGCAAGCTGAAGCATTTTTAAAAATGCTTGCAAACAAAACGGGATGGACATTTACTCCTGCTCATTGGTCGTGGGGTCCCTACCAAACAACTAGATTTAGGAAAGGCAGCGTAAAACCCGGCAAGGCGCGATATAATGCGCTTCTTGCTCAAAACCCAATTTCTCTTGCGATTATTAGCCGCAATAGTATTGAATACACAATAGACGACGGCGGAGTTCTCTAGAGTAGTTTGTTTTGTGCTGCCGAGGCACACTCTTCTTTTATGCGTTTTTCTGCGATTGCGCAGTATTCAGGTGCAATATCAATACCGATGTATTTGTAACCAAGGTTTTTTGCGGCAACTGTTGTGGTACCGCTTCCGACAAAAGGATCAAGAACAACCCCGTTTTGGGGCGCGAAGCAGCTTATAAAATCATACGGGAGTTGATTCGGAAAGGTGGCGGGGTGTTGATGTTTAAGACGGCTTCCATCGCCAGCCGTAAGATATTCCCAAATTGTACCGCGACATTTTGTTGGATTAATTTTGATTGACCGAGTTGCGATTCGGATACCATTCGTAAGACGAGTGCCACCACCAGTCATTGTTTTTCCACCATGTTTAGATGGAATTTTTAGATGTTCTTTGTTGAAGTGTTGGGGCCTCTCTCCCTTTAGAAAAATAGGGATATACTCATGGTCTACGCGAAAACGTTTATTCCACCAAGCCCCTTCTGCTCCATACTTTCGGTAGATTACCGTTTCAAAAAGTTTAAAACCAAAGCTATCGCACCAGTCAATAATTGTCTTGAAAGACGTTAAGGATTTACCGAAGTTTTTTGTCTGGTCTTGAATAACCATAACAGCAACCCCGCCATCTTTGAGAATGCGATGTATCTCTTTTCCTGCAGAATGCAAATCAAGAGAGAATCCTTTGTAATCACGGACAGCATCGTAAGGAGGAGAAGTAACTACGATATCAACCGAATTCGATGGGAATTTTTTCATTACCTCTATCGCGTCTCCGCAAATAATTTTATTGACGGGTAATTCCTTATATTTTTCTTGCTCCTTGTACTCTGGAGGGTGAATACTTGCTGTCCCTTCTTCACGAATAACATCTAAAACTATCCCTTGAATTGAAACGTCTCGCCCGTTTCTAAAAATAAGTGGCTCCATAGTTTTATTGGCGGGCTGTAGCCGGATATGCCCTCTCTCTTTGTAAAATTTCTTGAGAGTTGCCTCGTGATTATCAATAAGCGCGACTACTTTCTGCCCGTTTTCGGCTGTTTCTTGCTGACGAACTAAAACAACATCTCCGTCATTGATATTTTCATCAATCATACTACTACCAACTACGCGGAGGGCATAAACTTCTGCAGATGAAGGAATTTTACTTTTAGGAACAGCGATCATTTCTTTGTTTTGTATTGCTTCAATTGGTTGTCCGGCTGCGATAGTTCCTAAAAGTGGAATTTTTACCATTGTCTCTCGGCCAAATGCTTCAATCGAGCGTGGCTTGTTTTCCTCTTTTGATAAAAATCCCAAATCACGGAGTTTGGAAACATGAAAATGCGCGGTTGAAACCGAGGAGAGTTTTAGTTTTTTGCGTATCTCATCAAGAGAGGGGGCATATCCTTTTCGCCCTTGATAATCGGTTATAAAATCTAGAACTTGTTTTTGCCTTTTTGTTACCATAGTGATATTATAGAAAATAAATCGAAAGTGTAAAAGGGCGAGTTATCCACATGTATAAATTTAAGAATAAAATTAGGCGCGCGTTCTATAAATATTTTGGCAATTTTGTATTTGAATTAAAGGCAAGCAAAAGAAAGAGGATACATCAAAAAATTAAGCAGGAACACTCTCGGCTAGAAATTGCTTTTAGGAAATTGGAACAAAATTTACAGGGGATAAATTATCCGAACAATGATTTTAATAAGATTATGTCGATGGTGCTTTCTGATATAGAGCTATTCGAGCATATTGTCCGATATTGATGTGGTCGCGTTGCACATACCACCCCTCGTGGTCATCGCCAGTAACGAAACTAGTTACCACTCCCTTGCGATATGGAAACTTCTCAACAAAGTTGCGAACCTGTCCATCTACGCCATTGACGTAGATGTCGTACTTGTTAAAAGAACATTCTCCGTCAATCATGTTCCCACCAAGGAACACACGGGTTACGCCAGCAGCCACGAACCTGTCATAGAGACAGGCCAAAACGTCTAGCCGCTCGTACTTCGAGCCGATGTGGGTGTCCGCGATAGCGCCGATGCAGAACTCCTGCTCTCGGTGCTTACGGAAATCAATCACAAGCGGCTTTTCAGTAGAGGGTATGGTGCTGGCAAGTTGTAGGGTGTCCTCAACCACGTCGAAGATAGTGCCCTTGTCTGCGAGCGTACGAACCATCGCCATAACTTTCTTTGGCGACAAGTCCAATGCGTTCGCGATTTCGGTAACACTTGCCTTCTTGCGTTTGAGGAGTTTGAGTAGACGCTGTTCTGGTGTCTGCTTCATCTCCGTCTCCTTTCCCGCCACCTGAGCCAGTGGCATTTCCACCTACGGCAACACTTCTTTGCCTTTATTGGGTCTACGAACTCGCACCGCTTGAGGC
>JAGOQP010000007.1 GCA_017991375.1 Minisyncoccota bacterium
ATTCTGATATCAGAGCAATCGCTATTCATTTTATTGGCGGCAATGAGGGTGGCGGTGTCCAAAGGAACATCTACCTGGAAGTCAGTGAGGGTTGAGGTCGCGTTGTTGATGGTAATGGTTCTTTTGTGCGAATATCCAGAAGGTCCGACTATCCTTGGAGTAACTCCTATATGAGAACCTCTTTCATAGATAACAGGAGAGTCCCCTCCATCCATAGCAGCAATTCGTTGCTGATATTTAACTGATTCCAACAAGGCCGTAAGTTCATAAGATCCGGCCACATAAGTGTAATAGAGGCCGGTAGAAGTATTATTTACAGGATCTATTGGAAGTTTAGAAATTGGAGCGATCCCCGAACTATTAAAATTAACTGGTACCCAACCAGTACCATCTATATTTGTAAGATTGCTTGGTGTTACGCAATGGTAGGTCCAACCATCAACCGTATCAAATCCCAAGTTATTACAAGTTTCCGATGTATCTGGGATAGAAACATAAATAACATTACTATCACCAAAGGAAGTTGCTCCTTGGGCCTCCATAAAAGCTAAAGCCTTGTCTAAAGAAGCCAAATCAGTAATTCTTTTGGAATCCCTTGACTGTTTGAGATATTCAAATGGGTTAAGAACGATAAAAACCGCGGCGACTAAAATGGCGAGAATGCCTATTACAATTAGAAGTTCTATAAGAGTAAAGGATTTTTTATCGTAGAGATTCATATGTTAACAGTTAAAGACAGATTAAATTACAAATTAGAGGCAATAAAAAATAAAATGATTTATGTCTATTATCATTATTTTTCAACCGAATACCAAAAGAATCTATTTATTAAGCACATCAATATCTTCTTGGAATTCCTGCGCTCGTTCTACTACGCGAGCACCATACCCATTAAGATGGGTTCGCCAGTTTCCTCCCGCATAGTATCGAGCCGCGGCTACTTTTTCGTCATACAAAGATCCTGATGCCGCGCCAACATCTTTTAGATAAAATGCAGTTGCTATAAAAGCTGCCTGATTATTCCATGGAGATGATGGGGTAATTCCTGTAATTGCTCCTATTCTATCTTTTGCCTTATCGTACGACCAAGACCCAGTTCTTCCCGTACATTTTCCCGAGACGCTGTTGACATAGCCGCTATAACAACCCCACGTTGAAGGAATAAATTGCGCGGGGCCCATAGCGCCACCATACGCACCATCTTCTTTTATTGGGCAAGATACAAAAACACTTTGTGGATCCATGTCCAACTCCTCCATTATTTTCAAAAATAATGGGATATCACGAGTTGGATGCATTGCTGTATCATATTTGCACCTTCCCACGTTACGAGCAAGCGCTGACTCTTTATCAATCACCGCGAGGATAAGCGCGGCCCGCACTCCTGTTGCATCTTGTGCCGCTTTAGCCAACTTATACGCCTCGCCAAATGACAACTCACCTCCTCCGAGCAATTTAAAGATTCTGCTCCTGATTTGCGCGGCGGTTTTCTTCGTTTCGGTAAGTAGTTGTTGATACTTTGACTCTTGCCCCTTAGTTACTTTAAGCAATGATTTTTTCTCTTCTTCAGTAGCTTTGGCGGCTTTTTGTTGCGCTTCCTGATACGCTTTGAGTTCAGAAACATCGTTAAACTGCGCGGCAAGGGCTTCTTTTTGATCCATGAGATCGCTCTTTAATTGCACGATATGTTCTAAATTTTCTCTCACGCCCTCTTGCACGGCAAGTAAATTATTTACATCCAAGAAAAAATCAGAGAGTTTTGGGTTATTCATAATCATCTCAACTGTATTTTTTTGTTCGTTTTCATACAACGTTTGAAGTACTGCTGAGAGATTCTTTTTGGTAACCGTAATATCATCCTCTGTTTTTATGATTTTCTGCTTAGTCGCTCCTATTTCTTCGTCTAATTTCTTGAGATTGAGTGTTATTGCCTTTACCTGCAGATTGAGTTTCGCGATTTTGCTATTAAGCGTCTTTATTTCTGATTCTAATGTTTTTCCTTTTGTTTTGTACTGACTTACCGTACCTTCGTATGCGGCAATTTGTTTTTCAAGCTCTTTAAGTTGTGACTCGAGTTCGGCGCGTTCCGTTTCTTTGCTTGATGCCGCAAATGTGTACCCTTTATTTATGGGCGCGTTTGCTAGTCCAAGCACGAAAGAAAAAACCGCCAGAGAGATAACGGCGTATATGCCTATTTTTTTCACCGGAATAGTGATAATCGTATCAGCCCTTTCTAGAATAATTCGCTTTTGAATCGATGTTCTGCGTGCTACCGGTCTCTTTTGAATGTCAGTGAATAACCGTTGACCCATAGAAAACACTGGCAAAAAGCCATCCCTTTTAGTATATCACAAGAATGGGTGTTATTAAACACACTGTAATAAGATTCAGAAAAAACATTTTTTCTCCCTTCCCCGACCCCTTTTTTCACGATCGTGAAAAAAGGGGTCAAAAAGAACGATTTTTCATTATGATTTTTTCACTGTACTAACACAAAAATCCCCCCGGTTATGACCGGGGGGATTAGATGCATTATATTATTTTTCTTCACTTTTATCACCTTGGGTTTCTTCTGGAGGTGTTTGACTCTCTCCTTCTGGGGTTACTGCTTCAGGTTGTGGAGCGGGCTCTTCTTCTTTCGCGGGCTCAATGACCGTTGCCACCGTCGTGTGTGAATCTGCATTTATTTTAACCCCCTTCTCAACCACAAGATCGCTCACGTGGATGCTCTGGTGAATTTCTTTAAGAACAGTAACATCGACAACGATTTCGTGAGGCAAGTCGGCAGGCAATGCCTCTACCTCCAACTCTTCTACTGCTTTTACGAGCACGCCTCCTTGCCCTCTAATCGCTGGCGCTTCTCCCACAAAAGAAAGAGGAACTTGCGCGGTGATTTTTTCTGACATGTTCACCTTATAAAAATCAATATGGGCAACTCGCTGATTGATTGCGTCATATTGAACATCATGAATAAGAACTGGAAATTCAGTCCCATCAACAACAAGAGTGATGACACTGCTTTGACCAGCTGTTTTGAAAACTTTTGTGAATTCTTTTACTGGCACTTGAATACTCATGTTTTCAACGCGATGGCCATAAAGCTGAGCTGGGATTATGCCTTGCTCAAAAAGTTCGCGGACCTTTTTGCCCAACGTTGATCGGGTATATGCAATAAGAGATATCATGTTTTTAACTTTTCACTAGTAACAATTAGCTTCTGATGTGATACTACCCTATATCAAATAGTGTAAAAAAGCAAGAAAAAAACCCGTCCTCGGCAGAGAGGGTCCACCAAGAGACGGGGGGTGAAGACGACTGTGGCGGCGTACTAAAAGAGCGTCTTTGGCGCGTACCCCTAGTAAGATGGGATGCACGTCCTCACAAAGAGGAGGTGGCGATGAGGTAGGCGCCATGTAAGCTCTCAAAAGTACTGAAAGGACCACAGTCACCCATACTAAGAAGATGCTAACATCAAATGCTGTTATTGGCAATATCGCCAGTAGAAGCATGGCTGTTTTGAAAAAGAGTTAATTTTTCTTCAACAACCTTCTGGATCTCGTGCAATGCTTCGGGAAGTAGTTTATACGGCGCTATTTCGTTAGGATGTGAGAGTAATGCCATATTAATTCCCCGTTTCCATGCGACGCGTAATTCGGTATTAATATGCACAATCGCCATCCCACTATCTATCACGTTTTTTATATCTTTTTCGCTGTTACCAGACGCACCATGAAGCACCAGCGGGATTCTTACCGCGTCCGATATATCTTTTACACGCGCACAATCAAGAGCAGGGTCTGGAACGTGTTCAAACATACCATGGACGTTTCCTACCGCTGGAGCAAGAAGATCCACCCCCGTTTCTTGCACAAAACGTTTGGCATCGTAAGACGTGGTAAGATCTTCTGGTTTAATGGAAACACCGTCAGGAATCCTATCTAAAATAACCGATCCCCCGCCAATATACCCAAGCTCCCCTTCCACAACAACATGAGTATCGCGCGTATGGTTAAATTCTTTTACCCACTCAACAACTTCTTTTGTGCGAGAGATATTTTCATCCAGAGGCAACGTGCCGCCATCAAAAAGCACCGCGTCAAAACCCGCTTCAACTGCTTCTTTTATCTTTTCAAACGAATGCGTGTGATCAGCATTAAGGAAAATATCTTGATGGTATTCATCTTTGATGCTACGCACCAAGGCAACAAGTTGTTTTATCCCTATAAACTCTCGCTCTCCCTCTGACACGCCAATAATCACCGGTACGCTCATATTCCGCGCGCCAGAAGCGATTGCTTTGAGTCCCACCAGATCGGATATATTAAAATGCCCAAGCGCGATATGAGCATGATAAGCACGCTCGATATATTCATGTAACATCATATACACACGCGATGACGAACGCTTATTGGTCGCGTCCACCGTTTATTTTTTTTAAACGACGAGAGAGTCAAAACTCCTTCGGTTGCTCCCCGATGCTCTATAACCGATATTGCATTTGCCATCGCGCGACGAATCGCGTAATCAATCATTTCATCGGTTATGCGGTGATTTTTATCTTCTTTCTCCATAAGCCCCGCGACAAATCCGCTACCAAACGCATCTCCCGCTCCTGTTTGATCAACTATTTTTTTCTCTTTAAACGGAACAACATCCCATATTATTTTCCCATTTGATACTGTCGCTCCCTTTTTGCCATCAGTCATCACGACGATTCCGTCTATGGCGGCATCTAGTTTTTTGAAAATTCCTTTCTTGTCGGTATACGGGACTCCGGTAAAATAAGACGCCTCTTCTCTATTTAACGTAATAACGCGCGTTGCTTTAAGTATAGACGCGCACCGTTTAAGTCCATACGCAATAAAATCTTTAGAAGGGGCCAGCGCTATGGCGATATTATTTTTTTTGAGCACCCGATAAAAATCGTTGAGTAATGACAGTGACATAGCGCCCGGAACAATGTACGCCCAGCGAGACGCGAGACGCGCCATTAGTTTGTGCGCCGAAGAAAAATCACTCGATGAACCACGATGAATAAGTATCGTGCGCTCCCCCGTTTTTCCAATAAGAATGTATGAAAGCGCGGTCATTCCTTTTTGATCTTGCGCCACCAAAGAAGAAATATGTTCTTTTTCAAGTGCTTCAACGATAAGCTTTCCCGCGTAATCGCGACCGGTCTGTGCAAGTGTCGCTACCTTGAATCCCGCGCGCGAAAAGGTCACCGCCGCGTTAACCGCGCCGCCGCCAACAGTTATGAGTGGTTTTGGTATCTCTATTTTTGAACCGAGCGAAAAGCACTGAGCCGCGCCCGTTTTAAATCCAATGCGTGTCAGATGTTTTGGATCGGACACGGTTTTTAAAAAACGCGCCTCGATAAAAGTATCAAGCGTTGCCGTCCCAATAGTGAGAATATCAAACATAGAATAATTAAAGATCCGCAGTAAAAAGAAAGATGAGCGTGGATTATTTTCTTCGAACGACTTTTTTTGCCGCGTTTACAATATCTTTGGTATCTATGTGATACCTCACCGCAAGCTCGCGTGGGTTTCCTGATTGACCAAATACGTCACGAGTTCCTATGTGTTCTATGGGAACTGGGTGTTCGCGAGCACACAGAGCCGATACGGCTTCGCCCAGCCCCCCGATAACACTGTGCTCCTCGATAGTTACCACCGCGCGTGCCTTTTTAATCCACATACCGATTGTTTTTTCATCGAGTGGTTTTATAGTCGCGCTATTTATGACCGCAATTGAATACCCCTCTCTTTCAAGTATGCATGCCGCCTCAAGACCACGATATACAATAGGCCCCGCCCCAATAATGACCACATCACAATTTTTTTTCTTCGGCTCCCAAAAGACATGAGCCACGCCCGGAAGAAATGGCGTTGCAATAGTGGTTATTAGCGGTGTCGACTCTCGCTGTAAACGTATATATGCCGGGCCCCATGTGTGCGAAACCGCAACGGTTGCTTTACGCGCCTCCACCGCATCACAGGGAACTATAACTTTCATATTGGGGAGCGCGCGCATAAGCGCGATATCCTCCAATGCTTGATGGGTTGCCCCATCGGGACCAGTGGAAACGCCCGCATGGTGCCCCGCTATCTTTACATTCGCATCGTTATACGCGATAGCGGTTCTAATTTGTTCCCAATTCCTCCCCGGAGAAAAAGTGGCGTACGAGTTAATAAATGGAATTTTCCCAGACACCCCTAGTCCTGCCGCGATACCTGCCATATTTTGCTCGGCAACGCCACATTCGATAAAACGCTCTGGATACACCCTTTTAAACCAGTGGCAGCGTGTCGACTCATCAAGATCCGCTGAAAGCACAACAACACTTTCGTTTTTCCCAACCTCAAGGAGCCCCTTACCATACCCATCACGAGTCGGTTCTTGATCGATGTGCTTTGAACAGATAGCGTGGTTAAGATACAGGTTGGGGTTGAGCATGAGATAGTGAAAAGTGATTAGTGAAAAGAGGGATGATAGAAAGTGTGTCGTATTTTTACTTGAGAACTTTATGCGTTTTTTCTTGCTAATCGCCAGTGGTATGAAAACAGTGGCACACCGATAACCATCATCGCAAACGCATTTGATGCCTGACGTTGCCGACGAGCAGCAATATCTTTTTTATAATACTCTTCGACATCCTTTTGAAACGGCTCTTGCACTGTCTCTTGAAATGTCTGACTCATCGGTTTTGCTACAGGATACGAGTAGTACATATCCGCTTTGGTAAACACCCATGTTTTAAGTCCAAGATTAACCAACTGCACCGCGCCAATAATAACAAGAATAAGGCCGGCTGCCGAGAAGATATAGATGTATATTTTTTTAACCCATTCAATCATATGTGGTTGTTGTGACTTACTAATAATTTAATTACTCATGCTCGCTATGAATTTTACCTTGCAACGATCTTAGTTCGCGCAATGCCTTTTTTGCTTCCTCTTTTTTAGGGGGTTTGCCGTGCCACTCAAATTTGTTTTCCATAAAGTTAACACCTTTGCCAGCAATAGTGTGCGCGATGACCACGGTCGGTTTTTCATACACCGCCCTGGCCTCATACAACGCGTCAATAATATCTTCTATATTGTGCCCATCAACGTCCAACACATTCCATCCAAACGCGCGCAGTTTGTCTCGGAGTGGCTCCACGGGCATAATGTCTTCGGTGTATCCCCCAATCTGTATATTGTTTCTATCGATAATAGCCGTGAGATTATGCAAACGATTTTTTCCCGCAAACATAAATGCTTCCCATATATTCCCCTCTTGTAACTCTCCATCGGAAAGCACACAGTACACGCGATATTTTTTTTCATCTAATTTTGCCGCCAGAGCCATGCCAATTGCTTGAGAAAGACCTTCCCCAAGCGGGCCCGAGGTGATTTCAATTCCTGGTAATGCCTTACGATGTGGATGTCCTTGTAGACCACTACCCATTTTTCTCAACGTAGATAATTCCTTAAGGGGTATATACCCAGCGCGTGCGAGTGTTGCATATAGTATCGGACAAATGTGCCCGTTTGAAAGCACTACTCGATCACGATCAGCCCACTCGGGCTGTTTTGGTTTATGATTAAGAACACCAAAATATAAGGCCGCAAAAACATCGGCCATACCCAGCGACCCCGCGCTGTGACCCGATTCCGCTTTTTCAAGCATCATAATCACGTCTTGACGAAGGTGACTTGCAACAACGTAAAGATCTTTTATGCGTTTGTGAGAAAAAAACATGGAAATAACTAATAACCTACCCTTCGACTCATACTCAGGGTCTGCCCAAAGGCAGACAACTAACAACCAACAACAAAAAACGGAAAAGAGAAATTAATTGGCGCGACGGAAACGAGTTAAGATCTTAAGCAATGATTGGATGGAGAATGGAGACGTTATGCGTGAGGTAGTTGCCACAGGCGGAGATACAGTTGTCGTTGGCGTTGGAATAATAGTCGTTCCTCCTCCCATAGGCACTCCATTGGCAAATACCACTTTCGCGGTACTGATGTGTTTTGATCCATAAACATATGCCACAAAATTCTTAGTATCTATTTGTTGTACAAATCCATTCAAACACGATGTCGCTCTTACATTTGGGACGATAGAGCCAAAACAATTATTTTGATAAGAGCTGTTTTTAAGTTCGTTTTCGTATCCTCTTATCGCCGACGAGGAATTGGCAATCCACGAAAATCCATTAGTGCCATTTCCAAAAAATCCAAGGCGCGCCCCATAATCCTTTGCGATAAAGAGCGTCAACCCATTTTCAACATCCACTGGAATACCTGAAACGCCACTAAATCCAGACCCCGCGCCACAAAGGTTTCTCACCACTTCACTGTTATAAAAACCACTACCTATCCGTTCACATAGAATCGAGCGCGATAATTGGGAAAATGAAATGGTACTGCCGCTACTTGCTACAGAAAACGAAGCCGCGACCGTGCGACGACGCAGACCAGAACGCGCGGCTACTTCATCTTGAGGACTTACCATCGCCGCAACTCCCGCAGCTAGATTGGTTGTTTTTGCCTCGTAAAAATCAAAAAGTTTTTTGTTCGCGTCATCAACAAATAACATCGCATCGGTGTAGCTTAGATAAAATTTTTCTGCCGCGGTAAGATCCCACGCATGCCCACCAATATCTTCAAGTTTTTTTCTCATAATCACTACGGGGCGAGCAACAGTAGTAACATCAATAAATTCTATCCAGTACGATGCGGTATGTTTTGCGTGAATGTTATGTAGAATGGGGACAACAGCAATTACTTTAGACGCCGTATGAATAACCCCCCATTCAAACGCGGAGTACGGACCAGACACAGAGTCCCCCGTCCCTAGTGGAAAATCATCAGCGCTCTCAGTCGTTCCGGAGATTTCAACAAAACCATTCTCTGGTGTTGATAAATCATACCATGTCACGCTATTACGAAGCGGATTTTTCGTCGCGTCGATATACACTTTTTCTGTTATCCCCCCAGCGTATATTTTTCCATTACCTCCTCTAAAAAGAAGCTCTATAATCCCCCCCGTGGCATCGATTTTTACCAGCGAAACAGTCCCGCTTGAATCAAATTTAAAAATTCCTTTTCCAGCAATAAAATAATTGTGGTTAGGAACCGCGCGAACATTAAAAATTCCCTCTGCTCCCGTTACATCAAACGATGTGCTTATTGAATTTTTTTTGAGTAATGTTGGTTTATATTGATTAGTCGCGTCGAAGATTAAGATATTCTTCCCGCTTGCGGTCGATTCTATCGCACCCAAGAACTTCTTACTCCCGAGCGATAGAGGAAATATATGCGTTATTTTAACCGACGCATCCGAAGCGTCGTACACAAGTCCTCCATACGAAGCTGTCGCGACGCTTGTGTTTTCACTTGCTACCACCCCTGGCGGGCCCGCGGTAGTATCAAGTGATGTATAGGCGCGTTTTACAAAGTGAAGCGTTACTGTTTTTGAGCTTCCTTGACTCACCGTAAATGTTGCCAAAGACATTTCGGTGGCAACCGCCGGCTTAGTAATATATTGCACTAAATACTCGTCTCTGTTGGTGCCACTCGGATTGGCAATAATCTCATTCGCTGGAATCACATATCCTTTCCCCAATTCTCCGCTTGAGAGCACCACTTCCGTCCGTATGCCATAGTCACGAATAATCTTAAAACTAACCCACTGTTTCTCCTCTGTGGTAAGAGGGCGCGATGAACTGATTGTCGTAGAAATCATGGTATCCAACACCGCGTCAAATGTTACCGTTGCGGTTCCCGCGGCATGCGTTCCTAAAGGAACGATTGAAAGGGTGAAAGCAAATAAAGCAATCACCGACCACGCGCGCGCAATATATATACGCTTTTTCATATACTATGTAGTGTAACACATTTTACTTTTTTATCCCAGCACGCGCGAGCTCTTGCAATGCTTCGCGTGGATCCGACGCGTTCCAAACGTATGACGTTGAAACAATGTCTTGTATCTCATAACGCGCTAATTTTTTTGCAATAAATGGAGTAATACCACCATCAACATATAAACGTTTTGATGGGTATGTTTTTTTAACTTTTTCAATAAATGGAAGTGCTTTTTCAGAAAATAGTTGTTCAGAACGTCCTGGACGCACTGTTAAAATAAGAACATGTCCAACATTTTTGGGTATAGCAGGAAGCGTATCTTGTACGCAAAGCGCGAGACCAATTTTTTTGCCATGACGCGCCGCTTTTTTTGCCATTGCCTTCCAATCGCGCACATACTGTCTATGAAAAAATAAAACCGACGCTGGAAATGAAAACAGTCGTGGAACGCGTAGCCCCAGGGGAAGCATAACGTGGGCGGTCGTGCGTGCTTGCATATTGATTTTTTTGAGAGCGCCTGCGTCTACCGCAGTATTAATACTCGCAAATCCTTTGCGAGCGATATCTATGTGAAGAAAAACTCTTCTCCCAAAAAGAGTATGGATTTTTTTAAGTTTTTTTATAAAATCACTCTTAGTCGCACAGTTAATCCCAATATGCACACGCATACGATGTAGTATAACACAAAACCCCTCCTAGTGGGTTTTGTGTTATACGCTTAGTACACATAGAATTCCTGACTCGTTCCAACAATAGATGTTCCGATAATCTGAATAGTGATTTGCTGCACCCCTCGATAAACGCCCGCCAAGTTGGACGGAATACTCCACTCATGCACCCCACTATTATCAACACTTTCAGCAATAGTGTAAGGAGCGATAGTCATTCTAAGACATGGCGTTATAGAGCTCAAACACGCGGCTTGCGGAGGAGCTAATTGAATAAGAACTTTTGATCCATCTCCTACCTTTACCAAATCGCTGTTTGATTCAATAGCCCAGGTAATTTTATTTTTATCACCCGTTTTCCAACGACTACCCGCGATAGGATTGGTTACGATAAGCGTTTCCTTTTTTACCGTTGGTGGCTGTGGGTCGCCTACCGAGACAACACCATAGGCGGTGATCCCCCAAAATCCCCCCTCGAGTGAATAGTATTCTTTTGTTCCCAAAAGTTTTATCGTTTTCCCCTCATTTGATTTTAGCAATGCAAGGACATCGTTGTTAAGCGCTTTGACACGATATATTTTTACGACCGTTGGTTGAAGCAACTGCGTTTGCACACAGATATTTCCTCCACACCACCCTTCCGGGGCAATCGTGAGCGTGTGCGTCCCCCATTGAATAATATCCGGAGATACCGCCGCCTGGAGTGTTCCTATAAGTTCAATATTTTGCTTTATAGGAGGGGTAGCTGTTGGAGAAGCGGTTACTTTCGGCGTTGGAGAAACCGGCTGAGTAACTCCGCTACATGCTGTATATCTGAGCGCTACGGCATTAGTCAGAGCCAGAGCTGTCGTGCTATCAACAAACCCATTGCTGGGCAGTATACCACGCGCTTTTTGATACGATTGTATTGCCGCTTTTGTAAGCACTCCGTAATACCCCGTCACTGGCCCAGTATAATATCCTTCCTTAGTTAAAATAGTTTGAAGCATGTAGACGGATTTATGCCATGCCCCATATTTGAGAATGGGAATCACACAAGGAATCGCTGGAATTTCTGGTAGCCCCTCAAGTGTAATGGTCGCTTTTGTAGTGTCTGATAATGGAGATGTTGTTGGCGAACTTTGCTGTATGGTATTTATTTTTTGCTGTAATACCTTAATCTGCTCCAAAAGAGATTGAATTTTTTGCTGAAGCGCGCTTACTGGGTCGACTACTGAGGAAGAAACGGCGTATGCGCCCATGGCGCTTGTAATAAGTGCCACAAACACAATGCCTGCTATAATTTTTTTCATATAAAATGAGTATCTACTCTATGTTATATAAGACGAATGAATGTACTATTTGTTTCGACTTTTTATTCAAAATAATTGGTTGTTTTAAGTTCCAGTTCTGATAACTTTTTGAGTCGTCGCTGGTAACGCTCTTCGTTTTTAAACTGAGTTGAAAACCAAACTGACGTTATTTTCTTCGCGGTGTCCTCATCAATAAACTCAGCTGGCAATACTAATATATTAGCATCATCCTCGGCGCGCGCTACCATCGCGTGGTCAGGAGAAAAACATAAAGACGCGCGAATGTTCCGGAACTTATTAGCGGCAATAGCCATACCAACCCCTGATCCACATATAAGCACCCCCTTACCAAGCGCGGGATCTTGACTGATTGTTTTTACGCCCGCCATCGCATAGTCGACATAATCATCGTCCTGCGCGTACTCAACATTCCCCACATCAACCACCTCATACCCAAGATCAACCATATACTGTTTAAGTATCTGCTTGAGCGAAAACCCTTTGTGATCTGCCCCTATATAGATAATCATCGCATTGTAAGTATAACGTGAAATATTAAATGAAAAAAGAGGTTAAAAACTCACATGCCACACTCAAACACATACGATATTATCAATCATAAAGAAGCTCAAATCGGGGTTGATAAAATTCGTTCATTGGGGTTTTAAAGTAACGAATGGCGTCTATGTGATGATTTTTTATGGTTATTTCCATCGCGCGTCCCTCCATGGTTTCTTTTGAAAAATTTTGGTCAAACACAAAGTTCCCCAAACTGTACGCGATTACCCCTCGATCTCCGTTTTCATTTTCAAATTCTTCCACTTCTTGTGGTACGTGTGGATGATGCCCAACAATCACATCGGCGCCAGCAACCGCTAATTCGTGAGCGATGCGTTGCTGAAGCGCGTTTGATACACTCTGGTACTCATCTCCCCAATGAAGGGAGATGACGATAATATTATCATTAACCGTTGACTTTTTACTTTTAATCGCCGCTATTTGATCTTTTATCTTTTCAAGATTGAAGTCGCTTATGCCTGGAGTATTTTTTGTTGCTGCCAAAGATGATGGGTACAAATTAGTAAACGCGAGAAAACAAAATGTTGTTCCTTTCACGGTGATGCGCGCACATTCATTCGCGTCAGACGCGGTAGTTCCAGCGCCTATGGGGATAATATTATTTTCTTTCAGTATGGAGATGGTGTCTACGAGCGCCTCTTTTCCCCAGTCCAAGATATGGTTGTTGGCAAGAGAAAGCACGTCAAAACCGGCGTGGGTCAGTCCTTCTATAACACGAGGATTGGCACGAAAAGAATACATACTCCCCCGGTTTTCACCCTCGTCCGAAATCGAACTTTCTAAATTACCAAAAGAGATATCTGCCGCCGCGATAATGTCGGACGATGACGCAAACGGAAATGTATAATCGTTACCATGGCGCTCAATCTGCGTTTGAATAAACCGCGACAGCATAATATCCCCCACAAACAAGAGAGTAATCGGGTCCTCTCGCGATTCAAAGCTCACCTTCGCTTGTGGAAAATCACTCTCGGAAGTAACAGAAGACAAAGAAGCGGTAAGGTGCCTACCTGTTTTTGATTGATAGACAGAATAGTGCCCAGCAAGCGCGCCCCCGAGAATAGAAACACCCACCAAAAAAGCGCCCGCAATCCATTTATTCATAGAGTAACTATACCTGTTTTTGTCTAAATCTTAAAACCCGCTGATAGGCGGGTTTTAAGATTGTTATAAGGCGTGAGTAATTGCCTCCAAATGTTTCACTAGTGTAGTCGCGTATCCCCATTCGTTATCGTACCACGCAAGCACTTTAACCAAATTTCCCCCCACCACTTTAGTAAAGGTAAGGTCCACTAAAGATGCGCAATTTATTCCAATAATATCCGATGACACAAGGTGTTGGGTTGAAACCTCAAGTAATCCCTTCCAGCGTGGCTCTTTTGACGCCGCCGTCAATATACTATTTATCTCCGCGGATGTTGTTTCTTTTTTCGCAACGAAGGTAATGTCTATAAGAGATCCAGACACTACCGGCACACGAATAGCAATACCATCAAAAAGTCCCTCAAGTTGTGGGAACGCGCGAGTTACCGCTGTTGCCGCCCCGGTGGTTGAAGGAATAATATTTTGCGCCGCGGCGCGACCCCGACGATAATCTTCTCCTTTAACAGGCCCATCAACAATACTCTGCGTTGCGGTATACGCGTGCACCGTTGAAAGAATCGCCTTTTCAACACCAATTGTTTCAGAGAGAACGGCAATAAGTGGCGACGCGCCATTAGTGGTGCACGACGCGTTTGATGATATTTGACACTCGGCAAGTTGTTGTTCGTTAAGACCCATAAGGACGGTTTTCCCAATCGCGGTATCGGCATCTTTGGCGGGCGCGGTAATGAGTACACGCTTGGCTCCCGCGTCTAAATGAATTTTTGCTTTTTCAAATGATTCAAAAACACCAGTTGATTCAACCACCACATCAATACCTAGTTTTTTCCACGGAAGCTGCGCGGGGTCTTTTTCGTTAAAAAATTGAATTTCTTTATTATCAATGACTAACATCGCTTTATCGGGATACCCCACCACATCGTGATCCCACGCGCGATACACCGAATCATGCTTGAGTAGATATGCCAAATTAGCAACGTCCCCCAGGTCGTTTATCGCGACAATATGCACATCAGGACGCCCCCACAATTGCCTGCATAACAATCGACCAATGCGCCCAAATCCATTTATTGCAATATTCATATAATTAATGTGTTAATTATACTCTAAGCTCTAGCGAATAGTAGCCCCTAGTTCTTTTTGCGTTTCTTCAATGATTTTCTCTTGAATGGTATTTACTTCTTCATTAGTGAGCGTTCGTTCGGGAGAGCGATACGTTATTCTAAAAGTGTAACTGATATTTCCCGCGCCAAACTTCTCATCGTTTTCGTATTGGTCGGTAAGCGCCACTTCCTCAACCAACTCGCCGGCACAATCGCGTACAATTTCGTAATAATTGTTTAAACTCACGTCTTTTTTGATAACAAACGAAATATCACGATACGTCATAGGAAACTTACTAACCTCTTTGTATTGGCTATTAAGATCAACAAACTGTTTGGTGATACGGGGATCGTTTGACCACAAAATGCGAATATCGGGAATGTGTGATTTAATCATCGCCAATCGCTCCAATCCAAATCCAAACGCCCATCCGTTATACACATTCGGATCAATACCTAAGTTAGTAAGCACTTGCGTGTGTACGATTCCCGCGCCCACAATTTCAAGCCATCGATCACCAATGTTGACCTCGATTTGCGTACTCGGATACGTAAAAGGAAACGTGTCGTCCAGAATGCGATAGACAACATCCTTGCCAAACAAATGTTGCGCAATATCCACCAACACTTGTTGCAAATCAACAAGTCCGATTTCTTTTTTTTCTTTTGTGCACAAGTAAAGTCCGTCTATTTGATGAAAGACCGGGAAATGGTTGCGATCAATCTCGTCTTTACGAAACACCTTGCCAAAGCTCAGTAATCCCAACTCTCCTTCTGTCTCTAGTTCCTTTTTTACCTCTTCACGCTGAAGATAAAACGGCCACATAACAGTTGTTTGCGTCCGCAAAATATGAGTCGCGTCAACATAGTAGGTATCTGTTTCTTTTCTGCTGGGGTGATCCACTGGCGCGTTGAGCAAATCAAAATTATCTCGGACGGTAACCATTTCGGGGATTTGGATAATATCAAAACGTTCAAAAAGAGGCATTGCCAAAATAGCGTCAATAATAAACTTGATCGGAGACCCTTCTTTTCGAGAAAGATCGGGAAGTGCTAGTAATCGTTGCATGCGTTGGCTCTTGATGTCGGTCTTTGAACGCAATTCATCAGCGAGTTTTTGACTCTCTGCGTCGTCAGCAACTATGTAATTTCTTTTATTCATATGTTTAATTGCCTCATTTTACACGATGATAATAAGGATGGAAAGGAGAAATAAAATCATTAACTATTAATCCTTAATCTTTAAGATGATAGTAAAAAAAAAGAGGGGGAGGTCGCAAGACCTACCCCCAGAGAGCCCGCATGAGCTTAGTTTGTTACGTTACCACATAGAACCGCACACCCGAGGAACATGGTGACGGCCAACGTGTTGTTTCGGACGACGCGGCAACGCGATCGATCTTAGGAGATTATTGCGCTCCTGGGCGATCATCGCGTGAACATCAGCAAAGCGTGGCCTTCGACCGCTTCGTTCTTTGCCCTCAAGAAGATCAACGACCTTTGCGCGCACTTCGTTGGCGCTCGCAGGAACTTGATGATCTTCTCGCTTGCGAGAAACAATAGCTGCCAGAAGATCAATCTCTTCAAGCGCCGCGAGTGCCGCCGCATGGGATCGAACAACCAAAAGTCCCTCGCGTCCCCTCTGACTGAACGGGGGCTCTCTTCGCTCAATCGAAAGAGCGAATTTCTCTTGGAGATTCTCCACGGCTGCGCTTGCCTTGAGAGCAGCTTTTGGATAAAGCTCTCCGAATCTCCTCACGCTCCCATGAAAACGCACGACGGCGCGCGCAAATTCAAAACACGTTGAGCAGAATTCGCGCCCGTCGGTGTGCGTTCCACACTTCTGGCACGTCTTCATGAGCAAGCACCTATCACCCACTGATCAGACCCAGGAAGCTGGTGACTTACACCGACTTTCCCCCGGCTTCCTACGTATACTTTGAGAGTGATTGTGACACTCTCTGCCGGCCCAGTTTTGACCGGAACCAACACGCGGTGGGTTCCGCCCGCCACGAGCGTACGGGGAATAGCTCCTTGGAGCCACCCGTCGGGAAAATGGGTGTTAAGATGAGTTGCAATGGCTTCCCTGATCCTGTTCTGCATTGCTTTCCCTTTCTTTCTGTAGCGCGACTCAAATTTTGCTTCGGCCACGACTGCACGCGTGCTTCGTGGTTTTGAGCGAACTTCTTGTTCACCCCAAATGTTGCTACGGTGGCACTGTCTCGCCCTCCTTTTTGTGCCGTAGTTGCCCTCGTGCAAACGCACGATAATATAGTGTGCAAATAAAAACAGCCCAAATGCTGATGATTTTATTGTATATGAAACATTCAATTTGTCAAATGATAATAACTCTATTTCATATTCATAAAAAATTTTCCTTTTTCGTTATTAAAACTACAAAGGACGCGGCGAAGGGTTATTCCTTGTAAATATAGCAACTCTACTTCGCGTAAAGCTGCGTAGAGTTATTTTCACTTTGTTTAATAAAGTGAAAATAAAAAAAAGACCCCAGGGGCGGGCACGCGGATGCGTGTCTGCCCCCGGGGTCAGTGTGCTGCAAGCGTCGGTCAGGCAACGCTCTTGTTGCGCCGTCGCTCGACCGACGAGAGCTTGGAGAAGAGGACTCGGAGCATCGCTCCGAGGGGGTACTTGAGCCCCTCGAACTTCTCCCCCGGGTTTGCGAGGATTCGGTTCTCGCTGTCGGCGGGGAAGATCTCCTCGGGTCCTTCGACGACCCGAATCGCTCCCTCCTCATCCCTCTCTGCGAGGAACACGATCGACTCGAAGAGTCGATCGTTGATGCTCCATTCGTCGAGCCTGATCTCGGCGATGCCCACGGCGCCGCGGAGCACGAAGTCGAAGACCGAGACGGTCGTCTTGGCCTGCCGCTCCTCCCTCTCTTCCGCGGCGAGCTTCGCCCGAAGCTCGCACTCGTAGCCGGCCCGAAGCGCGGCATGGAAACCGCACAATGCGCCGTAGAGATGCGGCTCCAGGAAGAACGGCAGTTCCAGCCGTTCGTGCCGAAGCGAGCTGACGGTGACGTGAAGATCGGCATCCCGGACAGTCCTGGTCATGTAGGACAGACGGGACGTTGCGGCCACCGGGAAGATCCTGCCACCCTCCACGCGAACACGGATGTGTCCGGACGGACGCCACTTGTCGCCCGACTTGTAGGATGGCACGAAGAGAACGGCCTCCCCGCCCTGCTCGAGAATCTCGAGGAAGGTCTGAGTGACCCCCTCTCGAAGAGCAACGGTCTCCGCCTCTCTTACCAACTTCTCTGAGGCCTCAACCTCCGTGGCGAATGCCCGAAGGGCGCTCGCCACTTCGTCGTAGCCGTGGACAGCTGCCACGGCCTTTCTGGCCCACTTGCTGTCCGGCATGGTGACTGGCGCCCAAACGACTCCCGTCGATGGCGATTCGTCGCCCATCATCCGAAGAGCCCCGACTGCCAGCCCAACCGTGGCCAGATGGTTGAGCCCCGTTGAGGTCCTCGGGAACTCCCTGACCATCACCTGGAACACTGCCTTCGCCAACTCCTGGCGAGCGGCGAGTGGAATGGTCGGGTCGGTGATCGCGCCGATCACCGTCTTCTCGTCGGCATCCACACTCTCTCGCGCGTACGAGAGGGCGTCCGAACGAAGCAGCCCAGCGATCGCCACGATGAAATCGGCGATCTGAGCAGCGAGAGCCTTCACTCCCGCCTTGAGTGCCTCGAGGTCTGCCACGTTCTTGCTCTTGGGCGTGCCCAACTTGGGCAGCCCTGAGCTGGAAGGAAGATCGATCTCCGCCGTTGCGCTAGCAACGGCATCGGCGAAAGACAACGTGGTGGGCCTCGGCTTACGTGCGGACATTGGCTTACGTGCGGACATTTTATTTTCCTTTCCGTGTCGCCCAATGGGCGACTTTTTGTGCTACGTTAGCAAAAGAAAAAATAAATCCACCAAAACTCAAAAAAGACGGTATCCTCCTCTCCTTTTTTTAGTTTTCAACAAGCTGGCCTATTCCAACTTGTACTAGGTACATTATACACCAATAAAAACGCCTTGTCAAGTGATGACAAGGCGCGTACACTGCCTCAATTAAAGAGCTACAAAACGTAAGGAGTACCCATTCGAGCAACGACCGCCTTGTGTCCAACCCTATCCTTAAGAATTGCCAAATCGCTCTTGCCCCCATGAACGAGAAAAACACGTTCTGCCGGATTCAATCGCTCAACCATTTGAACGATATCCAGTCCTGGCGCATGAGCTGAGATAGGAAGCTGGACAACGCGAGCCGATACATCTACCACCTTTGTCCCCACAGTAAGCTTCATCGATGAGCGTCCTTTTTGAGCAAGACGTGCCCCAGGAGTCTGGGGTTCTTGGAAAGATACTAGTGCTACGAGGGTGTTTCTCTGCCCACCCCAAGCCTGCACAAAATAGGACGACCGCCCACCAAGAAGCATTCCATGGGGGGCAACTACCACACACGGAGCATCGCTGTGGACGATCACTTCGCGATGCCGATCATCAACAATAAAATGCTCTCTGACCGATGGATCAATCACTCCGTGATTGATGTAGATTTCGGCGACGTTCCGAGCGGCCCCATCGATCCAAACTGGATACTGATCGACAATCCCGTGTCGCTTGAGAATCGCAAACACCTCTTGCGATCTCCCAATTTGAAACGCGGGGATAATGACTTTTCCGCCAATACGAAGATGTTGCAATACCACGGAAACGAGCGAGCGAGCTGCCTCGTCGTACGTTGATGCATTCTTTGCTCCGTATGTTCCCTCGGCGAGAACATAATCAATCATCCCGATTTCCGCATTCCCAAGTAATGGAGCTCCCCTCAAGATGTTTTGATCGTGGAAGCAAATGTCCGACGAGACAAACACTGAGACGGTTTTCCCATCTCTGATGGACAATTTCAAACTTACTGCACCAGGCACGTGTCCTGCTGGAAAAAAAGAGATTGAAAAAAGACCAAGGTCGATCTGCTCATACTCAAAAACAGTTGTGATTCGAGACTTTGTCGCCTCAATATCACCCCTGGAGTAGAGAACTGGCAATTTCTCAGCTTTTGCAAAACCGAGATACTGTTCCCAGCTCCACAGGCTCACATCGCGAGTGATGGGCGTCATAAAAATTCGCGCGTCAGGAAAAAGCTTGCTGATCATTGGAATTGCACCCGCGTGATCAGCGTGACTGTGAGTGACAATAACGCAAAGATCCTTGAGTCCAAGAGAGTGCAAATAACCAACATTCGGAATGAATGCTCCAGCGCTTTCAAGAATCACCTCTTGAGCTGTTTTCCCTTGAAACCGCGCAAGCGAAGACCGAGGAAGTTTTGGAAGACTTAGTTCGCCAAAAGAGGTGCGTTCCATTGGCACCTCGCGATCAAAGTCATCTCCCTCGTCACCCTCTTTTCCAAAACGTCCAGAAACACCAACATCCACCAAAAGTCCATGTCTGCCTTTTTGATCTTCGGTGACAAAAAGATACGCGCTTGCGCCGATTTTCTCAGCGCCACCAAGAGGAATGAATGTGATCACTGTAGCCTCCTTTTGCTCTTCTTGTATTTCAAAGAGCTGTTTGATGGGGTCTAATACCACACCCCTTATCATACATAACCTAACAGATTTGTATTATTGTGTCAATACCAAAAAAATGCCCCTAAAAATAGGAGGATGTTTTAATTGGTGCGCGGGAGAGGAATCTCACGTCGTCCTTCATATACATTCAGGACTCTTTCAAAACCCTCGGTTTTTCCGCCTGAGGCGGACTATACGGGAAACTGCTAGTTTCCCGTTCCTGGGTGTAGTGCTATCGCATACGCGATGATGCAACACCCGTTGAAACCGTTGGTTTCAACCCCCTTCCTGATTCAATTCTCTAGCCAACACACAGAAAATCATCTCATCGTAAGACGAGATAATTTTCTGTGCAGTATTCTTGAATTAGTCCGAACGCATTTCGCCGCCTGCGGCGGCGAGGAACCCCCCGCGAATTCGGAGCGGCTTCGCCGCGAGATTTAACAATTTCCAATTTTTCTTTGGCGGCAATTCAATCCAAGAATTCGCAAAGCGAATACCTAAATAATAAAGAATTTTTATGAAAATTACAATGATTTTAGAAAAAAATAGAGCCCCGAGCGAAAACGTGTTTCGCAAGGGGCTCGTGATTGGCCGCGCACTACTCTCATGGAGTTTCCTCCATCTAGTAGATGAGCATGGCCGCTCGGATGCCGTGTGTGGTGAGACAGACGTCCGCGTTGTCGAGAAGACACGTGAGCCGCTTCTTGAGCTCCTTCTGCCACCCGATGTCTTCGGGAAGGTTTGGGAGCATCTCACGCAGGCGAGCGAGGTGCTGCTTGCGCGGCTCGAGAAGGATGTACCGCTGGTTCTCGCTCCCCTCGCAAAGTTCGAGGAACGCACCCCGCGTCATCTTGTTCATCGCCCGCACACCAGAGATGTTGAGGCCGAGGTAGCCGATCGAGAGGTCGTCCTCGCCATTCGTGTCGAGCAGAACGACTCCTTCCTTCGGATCGTCCACGTCCGGCTCGTCCTTGAACAACTCGTGCATGTAGCCGTCCTTTCCGAAGGGAACGACCGCGAAACCGAATTCCATGCTCATCGTATGTCTCCTTTCAGTGTTTGGATTTTGAGGTTACTTCACGCAGTTTTACCAATAAAACAGCGGGAATTACAGGCAAAACTGCGTGAAATACCGTATTGGAAAGAGCTGTATTTTTCTGTCTATAGTATAGCAGATTGCATCGTGTCTGTCAAGCCCTCGTGGGCATCAAAAAAGACCTCTGTTTTAGGCCTATTTTCAACACTTTTCTTGATTAAAAATTTTTCTTTTCTTCTTTCAAAATCGCCAATTCGTTTTTGCCCCGAAAATTCAATACAAACTGGCCGCCGAGCGAAGCGAGGCGGCTTCCTCTGGCTTGCTATTTCCGAAATGGTGCGCGGGAGAGGATTTGAACCTCCACGTCCTTGCGGACACTAGCACCTCAAGCTAGCCTGGCTACCAGTTACAGCACCCGCGCTCATATTTTTATGCTCTCAACACTAAGAGCTCTTTCAATCTTCTTTCTCTTTCGCGAAAGACACACTACATTCTTATCATAGAACATAGCCGAAATCAATCTAACCGACTCTTTTTTCCCATATTTAAGCTGAAACACTGAACCATGAACACTTGTGGTGATATGCCCACGTATTCCGAGAAACTTTTCCAATTCACCCCGTATCCACATAACATGAGAATTACTTGCCGAAATAAATTCCATATACCACATAAAACTAGACCTCCAACGATGATCCCAATATGAATAAAATGTTCCATCTCCATCAAATTCGCCTCTTAAAAAATCATATAAATAAGCTGATGGTATATCAATCGTGCTTATTGTTTTTGACTTCGCTTGCGTTATACCTATAGATACAAGGAATCGATAGAATGAAACGTCTCCAATTTGAATCGTGTAATATCTTCTTATTGACTCCCCTCCTCTTGCTTTTTTGCCAACCTTGTTTTGTATTCCGAGACATTTTTTAAAATTATCTATCATCTCTTTGTCTTTTGAGGTCAGATTAATATGTCTTCCGTCAGAAGATAAGTTACCATCGGTAGCGAGTAATCCAATCGCATATGCGAATTTTGGTGACCATTGTATATTAATCTTATTAAGTGGATTCATATAGTTTCTATAAACATAATATATCATCTTTATTATTTTCCCTCAAGGTAGTAGCGTATACCAAATATTACTATATTATTAATATAAAATCCCCAATGTTTATTGGGAATTTTTTCACACATTCTATTTACACGGCAACACCAATCTTCTGACGAGATTTTTTCTTTGAAACCGTGCGCACATAATACAGTTTTGAACGGCCTACTTTTTTCGGTGATGAGATAACTTTTACCGAAGCTATATTCGGAGAGTTAAAAGGATACACTTTCTCAACTCCTACTCCCCCAACCATAGATCGAACAGTAAATGTGGCGCCCTTTTGCGATCCATGTTTGCGCGCCAAAACAATACCTTTAAACACGCTGGTGCGTTCCTTATCTTTTTCTCTGATGCGTTCGGTAACCGCAATGTGTGCTCCCGATTTAATTTGATCCATTAATTCCTTTGTCATAATATCTCCTGCTTATATTTAGAGTAGAAACATCCTACTACACAAAAACACCACAGTCAACCTTCTCGAGATGGCGCGCGTTTATCATTCATACACTCCTACCACGCCCAGACATAACCACTAATCCCTTACACCACAAATCTCCACGATCGTGGAGATTTGTGGTGGGTATGTATCAGGACAAAAAACTCAACTCACTGGCTTTCTATTTCTATTTTTAAAACTTTTTGACCCCTCTCGCCTACGCTTGTCCATCTTTTCTTTTTGAAGCAGTCCCTTCTACCAAGTCCGCCAAATACGAAAGCGACCGCGCGTCAAGTTCGTCAATAGTATCTTGCTCTTCTTTTTCTATGTGTTTGGTAGCACGCGCAATTCCCTTCTCATAGTCGGCAACTCTTTTGCCTAATTCTTTAATTTCCTTTTCAACCACCTCAAACTCGGCGCAACAAAGCTCAATTTCTTTTTGCAATTTTTCTACGCGCGTCAAATTATCTTGATCGCTGGATATATTATGTGATGACGTGTGATTCATATAAATTACAACGCAACGCGCGCGCGTATATATTCAACCATTTCGTCGACTTTTTTATCAGAAAGCTTTTTAAGCTCTTTTGGCACCGGGTGCTTTGCTCGAATATGCGCCTCTTTGACCTTTTGAATATACGTTCGGAGTAATAACTCAATCCATCGTGGAGATATCTCTCCATCCAAAGAAACCTCCCTGAGCTCCGGCATAATGTTCGCCGCTAAATTTTTTCTTATTTTTTCCAGTTCACCTTTGTCAAACCGCACCACATCTCCAAAGCGCTCGTCCCACAACGATTGATACTTTTCTACTGATACGCGCGCCTCTAGTTCTTCATGCTCATTATGTTCATCCTCTTCCCGCGCATGCGACGCGGCTTCATAGTCAATAACTTCATAATCCGCGGACGCGGGCGGCTCGCTGGGCATTCTATTTGGCATTGGCCGTGTTGTTCTCTCCAATTGTGCGGTTTTTTCTTTCCACGCGACAACTTTTTCTTTTGCGCTCACTAGTTTTTTTGCTATACGAGCAAGCTCACTCTGACACTGAGCGTAATGCTTGAGCGCCTTTTCAAGCATTGCTTGTATTTCTTTTAACTTCTTTTTTATCACAAGCTTTTCCGATGTAAGCGTCGTCTCCTTACGCTGTTTTTCAAGTGCTCTAGCTATTTCTCTAAACGCAAGGATGTCTGAGTAGAATTTTTTCGCTTTTTCGTACAACCCCCCATATTGCGCTTCGATATCTTCGAGACGTTCGCGATAAGGAGCCGAAATGCGCTCAATGCGCGCAAACGCCCGATACGCGATACTCTCGCACGCATGCTGATATTGTTCTTTCTTTTTTTCTTTAACATCCAATTCGCGCATCACCGAATCTCGTTTGTGCGCTATTTCTTCCAACGCGCGTTCTCTTTTAATACGATCTTTACGCGCGGCTGTTTTTTGTTTTTTGGTGGTCAGTGTTCCACGCTCCAATTCATCCAGTCGCGCAAGATCTTTTTTAATTCGTTTGATACTTGCGTCATACTCATCGACAGTAGCCCTAAGCACTCGCGCGCTTTTATCGTGGATAAGGCGCATCTGCGATGGAACATTTACCATCCACTGCTCAAGTTTAACACCTGCCCGATCCCATACGCGCCCGGCAATTTCTTTCGCGCGCTCTCCTAATGTTGCAAATACCCGAGCGGCTTTTCCATGTTTTTGCTGAGGCACGTATGCTTCATGACGTGTTATCGGCGGTTCACTAGGTGGATTACTGGCTGAAGAATCAAGTTCCTCTTCTTCCTCGACAAGTGTCGTTTTTTGATCTACGGATGATTTGGGAACGGCAGCAAAGTAGAATTCCTCATGCCATGATAAACTACCGAAGAGAGAGGGAGGTCTTATCTCCCGGTTATGATACTGTTCAGGCGTCTGCTCTACCTTTGGCTCACGTAACCGTAACCAAGAATCAAGGCTGCTTAGGTGACGATAATTCTTTTTGCCATATCTTTCTTCCGTATAAAGGTACGCGCCTCCAGCGGCCATGACAGCTGGGTTGTATCCATAGGGTTCAAATGTCCCCATGAAAGCAATGCGGTGCTGAAAACTGGGGAAATGTTCTCCGAAAGCAAGCGCGTGCTGAGAATTGGCGGGAGTAAGACCCATTCGATCCAGTGCGTCAACTACCTGCTGAGTAGTCATTCTTCTATTGAAACAAACAAGATGGATATCCGTTTCCTCGACTACTTCTCTGATAGGAAGGACTGTTGCTGGATGACTATCTATGTAGTCGTAACCACCAGCTTTAATACCATCCTCAATACTACGACCGTAGTCAACAGTAAGATGGAATACCTTATGTGTTATCTCTTTTTTTGTATCAATGGCCTCTTTGGATTGCTCGTCCATTTCGACACTCTCTCCATGTTTGAGTGAATTAACGGGCATCTCTTTCAATTTTTCAGAAAGCTTCCACTCTGGACGGGCGACTGATTCTGATGTTTGCCCCCGATGCCTTTTGGCATCTTTAATAAGTTGTTCGGCAAAATAGAATAATCCTTGTACGTCAGAGATAGCTATTTCTGGGTTTTTTGCTTTTAAGATGTGAATAAGCTCAACCGCGTTAGTAACCTCCGGGTGTTGCCGCGCCAAAACGGTTATTCTTTCAAACAATCGCTCTCGCTCCCTCTCCACTAGGCCCGAAATGATCGAGTCGTTTTTATCACTATGAGTGAGCGCATACTCATATAAATTATGCGTATCAACATCTCTAATAACATCGTTCCCAACAGCTTCTTTAAGCCGCTCAACAAACAGCTCGTATGAATCACCACCCCCTATTTCAAAAAGAATTGTTCGCGCAATAAGCAAAAGACCCGATGGAAAATCTTTTTGTTCTAATTCAGAAGTTTCAGGAGGTGTTTTTTGAGATTCTTCTTTGGGTTGTTTCTCTTTCTGCTTTGTCGCAAGAAATTCCGTTCGGGCGGCATTGTACAACACATAGTAATCATCTGGTGAAACCGTCAGGTTAGTCATCTGCTCAACAGCTTCTACAAATTCAGCTGTGCTTAATGCGATACCGCGTTCGTTAAGCACGCGGATACCCGCCTCAACAAAAGCGCGAGAAAGTTCTTTATTCCCTGATCCAAAGCGAGGTCCTCGTTCTTGTGTAACAAACTCACCTCGTGTTAATTCTCGCGAGGTTTCTTCTTCTAGTTTTGGAGTGGCTAACGATTCCTCTTTTGGCTCTTTTTGTGTAGCAACCACGGGTGTTTGATCGATTTGTTGCGTGGCCTCTCTCGATTCTCGTGTATCTAGCTGCGGCTCAATTGACTTTGGTGGGTTAGATTCTAATTTTTCTTCTTCATCCTCTGGATAAGATACTATTGTTTCACCTGTATCGGACTGCTCGGGCGCCACAGCATCTTCTGTTGGCGTGATTCTTTCTCTTTTTCGTCCACGCCTTCTGTCTTGATCATCAACTGACTCTCCTCTTTCTTCGCTGCCCACTCTGCTCATTTCTTTTTGTGACGCAACAACCAATGCTCTCACTCCTTCTTCAAATTCTTCGCCAGCGCTTTGCACATCAGCATGCTCTTTTGGAGTTGCTCCCTCCCGGCCTGCTTGAATGTCGTCCGCGACAACTTCCTGATGAGCATCACCCTCAAATTGTCTTAAAATCGCTTCAAGTTTTACTAACTCTTCTTGAGTAAAAGAACCCCGCTCCGCCACATCTGCCCCCGACTCAACCGAAACGCTACCTTCTTCCGTAGGAGGTATATCCAACTCATGCGATGCTCTTTTTAATTCTTCTTTCCAATCATGCATACATTAGATACCTATTTTTTTCTTGAGTTCTTTTATTTTCCGCTCTCTTATGCGCTCAAACACCGCCTGTATTTTTTGACGATATGTCTGTTTCAGATGTTTGTATTCTTCCTTAAACTCCTGCTCTATGTCTTTGGGAGTGGTTTTCTTTTCCTCGGTATCCATAGGTACAGTATGTCATTTTTTTATAAAAGCTTCAAAATCGTCTGGGATAGGTGCCTCTACGGTGACCATAACCCCTTCTTTTGTTTTAAACGTCAACGCGCGGGCGTGAAGCATACACCGTAGAGCGCGACGAGCATTATTCTTCCCCCCATAGAGCGGATCTCCGATGATAGGCGTGTGTATAAAAGCAAGATGAACTCGTATTTGATGCGTCCTTCCGGTCCGCGGTCGCGCCTCAACAAACGCGTATTCTTCTCCGTCTCTTTTTATAATTCGCATAACCCGATAATCGGTAATCGCTTCTTTAATCATTTTTGTGCCATGAACGCTCCGTTTAGTCGTCCCCACTTTAAGACCAATGGGCTTGTCTATTGTTCCCTCGCGTTGAACGGGAACTCCATGAATAATTGCCCAATATGTTTTTTGTATTTCTCTTGTTGCAAAAAGATTTTTAAGATACAAAAAATATTCTTGGGTGAGCGCGACAAGCATAATTCCCGATGTTTCTTTATCTAACCGATGGACGATACCGGGACGATGAGTAGTATCATCTCCCACTCTTTGTATTTGAGGAAAATGACTAAGAGCCCATGAGACAACCGTCGGTTCTTTTGAGTGTATATAATCGGCAGCATGCACCAGCAACCCCGCGGGCTTGTTTATCGCGATATAATTTTTACACTGATAAATAATAGATGGAATCATAGCAATCAACCAACAACTTACAACTTACAACAAATAACAAAAAGGAACAACTCTTAAGAAATGTCGTCTTGTATAACAAATAAAGAAGTATAATCTATAAAAAGAGGGGCGACACGTTGTGTCGCCCCTTTCGTAGTGTGCTGCTGATGGAGTTCACTAGGGCTTCGGTCAATCGCCCCAAGGACGATGACAAAGCCCACCACCGCAACTCCAATCCAAAAAACCGTGTGAGCACCCCGACGACTCACACACGCGAGCAGGACACCGACGAGCATGATTCCTGCTCCCACCGCGACCACAGGAAGCCAAACAGCCAGTCCACCAAGACCCCCTACCATCAGGAGGATCGGGATTGCCATCTTCTCTCCCAAGACGATGGCTTTTACCGCATCCCCGAAACCGAGAAGCAAACACAGGGAACCAAACACTCCAAAGATGTATTCCATCTCCGCCTCCCTACAGTACGTGGTAGTACGCCTCGTTAGGTCGCTTGCCAAGCTGCACCTTTGCAAGATGCAGCTTCACTCGAGAATCTCCCTCGCCGTCGATTGGGCAGAAGACGATACCAACGTTCTCCACCTCCGGCCCAAGACACGCGATCGTCCATCCGCCGGTTGTGTAGATGAGAAACGTTTCGTCTTCCAAGATAATCATCCCAAAAACACCGGGGATCGGACAAACCGCAACTGCTTCGTTTGCCGAACTCATTACCCAGTAAGGAAGATCTACTGGGTTTCCAAAGACAGTTGGTCTGGTTGGCCACACATCTTCGAGCCCCCCTGGAGACGGCACGAGGGAAAGATTGGGGCTCTTTCCATCTGCTGTCCCAGCCAGTGCGGTTGAGACCTCTTCAAGAAAAGTCTCAACGCGTTCATCAAGTATGAATGGCTTTCTTTGGAACGAAACCATGTTATCCTCCTCCCTTATTTTCGTCTTTTTAGTGTGCGGGATTACACTATCACATATCAAATCATTTGTCAATAATAACCTTTTTGGTTAAAAACATCCCCCTTCTTGCAAATACTAGCTAACCGCTATAAAATAACTTTCTGTTACTATTGAGTAACGCCATATACGGTTAAAGATGAAGGTAGGAAAGTTACACGTGGAACGATAAATGTGGAATGAGCAAGGTTGGTTGTCTGCCTATGGCAGATCCTGAGCTTGTCAAAGGGTTAGTTGTTTGTTGTTGGTTGTTAGTTGTGAGTTACTTTGCGTGTGTAGTTTCCGCCAGAGGCGGAGTAGCGCGTGCGCGTCTAGGTGGTTAGTAGCACATTATCAGTTGTTTGTTATTAGTGGTTAGTCAACTTGCGTGTGTAGTTCAGTGGTAGAACGCTGTCCTGATAAGACAGAGGTCGAAGGTCCGATTCCTTCCACACGCACACTTCGGCTCGCTTTGCTCGCTCAGTGCAAGCACAAAAAGAAATGAGACGAAGTTTCGGCTCGCTTTGCTGGTTCGACGAGCTCACTATAAATCGCTCTCGTCCGAGCTTAAAGGTGAGGGCTCATTCCTCAGAGTCGAAGATAGCACAAAAAGAAATGAGACGAAGTTTCGGCTCGCCTTGCTGGTTCGACGAGCTCATTTTTCAACTGAATTCAGAATAAACCATAAATCGCTCTCGTCCGAGTCTAAACATGAGGACTTATCCCTCAGAGTCGAAGACCGTACAAAAAATAAGCGCGATTAGCTCAGTGGTAGAGCACTTCATTGACATTGAAGGGGTCGCAGGTTCAATCCCTGCATCGCGCACATATTGCAAAAAAATCGCCTATCTCGAGGTGATTTTTTCGTTATTAATTCGACGACGTTGCGGTTGGTTCAATTCCCAAGGCGGGAAGTAGGTCGGTATTGAAACGAACGGATTCTGATACTCCGTCATCAACGCTTATCGCCTGATTAAGATGAGAAACTAAAAAACTAACCGAATACACGAACACGACAATAGTGCATATCAACAGCGCTATTCCTATCGCACCAAAATAAATATCTCTAGCGTTCCGTTTGAGCGCGCTCAGATCAATTTTTTTCATAAGAAAGATCTTTATATAACACCACCCCCCTAATAAACGCGCGAATATTATCCCCGCTCTCATTTTGTGAGGTACTATCAACTACTTCTATCCTCATGGTGTAGTACCGTTTTTCAAGAGCATATAAAAAAGAAACGACCTCGTCGCGTCGCCCGTCAAGCGTTGCCTCAAAACCAATCGAACCAAGATCATCAACAGTGCCTGGTTTTGTTTCATTGTTAAGAGACAGGTTTATACCAACGCTCTGCGTCTCCGCTAATTTTTTCATATCAGCGGAAAACGAAACTAATTCATCAGCAGAAGGAACGAGAGCGGCAACATATGGCTCGTACTTTTTGGCATTGTCTGCGTCTTTGTTAAGTAGAGCTAAATTTTCCAACGCCTGTGATAAAAACTCTTTTTGTCCAATAATGTTTTTTACCGCGGTAACTTGAGCAATAATATTAAGACGCAACAAAATGCCAAATATAACAAAAACAACGAGCGTTGCCGCTATACTAACACCATTTAATATGAGCGATTTTTTAAAGTCAGTCATGAAGATAATGAGTGAAAAGTGGAAAGCTTGCCCTGAGTGAACGAAGTGGGTCGAAGGGTGATTAGTGGTTGGTGGTTGGCGCGCAAAAAAGATTGAAAAGAGCGATAATTATCCTTTCTTTTTCTTTCTTCTTTCTATTATTGTATACTAGCACGTAATGGAAGACAACGCTCCTGCGTACACTATTAAACGTGATGATGAGAGCTATCCTATCGCTTTGACACAAGATAATCGACCGCCATCAACGTTATACATACGCGGATCATTATCATCAACTCCGTCAATTGCCATTGTAGGAACGCGGAAGGCAACACAATATGGAAAAACGCTCGCGTATGATTGGGCATCAGCGTTAGCTAGACATGGCTACGCGATTGTCAGCGGTCTTGCGTTTGGCATTGACGCATCCGCGCACCAAGGAGCGCTTGATGCGCATGGCATCACGTACGCCGTACTCGCCCATGGACTAGATACTATCTGTCCAACCTCACATCGTTCGCTCGCACAAAGCATCATATCGTCCAATGGAGCTCTTATCTCTGAATACGCTCCCGGGACACCTCCTTTGACGCATCATTTTATAGAACGTAACCGCATTATTAGTGGTTTCTCTCGAGCCGTTATTATTATAGAGGCCCCGGAGCAATCAGGGGCGTTATCGACGGCAGCATATGCTCTCAAACAAAAGATACGTGTTTTTGTAATACCTGGGCCGATAACTGCCCAAACATTCACCGGATCACATCAACTCATCCGAGCAGGAGCTCGATTGGTCTCCTCTATTTCTGACGTGCTATTTGATCTTGAGGGAGAGCGCCAAACATCGTTTTCAGAAAATCGTTCACGCATGTTACCGCATTTAGATCACAGCCCAATTTTGCAAGCTCTTTCTAAAGCGGGTGTCCCGTGCTCAGTTGACAAACTCGCGCAATTAACTAAACTGACCCCGCAGGCAGTGTCGCGACAACTCACTACACTTCTTCTGGAAAATAGCGTCACGGAAGAACACGGAACGTATAGAATCACGTGAGATGGTTGCAATAGAAGCTCTTGCGTGCATAATAAAAAATACATATATGTCTGTGCATGTCGATATTATTTTATCGGAATCAATCTGTATATGAAGCTCATCATTGTTGAATCACCAACAAAAGCAAAAACAATAAGCACCTTTTTAGGAAGCGGTTTTCAGGTGCTTTCTTCGTATGGACATATTCGTGATCTTCCCAAAAGCAAATTAAGTATTGATGTTGCGCATAACTTTGAACCAACGTATAGCATTCCACCAAAAGCCAAAGAACATGTAAAAGATCTTCTGGCAGCCGCTTCAAAAGCCGATAGCGTCATTCTTGCAAGCGACGAAGACCGCGAAGGAGAAGCTATCGCGTGGCACATCGCACATGTGATAAAAGAGGGATCAAAAAATAAAAAAGGATCTCGTGACGACTTTCAACGAATCGTATTCCACGAGATCACTAAACCAGCCATAGAACATGCGCTCAAACACCCTCGTGGTATCGACATGAACCTGGTCAATGCACAACAAGCACGACGCGTGCTGGATCGCTTGGTAGGATATGAGCTCTCTCCTTTTCTGTGGAGAAAAATTCGCTATGGGCTTTCGGCGGGGCGAGTGCAAAGCGTCGCGGTTCGTTTAGTAGTTGAACGGGAACGGGAAATACAACAGTTTGTCGCCCAGGAATATTGGACTATCGAGGGTTTGTTTTCAAAGGATGGATCACCTGACACGTTTACCGCGACACTGCACTCCATGCAGGGAAAAACACTCTCTAAGATGGCGCTTTCATCAGAGACCCAGACGCGTGACATACTTTCTAATCTTTCTGGAGCGCGTTATCGCGTTGCGTCGGTCACTAAAAAAGAATTGCTCCGAAATCCCTCTCCTCCCTTTATCACCTCAACATTACAACAAGAGGCGGCGCGCACATTCGGCATGAGCGCAAAGCAAACAATGGTGATCGCTCAACAGTTGTATGAGCACGGACACATTACTTATATGCGCACTGACAGCACTCATGTATCACGTATCGCACAAGAACAGGCACGCGAAATTATCGGCTCTTTATTCGGTGCTCGCTATCAACTTGACACTCCCCGCGTTTACGCGACAAAAAGCAAGGGGGCACAAGAAGCACATGAAGCTATTCGTCCCACCAACATATTGCACACGCCTGATCGCATTTCTCTTTCTGATAGTGGACAGCGTCGATTGTACACGCTTATTTGGAAACGAACTGTGGCGTCTCAGATGCAACAGGCACGCGTCGAACAAACAACCGCAGATATCGCGACCAAAGATGACCAGTATGTATTTAGAGCCACCGGGCAGGTTATACTTTTTGACGGATTTATTCGCGTTTATACAGAAGGTACCGACGATGAATCATCGGAGTCATCCGCCACGCTCCCGCCGCTTACTCAAAATGACCACATTATATGCGCTTCTCTTAAACCACTGCAACATTTTACCGAGCCGCCCGCGCGATACACGGACGCCACACTTATTAAAGCATTGGAAAACGCGGGTGTTGGGCGCCCTTCAACGTACGCTCCAACGCTCTCCACCATCCAAGAACGTGGGTATGTTGAAAAAACGGACAAAAAATACCACCCAACAGAAATCGGAATAGTGGTAAATGATATGCTTGTCCAACATTTTCCAGAAATTGTTGACATTAATTTTACCTCTCATATCGAAGAGGAGCTGGATGCTATCGCTGAAGGCACGCACGATTGGGTATCGGTATGTCGGGAATTTTATGAACCCTTTAAAAAACATCTTGTCGCTAAGGAACATTCGGTACAAAAGAGTGTTGAGCAATCTGATATTCCCTGTCCTCACTGTGGCAAACTAATGATTATAAAATTTGGACGATTCGGTCGGTTTCTCTCATGCCCCGAAGAAGGCAGTAAAATAACAAAACCACTCCCCGAAGAGGAAGCGCTCATACGATCGCTCGAAGAAAAAACAAAGGATGAGCACTGTCCTCTGTGTAAAAAAACGATGACGGTAAAGCGAGGACGTTTCGGTTTCTTCTTGGGGTGCGTTGACTACCCGACGTGTAAAGGTATAGCAAAAATTTGGAACAAAACAGGTTTTAAGTGTCCTTTGTGTTCACAGACGCCCCAGCGATCATCAGACCCGGGAGATATCGTCGAGAAAAAGGGCTGTGGTAGAGGAAAGCCATTTTGGGCATGCACACGGTGGCCCGACTGCACACTAATACTCAACAAAAAACCAACCACCCAAGAAGAGCTTTCCGCTCTGTTTGAGGAATGGAAGATCGCGCAAAATAAACCAAAAAAGAAAGCGGGCAAGAAAACGACGCGGAAAACAAAACTATCTCGTTACGTAAAAACACTAAAAAAGTTCCCAATTGAAAATTCATAATGAGCGGGATAGGCAAGGTTACACGTGAAACGGGCAATGGGCTGCGATTAACGATTGGATACGGTTAACGGTTAATGATTAATAATTATCTAAGGCTACGAAATACGAATGGGACAATACGAATATACGAAATACCAACCTCTCCTTTGCTCTGCGAGCTTCGGATGGGCGCGGTACGATATACGCTCCCCACTTTTCACCTTCCATTTATCCTGAGCGAAGTCGAAGGACTTTTCACCTTTCATTTATCCTTCCGTAGCTCATTGAAAATGAGCGAGGGAGGATTAACCACTATTCACTACCCCTTATGACCCTCGAATCAGTAATCAAACAATACAATGCGCACTTTCCCAATAACACACAAGGGCAAGAGTTAATCCGTCGTTCCGCGCAGTTTGCCAAACGAGCGCATAAAAATCAGAAACGTGCCAGTGGAGACGATTATTTTGTGCACCTTATAGAAACTGCCGGGCGTCTCGCCCGATGGAAAATGGGCGCCTCATGTATTGCCGCCGGTTTTTTGCACGACACCATTGAAGATTGCGGAGTAAATCCTAGCGAAATAGAATCGCTTTTTGGTTCCGATATTCTTTTTTTGATAGAAGGAGTCACCAAACTGGGCACGCTTAAATATCGAGAAGAAAAGGAGGGTATTGAATCGTTACGCAAGATGATTTTGGCAATCAGCCGCGATTTGAGAGTGATATTCATAAAACTCGCCGACCGACTCCATAATATGAAAACACTTGCCTATCTCCCCGTCCAAAAACAACGTCGTATCGCGCTTGAGACGCTGGAAGTGTACGCGCCACTTGCGTACCGACTTGGTATGCAAGGAGTCGCCGGAGAACTTGAGGACTTAGCGTTCCCCTACACACATCCAGAGCAACACACATGGCTCAAAAAAAATGTTCGCGAATCATACGAGGAACGCGATCATTATCTACGATCGGTTGAGCCCGTCGTGCGACAATATCTAAAAAAAGCATCAATCGCCCCTCTCTCGATAGATTATCGCGCCAAACGTCTTTATAGTTTGTATCGCAAACTATTTCGTTATGATATGAACTTAGAGCAAATATACGATCTCGTCGCATTGCGTATTATTGTCTCTACCATCGAAGAGTGCTACATAGTCATGGGTATTATTCATCAACTGTGGCCTCCCATGCCTGGGCGTATCAAGGACTACATTGCGCTTCCCAAACCAAATGGATATCGCAGTTTACACACGACTGTTTTCTGTGTTGATAACAAACCGACCGAGTTTCAGATTCGCACCATGCAAATGCACGAAGAAGCCGAACACGGAGCGGCCGCCCACTGGTTATATGAATCACGAAAAGAATCGCATCAACGTAGTGAACCGCACACGCTCACGCGAGAGCTCGAATGGGTCAGACAACTCAAAGAATGGCAGAATCAGTTTCCGGGCTCAAAAGAATTTCTTGAAGCGCTCAAAATTGATTTCTTTTCCGATCGCATATTTGTACTCACTCCCAAAGGACGCGTAGTTGATCTACCCGCGGGAGCAACGCCAGTTGATTTTGCGTACCACGTGCACACCGAAATTGGAAATTCGTGCGTGGGTGCTCGCGTAAACGGAAAAATTGTCACTCTTGATTATCAGCTGCAATCTGGAGACGTAGTTGATATACTCACTCAAAAAAGCAAGAAACCGCCTGAAAACTGGCTTAATTTTGTAAAAACGGACTACGCTAAAAAGAAAATCCGTACCGCGGTTAATAAAAAAATCGCTCTTCCTAAAAAAGTTGAACTACGCATCACGTGTCGCGCGCGCATCGGACTTATTAAAGACGTCACAACCGTCATTTCTCGAAACCATCTCCCAGTGATGAAACTAGAAACGTTTCTAAACGAAAAATATCCCTTTATCAAAATAGTACTCGGCACCGATAGCAAAGAAAAAGCCGAACATTTGGTTCTTAAAATAAAAAAAATAAACGATATCCAAGAAATCTCGTATCGGCTCGTGGATTAACTGACAACAAACAACTTACTACCAACCACAAGGGGGTTCTATGTTTCTGTTGTTAGTTGTCTATTGTTCCTTCTTGTTGTATTTTTTTGGCAATACCAAACGCTTCCTCTGGAGAGTAAAAATGAATAACGATTTTCCCTCCATTACGCGAAAAGTCAACGCTTACCGGAGCTCCCAAAAAATCAGCGAGAATGCGCTCCATGTTTTTTAACTCAAGATCTTCTACCACCACTGGTCCTTCTTTGTGCTCTTGACTAGATGAGT
>JAGOQP010000002.1 GCA_017991375.1 Minisyncoccota bacterium
TATTGAGTCCAATATAAAAAAATCATATGGAATGATTTTAATAACGGATCCCACGGGGTCCGGAAAAACGACAACGATGTATTCAATACTGAATATGCTCAATCGTCCGCAGGTTAACATCGTAACAGTGGAAGACCCCATTGAATACAACATTAAGTACATCAATCAAATCCAAATAAATCCACTAGCGGGTATTACGTTCGCGTCGGGACTCCGCTCCATCTTGCGTCAAGACCCCAATATTATTATGGTTGGTGAAATCCGAGATGAGGAAACGGCCGAAATCGCGGTTAATGCGGCGCTAACAGGGCACTTGCTTCTTTCTTCTCTTCATACCAACGATGCTCCTACCGCCATCCCACGTCTTATGGATATGAAAATCCCTCCATTTTTAGTGGCCATGGTGCTTAACGTCGTTATCGCGCAACGATTGGTCCGTAAAATTTGTCCAAACTGTATTGAGTCATTTGAGCCGGACGCCAACTTTGTTGCCAATCTAAAAGCGCAAATGAAAGCAGTCGGATCAGAAAAGGTAGAGCTTTCAAAAACGCTTTACCATGGCAAGGGATGCCAGGTATGCAATGGAACGGGATATAAAGGGCGCGTGGGCATTTATGAAGCATTTGAGCTTAACGAAGCGATGCGTCGCGAGATAAACAAAGGAGCTCTTTCACTTGATAATGTCATTAGTATAGCGCGCAAAGAAGGAATGGAAACGATGTTTGAAGACGGTCTTCATAAAGCAATGCTTGGTATGACCACTATCGAAGAAGTCCTGCGGGTTATTAGAGAGTAGGATGCGCAACTAACAACCTACAACAGACAACTTACGACACTCACTCAGAGATAGATGGTTATGGAGAAATTTAGATTTTTAAACTGGAATGTTTATAAAGATGCACGCGAATTGTTTTCAGCTACTCTTGTTCTAACGCGAAAACTTCCAAAAGAATTCCGTTTTGAACTGGGGAGTCAAATAATAAGATCTGCGTTTTCTGTTGTGCTTAATATTGCTGAAGGCAGTGGAAAAACATCAGACAAAGAGCTTAATAGATTTATCGAAATTGCTCTTGGGTCAGTTAGTGAAACATTGGCTGCTGTTGACATACTTCACTTTAACCAGTTGATAACAGAAGAAGATTTTGGCGCTATGCAAGACAAGCTATTTAGTATCTCAAATCAATTAGGTGGTTTTAAAAAGCATTTAAAATAAGAAGAATCGTTGTTGGTCGTGGGTTGTTAGTTGTTAGTCTATTTATATGAAATTCTTTTATAAAGCAATCAAGCCCGATGGGCGCATCGTTGAGGGAGAAGTTGAAGCGCTTAACCAGAACGAAGCGGTAGCCGCCATTGCGTCAAAGGGATTAAAGCCGATAACCCTAAAACAACAAAAAAAGAATAGTTTTACTATTCCCTTTTTTAAAGGCCAGCGGATTACTCTTGAAGATAAAGTGTTTATTACCAAGTATCTTTCATTGATGCTCAAGGTAGGTACCGATCTTTATAAAGCGATCGATATTCTTATTGAGGACTTTGATAAGCCGGCGGTTAAGTCGCTTCTTCTAGAAATTAGATCAAACCTTGAAAGAGGGCAACCTTTTTATACAACGTTTGCTCATTACCCAAAAACATTTTCTCCCGTGTTTGTAAATCTGGTCAAGTCAGGAGAGGTCTCTGGAAATCTCGAGCGGGTATTTGATCAACTCTCCACCTCTCTTGAGAGTGAGCAAGAGCTTATGGGCAAGATTAAATCATCGCTTACCTATCCGATTATTCTATTTGTCGGCGCGATCGTGGTGTTGGTGTTGTTGGTGAGTTATTCGCTTCCTAAAATTGCTAACGTGTTTATGCAGGGAAACGCCAATCCGCCGGCTTTTTCAAAAACGGTGTTTACCATAGGACTTTTTATAGGGGATCATCTGACTATCATTTTGTCGTTATTGGTTCTTCTGGGGGGCGGCGGAACGCTCTTTTTCCTTAAGACAATGACTGGAAAAAAAATTATGTATGAAATAGCGCTTCATATTCCTATTATCAAAAAAGTGATAAAACAAACATCTATTCAACGATTTGCTACCACCTTCGCGTCATTATTGGGGTCGGGAATCGGGATCGTCGAAGCGCTTGATATTACCTCTGATGCGGCATCAATGCCAGAACTCAAAACAGCGCTTTCACGAATCGCTCATGAGGGCATTGCCAAAGGCCTTACGGTAGGAGACGCGTTTCGTAGAGAGCAGACGTTCCCCAAAATAGTATCAAATCTTATCGCGGTCTCCGAAAAATCGGGACATATTGAAAATATTATGCAAACGCTTGCCGATTTTTATAAATCAGAAATAGAATCATCGGTCAAATCCCTTGTGTCATTTATAGAACCTGTCCTCCTTCTTTTTATCGGTATTATTGTGGGAACAATTGCGTTGGCGATCATTATTCCCGTATACCAACTCACGAGTACGTTTTAGACAAACTAACCAGAGACAACTAACAACTAACAGCAATGAAAAATTTCTTTTCACTTTCAATGTTTCACATTCGTCGTCACGGTTTCACTCTCGTTGAGTTGCTCGTGGTTATTGGCATCATCGCGATTATTGCTGGGTTTTCATATATGAGCTTAAGTGGATTTAAAAACAGAAGAAGTTTTGACCTTGACGCGGAAAAAATCGTAGAGGGGATACGCAATGCTCAAAATAGCTCCATTGTACAAGAACAAGGCGCCGCGTGGCAGATTGTGTTTGCCAACACGATAACCACCAATGTTTCATTTGAAATTAGAAAAGCGACCGCTACAAGCTCAATCACCGGGAAAACAACGCTTTCAAGTGGTTCGTTTTCAAATCTATCATCGGGAGCGACCACATCTATCGTTTTCGAGGCACGTACCGGAAAACCTTCTGATGGAGTAGCGCATACACTTGTGTTTAAAAGAAAAAACGCAACCGATACATATATTATCACGGTAAGTGTTCAAGGGGTTATCACGAGGCGTTTTGAAACGGGGCTTGCAATGGGATTACTCTTTGATGAGGCGACAAGCACGCTCTCATATGATATTTCTGGCACGGGAAATAACGCAACGCTATATAATACTACGTGGTCCACGACAGGATGTCGTAGTGGATCGTGTTTATATTTTAACGGAAACCCGTCAGCGTATGCGTCTTTTGGGACCACCCAATTCGGTTCAACGCAAGGGACTATATCATTATGGGTAAAAGCAACGGGCGTTTCCACCGATTCTTTCTTGTTTTATCACCAAAACGCAGGGGAAAATCTAAATATCAGACCAAACAATCCTTCGCGTTTTATTGTGGATATTGATGACGGATCTTATTATGCGTATGCGGCTCCGTATGAGGGGGAGTGGGTTCATTATGTTTTAACTTACGATAATCAAGCTGGCATCTCTTTCTTTTACAGAAATGGAGCGGCGGTTTCCTCGAGTACGTATGCGACCAACGGGACTCTATTATTTGGTTCCACAGCGCGTATCGGTTATAGCACGGGATCGGGTTTTTATGGATTGATTGATGACGTGCGCGTGTACGACCACGCGCTCACCCAGCAAGAAGTTCAATCGCTCTACGCTAGTTATTAATACATATGCTCTTTATATCAAACTTAGTACAGCTCATGCGTTCATACGCTACACGCATGCCATTTCATAACTTATCACAGGCAAAAAACGAAGAGCCATATACCATATACCATAAGCTATACGCTATTTCTACTGCCCGTTCGGGGCAACTCCTTGCCGAGGTGCTGATTGCGATTGCGGTAGGGAGCATTCTTATTATTGGGTCAACGATCGCGATGGTGTCTGTCGTAAGAACGAATAATCAAAATAGACAAAATCAAGCAGGTAGTGCGATGGCACACGATATGTTAGAGAGAATCCGGGCGCTGAGTGTCCGTGACTGGAACACGCTTAGCTCGCTTTCGCGTGGATCAAACAATGCATACGCCGTGGCGCCAGGAACGTCAACCGCTTCTATTTTTTTGGGTAAGGAGGGTGTCTTGCTTAACGATATAACGGCGGGACTGGTGGGGCATTGGAAATTTGACGAGCTTTCCGGAACAACTGTGTATGATTTCTCGGGGAATCAAAATAATGGAGTTTTGGGAACTACGACGCGCGTATCTGCCACGTCAAGTTGTCCTGTTAGTTTTTGCGCGAGTTTTAATGGAACGAGTAGCTCTCTCACCGTTCCGGATAATACCACCTTGGATATTTCAGGACAGTTTACGCTTGCCGCTTGGGTACGGTGGGATCAGTTTAAAAATCATGGCATTATTGCTCAAAAAGGAACGGGTGCCGACGCGAATGTTATGAATTATGGAATTGTTTCGTCTGTAGGAAATCAAATAACCGGAAGTATTAGCACCGCGACTACCAGCAATTCAGTTTCGTATACATCAGCAAGCATTCTTTCAACAAACACATGGCACCACATCGCCTTCGTTGCCGATGGATCAACGCTTACGTTATACGTTAATGGTGTTTCTCGGGCAACTCAGCAACAACTTATCCAACCACGGGCGAATGCTAATCCATTTCTCATATCGTCTCCATATTCATCGTACTCTTTTGATGGCGCCATCGACGACGTTCGTTTATATAATAGAGCGCTGAACACGAATGAAATTAACGCTCTTGCAAAAAATCTCGTGCTTATGAGAATGTTTTTTGTGGATTCAGTAGCGCGAGATCAATGCGGAAGTGGGAATGTTACTACAACGGCGACAACTACATGCGTAACATGGAACGGCATTGCGTCTGATCCGTCAACGCTCAATATAACAACCCAAGTTCTATCAAATAGCAGCACGTTTTCAATTGTAGTTCCCACATTAATAACAAGAACGCAAAACAATTCGGCGATTCAAAAAGGATGGTTGGAAGAATCAATTATTGGGCCTGTTTCCGATTTTGAGCTTGGTTTTGCAAGTTCGTCAAATATTGCGCTGGTGGGGCAGTCAATTCGTCCCCTGACATCTTCAACAACAGGGATCGTGTACTCAAGCATATTAGACACGCGGGGTACGTTAGGAGTGAATTTTAATACGTTGTGGTGGCACGGAACCTTACCTACTAATGCTCATGTTCGTTTCCAAATCGCATCATCAAATTCATCAAGCACATCAGGGTGGAATTTCATTGGTCCTGGAGGAACATCTTTGATAACTGATTATTATGAACCATCCGATTCGGGAAAGCCGACTAAAATAAATATTCAATACCACAATAACCATCGCTTTTTTAGATACAAACTTTTCTTAGTTCCTGATTCCGCTGGGCTAGGGCCGATTGTTAACGACGCGGTTATTAATTGGAGTTTCTAATGATATGACGATTAGACGAGGGCTATATATTGGCATAGTCGGCCTTTGCGCGTTGTGTGCCTTAGGGCTCTTTTTTCATTATCGTGAACATGCTTTGAATACAACACAAAACGTCGGCAATATAACATGTGTTACACGAGAGTATGAAGCGTTGGTGCAGGGCGTGTCGCTTGAAGAGATTGTGAAACCGGGATCGTTAGTGCGTGTTCAAGAGGGGTTTTATAACTGTAACCCAGTAAGACGAGGGGACGTGGTCGCGTATCATTACGCGGGAAACGCCGCGCCGGTTATTAAGATAGTATATGGTATTCCCGGGGATGCGTGGCGCGTTTCTATGTCCGCAAGCGGAACTACAATCATTCTTAATGAACAAAACGTGACTACCCCTGCGGGTAAGACGTTCTTGATGACATCAAAGCGGGCACAGATGCTTTCGATGTATGCGCGGGATTATCCAATTATTCCCGCCGACACCTATTTGCTTCTTGGTACCGATCCATGGGGGACGCTTGATAGCTCTCGCTTTGGACTGGTCCATAAAAATGATCTTATTGGGCGTGCGCGCGCGCAGTAGTGTTGTTGGGCGCCCATTAAAAAGGTATACTCAGTACAAAGGGAAATAAAAACATATGACACAGACACGTGGTGGCGCTATTGCTCTTTCAGTCATTCTTATCGTTGGTGTTATCGTTGTGGAAATAGCGGCCGCGAGTATGCTTATTTCTTATTTCGCGAATCAAGAAGGATTCGGGACGCGTCTAGCAATAATAGCGGCAACATCTGCTCGAGTAGGAGTAGATGAAGCATTGCGGCGGATCGTGCGAGGTGATTATGCGTCAGCAGGAGGATCTTTCTCGGTATCTTTGGCAGGAAATGCATCCGCTGGCGTTACTGTCTGTAAGGACTTAAAAACAGTAACATCAGCGTGTGATACGGCTAACGGGGGCTTGTACGAGATTACTTCTATTGGATCAGCGGTGACTAAAAAAAGCAAATTACGAGCGTATGTTGTGGTTGATACCTTAACAGGACGAATGACTATTGAGTCAAGTCAATATAGCGCGGTAGAATAGAAAAAGAGGTGAAAATTTTTTAGCGTTGTGTATGAAAAAAATAATCAATGTCGCACGTACTATTATTTTGCGCGCCGCGCGCGTTATTAAACCCGAGCTAGAAATTGGCGGGCTTGATATAAGCGATAGTAGAATTTCGTTTATTTCTATCAACCCAGAAACCGACGCCGTAACGCAAGCATCGTGCAAATTACCCACAGGCGCGGTGCAAGATGGTGTTATCAAAGACAGTGGCGCGTTTCAGAAAGCTCTTAAAGAGCTTCACGCGCGTATTACTTATTCAGAGAATAAGAAAATACCCGTTATTGTTTCCATATCTGATACGAATGTATTCACGCAAGCATTTACCCTTCCTCAGTTTCAAGGATCGGCGCTAAAAGATGCGGTGGAACTTAATATGCGTGCCGCGTCTCCCATTGAGTATGAGCATACGTATCATGATTGGGAGCAAATACAAAAAAGAAACGATCAAGATAGCACAGGCGAAACTGAATTACTCTCATCGTTCATCAAAAAGGATATTATTGATGTATTATGCCAAAATCTTAAAAACACCTCATTTATACCAGTGGCCATTGAGCAACGGGCCGTATCTTTCGCTCGTTGTATTAACGAGTTAGTGGACGATGTCACGTTTGATATTCCCTACTGTATATTGCATATAGGGGGCGACGGGGCGAGTTTCGCTATTATCAAATGGGGGAGGGTATATTTTGCAAATAACGTATCATGGGACGCGGTAGTCCATACCGCGCATGCTCGTGAAATCTCTTTTGCTGAATTCACTTCATCAATTGTTCAAGGGGTGCAACGCATTGTAAATTACTACACGAGTCGCTTCCCCGATGATCTATCGGCGCTCTTTTTTGTCGCGCCAGGCCTTGAGCAAAACATTATTCCCATCTTAAGCAGCCATATTCATCTTCCTATCAAACCAGTGGCGCTTAAAAAATATATTGTTGAGGGGGATTCTATTATTGCCTTAGGTGGAGCGTTGCGCGGTCTTGTTTCAAGATCAAAAGATGCTCAGATCAGTTTAACACCAGAGGGAACCGAGGCAGAATTCTTTCATTCTCAGGTAACAACTTTTATTACTATGTGGCGCGCTATTGCGGTGGTGGTGTGTGGAGTTATTCTTGTGGCGGCATTTAGTTCGTTCTTGTTCCTTCGGACGGTCGTTTATAAAAACGCTCAAGGTCTTTCTGTTCTCTCGGTTGGACATACGGCGCAAGAGCTTGGGGCAAAAAAACGGGAAGCAGAAGTTTTTAACGCGCACATTGATCGCGCGCTTAGGGCAAAAGCACAACAAACAAGGTGGGCAGAAGTCGTTGATGCGTTATATAAAAAAGCGGGGACAGAAATTGTTATTGAACGCTTATATGCGCAATCGCCTGGTCTCCCGGTACTCGTTAATGCGCGTGCTATCAATGAGCAAGCAATGATAACGTTTAAAAACGAACTTTCACAGATTGCGCGGCTTAAAAATATAGATTTACCGGTAACAAGCGTCATTAGAGCGGATAACGGAGAAATGACATTCCGTCTATCGTTTACTTTGGATAAATAACTACGAAATACGAATGGTGCAATACGAATATACGAACTGTATTATAGCGAATTTTTCACAGCAGGCTAGTATACAAAGTTAAACTTAAATGATGTTAAAAACTCCCATTCGAGACGATTTACTCTACCCAAATGAAACGTATCGGATAATGGGCGTGCTATTTGATGTATGGAACCAAATAGGGTGGGGACATAGAGAACGAGTCTATCAGAACGCTTGCGCGGTGGCTTTTAAGAAGGCATTGATTCCATTCAAGAAAGAAGTGCATATCCCTGTATTTTATAGAGGAGAAAAAATCTCTCATTCATTGAGCGATTTTCTTTTGTTTGATTGTATTATATTGGAGATAAAGGTTAGATCATTTTTTAGATTGGGGGATATAAGACAGTGTTATAGGTACTTAAAGGAAAGTAATATGAAACTTGCAATTATCGCGCATTTTACAAAAGATGGCGTAAAATTTAAGCGAATTGTAAATATTCCTAATAACTAGTACAATTTTCTTGTTCGTCTGTTTGTTCATTAATAGTTCATATTGTCTAGGATTCGTATATTCGTACTATCCAATTCGTATTTCGTAGTATTGTTCTATGTATAACCACAAAAAAATAGAAAAAAAATGGAGCACGCGGTGGAAAAAAGAGCGGTTATTTGAGTTGCCCGATAAATACATTCCCACCAAAAGAAGTAAGGCAATGTATATTTTAGATATGTTTCCTTATCCATCGGGCGCGGGGCTTCATGTGGGGCATCCTATGGGGTATATCGCTTCAGATGTGCTCTCTCGTTACTATCGTGCCCAGGGCAAAACCGTGCTTCACCCTATGGGATGGGACGCGTTTGGGTTGCCGGCGGAAAATTATGCAATCAAAAATAAGATTCATCCCAAGGTAGTGGTAAAGCAAAACGTTGCTCGATTTAAAAAACAAATTGATCGCATCGGATTTTCATACGATTGGTCGCGCGAAATAAACACCACCGACCCCCAGTACTACAAATGGACGCAATGGATTTTTCTTAAATTATTTGAACATGGACTAGCGTATAAAAAAGAGACGCCAGTTAACTGGTGCCCATCATGCAAGACGGTATTGGCGGACGAGGAGGTTGAAAATGGGGCCTGCGAAAGATGCCATAGTGCTGTTGAAAGAAAAAATATAGAACAGTGGATGCTTAAAATTACTCGATATGCTGATCGTTTGTTAAATGATCTAGACACTATAGAATGGCCAGAAAAAGTAAAAACCATGCAACGTAACTGGATTGGGAAATCCACCGGCGCGTTAATCGATTTCGGATTTCGGATTTCGGATTTTGGAGGTCAAGGATCAAAGATTAAAGATCACCGATTTAATATCCCTATTTTCACCACCCGTCCCGATACGCTCTTTGGCGCGACACATCTTGTTATTGCTCCCGAACATCAACTTATCAAAGAGCTTGGCGATACTATCAAAAACAATAAAGAGGTTGCCGCGTATGTGCGTGCGGCGGTCAACAAATCAGATCAAGAACGTATTACTGAAGGAAAAAATAAGACGGGGGTGCGTTTGGAAGGAATAACGGCAATCAATCCAGCGAACAAAAAGGAGATTCCAATCTTTGTTGCTGATTATGTGTTGCCACATTATGGTACCGGAGCGATTATGGCGGTGCCTGCCCACGATAGTCGCGATTTTGATTTTGCTAAAAAATATAATCTTCCTATTGTGCCAGTTGTTTGTGATTATTATGAATATAGAAGTAAGAACGCAAACAATCAACTTCAAATAAACAGAATATCTGTAAACGTAGTAGGAAGCTCTCCTAAAATAACCAATTTATCTGAAATTGCAAAGTTTAGAGAACAGGCATATAAAAATCTAAAAAAAGAGAATATCTGTTTTCGTGAGGGTATACTTTTTGATTCTGGAAAATATTCAGGATATCACTCAACTCTAGCGGCAAAGGAGATAGTAAAGAAAGTAAAAGGAACTTTTAAAACAACATACCGCCTGCGTGATTGGATATTCTCTCGCCAGCGATATTGGGGGGAACCATTCCCAGTCGTGTTTTGCCAACACTGCAAAAAAGAAATAGAGTCCTTCCTCGCTAAACATCATCTCTCTCCCGACGCTTTTATTTCTTCCACTTCTCACTTACCACTTACCACTACCCGCTATTCTCTCGGCGAACTCCTCAACCCCGGTTGGGTTCCACTTAAAGAAAAAGATCTTCCACTTACATTGCCAAAAGTAAAAAAATATGAACCCACAGGCACACTCAATTCCCCGCTGGCCGCAATATCTTCATGGGTAAACACCACATGTCCCCGGTGTGGCGGTAAGGCACAGCGCGAAACAAACACTATGCCGCAATGGGCTGGTTCGTGCTGGTATTATTTGCGTTATATAGATCCGCGTAATAAAAAAGAATTAGTCAACACGAAAAAAGCAAAATCATTTTTGCCTGTTGATATATACATCGGAGGTGTTGAGCACGCTGTCCTCCATTTGCTCTATGCTCGTTTTTGGCATAAGTTTCTTTACGATATTAAGGCAGTGCCAACCGCCGAACCATTTTATCAACTCAAAAACCAAGGTCTTATTCTCGGTCCCGATGGAGAGAAGATGTCAAAGTCAAGAGGAAATGTTATCAATCCCGATGATATTATTGATCGTTACGGCGCCGACGCGCTTCGCTTGTATGAAATGTTTATGGGGCCATTTGAGGATGCAAAACCATGGAGCACAGATGGTATTGTGGGACTTGCGCGATTTTTGGAACGCGTATGGAATATATACAAGAAAAAACCAAAAAAGAACGCGTCCACTGTTCGCAATAAAAAATTGGAACGCGTTATGCACTACACGATAAAAAAGGTGGGGGAGGATATAAAGAATTTACACTTTAATACAGCGGTGAGCGCGCTCATGATCGCGAGTAAGGAAATTGATGCTACGCACGACGTTCCCCAGTGGGTATATGATTCGTTTATTGTGTTGTGTGCTCCTTTTGCTCCGTTTATCGCCGAAGAAATCTGGCGTGTTATGCTTGGGCATAAGCACTCGATTACCAAAGAAAAATGGCCAACATTTAATGCCCGCATGCTTGTTCGCGATGAAGTGGTAATCGCGGTACAGATTAATGGCAAGACAAAAGGAACGGTTACTGTTGATCAGGGATCAGAAAAAGAAACAGTTATTGGTGTTCTTAAGAAAGATAAAAAACTGACGACCCATATTGAAAATAAAATCATACTCAAAACGATATTTGTTCCTGATAGAGTTATTAATCTTGTTATAAAACAATGAGTAAAGAAACGGTAAAGAAAATCGCGATTGTGCTCGCGCTGTTTTTCTTCGTATTTTATATCGCTCGCGCAATTGTCGCGAAAACAACCTCTATTGAGTGGTTTCGCGGCCCCAGCGAACGTCAAGCTCCCTACGCGGGTTATTTTGGAAAGTGAGCACGGGGTGGCCGATGATAAGTGGATAGTGGGTAGCGATTGGTGATTAGTGAATAAAAATAGAAGACGAACAATTGTCCCTTCTCCACTTACCACTATTCTCTATCTCTCCTCCTTCATCGTCGCCTTCAGATCAATGATTTTTCCTTTCCTGATGATAGTGAGCGTCACCACACTTCCCACGCGAACATCTTCTAGCGCGTCTTGCAATGTGTGTTGATTTGCGAGCAATTTTTTGTTCACGCGGATGATAATGTCTTTCTCTTTTAGTCCTGCTATGTCAGCGGAGCTTTTTGGGATAACCGCTTGTTGCCCGGGAGTTGGGCTCATAACAAGCGCGCCGTTACATACTGGTGTTTTAAATGTATGCTGCGTATCCCGATCTAAAATAATATAACGAACACCTAAAAATGGCCGACGAATCACCCCTTCTTTTTTAAGCCGCGCGAGATCTTTTCGAATAACATTAATCGGAAGAGCAAACCCGATATTTTCTGCCTTAGTAACGCTTGCTGAATTAATGCCGATGACGCGTCCTCGAAGATCAATAAGCGGCCCGCCGCTGTTTCCTGGGTTGATCGCGGCGTCTGTCTGAATAAGTCCGTGGAGATTTTCGGTAATAGTGTCATTTTCTGCTTCGATGGAGCGAAAAAGCCCCGATACTATTCCGGCAGACACGGTGTTTCTAAAAAACCCTAGCACGTTTCCGATCGCTAGTACGGTTTGCCCCAAGACCACTAATGATGAATCTCCAACTGGAAGCGCTCGGAATTTTTTCTTTGGCGTTGTTTGTATTTTCAAAAATGCAACATCGTTTACGTAATCAGTTCCAACGAGCGTGGCTGAATAGGGAACTCCGTCGTGGGTAATAACCTGCCAATCAAGCTTACGATCGGCGATCACATGAATATTGGTCACCACAATGCCGCTTGGGTCAATAATAAACCCCGATCCGCCACTCACATGCACTGACTCTCCCTCGATAGCGGTCGCCAGTTTTTTTGCTCGTTTTTTATCTCTATCAAATACGGGAAACAATTCCGGGGACGATGAGCGAGAAAGTGTGTTGATATCTTTTGACGCGGATATGGAAACAACGGCTGGCAATGCTTTTTTAATAACGCGCATTACTCTTCGTTCGACCGAAAAGAGAGATAAAAATGTGCTCAACATATATGGTTAGTATACGCTACTCGTATAAAAAAATGAACCATAGCGGTATTGTCGGGCATTAGAGTTTGTAAAAGCGTTTTATTAATTTTTCGTTAAAGCGCGGAGGGTACAGGATTTGAACCTGTGAGGGGATTTCTCCCCAACCGCATTTCGAGTGCGGCGCGTTAGACCACTCTGCCAACCCTCCAGAATTAACCTACAACATACTTACTCGGTTAACGATTAAAGATGAAAGATAGATGGGTTACATGTAGAACGATAAACGTGAAACGAGTCATAGATCAATACCATACCGTTAAGGATTAACGATCAATTTATCTGTTCCTCTTCTAACTTCCTTCTGTCTATTCGTCTTCTTCTAAAATCTTTAGTATCATATCTTCCACGCTGATTTTTCCCATAGGTCGTTTACCATCGGATGATGTATCCAGTTCTTCCCATCGGGGTATATAGCTCATTACTCCATTTTTTTTCGGGATGATAAAATGTTCATCGCTGAGCGTTATCTCAACATGAGGAAATTTTTCTCGCATTTTTCTTATGAGTTTTTGCGCGCGATCTGTTTCAATCCAATTTGAGTGGCCTCTGTTTCCATGGGAATCTTTTGTTTGTTCAATTTGTCGTGCCCAGTCGTTTTTTATGTGTTCCATAAATTTCTTTTGCTAACGATTAAAGATAAAAGGTAGATGAGTTAAATGTATAATGGTAAACGTTGTGCGATTATCAATTAACGATGAAAAGTAAAAGATGAATGATCGTCCGCTCCTTCCTTCTTCATTCAACGTTCAACTTTCCACACCCCGTCCACTCTTCGGCTTGCCCTGTTCTCACTCGTTTAACTTTCCACTTTCCACTCGTTCGTACCCCCGAGAGGAATATCCTTCGCCTCTCGTTTCGCCTTGCTTTCGTTCGTTTAACTTTCCACTTTTCACTTTCCACTCGTTCGTACCCCCGAGAGGAATCGAACCTCTATCTATCCCTTAGGACGGGACTGTTCTAATCCGTTGAACTACGAGGGTTTATAAGCAAAAAACACGTTGAAAACAGCCCTTGGGTATTGTATGCTAAGTGCGCATAAAAATTCAAATACCATGGGCCTATGGTATACCGGTAGAACGCCTCCATGGCATGGAGGAGAACGGGGTTCAATTCCCCGTAGGTCCACCAAAGTTGATTAGTCGCCTCGCTCGGCGCTTCGCGCCTCGCTTCGGCAGGCATTTCCGCAAGGAAATGCCAAGGGTTTTTGAAATCAATCGTCAATTTTCCCGCCGCAAGGCGGCGGTTCGAGCCGATGGTTTTGAGAAAATTTTTCATTTCCGAAAAATTTTCAGACAAAATGAGATTTTTGGCTTGGTTGGCCTCTAAAATCCAATTTCGGGTGAGTTCGAGCCAATGATTTCCTTTTCGCTCAAAATCCGATAATTTTTCCTCAATATCTTTCTTTTCCGCCATTAGTTTGTTTTTCTTTTCCTGAAATTCCGCCAGTTCAAAACTGCCTTCAAGATAGCCGTCCATTAAGCGGTCTATTTTTGTTTTTATGGCGGAAAGTTCGGTTTTAAGATTTTGAGCGAAAAGGTCTGATGTTTGGCGGTTTTCGCTTTCCCATTCTTTCACTTTGCAAAGATATTTTTCCCGCCAAACATCGGGCAAAGAAACTTTTTGACAAATCTCTTTTACTTGCTCGGTCAAAACTTCTTCCCGCAAAAAGCGAGCTTGAGAACAATTTTGCGTTTTGCTTTTGTGGGTGCAACGATAATAAACAAATTTTAGTCCGCTTTTCTTGATGTGCCGTTCGGCTGTTATGGCATATCCGCACTCGCCACAAACCGCAAAATTGAGAAATTGAAAGTTTTTCGGTCCTCGCTTTTTGCGGGGCTTGCCGTTTGTGATTAACGCTTCTTGTATTTGGTCAAAAAGTTTCTTTGAAATCATTGGCTTATGCGATCCTTGATGAATTTCGCCACGATAGCGAAAATGTCCGTAATAGAATGGATTAGTCAAAATTTTCTGAATGGTGGAAAGATGAGGCAGTTTCCCGTCTTTGCCAACCAAGCCAAGAGAAAACATTTTGCCTTGAATAGCGGTAAGCGTGTAATTGCCAGTGGCAAAAGCCCGCAAAACTTCTTTCACTTTGTTAAAAGTTTTTCTATCGGGTTCTATAGTTCGCAGACGAGGTTCGTTGAAATATCCGAGCGGGGCTTTTGCCGATAGCTCACCGCGTCTTATTTTCTGCCTGATTCCGCGCAAAATGTTTTCTCTTAAATTGTCGGTGTAATACTTTGCTTGTCCGAAGGCGACAGACAACATAAATTTTCCCTGCGGTGTCGCTTCAAACCAAAATGTGGGGAATTTTAGCGATTCAATCTTTTTTGTGTCCACAAGGTAAATTACTTTTCCGCCGTCTATTGAATTTCTAGCCAATCTATCGGGATTCCACGCTAAAATTCCCGAAGCGTTGCCTTTTTCAATTTCCGAAAGCATAAAATTAAAAACTTCTCGGCCCGGCTCTTTGGCTGTTTTGCTTTCGTAAAATTCTTTGACGACAAAAAGATTGTTTTGTTTGGCAAACTCGCGAAGTTCCGTGAGCTGGGCCTCAATAGACAAAACTTGTCTTTCCTCGTCCTCGCTTGATTTGCGACAATAGATAAAGTATTTTATCATAATTTTTAGAAGTTTTTAATTTTATAAAAAGGCAACGCTTTACACCGACAATTTATTAAAATCTCATTTTGTATTCCGCTGAAGGCGGAAGAAAACCATCGGCTCATTGCGGCTTTGGCGCAATACAAATTCTTAAATTTGTGAACCGCCGCCTTGCAGCGGGAAAATTGGCGATTGATTTCAAAAACCCTTGGCATTTCCTTGCGGAAATGCCTGCCGAAGCGAGGCGCGAAGCGCCGAGCGAGGCGACTAATCAACTTTGGTGGTGTTTGTTGGAAAAAGTCAGAACTCATTTTGAACAAAATCCCGACTAATTCGCTCCGCCCCGCCGCCGCTCGCTTCGCTCGCTGTTCCGCAAAAAAAGTTTTCTTCGCATTTTTTGATTTGGCGCGCGATTTCTTTTTCTTCTAAAAGGAAAACAAAACTTTTTTGCGAGACCCTGCTCTGAACGAGCAGGGCGGCGGGGCTTCGCTTCGGCTCGGGCGAGGCGGAATTCCCCCCACACCCCCCTTCCGCCTCGCCCTCGCTTTGGACGCCGACGGAATTTGTATTTTGCTTTGCAAAATGCACCGCAGAAAAAAGAGGTGTTGCCCTTGCCCCAACCCACCCGTGCGCGGGCAACGATAAGGAACTCCCTAATTTCGTTTGACTAAATGATAAAAATTTCATATACTAACTATTGATGATAAAGGTTTTATATCCTCACTAACTATCATAGTAAAACTATACGAATATGTCAAACGAAAAATCCACAATCGGCGAGAATATAAAAAAATACCGAAACAAGCTCGGTATTTCACAGGATCAGCTTTCAAAGAAAGCGGATTTGGCTTTTCATACTATCGCCAAAATTGAAGCAGGCGCAACGCCCAATCCCACCATTGATACTGTTAAAAAAATAGCGAGCGCATTGGGCGTTTCGCTTGATGTATTAATGAAATAAAAACAACATCGGGGTGTTTAAAAGTTGCCTTTTTAGCCTAATTTGATATAATAAGTTTAATATGTTTCTACATAATATATACAAAAATACCACACTTTCTTTTCCTACCGTCACTTAACCGGTTGTTTTAGTGCATGAGCAAAAAACAACCGGTTAAAACGGTTGTTTTTTAAATTTTAAACCTATGACCAACATATATATTACAAAAAATGATCACAAAAAATTGATCAAGTTGATAAATGAAAAATTGCCGGATAACGACAGTACTCGTTCTTTGCTTTCTGAACTTAAAAGAGCGGAAATTGTTGAACCGGAAAAGATCCCGGCCAATATCATCACCATGAATTCCTTGGTGAATTTTACAGATGTAGATTCGGGGACGGAACTTGAGTATCGGTTGGTTTTCCCCGAGGATGCCGACATTGCTCAACGCAAGATATCGGTGATTTCTCCGGTGGGGTGTGCTTTATTGGGGTATCGCGTTGGTGATATCATTAATCTTAAAACACCGAGCGGAGAGAAAAAAATCAAAGTCGAAAAAATATTGCACCAACCCGAAGCCGAAGGCAATTATGAATAATATGATAAACAAGAATAAAATAAGCACAACAATCCGCTTTTTGATATTGTCTGACTTTTTTCTTTTTTTTGCTGTCGGTTTATTGGCCCCAATATTCGCCGTCTTTGTCCTTGAAAATATAGAAAATAAAATAGAAGTTATCGGTTTTGCCATGTCTTGCTACTGGTTGACCAGAGTGATTATGGTTGTTCCACTTAGTCGGCTGATGGATAAAATCAGAGGTGAAATTGACGAATGTTCGTTCATGATTATTGGCACCTTTTTAATATCAATCATTCCTTTGTTTTACATCATGTCATCTGCCCCTTGGCATATTTATGTATTGCAGATAGTGAACGGAATTGCTAACTCTATGGCGGTTCCGGCTTGGCGTATTCTCTTTACCAATCACATAGATAAAAAAATTGTTGGTCTTGAATGGTCGTTAGAAGATGTCGGGGTTGGCATCGCTACGGCCTCCAGCGCCACTATCGGCGCTTTTATTGCCAGCAAACTGGGTTTTAACGTTTTGTTTGGAATGATTTCGTTTTTTGGTTTATTAGCGACAATAATTCTTATTGTTTTGAGCAAGAAAAAAGGAATGATTTTAAGTAAATTTATCATCAATAAAGCGGAAAAAGCACCGCTCAAGTTGGATACTTTTAAATAAATTTATGGCAATCAATTTATTAATTTTTATTATCTCGCTTTACGCCATTGCCAAAGGAGCGACAATGGCCACAAAATATTCCGTCAAACTGGCAGAAAATTTTAGAATCTCAAAATTTCTGGTCGGTTTCATGATCGTGGCAATAATTTCAATCCTCCCCGAAACATTTGTTGCCATTAATGCTTCATTGGAAAATATTCCCTCATTCGGACTTGGTACTCTGTTCGGATCAAATGTCGCTGACTTGACTTTAGTTTTTGCGGTAGTTGTGTTTCTCACCGGCAAAAAGTTAAAAGTTGAAGGGAAAATTTTAAAGAATAACATTGTGTATCCATTTATACTTTTATTGCCATTAATATTGGGTTTAAATGGACACTATTCGAGACTTGAGGGTCTGACTCTGATTGTTGCGGGAGGAATATTTTATTATCTTGCTCTGAGAAACGGAACTAACCATTCTGCCGTGGTACACAATGGGCATAACGGGAAAAGCAAAAACTTTCTACTTCTATTATTTAGCATGGCAATCTTATTGGTAGGATCACATTTTACCGTTACTTCTGCTGTAGGAATCGCCAATTATTTTAATATAAACCCTGTTCTTATTGGAATGCTTGTCGTAGGACTTGGTACAACCATTCCAGAATTACTTTTCTCACTAAAATCTGTCAAAAAACACGATGATTCGTTAGCTGTCGGAGATATTCTCGGTACAGTGCTTGCTGATGCTACTATCGTAGTGGGGATACTCGCCTTGATCAATCCATTTTCATTTCCACAAAAAATCATTTATATAACTGGCATGTTTATGGTCGGCGCTTCGTTTATGTTGTTTAAATTTTTGAAAACTGGCCGTACTCTTTCAAAAAAAGAAGCTTGTTTGTTGATTATTTACTGGTTGCTTTTTGTAGTTGTGGAATTTACGGTAAACAGGTAAAATAAGTGTACAAAGCCTCAAATTCCGTCGGCGTCCAAAGCGAGGGCGAGGCGGAAGGGGGGTGTGGGGGGAATTCCGCCTCGCCCGAGCCGAAGCGAAGCCCCGCCGCCCTGCTCGTTCAGAGCAGGGTCTCGCAAAAAAGTTTTGTTTTCCTTTTAGAAGAAAAAGAAATCGCGCGCCAAATCAAAAAATGCGAAGAAAACTTTTTTTGCGGAACAGCGAGCGAAGCGAGCGGTGGCGGGGCGGAGCGAATTAGTCGGGATTTTGTTCAAAATGAGTTCTGACTTTTTCCAACAAACACCACTGCTACTCCGCCGCAACGAGATCAGTAAACCCAGGAAAACTATTCATGTTTTTTCTCTACCACAAATCTCCACGATCGTGGAGATTTGTGGTAGAGAAGTGTTAGGTAGTTCACGTGCCCTTCCGTAGTCCGCCCTTGGTGGATGTAGGAGGGCTAATCACTCCAGTTATAGATTAGTCCTTCTCTGGCTGATGGTAATTATCCGTTTCACTTTCTACGTTTAACATTCCACTCTTCTTTGTCGGGCTGCTGGGAATTGAACCCAGGCCGTATGCTCCCAAAGCATATATACTACCGTTATACTACAGCCCGCTAGACAACACACATACTATATCAGATGTATGTTTTGGTCAATTTTTACTAAGGATTGGTGATCGCTTCTTTCTCCATCATTGATTATTCGCCGTCGTTGGTTGTGGGTCGTTGGTCGTTTGTTGGTCCATACTTCTAGTAAAGGATTAATGATCAACGGCCAATAATCGCGCCTTGCCATACGCTATTCATTGCCCGTTCCACGTTTATCGTTACGCGTTTCGCCCATCTTCCCATTTATCCACTATTTCCCTAGCCCCTGCTTCTTTTTGTGTGGTATACTTATAGTGTGATAGTGAACGATGTAAATAACGCACATAAGGTTAAGCGGAGTGCTGTTCGTATCCTTGCGTCACTAGGCATAGGCATGGTGATTTTTGGTGCGCTTGGTGGAGCGGCATATGTGTTTGCTATTCCTCCGCTCTCGCCATACGATCCCAATGAAACACTGGATCCAACTTGTGCCCCCGGTGATATTAATTGTACCGTTGTAACACCAGTTGCTGGGACAGGAGCTCTTGGGCAAATCGGATTTTTTAGCGGGACATCAACGATTGCAAGTGATTCAAAATTTACCTTTAGTTCGTCAACGGGTGATTTGGGGCTTGTGTCGGATTCGGCCCAGTTTAAACTAGGGGCGCTCTCTGATGTGGGGATCACGCGTAGTGTAGCGGGAACGTTAAAAATCACCGATGGATCAACTGGTCTTGGATCAATACACATTGGAGGGATGACCTTTGGCACTGCGAGCGGATTACTCAAAGCAACTGCAGGTGTAGTGAGCACCGCGACATCAAGCGATGCTGATCTAATTCTTCCTACGCAAACAGGAAATAGCGGAAAATATCTTACCACCAACGGAGCAACGTCTTCGTGGGCGACAGTCCCCAGTTCACAATGGACTACATCGGGGAGTGGTATTTATTACGACAGTGGAAACGTAGGAATTGGAACGGTTAGTCCGTTGTCAAAACTGCACGTGTCTGGTGGAGCGCGTGTTGATGGAGATACTGGCAACGCGACGTTAGCTGGGTATCTCTCAAGCTCGACCCTCAATGTTTACAACGGAAATACAACAGATAATAATTACGCGTCGATCGGATTTTCTTCGTATTTTGAACGAACGGGATTAATTAATATAAATGGAGCTCCAGCGGCTGGGATGGGGGCACAATTCTTAAGTCACGTGTCGGCAAGTAGTTTTAACTTTCCAACAGATCTTTATTTTTGGACAGGATATAGCGCTATCGGAGAAGGACTTGGAATTCCAGCGAGTGAGAAAATGAGAATCACTGCCGCGGGTAATGTCGGTATTGGTACATCAACCCCCCGGGGTCTTTTGGAGGTAGCAAGTAGCACTTCAAAAACAACTTTGTTTACCGTGTTACCGAATGGATATGTAGGAATAGGGACGGCAACTCCAAGTTATGGATTACAAGTTACTGGGTCATCTTATCTTGCAGGGAACGCTTTTACGGCAAATGGTGGGTATTTTGGTTTTGGTGGAAGCAATTCTTCTATTTATGGATCATCAGCCGTTGGAAGTAACTACATGGCATTCTACACATCAAGTACGGAAAGAATGAGGATTAATCATACAGGCAATGTCCTTATCGGCACCTCAACCGCATCGGGCGTGTTTGTCGTAGCAACAAGCACCGCAACAAGTCCATTGCTTAGTGTTCTTAATAACGGGAGTGTTTATATGGGCGTTTCTACGCAGGGTTTTGGATTGTTGAATATGAATTCTGATGGAACAGTAACGTTAAGAAACACTGCTGGTGCCAATGGTATAACATTTACTGGTGGCACTGCGTCAAGTATTGTGTTTAATTCCGACTCAACCGTGAACGCACAAGTCATAAAAACAAGTTCAGCTAACTCATTAACCTTTGGGACAAATAACACCGAACGAATGAGGATTGATAGCACCGGCAACGTCCTTATTGCCACCACCACAACATCGACAGCGCTTCTTACTCTTGGTGCCGCAACAACCACAACAATAACCGATCTTCTTATCAATCCAGCGGCAAAAAACGCGGGGAATTTAATTGACGCCCAAGTAGGAGGGGTGAGTAAGTTTAGTGTAAGTAATACGGGGAGCGTTATTGCTTCGGGTGCGCTTACGGTTGGTAGTTTTTCAATCAATGCCAGAAAATGGTATTCAGATGGCGTATATTTTGCGGCTGGTTCTGCAAATCAATTAATGTGGTCATCCACTATTGATGCTATAGGCACTAAAGACCTTGGTCTTGCTCGTTCCTCAGCTGGGACATTAAAAATTACTGATGGTTCAACAGGATTTGGAGATTTGTTGGCTGGGAAAGTATCTTTAACGGCAACTGATTCTTCTGCGGCAACTGATTTGCTTGTTAACCCAACGACAAAGACAAGTGGAAATTTGATTGACGCCCAGGTAGGAGGGGTGAGTAAGTTTAGTGTAACGAACTTAGGAGCATTAACTACGGGAAGTAGTATTACTTCAAGTGGAAATATAACAGCCAAATCTTCAATGAGAACTACTGGTGATTACCTACAACCATCAGGAGCTTTTATTGCTTGGTCTAGTACAGCTAGTACATTTGCGACTCCAGATATCGGCCTCTCTCGCTACAACGCAGGAGTGCTGGCGGTAGGCAATGGAACTGCGAGTGATTACTCAGGAAGTATGCTCGTGGGTCGTATTGGCATAGCTACGACCACTACGTCAACAGCTATTCTCACTGTCGGTGCCGCTACAACCACAACCATAACTGACTTACTCATCAATCCATCAGCAAAGGATGGGGGGAAATTAATTGACGCCCAGGTAGGAGGAGTGAGTAAGTTTAGTGTAAGTAATAGAGGTTTACTGACAACGGCGAGCGCAATAGTATCTGGAACTCTCTATAACTACAACATTGGGGGTGGTGGTAACACAACGCTTAATTTACAAAATGGGAGCATGGTTGCTAGTAGTACCACTGCCGTAAGTGCAGCGGGCGGAACGTTCAGTCAGACATCTGGTTCTAATGTGGCATTTAGAATTAATCCTACCTACAACCAATCTTCAGGCACAGCCGCTAACACCGACCTGCTTATCAACCGCACCGAAACAGCAGTAGGGAGTGGGACGCAAAGATTAATTGACGCCCAGGTAGGAGGAGTGAGTAAGTTTAACGTTACCAATCTCGGTCGAGGATATTTTGCTGACGGGATTAGTATTGCTACATCGTCGACTTCATATGGATTAATTGTTGGTGACGGGTCAACACAAAAGGATGTATATATTCCCAAAGGGGGACTTTGTGTGGATGATGATAACGCTGGGTGTGCGTCAACACCAACAGCAGGAACGATTTATGCCAAAGCAACGGCAATTACCGGCATAGACGTTGCTGAACATTATCCGACTAACGATATATCACTCGAATCAGGCGATGTGGTTTCGTTCAGCACACAAAATTCAACATTTATAGAAAAATCAACGGCCTCATCAACTCAATATCTTGCGGGAGTCATTTCAACAGAGCCGGGCGTGCTTCTTGGAAAAAATATAGAAAACGCGCGACCGGTCGCTCTTAACGGGCGCGTGCCGGTAAAAGTATCAACTGAAAACGGAGCGATTAATATTGGTGATTATCTTACCGTATCATCACAACCGGGCGTTGCGGCAAAAGCGACGAGTCCAGGTATGACTATTGGTATGGCGCTTGAGACATACAATCAGTCGGGTGTTGGAAAAATTACCGTGTTTGTGCGCACCGGGTTTGCGCTGGGGTCAAGCGAAGCCGCTTCTGGTGGTGAAGGTGGTCTTATCACGCTTCTCACGCGAACATTCGCGTCAATTGGTATTACTATAGAAAACGGAATTACATCAATTAAACAACTCATTGTTGATAAAATTACTACCAAAGAATTGTGCGTGGAAGATCTTTGTTTAAATAAAGAACAACTCAAGTTTATCTTGGATAGAAATGGTATTACTATTGGATCGCCTATCCCTCCACAAGAATCATTGCCACCTGCTCCAACACCTCCCGTAACAGCATCGTCAACAGAGGAGGCCACTCCTACTGAAACTCCAGCTGAAACTCCAATAGAAACCCCCGTTCCCACTCAAGCGCCTCCGGAACCAACCGCTTCGGAAACTCCACCATCTCCAGAGCCGTCGGCATCTCCCAGTGAGCAAACACAATCGCCAACAGAAACAGTAACACCAGAAACACCAAGTCAGTAACACTAAAAAAGTATGAATAAAATCCTAAAACTACGTGTTCAGTCGGAAGAACACACGAATTACTACACATCGGTGTCAGAGGAGGCGATGGTAGTCAGTGAGCGTATTGAAAGTGAGAGTAAGCAGGTAGAACAAAAACAACAAAGTATTTTTACTCGCACTGCTCGGTGGTGCGTGTATGTGCTGGTTGGTTTACTCCCTCTGTTTTTTTTGCCATTTACAAACGCTCACCTGGTTATCAATAAAACACTCCTAGCGGTTGTTTTAATGGGGATTGGTTTGATCGCGTATGGCGCGGAGAGCATCAGAACACGAACAATCGTATACCCAAAGACGCTGTTAAGTAGCGCTATTGGGGTATTTTTACTCACTTATATTATAAGCACCGTTTTGTCGCGTGCTCCATGGATCAGTGGATGGGGGATGCTTGGTGCCTCGGACTCACTTCTTTCCTTATGCGTAGGATGCGCGGCGTTTTGGTTAGCATCTGTATTTTTTGGCGAAGAAGATAAAATACATCTTGCTCGAGCGTTTTTTATAGGATGGGGTGTCGCGCTTGTTGAGGGGTGCGTCGTTCTTGTTAACATTCCGCTGATATCGCCATTTCTTACGCGTATAATCGGATATAACACTATCGGATCAATTCTTGATTGGGGTGTGTTTGTGTCTTTGGGCCTTGTGGTAGCATCGGCAATATATGTGGTGTTTGACATAAAGAAAAAATGGCGCTACGCGCTTATCATCGGAATGGTGCTTGGTGTTCTAGCGCTTACCGCTGTCAATTATTGGTGGTTGTGGGTGCTTCTGGCTATTGCAGGAATTATTACCGGGCTTCGAGAGCTTAAAAATAGTAGCGTGAAGGCACGAGTGAGTATTCCATTGGTACTTGCGGTGATCGCTATTTTCTTCTTAGCGGTGGGTAATCGTATCCCATCCATCGCGCGATTCCCAACCGAAGTCCGTCCCAATGTCAGCTCAACTATTGGTGCCGCGCGGGATGTGATAACTAGTATGCGCGCTCCTATTGGAGTAGGGCCAGCACTTTTTGGAGACGAATATGCGAAAAACAGATCGGTAACTCTCAATAATACTCAATTGTGGCAACTGCGATTTGATCAAGGGTTTAGCTTCTGGCTGACGCTTTTAGTTACTACTGGCGTGCTGGGTGTTCTATTTTTTGGAGTAATAGTATATTCGCTTGTTCGATTGATACGCACAGAACACATAGACCAACAAAAAAGCATTGTTGCTGACGCGGCGCTTTTTATAGCGGCAGCGCTCATTCTATACCCAGCGTCGTTTATAGGAATAGTGTTCTTTTTTGTGAGTATGGGTTTTGTGGTAGGTATGACACAGAATACAAAAATAATATTATTACACGCCAATGATTAAAACACTCTTTACGCGTCTCGTGGATGCGATAAAAAAAATAAAGAACAAAGGTTTTATTGTAGGGGTTATTGTCGGTATGAGTGTGATACTGGTGGCGTTGTTTATGATAGGAGTACAGTACAGTGCCGCGCTCTACTACCATACCTGGACACGTGTTGGATCGTTTAACGCGTTACAAAATGCGGTGCGCCTCGACCCAAAAAGCGATCTATATCAGCGTGATATGAGTCAGGCAATTATTGCTGTCGCTGATCAAGTACTTGCGGGGGCGCAAACGCAACAAGAATTTAATACTCAACTGCAAGTTGCCGCGTCGGCGGCTATAGACGCGGCTATGCGTGCTACGCAAAACAATAGTAGTGATGCGCGCAATTGGGCAAATCGGGGGAGTGTGTATTCATTCTTTATTTCGTTAGTGGGTGGAGCTGATACTGCCGCGCAAGACAGCTATGAAAAAGCTATTTCACGCGATCCTCAAAATCCACAATACTATCTTGATCGCGCAAATACCTTTATTCGTTCTGCTGATTTAAATGCGGCACAAGAGCGCGTATCGGCACAGAAGGAAAATCTAGATCAAGCTCAAAAAGATATTGAAAAAGCAATCGCGCTCAAACCGGATTATCAGCCAGCGTTACTCGGGCGTATGCGTTTAGCGCTCAAAAACAAAGACACCGATCTTGCTGAAAATACAGCTCGATCGATTATGTCATATTATCCGCAAGATATGCAGGCCGCGATTAACATTGCTCTCGTGTATGCAAAAGTCGGTTATAGCGAGAGGGCACTTGCTCTCGCTCAAGACATTGTGCGTATTGCTCCCTCATATGTTGACGGGCGGTATGTCTTGGGACTTTTATATAACGCGCGCGGAGATCGCACACGCGCCCTTTCGCAGTTTGAGGAGCTTGAAAAAATGGATTTGAAAAACGCGCACATCATTCTTATCACAGAAAATCTTCGCGCGGGTAAGGACGCTCTTGATGGGGGGATTGTTTCGGTATTCGGAGATATTCCAAGATTAGAGCCGATCGTTGAAAAGAAAAAATAGCCAATCATAATGTCGTGGTACGCATATCAGCACAAAAAAGTGGTTATGACCGTGTGCACGGTGTTTTTGTGTTGTGTATGTATGTTGTGGCATAGTGTTTTGCCCGTGTACGCGTCAGTGGTTGATGGAACCATAGACCCAAGCGCGAAATATGCCTGGGGAGATGTAATGGGGTGGATCAATTTTGGCGCAACACATGGAAACGTTCATATTACTGATACGCAACTGACTGGATACATATGGAGCCCTGTGTATGGGTGGATTAACCTTAATCCGACTACTAGCGGCGTGAAAAATGATAGCGAAGGACATCTTTCGGGATACGCGTGGTCCGCCCAGCGCGGGTGGATTAATTTTTCCGGCGTCTCTATTTCTACGCAGGGAGTTTTTGGTGGTACCGCGACAAGTGATACCGCGGGGACTATTACGTTTAACTGCGCGCAATGTTTAGTGAAAACAGATTGGCGACCCGCGAGTACGCGCACATCACCAACCCCAACCTCAGTTCCTTATCCTGGGGGAGCGGCGCTTCCGTGGGGTCAAGCAACAACAACGCGCTCAACATCAACATTGGCTTCAACGACGATGTCTATAGTGACGGAAAATGAGAACGAGCTATCACTCTTTGAAAAAATAAGCAGAGTACCTTTAGCGCTGTTGCGTAAGATTTTGGGAAAGAAAACGCCGCCAGCTGCTGAAATTCCGCTTGAACAACAACTACCCAAAGAAGCGCCGCTCGCATTTAAGGGTGCGTGGGGTCTGTTGCCGCAAAAACCAATTAACGCGTTTGTTCTCGCGCCACTTCCAAACGAACTCAATCGTCTTGCACAAAAAGTTCCGGGACTTGGAAAACTTTTTGGCGAGGTGGGTGTAAACAAAGTAACTGACGTAAGAAAACTTGAACTGGCAAAGTTTATCTTGCCGAACTTGAGTCAAACAACAGCGCTTCCTAAAGGAGTTATCGCAAAAGGAGATCTACGTATACCGACAAATATTCCCATTGGCGAAGTACCTTCCCACATAAAAGAAAAAATTCCAACAGAGGTTCTTTTTGCGCGATCATTTGGTGAAAAGATAGATCTCAATGTAGCGCTTACTGTTGATGATCGTGGAAAGCCACAACAGAAAATCGCAACCATTACTGGGAAACCTATTACACTCATTGTTCGCGTAGATCAACCGGCGCGAAGTGTGAAAGGGTATCTAGTGTTTAAATCAAAGGGCAAGAGTGTTTCGGTAGAAACTGGTCCAGTGATCGCGGGAGAAAATGCTTCCCCTATTAGCGCCAAAGATCTTATGGCATCAGCGCTCTTTTCTGTCCCATCGTTTGGAGAAAAGGCCCAAAATGCCACCATCGTTCCAGTTGAAGGCGGTGAAGTAAACACTCAAGCGAAAAATAAGAAAAAATCAATTGCACAAGAGACGCGATTGGTTCTAAGTGAGTTTGACTATGAGGGACCCGATGAGCAAGGCATCTATACCGCTCATTTGTATGCGCCCGTGGTGAGTGGGGAGTACGAAGTTATCACCGCGATTGATTATATAAGTCCGACACTTGCTCAAGAAGAGATTCGTCTGGTTACCGTTGTTGATCCTGAGGGGTATATCTATGAATCAGATGATGGAAAGGAGGCGCGCATCCCTGGCGCCATTGCGTCACTCTACTGGCTTAATCAGGAAACAAAAGAGTATGAACTATGGCCAGGAGAAGAATTTCAACAAGAAAATCCACAAGTAACCGATGTGCGAGGAACATATTCGTTCTTGGTTCCCGAGGGCACGTACTATCTCAAAGTCCAAGCCCCAGGGTATCAAGAATACATAGGCAAGCCGTTTCAAGTTAAAGAGGGGAGTGGTGTGCATACCAACATAGAAATGCGTAGCACTTATTGGTGGCTCAATATTGTTGATTGGAAAACTATTTTGTTAGCGCTCGTAACAGTGCTTCTGCTCTATAACTTTTATAAAGACGCGCGACGAAATAGGGAGAAGGCAGGAAGCACGTAGTGTAGGGTGTACTGCGCCCGTCCGTAGTCCACCACAAGTGGACGAAGGAGGGTTTCGTAGTCGCGAATAACCATTAATCATTCATCTTTAATCATTAACCGAGAGTAACATGTATCGCATTTCGTAGTTTATTAAAAATATAATATAAAATAAAAAGTAATAAAAACGTATGAGCAGCAATCAAAGATCAACATTAATAGCAATTATCCTATTACTTCTTGCGGGGAATATCTTTTTCTCGTATCAGTATGTAGCACTCAAACGTGCCAATGACCAGGGACGTGTTGCTATTGATCTACTTAACAGTCGTAGTAAAACGCTTGAGTTTACAAAATTATTCATCCAGAAGGTGATTAACGCAACTGGAGAAATAAGTTTTGATACGCGTCTTGAGTTGGAAAACGCCGTACGCGCGTTGAATGACAAAGAAATTCTTAATCAATGGAACGCGTTTGTAGCGAGTAAAACAGAAGAAGAAGCTCAGGAGAATACAAAGTTACTTCTTAATGTACTTATTAAGAAATGTCAGTAATGCTTTTTGGATGTTGATTAATTGCTCATACGTCCCCGCCCTTTTGATTTCATAAAAAGGGCGGGGTTTGATTTTAGGAGCGCATTATCGGTACACTTATTAAGTAGATGAACATCCTTACGCTTTGAGTTTCTTATTCTGTTTTAATCTGCGTTGTTAGTGGTCAGTGGTAGGTTGTTAGTTACTATTTGCCCCCATAGTTCAATGGATAGAACGACTCCCTTCTAAGGAGTAAATCTAGGTTCGATTCCTAGCGGGGGTACGGAGTATCCACGAGCAAGCAAATAATTTTGCTTGCGTCAGGAATCGAACGCCGGAGCTTGTGCGAGTGAGCACACGAGCACGCGAGGCGGTGCCTAGCCCGAGTTGAGCGACGGCGAAACGAGAGGCGAAGGAGATTTCCTAGCGGGGGTACGAACGAGTGGAAAGTGAAAAGTGGAAAGTTAAACGAATAAAAGCAAAGCAAATTGAAGGATGGAAAGTTAAACGATTGGTCGTTGGTCATTGATTCTTAACCGCAAGACACTCATCTTTAATCGAGAGAGATGGTAGTTAGTTTTAAGATCAATCCTTGCGTAAGCACTGTTTTCGTATTAGAATACGTTTTGCGTATTTTTATTAATCCCAGTCACTGGTTGTCTGTTGTTAGTCGTTTGTTGTCTGCCTACGGCAGATCCTGAGCGTAAGTCGAAGGGTAAGTTACTCATATGCCGCGGTAGCTCCCTCCGTCGTCCATTTGTGATGGACTATGGAAGGGCACGCAGTGTGCTCCTAGTGTTTGTGCCGTTGTCTGTTGTTAGTCGTTTGTTGTTTGTTGCTATATGCCGCGGTAGCTCAGTGGGTTTAAAGCAAACGATTTTGCTTTAAACGGGAAATCCAAAAGATATATTGGATTTTCCCTGGAAGAACAGAAAACCGAAGGTCTGCGATACGAAAGCACAAGACAATAAAGATATATAAAAGCAACAATAGAAATAATATGCCGCGGTAGCTCAGTGGTAGAGCAGACGCCTGAAGAGCGTCGTGTCGGGGGTCCGATTCCCTCTCGCGGCACTGGATTGACACACGACTCGCAATTGATTCTAAAAAATAGTTCTTTTGTGGGTTGTCCGTTGTCGGTCGTTAGCAAGTATATGGTGGCTATAGTTTAACGGTAAAACTTCGGTTTGTGGAACCGATGTCAAGGGTTCAACTCCCTTTAGCCACCCAGAATAGATTTACGTCTATTTTTGTGGCTAAGCGAGCAAACTGCTTTGCTCGCGTAAGAAGTTGAACGCCGGAATATGTGCAATTATAAATTGCACAATGAGGCGGCGACTAGACTGTGCTATTTAGCACAAGTCGGAGTCAACTCCCTTTAGCCACCCAAAATTATGCAAAAAGAAATTGAAGTCAAAATACAGGTCTCCGATTTAAAGCCCATACAAGAAAAATTGGAAAGTTTAGGATGTGTGATTTCTAACCCAATAGCGCAACACGACACCATTTTTAATCTTAATGGAATTACTATCAATGATCATAAAACTCCGGTATTGCGTATAAGAGAGCAAAATGGAAAGTATATTTTTACTTTTAAACAAGACGTAACCAATGAGCTTGACTGTATTGAGCATGAGACAGAGATAACAAACAAAGACGAACTCGTTAAGATTATTGAGCGACTTAATTTTGTAAAAACGGTTGAGGTTAGAAAAACGCGTCGTAAGACACAATATGGGGAGTACGAAATCTGTTTGGACGACGTTGATAATCTCGGGTTATTTGTAGAGGCCCAGAAGATGTCAGAACAAGACGGAAAAATAGTACAGGATGAGCTAATAGATTTTTTGGTTGAGCTCGGAGTCCCACGAGAAGGGGTTGTGTCCAGAGGATACGATACGCTTGTGTTTGAGAAGTTGCACCAAAAAGAGAGCTTATAAACGGTCATTTTTGGCGTTGTTTTTTGGGCGGTAGTATGATATACTTACTGTGTCGCTAAGGGCGCTTGAAGGCCCATTTTTAGTGGCAAAATGACTATATTTGAAAAAGCGGTATGGCTTCAAAAGAGGATAAAAAGCAAGAAAAGGTGTCATCATACAGTGCCAAGGATATATACGTTTTAGAGGGCCTGGAACCAGTGCGAAAGCGCCCAGGTATGTACATCGGATCAACCGGTCCCGATGGATTACACCACCTTATTTGGGAAATTGTGGACAACTCAATTGATGAAGCAATGGGTGGTTTTGCGCACACTATTCGCATTGAATTGCTTAAGGACAACATGGTAGCAGTAACCGACGACGGTCGTGGTATTCCGGTTGACATTCATCCACAAACAAAGAAATCAGCATTAGAAACGGCGCTTTGTACTCTTCACGCGGGAGGAAAATTTGGAGGTGACTCCTACAAAGTATCGGGAGGACTTCACGGCGTGGGCGTTTCGGTAGTAAACGCGCTCTCTACGTGGATGAAAGCGGAAGTTCAAAAAGACGGCGGAATATGGGTTCAGGAATATAAACGTGGAGTGCCACAATATAATGTAAAAAAAATAGGAAAGACCGACAGCACCGGAACAAAAATCATATTTCAGCCCGATCCTGAGATTTTTAATAAGATAGAATTTGATTGGAAAAAAATAATAGAACATCTTCGTCAGCAAGCGTTTTTGGTAAAAGGTGTGTCTATTGAAGTAATAGACGCCCGCGAGGACGTTCCCAACTACTACGCTTTTAAATTTGAGGGCGGACTTCTCTCCTTTTTGGCGTATCTGAATGAATTTGAGGACTCGGTTCAGGTAACGCCATTTTATGTAAACAAAGAAATGGACGGCATTCAAGTAGAAGCTGCGTTTACGTACAACAACGATGCTGATATGCAAGAGTTGAGCTTTGCGAATAATATCTACACACCAGAAGGCGGTATGCATCTTACTGGATTTCGTACGGCGCTCACGCGGGTACTTAATGATTACGCGCGCGAGAACAACTACATCAAAGACAAAGAAGAAAATCTTACCGGAGACGACGTGCGTGAAGGAATTGTGGCAATTGTGTCGGTAAAAATTACCGAACCGCAATTTGAAGGACAGACAAAAGCAAAACTCGGAAACCCGCCGGCACGTACCGCGGTAGATGCCGTTGTGTCGGAGGCGCTTAAAGAGTTTTTACAAAAATATTCAGGTGATGCGCGTGCGGTTATTGGAAAATGTTTACTCGCGGCCAAAGCGCGTCGTGCCGCGCGGGCGGCCAAAGAAACCGTTTTGAGAAAGGGCCCACTTGAAGGGCTTGCGCTCCCTGGAAAACTTGCTGATTGCACCTCAAAAGATGCCTCTATCTCTGAGCTTTTTATCGTTGAGGGAGATAGCGCCGGCGGTTCGGGAAAGCAAGGGCGTGATCGTCGTACGCAGGCGATATTACCGCTACGCGGAAAGATACTAAACGTAGAAAAAGCGCGATTAGACAAAATGCTCGCCAATAACGAAATTAGGTCGTTGGTAATCGCTTTGGGAACGGCTATTGGAAATGATTTCACGCTTGAGAAGCTTCGGTATCACAAAATTATCATTATGACCGATGCTGATATCGATGGCGCCCATATTCGCACGTTGCTTTTGACGCTCTTTTATAAATACTTTAAAGATGTGGTAGAGCAGGGATTTTTGTATGCCGCGCAACCGCCGCTCTTTAGAGTGCAATACGCCAAAGAGGTGCGTTACGCGTACGATGAAGCAGAAAAAGATCGTATAGTGGAAGAGATACAAAAAATTCGCTCCGCGAAGAAAAAAACAAAGGGTGAAGAAAAAAATTCAGAGATGGAGATTGTTGAGTCCGATGAAACAACGCCGGAGACAAACGAAAAAGGCATTTTGATTCAGCGATATAAAGGTCTGGGAGAAATGAACCCGGATCAACTATGGGAAACCACTATGGATCCCGAACGTCGAGTGCTCAAGCAAATTACAATCAGGGACGCGCAGGAAGCCGAGCGTATGTTTGATGTTTTAATGGGTCAGAAAGTCGAACCAAGAAAACATTTTATTCAAAGTCGCGCGTCAACGGTGCAAAATCTTGACATCTAGGACTCTGCCTGATACTATAAGGCACACAGCGAACATCCACAGGGTAGCACAAAGATATGCTTACGAAGATAAAAAGTTATTTTGTTGAATCGTTTTACGAACTTAAGCAGGTAAATTGGCCGACCAAAAATGAAACGGTTCGTTTGACGTTGGTGGTTATCGGATTATCGCTCGGGGTCGCGTTATTCTTGGGAATTTTAGATATTTTATTCTCGTACGGGCTTCAGTCGATCATTCTCTAAACAGTATGGCAGAGGACGTAAAAAAAGGAGCATTAGACACCCCAGAGCGTGGGCAACGCGCTTGGTTTGCGGTGCATACGTATTCGGGATACGAAGATGCTGTTGAGCGGTATCTTAAGCAACGCGTTGAATCGCTTTCAATGGGAGATAAAATTTTTAATGTTATTGTTCCCAAAGAAAAGAAAATTAAGATCAAAAATGGAAAGCGCAAGACCATTGAAGAAAAAATTTATCCCGGATATGTGCTTGTTGATATGGTTCTCACTGAAGATTCCTGGTATGTGGTCAGAAACACGCCACGGGTTATGGGATTTGTTGGTCCGGACTCAACAAAACCAACACCGCTTTCTAAGGACGAAATAGAAAATCTGATGAGTAGAATGGGAGAAGGCAAAGACGCGCGCTTTACGGTTGACTACGCGATAGGGGATTTGATAAAAGTAGTGGATGGCCCGTTTAAGGATTACGAAGGAACGATTACTGAAATAGATGAAGAGCACGGGCGCGTAAAGGCAACGGTTCCGGTCTTTGGTCGCGATACAGTCGTGGAGATTGACTCTCTGCAAATTCAAAAAATTTAGATTATTATTTATAGCATTTATGGCAAAAGCAGTAAAAACAACATTAAAGATACAACTTCCCGCAGGAGCGGCAACGCCAGCTCCTCCAGTGGGAACGGCACTCGGTCCGCATGGTATTAACCTGGCGCAATTTTGTCAGCAGTTTAATGACGCGACTAAAGAAATGACTGGTAGCGTTATCCCGGCGGTGATTACGATCTACGAAGACCGAACATTTGAATTTAAGCTCAAAACACCCCCAGTTTCTGATTTGCTCAAAAAAGCAGCTGGTGTACAGAAGGGGAGTGGTAATCCGCTTAAAGATAAAGTAGGCACCGTTACGCGCGCACAAGTCAAAGAGATTGCGGAAAAAAAGATGGCAGACCTCAATACAACAAAGATTGAATCGGCTCAAAAGATTGTAGAGGGGGCGGCTCGCTCAATGGGAATTACTATTGCTGAATAGACAAAAATAGGATGTATTTTTATAAACACCCTCGGTATATGCCGAGGATGTTTTGGTATGTGATGTATCGCCCGAAAGCACTTGACAAAATAGCATAAAATGTGCTATAATCTGTTTGTTACAAGCACGCTAACATATTACTTGCAGATAACAGCTCACAAAAACTGTACATGGGAATTGACCCAAAAACAGTGGTGAGCTCTTACACAGCATGGAGCCCGACTAGGAATCGGGTAAGATGCCAAGGAGGATACCATGGCAAAAAGTGTTCAGTTTGTTCTCCCCTCCGCTCTCACTCTGCCCTTTTGGGCAAGGGGGGTGGCGGAAAACCACGAAGAACCCTTTGTCGGCAAGAACGTGGAGCTCGAGTTGGTTGAGTTCTGCTCTGCCGGCGAGCCATACACCAGTGGCGAGGAGATGCTCAGGCGCTCTCTCGCCAAGACCATGCCCACGGGCAACCGGACATTCGAGCACTTGGCCGCCCATCAGGAGATCATTCCGGAGGAGTGGCGGGAGTTTGTGCTCGTTTTCCCCGGTACGGTTCTGCTCGACGAGCGCGGCCTTCGCTGCGTTCAGTGCCTGGCCGTCCGCAATGGCCGGTGGGGTCGGTACGACTATTGGCTCAGTCGCAACCTCCGCTCCTGCTGCCGCGTCGTCGGATTCTGCAAGTAGTTTTCCCTGGGGATCTTGGAGTTCTTGCGCTCTGCCGCGCTTGGCTCCTTGGTCCCTTTTAATTTTTCAACAAAACTGATATGGTGGAAACGGATATTAGGTTCGTATGCGTACGGTCAAGAATTTTGCGTCTTGTACCACAAATCTCCACGATCGTGGAGATTTGTGGTAAAAAGTGTTAAACACTCCGTGTTTTAAGATATGAGCTCTAAACTTGTCTAAAGAGTGCTTAATGTTTCTCACCTGACTTGTTTTTTCTCACTATTTATTATCCACTAATTGCTTTACCTATTTTCTCGTTTGCCTTCTTTGTTGTAACTAAGGTACTATAAGAGAGATATGGAAACGCGTTATCAACCAACAATCGGGCTTGAAATACACGCAGAATTGGCGACCAAAACGAAAATGTTTTGTTCGTGCGCGAACGACGAAACGCAACTAACGCCAAACACAAATGTATGCCCCGTTTGTCTTGGGCATCCGGGGACATTACCGGTTCCCAATCAAACAGCGATTGATATGGTGGTAAAAACAGGGCTTGCGTTACAGTGTGCCATAAGTCGCGCGTCAAAATTTGATCGAAAAAATTACTTTTACCCGGATCTCCCAAAGGCATATCAAATAAGTCAGTATGATCAACCATTGTGCGAACACGGATCATTTACGCTTCCCACTGGTAGTGTTATTCGCATTAAAAGAATTCATTTAGAAGAAGATGCCGCTGGGCTCTCTCACTCGGCCGATAATAAACACAGCTTGGTTGATTTTAACCGAGCCGGCGTGCCGCTTATGGAGTTGGTTACCGAACCAGATTTTCACACTGCCGATGACGCGGTTTTATTCGCGCAAGAATTACAGCTACTCTTGCGCTATCTTGAGGTTTCTGATGGTGATATGGAAAAAGGACATATGCGCATAGAGGCAAATATCTCAATTGCTCCCCAGGGATCAGACAAGTTGGGAACTAAAGTTGAGGTAAAAAATCTAAATTCGTTTCGTGCGGTAAAGCGCGCGATCACGTATGAAATACATCGGCACGAAAAGATGCTATTGGAAGATCGTCACATAGACCAAGAAACGCGTGGGTGGAACGACGAAAAACAAGAAACATTTTCCCAACGATCAAAAGAAGAAGCACACGATTATCGTTACTTTCCCGAACCGGACATCCCGCCACTAGTACTTGCCGATGAATACATTGAGCGTATTCGCGCGTCTGTGGGAGAGTTGCCGTGGGAGAAACGTAAACGGTTTTCCCATGAATACAATCTTTCAGATACACAGAGCGAATTTTTAGTTCAAGATGAAAAACTCTCAGCGTTTTTTGAACACGCTGTTTCGGAGCTCAATACCTATACTCACAAAATAGATATTCAACTTTTATTTAACTATCTAGCGTCTGATGCGCAGGGTCTGGCGACAGATAGGGGAATGCCTATATATGTATCACGACTAACACCCGCGCATCTTGCGCAATTGGTCGCGTACGTCTCGGAAGAAAAAATATCGAGCCGTGTGGCAAAAGATGTGCTTGCGCGTGTTTTTGATGATGGCCAAAGTCCACAGGACATCATTATGGCCGAAAATCTTTTTCAGGTATCGGATGTAAGCGCTCTTGAAAGCATGGTGCGTCTGGTAATTGATCAAAACGACAAAGCTGTTTTAGAATATAAACAGGGAAAGCTTAACGCGCTCCAGTTCCTTATGGGGAAAGTAATGGCGCAGAGCAAAGGAGCGGCTAATCCCGATGTGGTCAAAACAATACTTGCAAAATTATTAAATATGTAGTATAATATAAGCACTATGAAAAAAGAATTTCCAATATCAGAAAAAAATAATTGGTCGTCGGAACAAGAAGAGATAAAGCAAAAAGCCGAGCGGGCAAAAAAAGTTCTTATAACAGGTCTTGTTGATGCAACTGTACGCGCGCTCAACGACGACGCCGATCTCTCTAATCCGTTGCGTGTCAAAGGGTTGATTGCAGAGTTACGGCCCGTTATTGAGCAAATAAAAGGACACGGTTCAGATTGGGCAACTGTTCGCCATGAGATTCAAGAAAAAGCATACAGAGAGGTAGAGACACGATGCCAGAGCGCGAGCCAATACGAAAAAGCTCACCGCATATACGAATCATTGGCAGATGAACTCTTTGGTAAAGTAGCGCGTATTTCTGAGGAGGATGGAGGTCAAGAACGAATGGAATAAACTAATATTTCAAAAAAGCATTCACTAACGTGAGTGCTTTTTTTGTTTCTCCAATTTCAATCCAGTTGATGGTGTTGTTTCGTGAAAACCACGTCATTTGGCGTTTGGTGTATTGTTCTATATCTTTGGATAGTCCGTTGATATATTCTTCCTTTGTTATATCTTTCTTAAGTAATCGAGCTGTCCATTTATACTCAAGTCCAAACTGCTCAAGTCGTTTCCACGAAACGCCATCGCGATGTATTTTACTAACCTCGTTAATCATGCCGGCTTTAATGCGACGTTCAAGTCGCTTGTGTATTCGCTCTGACAAGATTTGTTTTGGTGCGTGTATGCCAATAAAAAGAGTGTGGTAGGGGGATGTGGCGTGCAACTGAGGAACTGGTTTTTTTGTTGTTATAACAATTTCAAGGGCTCGGATAAGGCGTCTTCGATTGTGGAAATCTATAGTGCTCGCGCGGCGTGGGTCTTTTTTTAAGAGAAGATCAAAAAGATCGCCTGTTGATTTTTTTTCAAGTTTTTTTCTCAAGACAGTGTCTGCTTTCACATTAGGGATGTCCACGCCATTAACGAGCGTGTCTATGTAAAGCCCTGTGCCGCCGCACACAATAGGTATTATATGTTTCTGGTGTAGTCGCTGTACTATATTTTGTGCTCGTTTTTGAAACTGGGCAACGGAAAACGTTCTAGTAGGGGAGGCAACATCAAGAAGATGGTGGGGAATTCCTCGCGCCTCTTTTTTGGTTATTTTTCCCGCGGTGAGATTAAACCCTTTGTATACCTGTCTGGAGTCCGCAGAAATAATCTCTGCTCCGGCAATGCTAAATTGTTTTTTGTGGCGAATTAAAAAACGCGCGAGTAAAACAGCTAAATCTGATTTTCCAGTCGCTGTTGGTCCGCACACAACAATAATAGGGGGTTTTTGTTGAAATATTGACATTATATTAAAAATATGCTAGCATATAATCACGAAAAGTTCAAGAACGTACACAAAAACAGGGCAAAAAAACGCAAGGAGGAAAATCATGTTGGAAGTACTTTTGCTGTCGCTCCCGATCACAGCTCCTCTCCTTATCGGTGGGGGGCTGGTCGTCCTCTTCGTCAGAAAGAGGGCGATCACCACGCTGCGCCGGAGGAAGAACAGCCGGCACAGCAAGAGGCCCCACCAGAAGAAGCTCGTGATCTAGATTCACGGGCACAGAACACAAGAGCCGCGGCGCACGCCACGGCTCTTTTTGTTGCCGAGCTTATTTGTAGTGGTATACCATCAAAATTTTCTATATTTCTATATCTACGTATGTTACAAAAATTAGCGATCGCTAATTTTTGTAACATATAAGCGCATAGGAAAAAGAATATAAAAGATGGATAAAAATATACACAGTGGTATGATATAAATAGAAGGATAATACAAGAGACAAAAAATCGTCTTAATGATATTATGAGACGCGTCTCGCGAATCGAGTTTTTGAAAAATGTGCATAGTGGTAATTTTTCAAATGCATTTACGGCATTCCTGTTTTCGTTTGGGTCGGTCGATATTCTACGAAAAAATTTGAGATCTATTGGAAATAATAGTTCGATAGATTGTCATGATGATGAGAGAAGAAAACTGAAAAGAAGATTTGATGTGGTTATGTGCCGTCTTAAAAAAGATGGGATGATAAAAGAAGATGGGCATATAACAAAGAGGGGAATTATTTTTTTATCAAGTATTATTGGTCGTGAAAGTAAATATTTACCGACGCGATCATATCAACATGGCAAAAGTGACACAATAACATTAGTCACATTTGATATCCCAGAAAAATATAAGAGATATCGCGAATGGTTACGGTTTGTTTTGCGAGATATGGGATTTTCGATGCTTCAGCGTAGTGTGTGGATAGGTAAAGTAAAAATTCCAAAGGAATTTTTGACGGATCTAAAAAACACTAAAATGATTCCATTCGTAGAAATAGTTGAAATCTCAAAACTCGGCTCTGTAGAAAGAATTTCCAATGCGGGATAATTTAAAAAAGTGATAAAAAAAGAAAACAAAGAGTGTTACAAAAATTAGCGATCGCTAATTTTTGTAACATGTGTAAAATTTGCCCTGCCATCAATTATGATAAGCTACAATAAATAATAGAAGACCATAGTAAACCATAAAAATAGAGCTTGATCGATACAAGCTCTATTTTTATAAGTGTTTTGGTGTTTCCGTACTGTTTTACAAATGTTTTTTGATCTCGTTCATAATATGATCACGCGTTGCGTCAATACTCATTTGTCCCAGTTGTCCTTTATGGTAACTGCGCACACTCACTGTATTTGTTTCTTTTTCTTTATCTCCCACTACCAGAATATAGGGCGCCTTGCTTAATTCTGCTTCACGAATGCGTTTTCCAAGCGTTTCATTCGCCTCGCTTATGGTGACGCGAATATCGTCTTCGCGTAATGCGCGCGCAACCGTATCGGCATATGACGCGTGTTTCTCCGATATGGGGAGTATGGTTGCTTGAACGGGAGACAGCCATACGGGGAACGCGCCCGCGTAATGTTCAATAAGAAGGCCGATGAATCGTTCATATGATCCAAAAAGCGCGCGGTGCAACATGTACGGCTGTTCCGTTTTCCCCTCGTTGTTTATGAAATTCATTGCGAAACGAGAAGGAAGGTTAAAATCAAACTGTAGCGTGGAGCATTGCCATTGACGTCCGAGCGCGTCTTTTATTTTAAAATCCAGCTTAGGACCATAAAACGCTGCTTCGCCAATTTCTTCGGTGAAATGCAATCTTTTTTCTTGTGCCACGGATCGTAATACGCTTTCTGCGAACCTCCATCCACTATCGTTGCCAACATACTTGGTTTTATTCTTTGGATCGCGGAGCGAGAGATAAACCTGCACATCGTCGATAGAAAATCCAAAAGACGTATAGATGAACAAAATAAAATCAATTACGCGCTTGAGTTCGTCTTCGACTTGATCTTTGCGGCATATAATATGCGCGTCATCTTGGGTAAATCCTCGCACTCGTGTAAGCCCAGAAAGCTCTCCTTTCTTTTCAAATCGGTATACCGTGCCACACTCAGCCCAGCGGAAGGGGAATTCACGATACGAGCGCAGTTGGCCTTTATAGATTTGCACATGGAATGGACAGTTCATCGGCTTGAGTAGATATTCTTCGGACGCGGCAATTTTCTTTTTTTGTTGTCGCTCTTCAAGCGTTTGTCCCACTTCGAGCGGGGGATACATGGATTTATTGTAAAATCCCCAGTGTCCTGATGTTTCCCACAATGTTCTGCTACCAATGTGTGGCGTACGCACTAAATCATACCCTCCCTTTAGATGTTCCTTGTACCAAAACTCTTCAATAACGCGCCACAATAGCGCTCCTTTTGGATGCCAGAGGGGGAGCCCTAGCCCCACCGCATCATCAAGATGAAACAGATCCAACTCTTTTCCTAGTTTTCGATGGTCTCGTTTTTCGGCTTCAGCAATACGTTCCAAGTACACATTGAGCTCTTTTTGGTTTACAAAAGCCACTCCATAAATACGAGCGAGCATCGCGTTCTTTTCATCTCCTCTCCAATATGCTCCCGCAATAGAACGAAGTTTAAATGCGAGCGGATCAATTTCGCTCGTGTGGGTTACGTGAGGACCAGAGCATAGATCAACAAATATCTCCTGAGCATGCTTTCCCGTTCCACGTATGGTGCTGTATATTGAAATACTCTTTTTTGCTTTTTTTAGCTCGCTGATTAATTCCTTTTTATACGGAGCATTTTTAAACAACGTCGTTGCGCGCGCGGGAGTGATAATCTTTTTGGAAAACGTTACATTTTGTTGAATAAGTTCGCGCATTTTGTTTTCAATCCATTCCAAATCGGTATCGGAGATTGATGAGCCCTTGGTCTTAGCATACGCCGCAAAATCAAAATCATAATAAAACCCATTATCAATTACTGGCCCGATAGCGAGTTTGACTTTCGGCCATCGCTCAAGCACAGCTGTCGCCATAAGATGCGAGAGAGAATGCCTTATTTTTTCAATTTGTTTTTCGCCGTTTGTAGATATTTTTTTATTCATAGTGAATAAGAAAAGCGATATTGTGTATAGTATCTCTAGTTCAATTTTACTACTTGATCAACAATAATTTTTTGTTCTCCATCGCGAGGCGATGTCTTTCCTTGAATAATAACAATTGATCCTTCAGTCCACACGTCAGGTTTTCGTTCAAGTGTTTCTGAAAATACCACCACCTCTACAGTATCGGTCATGTCTTCTATTTTTGCAAACAGCACGGGTTTATTGTTTTTACTGACTATTTTCTTAATTGTTGTTACTACTCCACCAATGCGAACCGATTTTCCTGATATGGGTGTTGGTGTGGCGACTAAATCGTGAATAGGTGTCGCTTTCTTTTGGGTAAAGAGATGGGCGTAGTGGTGAGCAGGATGTCCTGATATATAGAATCCCAATAGCTCACGTTCCCACAATAATCGCTGATCAGCCGTTGCTGGTTGTGTAGGGGCTAGAGAAAGTTGCATCCCATTAGTAATTGCCCCAAATAAATTGTGCTGTGATGCTTGCATGTGTTTTTTTAATTGTTGTGAACAGGCGAGTACGGTGTCCATATTATTCAAAATCGCGTTACGCTCTATGTTCAAAGAATCGAATGCTCCTGATTTTGCTAAACTCTCGAGCGATTTTCTGTTGAGGTCCTTGTGTGTAATACGCGCAAGAACATCTTGAAAATTTAAAAACGGACCGCGGCGCTGGCGCTCTTGGATGATAGCGTCAACAATTCCCTCTCCTACATTTTTAATGGCGCCGAGTCCAAAACGAATAGATCCATTATCCGCGGTAAAGCGCGCGTAGCTTTGATTAATGTCGGGCGGAAGTACCGCGATTCCCATTTTTTTCGCCTCATCAACCAAAAAAGCGATGCGATCAATATCACCAGAGTCCGCGTTAAAAAGACTTACACCGAATTCAATAGGGTAATGCGTCTTAAGGTATGCGGTGCGATATGCGATGAACGCATAACATACAGCGTGGCTACGATTGAATCCATATCGCGCAAAAGGAGGAAATAGCTCCCATATTGCTTTTGCTATTTTTACATCAAGCCCGTTGGCGGTCATACCGCTAATGAGTTTTTCTTTCTGTTCGTCAAGAAGCTCTTTTATTTTTTTTCCAATAGCTTTGCGCAGAGTGTCTGTTTGTGCCAATGTAAACCCCGCAACGTCGCGAGCGATCTGCATCATTTGTTCCTGATACACTCCAATGCCATATGTTTTTTTAAGAATGGGCTCCAGGAGCGGGTGAAGGTACGTCACTTCTTCTTTGCCATGCTTGCGAGCAATGTATTGGGGTATAAGTTCAAGCGGCCCTGGGCGGTAGAGCGCAACCATAGCAATGATATCTTCCAATTCGGTCGGTTTTAACTCTTTTAGATACCGGCGCATGCCCGATGATTCCAATTGAAATACTCCAGTGGTATTCCCTGCCTGAAGGAGCGCGAATACACCCTGATCGTCTAATGGGATAGAAGAAATATCTATATCAATTCCATAGGTGTCTCGTACTAAACGTAGAGTGTCTTCGATAATAGTAAGGTTTTTGAGTCCCAGTAAATCCATTTTGAGAATGCCAACCGCTTCAACGGAATTACCCTCAAATTGGGTGATAATGGTGTTGGTATCTTGTGGAGCGTACTGTAGTGGCATGTACTGAGTCAGAGATCCTTTTGCGATCACGGTGCCACAAGCGTGTACCGATGCGTGACGCACCACGCCTTCAAGATGTTGAGCTGAATCAATTAATTTTTGCGCGTCAGGATTTGAATCATGTAATTTTTTAAGCTCCTCAACATTTTCAAGCGCCTCCTGAAGGGAATTGTTAAAAGGAATTAACTTGGCAATTTGATCGCAAAATCCATATGAAAATCCCAACGCTCGTCCGGTATCGCGGATTGCCGCGCGCGATGCCATTGTTCCGAAAGTAATAATCTGCGCGACGCTTTCTTTGCCGTACGTATCTTGCAAATAGCCAATTACTTCGTCTCGGCGTACGTCAGTAAAATCGATATCAATATCGGGCATCTGAATACGGTCGGGGTTTAAAAAACGTTCAAAAAGAAGGTTGTATTGTATGGGGTCGACGTCGGTAATCTTGAGGATGTAGGACACAATACTTCCCGCGGCGCTCCCACGTCCTGGGCCAACCGCAATTTTTCGTTCTTTTGCCCAGTTCACAAAATCTTGAACGATCAGGAAGTAATCAATAAATCCCGTTTTTTCAATAACCGATAGTTCATAATTCAATCGATCCTGCACTTCTTGGGTGATAACGGGGTATCGTTGGTTGATGCGTTCATTAATGAGGCGTTTTAAATATGAGGTATTGGTTTCTCCTGTGGGAATGGTAAATTCGGGCAAGATTGTTTTTCCTAACGCTATGTCAACAGAACACAAATCGGCAATTTTTTGTGTATTTGAAATTGCTTCCGGCGTGGCTTTAAAAAGTTCCGTCATTTCTTCTGGGGAGCGCATAGAAAAATCTCCCGCACGCAGAGTGAGTCGATCATCATCGGTGATTTTGTTTCCTGTCTGTACCGCAAGCAACACGTCATGATAAAACGAGTCCTCTTTCTTGATGTAGTGCATGTCCTGAGTAGCAACAAGAGGTAGACGGTACTCTTTGGCGAGTGCGACTAATTTGGGAATTGCCGCCATGACTTCGGGTATTTTTTCCTGATGCCAAATCTCAATGTAAAAGCGTTCATTGAAAATATGAAGATACTGTTCCAGCGCCGCGCGTGCCTGTTCGTCTTGGCCGCGTAGAAGCAGTCGGGCGATTTCTCCACTGGGACACCCCGAGAGCGCGATAATGCCCTCGCCGAGCTCTTTGAGTAATTCTTTGTCGGCGCGTGGTTTGTAATAAAATCCTTCAAAGTGAGAACGCGTAATGAGTTGTAACAAATTGAGCCATCCCTGATTATTTTGTGCTAGCAGAGTGATATGGAAGTACTTATCATCTAGTCCGTTCTTATCAAACCGACTTTTGGGAGCGAGGTATGCCTCAACACCCATAATGGGCTTAACCCCCTCCTTGAGTGCCGCTTTGTAAAATTCTATGGCGCCGTATAAATTTCCATGATCGGTTAAAGCAAGTGCCTTCATCCCTAGACTCTTGGCTCGTTTGATCATATCTTCTGGCTTGGCGAGTCCGTCGAGCATTGAGTAGTAGCTATGGTTATGAAGATGGACAAATGACATAGAGGTGAGATGAGAGTGATTAGGCCCTCCTGCGTCCACCTACGGCGGACTACGGAAGGGTGAATGAAAAGCGAGGAAATTGATTAGAAAAAGTATCTTCCAATGGGTATGTATTTAGTAGGTTTTGGAGAGATATATTGGATAAAGCATAGCCAGACAAAACACGGAATCTATAACAGGATAGGAACATTATACGGTCATCGGGAATAATTCGCAAAAGAGGAATTGACGTATATTTTCTGATGTGATAAAACAATTTCTAGTTCTTTGGCGCGCTATCTCAAGCGATAGAAAGGAGTTTGCCACCATGGGCAATAGGAATGGTAAAAGAGCTGGTCTGAAACGATACGCTCTCGGACTTATGCGCGACCTTCTCTTTCCTCAAGGAGTTGATTCAAGAAAAAGATTGGTGCAAAAACGCTTAGCGGAGATATTTGACGCATGTGATCTTTACGCTTGCGAACATAATATCGAATCTGGTGCCGCGACTCGCGTGGTGTTGCAGGTTATCATTCTTGAAATGGCGGCGGTATTATCCCTCGCTTTCAGTAAGTATATGCAAGATCAGCGTGAAAAGGGTATTAGAGGTCGCTTGTCAGAACGAGAGATGCTAGTGATCTTTGAGGAAATTCGTTCTCTTTTGGCGCGCAAAGCCGAAGACGATATGATTAAGGAGAATGAGAGATTGTTTAAACGCGGGGCGCGCGATCGCCGAAGCAATCTCCCCCCTCAAATATGGGGAGGAAGTTATGTGAAGGGATATTTTGACAGTACGATTGGGGAAGGCGAATAAGGGAGGTGATCTATGGCACGACTGGATCGCGAAGACGAAGTTATCGTTGGTCGTATTGTTGAGGCCGTAGAAAGAATGTGCTCTCAGGTTGTTAAGATTATGCACAAACCAGGCAAGAAAATCGCCGTCGTCATAGACACAAAAGAAGCAAATCGCCTTATCACTCTGTGTTCGGTGAATATCGCTGGAGCGACTCCCAGCGTATCACTCATTCAGATTGAGGACGCACTCAAAGAGGCACTCAAATCAGCAATGTGCAAAAAGGTTAGCTCGTGTCTTACTAAAGAGTTGGCTGATAACCGATACAGACCTTTCTAGCACGCATAGCACATCACGCCCCCAATCGCGCATCGGGGGTTTTGTTTTATAGAGACAAAAAGGTACAATGTGCTGGTGAAAAAAGAAAAGTACGATATGATTGTGGGGATTGATGAAGTTGGGCGAGGTCCACTTGCTGGTTCTGTGTGTGTTGGCGCGGTGGTGCTTACCAAAGAGCAACACAAACGTCTTACTATTCATCAACGAAATAAAACGCGCCCCAATAAATTCTCTAAAAATTTTCCAGGAGTTTTGCGCGATTCAAAGAAACTCTCAGAATCTCAGCGAAAAGAATGGGTGTTCTGGATAAGAAAAAACAAGATTACACACACAACAGCATCTGTTTCCCACGCGGTTATAGACGCTACCACTATCACGCGCGCATGCAATCGCGCGGCGCAAAAAGTATACGACACAGTAGCGCGAACAATAAAAAAAGGTGCGCGCGTGCTCGTCATTGCCGATGGATCACTCATGGTAAGAACCCACAACATCGCCACCATATTTAGACATTTCCCCAAGGCGGACGAAACGGTGTCGGCTGTTTCTCTTGCCTCCATTGTTGCTAAAGTATCACGAGATGCGGCAATGATACGTCTAGCAAAAAAATATCCCCAATATGGATTTGATGAGCACAAAGGATATGGCACGCAAAAACATATTCACGCGATAAAAAAACACGGACCCTCTCCGATTCACCGTGCAGGTTTTTTAAAAAATATCTGCACGAGACCGATTAAATAGATAAAGGGTATTAGGCGCGGTTAAGTGGGTAGTGGTGTGCGCCATTCTACTCCACGCGTTACACTTTTGTCTTATTATCTGTTTGACTTTACTGTTTGTATCACGTACTATTAACCTTGCTTAGGGGCGAAAGTGCTTTTTAAGTAAGTTTTTAGAAGCTTTCTTGTTGATGAGCACTTCTTATCGCCCACGTCCACTATTATGGGAGGAGTACCAACAAAACATCATACACGGTCTAAGACAGGCAATCGTCGGTCACACTTGGCTCTTAAACCAAGGACAGTTTTGGTATGCCCTGAATGCAAGCACCCGACCGCGCCGCATCGTGCCTGTTCAAATTGTGGTGTGTACAAAGGAAAGAAAATCGCCAAATAAGACGCCGTTTCATCTCCGGCTGTTTTCACTTGTTATATTATGGCTACTCGTCATTTAGCACGTTCCATCGTTTTACAATCTCTGTATGAGTGGGACTTTTGTGACAAAAAGCCCGATCTAGTGGAGATTGTTGAACGTAACATGGAAGAATTCGGACCCGGCATCAACGAGCCCGAGTTTGTGTGGAAAATGGTTAGGGGCATTATAGAAAACATAGCGGCTATTGATGGGATTATTTCAAAATCCGCCGTAGAGTGGCCGTTTGATCAAATAACTATTATTGATCGTAATGTATTGCGTATCGGCGTGTACGAACTTTTGTACGCTGATCGCGCCGAGGTTCCGTACAAAGTAGCTATTAACGAAGCGATTGAATTGGCGAAGAATTATGGGGGTATTAATTCGGGTAAGTTTGTGAATGGCGTACTAGGTACGGTGTTTAAACAAATAGAAAGTGTAACCGAACAAAAATCTCACCCTGCCGATACTCACGAACCAGAGAAAAAATAATCGAGCAGATAGTAACCACACGTATTTTGTATGGCGCACGATATTGATCAACTGCAGAGTCGTATTGGAATTGTTTTCAAAAATAGCAGCATTCTCAAGGAGGCACTGACGCACCGTTCATACCTGAACGAGAATCCTTCGTGGGAACTTCCACATAATGAACGTCTTGAATTTCTTGGAGACGCGGTGTTGGAATTGGTTATTACTGAAAATCTTTTTCATGTCTATCCTCAGCATGACGAGGGACGTCTTACGAGTATTCGCGCGGCGTTGGTAAACTATATATCACTGGCACGCTGTGCGCGAGACATTGAATTAGAAAATTATTTACTTCTTTCGCGTGGGGAGGAAAAGGATACCGGAAAGGCGCGGGAGGTCATTTTGGCAAACGCATTTGAAGCGTTACTAGGAGCTCTCTATGTTGACCAGGGATATGAGCACACCGCGGAATTCATCAAGCGTACAGTGTTTATTTACGCCGACGAGATTATAAAAAACGATCTCTATAAGGACGCAAAAAGCAATTTTCAAGAATTGGCTCAGGATAAACAACGTATTACGCCGACCTATCAAGTCCTTGATGAGGTTGGTCCAGAGCATAAAAAAATATTTCGTGTTGGCGTGTTTTTGAAAGATAAAAAAATCGCCGAGGGAGAGGGGACTTCAAAACAAGAAGCCGAGATTGAAGCAGCAAGAAACGCTCTTTATGTTTTTAAAACGACTCGAGATTAATGGATTTAAATCGTTTGCTCAAAAAACCGTTTTTGAATTTCCAACGGGAATTGTTGGTATTGTAGGGCCCAATGGATCGGGAAAATCAAATGTTATTGACGCGGTACGATGGCTTTTAGGAGAGCGAGAAGCAAAAAATCTTCGTGGGGGGAAAATAGAAGATCTTATCTTTGCGGGAACGCCAAAACGTGCCCGATCGGGCATGGCGCATGTAAGCTTGGTGTTTGATAATGTTGACGGGCGACTCCCCGTTGATTTCAAGGAAGTTGTTATATCGAGAAAGATAAATCGAAGCGGTGAATCTGACTACGCGATTAATGACGCGGCGGTGCGTCTCAAAGATATCATCGAGTTTTTTACTAAAATCAAACTGGGGACAAAGGGGCTTACTATTATTGGGCAGGGATCGGCTGATATGTTTGTTAAAGCGTTGCCAGTGCAACGTATGATGATGGTGCAAGAAATTCTTGGGCTTCGAGAATATCAGGTAAAGAAAAACGAAGCACAGCGCAAACTCAAACATACCGCGACAAACATAGAAAAGGTAACCGCGATGATGCAAGAGGTCGCGCCTCGTTTGAGGATGTTAAAGCGCCAGACAGCAAAATGGGAAAAACGTTTTGATGTTGACAAAGAACTTAACGAACTTGAATACGATTATATCGCGTTTAAGATAAAAACACTTGAACAATCACGCGCGAGTGCTACTGAGCCATTAGCGCGTATCAAACACGAATACGAAAAAACACTCAAAGCGCTTAAGGAAGTTGAGGCACATCTGGAGGCGATTGAAAAACAATCGGTTTCAAGCGCTGCCATTCAAAAAGTTCAAGAAGAAAAAAGAACGCTTTTTGCGCATCGAGCCGAGGTTGAACGAAGATTGTACAAAATAGAGGCGCTTATTGAGCGCCTGAGTGAAGAGACACCAAATGAGGCCACTCTTTCGATTACGCAAGCGCGTAGCGCGCTTTCTCACGCGCGTCAAAAAATGCAGGAAGCGGCGCGCCTTGATTCACTCAGTGAAATAAAAAAGATTATCAATGAGGTTGTGCTCGCGATTGATGGTCTTTTTGAAACAAAAAAGGAAACAACAGCGCATAAAGAGCACGAATCGTTAAAAAAAGAAAAGGACGAACTTGAAAAAGAAATTGTGCGCATGGAGGCGCGACTCACCGAACTAGAGGAGCAAGAAAAAACACTCTCAGCGGGCATAGATGACTTTAGTAGAACTTTTAAAGAAACATTTGCCCAAGCTGAGGAGTTACGGCAAACTCTTTCGTCGCTTAATGAACAAAAGAGCAGAAGCGAGCTTGAGTGTGAAAAAATAGCATTTAAACTTGACGAGCTTAAACATCAGGTTGTGTCAGCGCAAAAAGAGTGGCGTTTATTTGAACAACGCGCAGCCGACCCCTCTTTTGTCAAAGCATTCACCGAAGATGAGTTACTTGAGAACGAACGACGTATTATGCGTTTGCGGGGCGAGTTAGCGAGTATTGGCGATATTGATGAGTCGCTGGTTAAGGAAACGCATGAGGTTGAGGCACATTACGAATTTCTTACGAAAGAATCAAAAGATCTTGAAGAAGCAACCGCGAACCTTAACGTGCTCATAACCAACCTTAATGAAAAGATAGAGACGGAGTTTCGCGCGTCGTTTAAGAAAGTGAATGATGAATTCAATTCATTTTTCCGTCTTATGTTTGGCGGGGGGTCCGCTCACATGAAAATTATAGAAAAAGAACGCGCGGCGTTAATGGAAGATAAAGCGGAAAAAGAAGGGCAAGAGGACCAAGAGCTTACTATCGCCGACGTGGGACCATCTGATACCGATGATACGTTAAGTGGAATTGAGGTAACCGTATCAATTCCACAAAAGAAAATAACAAGCTTAGAAATGCTTTCGGGGGGAGAAAAGACGCTGGTGTCACTTGCCGTGCTTTTTGCGTTGATTGCGGTAAGTCCACCTCCCTTTCTTATCCTTGATGAAGCAGATAGCGCTCTTGATGAAAAAAACTCAAAGCGATTTGCGGATTTGGTCAAACAATTTGCCAAACACACACAGTTTTTAGTGGTGACGCATAATCGTGTTACAATGGAGGCGGCACAGGTGCTTTATGGGGTAACGATGGATGACACGGGTTCGTCTAAGGTGCTTTCTATGAAGTTGGGGGAGTAGGGAAAGCTAACAACTTACGACCAACAACGTACAACACACGACAGAAAAAGATTATTGATTGCCTAAGGAACGCATAGTTGACTTATTTCTCTTTTTTATTTACACTACATCGACACAAACAGTAATGAAACGAATACATGTTAGCAATTAAATTGCGCCCAGTGGGCAAGAAAAAACAGATTTCATACCGCATCGCGGTCATGGAAAAGAAGTCAAAACTCAAAGGTAAATTCTTGGAGGATTTAGGTTGGTATAATGCGCACACAGACAAGTTTCAACTCAAAGCAGAACGGGCAAAGCACTGGATAGCAGTAGGGGCGCAACCAACCGACTCAATTCACAACTTGTTGGTTACCGCGAAAGTTATCGACAGTCCCAAGATCCCGCTCCATAAAAAATCAAAACAACCACCGCAAGAGGTAAAACAAGAAGTGCTAGAGAAAAAGTCAGAAACAATACCAGAGACGACACCCGAGATAGCCGAACCTGTGCCATCTGAAGTAGCTCCTAAAGAGCCAATAACAGAAGAAGCACAAGAAACACAACAAACAGAGACTGTTTAAAAAAGGTCGAAAGGAACTAACCGAACAATCTGTACGATCTATGGAAAAAGATCAGGCATTCCTGGAATTCCTCGTAAAATCACTCGTTGATAAGCCCGAGGATGTGATAGTAGAGCGCAAGATTGATGAAATGGGGGTGTTGCTCACGCTCAAAGTCAATCGAGGCGATATGGGACAGATCGTGGGACGTCAGGGTTCAACCGCAAAGGCGATTCGTTCACTTCTGCGCATCGTTGGTATGAAAAACAACGCACGCGTAAACCTCAAGATTCTTGAACCAGAAGGAGGAACAGGAGGAAATCGTCCGTCAGGAGAAACCCCAACCTCATCACTTGATCAAGCGATGGAAGATCTCAAGAATCTCTAAAAATGAATAAAAACGCTCCCGATGTTATATCGGGAGCGTTTTTTGAGGGCAAAATAAATTATAAAACATAGCGCATAATCTTACTCTTACATTCTCTATTTAACGTTCCACATTCAATCCTGTGTTGGTTGCCTTTCTGTTTTTTACAGTATACGCTATACAGTGTGTAGTGTGTGCTATACCTTTCTTATGATTTTTCATATTCTCTCAGTCATTCCTCATGTATTGGATGCGTATGTTAATGAATCCATCGTGGGGCGTGCTCAAAAGAAAAAACTACTATCGGTTAAAACGTACAATATCCGTACGTGGGCGACTGACAAGCATAAAAAAGTTGACGATCGTCCATTTGGTGGGGGAGCAGGAATGGTTTTGAAGGTTGAGCCTATCTATAGAGCAGTTGCATCAATTCGTGCCGCGATAGCAAGAGGAAGAAAAAAAACAAAAACACGAGTGATTCTCTTTAGTACGCGTGGGACACTCTTTACCCAAGAGAAGGCAACGCAACTTTCTAAATACAATCATATTATTCTCATCTGTGGACGCTATGAAGGAGTTGATGAGCGTGTCGCTCGCTATATTGCCGACGAAGAAATTTCTTTAGGCGATGTGGTATATTCAGGGGGGGAAATTCCCGCGCTCGCTGTGGTGGACGCAGTTGCGCGAAAAATACCAGGGGTATTGGGGAAGTATGAATCGTTGGAAGAGATTCAGGGAAGCTATCCAACATATACTCGTCCGGAAATATTTATTCCTGATTCAAAGAACAAAAAGAAAAAGTGGATAGCGCCCGCGGTACTAAGATCTGGTGATCACAAAAAAATAGAAAACTGGCGGGCAATTGACAAATAATAATTTGTATGCTATAATAGCGCACAGGACACTAAAAAATCACACACTCACGCTGCGAAAAGGAGATTCACATGCGTGGAATCGGTTTCATTTGGTTGGTTAACACCTTCGGCCTCTTTTGGTCGGGGGTAATACTTCTCACAGTCGCCACTTTCCTCGCCGTCTGCGCGGCAAGGAAATACGCTCAGAGAAAGGGGATGTTCTGGCACGCCGTTGGCGTCGTATCAATTGGTATCGGCGTTAACGGGATCAGGTATCTCTTGTTGTGGTTAAACAACTAGTTGGGTGTAGTGTGGTGCCCTCTCTTCCCCAGAGTCGCTAGATTCTGGGGGTCGCCAGTGCGCATAACACACGTTGTTTGCAGTGGCGATCCATTCTCTTGATTTTTGAATTTATATTTTGTTATAGTGTAAACGGCGTTATGGAGCCGTTTTATTGTGCTCACAAATGACGCCTTATTACAAAGTAAGAATAATTCAACTCTGTCGTTATTGCTACGCGATAAAGTGAAACGGAGTTAGCCGTAAAACGGCACATACTATGAGTGATCAAAAAAACGATCAGAAACAGTCAGCGGGGAGTTTGTTTATTGACGCAAGCGCTCTGTTTGGGGGTTCGGAGGTGGATGATGCCACGCTACTTGAAATGGCACAGGCGGGAGTTTTATATGGACATAAGAAATCACGCCGCAACCCACGTTTTGGTGAGTATATCTTTACCACACGAAACGGCGTTGAGGTGCTCGATTTGGTAAAAACAGCAAAAGCGATTGATTTTGTGGCAGGTCTTATTAAGAAAGGAAAAGAAGACAAAAAGAATTTTATTATTGTCGGTACGCAGCCGGCGGCACATGATTCGATAAAAGCGCTCTCGCAGGCATTAGGCGACTGTCCGTTTGTTATTAACAAATGGATTGGAGGTCTTATTACTAATTTTAGCGTGCTTTCAAAGCGTATCACGTACTACAAACAGCAAAAGCAGGGATTGGAAGAAAAGAAATTCGAAGGATACACCAAAAAAGAACGCTTAATGATCGCGCGCGAGGTTGAAAAAATGCAGGGACGATTTTCTGGATTTGAAAATATTGAGGGCATTCCCGACATTATGATAGTGATCGATGGAAGCATTAAAGGACACGCGACTGCTATTCACGAGGCGCGTCTCAAGAAAGTGAAAGTGTTTGGTATTATTGACAGCGATGACAACCCGGGTGACTTTGATTACTTCATCCCAGCAAATGATCATGCTCGATCGTCGATCTCATGGGTGATAAATCGGATCATCCAAAAGATTGCTTAGTAAATACATTTAATCAAACAGCACACAGTACTATGAACGATGCTATTGTTCGTTTGCGCGAAGAGACGGGCGCGGGGGTTATGGATTGTAAACGCGCGCTTGATGACGCGCAGGGGGATTTGGATAAGGCGCGGACGCTTATTTTTGAGCGCGGTGCCGCCAAAGCGGAGAAAAAAGCAGAGCGTAAAACAGGTTCGGGGCTTTTGGAAACATATGTCCACAACAACCGCGTGGGGGTATTACTAGAATTGCGCTGTGAAACTGATTTTGTGGCGCGTACTGACGCGTTTAAAACACTCGCTCACGATATCGTGATGCAAATTGCTTCTATGAATCCACAAAGCGTTGATGAATTGCTGACACAAGAATTTATCAAAGACAGCGCGATTACTATCAATGAATTAGTAACACGGGCAATCGCGTCAATTGGAGAAAATATCAAAATTGAGCGATTCTGCCGGTACGAGTTATAGAAATAAAAAAGCGTTGCGTTTAGGGCGGTCTCTGTGATACACTGCCTAAGGCGTGACGCTTTTGGCGTCATTATACGTATCATATATGGTGTATACCATCTTGCAGTTAGTGTTTATGGCGAGTGTAAGCGTGATAATCATAATGATTATTCGCAAGCTACCGCTTATTGACGGATTTGAGTTTTCCGAATCAACTCAAACGCGTAAAAACGGCCATCGGATTATACGATCCGAAGTTGTTGACGCGATTGATCAACGTCTTGCCGCCATACTTGCTAAAATTCTCAGGCGGTCAAAATTAATTTTGATGCGCTTGGATAATTTTGTGGCAAAACACCTGGAAGCAGTTAAACAGCGATCGGGGTCTCATAACAAAAATGGTGTGAACGTTATAGAGGCGGTTCATGAACAACGCGAAGAAAAAAATGATACGGAAGAAACCAGTAGCCAGGAATGAGTGCACGTTTACATATTGGGTAGGTAGTCTCGTAGGGGCCGAGGGCGGTCTGTAAAACCGTTGGCCAATGTGCTCGCGTGAGTTCGACTCTCACCCTACCCACATAATAAAATTATTTTCCTTCACGCAGTGAGCGTGAGGGAGTAATTTTATTAAGTTGGTCAAGAAAAAACCAACTGCTTGGTTTTTGAGTGAGAGTCGAACGCCGGAGCTTGTGCGAGTGACCACACGAGCACGCGAGGCGGTGGCTAGTCTGAGTCGAGTGACGACGAGACAAGAGGCGAGGCCGACTCTCACCCTACCCACTCGACGCGCCCTGAGTAAAATCGAAGGGCTTGCTCGTGGCAAGCCACATTCTATGAGTGAATTTCAAACACGCACGATAATCAGTTGTTATGAATTTTGTTGGTTCCTTGTTGTTAGTCGTGGGTGGTTAGTCGTTAGTTATATATGCCATAGCTCAGCTGGGTTTATGGATTTTATTGTTAGTTGTAAGTAGTTAGTTGTTAGTCAATGCATGCCACCTTAGCTCAGCGGTAGAGCAACTGTTTTGTAAACAGTAGGTCCCCGGTCCGAATCCGGGAGGTGGCTCAACTATCTGGACTTTTTTTATAATTTGAATACAATTATAACGTGGTTCCAGATGCTTTATCGCTTGCTGTCTGTCTACGGCAGGTTCTGACTGGTGGTGAGTATAATCGAACCAGTAAGTGAAACGCATTGAAGGGTAGGTGATCGGTAGTTAGTTGTAAGTTGTTAGTTACATATGCCAATGTAGCTCAGCTGGGTTTAAAGCAAACAATTTTGCTTTAAACGGGAAATCCAAAAAGATATATTGGACTTTCCCCGGAAGAGCAAGCAACCGAAGGTATTGCGATGTCATGCACATTTATATACAGTACAATCAAGTCTGGAAATAAGCACTTGCCAATGTAGCTCAGCTGGTAGAGCAACTCCATGGTAGAATAAACACTGCCCACTGTCTGAGAAATTAAACAGTGAATCCCGAATGACGGTCAAAAGCCTGTGCAGGCCAAGACCGTTCCGCTCAAAGCGGACGAACGACTGACAAGGGTGACTAAATTCACTTTTGGTGAACAAGTCAAAGATACAGTCTAATCCTCAAATAAGCATTGTATAAATTGGGGTAGAAATGAAGGAGTAGGTCGCCGGTTCAATTCCGGCCATTGGCTCTCTGTAGATTTTATGTGCAAAAAACATATGGTTAATAAAAACACTTCGCTCATATTTTTCTTTTGCCTATTTATTTTTTTTATATACGTAGAACACGTTCATGGAGCAGTTACGCTGGATTCTGTTAATGGTATATATACAAATGATTTTAATACTAATACTGGCTTATACCAAACAAACAAAGCCAAAATCGACGTGAGCGATGGGAAACTTAAATTAACCAATGCAACTAATACATCTATTTTTACCGCTCCGTTCGCGACCTCTGGTTACGCGATTCTTTCAGCTATCACTCCCTCAAGTACAGCCGCATGGGGGACGCTTTCTTTAAATTTTCAAAAACCAACAAGCACGCAGATTTTATTTCAAGTACTTGATGGTGGGTACTATGCTTATGACGATACATTAGTAGCGGGCAATTCGACTGGTTTTTCAAGCTCATCAACTAACTTTTCGACACTGTCGATAACTCAAACGGGAAATAGTAGCGGAAGCGCAAAATATGGCAAAATCTCCTTCAAATTATTATTATCTACCTCTGACGCCAGTACTACGCCATCAATTGATGACTTATCTTTTTCATGGGCAGTAAATCAAGGAGACCTAAGCACGTCAACGCCAAAAGAGAGTATATGGTACAACCAACAGGGAGACAACCAAGGGACTCAACGCGCTCGAGTCGATTATGGTATTTTATACCCCTCTATACGATGGGTAAAAACCTCGATGCCTGGTGATGGATATGGACATTTTTTAAGAGGGTCGGGGGATACCATATACCATAAGTCAGTAGGCGGGCTTGTTTCGTGGCCCTGGATGACTGATGGGGTGCTTAGAAAATTAAACAGACACACTGGGGAGATAGTTTGGGAAAAAAAGTTTTCTGGCTATTCGTACTCTAATACTGATATGGCCTTATCTCAAAATGATACTATTTATAATTCGGATATCTATTCAGATATCATGGTAGCGCTTGATGGTTCTGATGGGAGTGTAAAGTGGACATATCAGTTTAGCGGCGGGCATGGCAATCAGGATGTGGTCATTGGTCCGGATGGGTCTATCTATACCATGCGATATGATAACACCACTTATTTAACCGTATATGCTTTTAACGCGAACGGTACGGTGAGATGGACTAAAACTATCGTTCCCCCTGGCTCAACTTTTGGCGGATCGCCTATCTCTTTGGCGTCTGATGGAAGTACTCTCTATTTTGGGACGTACTCAAAAAGTGGAGCAAATTTTACCAATAATGGATTGTTGTATGCTCTAAATACATCAGATGGCTCCATAAAATGGACATATCCAAGTGGTGATTTTGGCTCTACTATATTTACATCGCCCATTGTGGACGTTGATGGGTCTATTTATATTACAAACTCTGTTCCAACTGAATACAGAAAAAGGATAACCGCGGTTACCTCTGACGGCTCACTTAAATGGGAATATTCAATTGGTACTACTACTGATTTTTGGAGAGGCATGGCTCTAAGAGAAGATGGTGTGTTACTCGTGGAACGTTTTCCATCACTCTTTTACTTGCCCTTTTCAACGGGCTTAATAGAGGCCATTAATATAAACGATGGATCACTTTTGTGGTCAAAAACAACAAGTGACCATGGAAATACTACAGGGGGCGACTCGTTTGTGACAAACAACGCTGAAGGATTATTCCGTGCCTATTCGGTTTCCGCGCCGTCTCCAACCAGCACCTTTTTTTCTTACTATGATGCACAAGGGAATGAAAAGTGGTCTATTAACAAAATTGACAACTCCTTAACTGATTACATTAGATTTTACAGAAGTATGCAAGATGAAGATGGATGGGTGTACGTAGATGGATGGGGGTCATCTTCAAGCGTGCTTATGGGCATTGCTCCGTGGACATTGAATGCCTCATTAGACAGAACAGACGCGTATCAAACCGATACCATTGTTATTACGGCGACGTCATCAATGCAACAAATAAGCCCGCTTACTAATCAAGTAAATAAAATTCAGATTGTTTTTGATAATGGAGCGACTATTCCACTTGTGTATAATTCAAGCGATGATTCGGGAAATAACATATGGAGGGGAACATATACCATTCCGACAACGTACGAAGCCGGTGTTCACCAGTATACCGTGGAGGCTGGCGCCGCTGAAATTAGAACAGATATAACGACTAGATTTAGTGAGCCGGCGAATAATTCTAATAATACTGGTATCACTTTAACGGGTTCATTTAATATCAAAAGAGTTGGAGGCGCGCTTCCCTCATATAAAAATACAGCTCAATCAAGTGGCATAGCGTTAAAGCTCAACAACGCAGAACAACAAAAGGGAAACTTATCTACGGGAACACAAATTAGTTTATCTATTACAAAAACATTGAGGTTTGGTATGATTGATCCTCAAGTAATAATTGCGCAGAAAATACTGCAAAAAGTTGGTACGCTATCAAAAGAAATTACACCAATAAATATCTTTGGCCCCAAGACGCTTAAGGCGGTAAAACAATTTCAGGTGCAAAAAAGAATCGCATTTTCTGGATTAGCGGGGTATGGTCAAATTGGCCCCAAGACAAGAAAGGCACTGAACGAAATGAACATTCGAGATTAGAGGTGAGTTTAACGTATAAATGGCCGCACAGAAAGCAAAAAAAGCGGCGAGAGAAAAGAATGTTTGAGCGTAAAGGCATGTGCCGTTCGTTGAGCTCGCTTGAGCGAGTAACGAACGTGTTACCTTAGAGCTGATGGCCCGGTCGACTCGCATGCGTTCGACCCATGGTTTTATTCGCTCTGCGCACCCCTATCTCTCGCCAGTGATCGTATAATTACATAAATAAGCATATTTGTCAATAATAAAAACTATACCCAAAAACTTGATTTTTTCTCTTTGGTGGTGTATCCTTCCACCACTAGACGCTAATCGCTATTCACTTATCACTATTTCATGGCAAAATCAAAATTCAGCGAAAATCTTATAAAGCTCCGATGTGCCGAATGCAAACGGACGAATTACTACACACGCAAAAATAAAAAGACCAACCAGGAAAAACTTGAGGTAAAAAAATATTGCCCGTGGTGCCGGGAACACGCCAAACATACCGAAACGAAAAAATAAACTAAACCCCCTTTGTAGAACATTTTCACGAGGGGGTTTTGTATAGGAGTTAAGTTTTAACAATAAGCGCGCCTTCGCGCTCGATGGTGCTTTTGGCGAACTGGAGGCGGGAGCTGAGGGAATCGAACCCCCGACCGCGGTTTTGGAGACCGCCGGTATACCACTTACCTAAGCTCCCTTGTTTTTTACCAACCACCAACCACTAACAACTAATCACTATTCTTATTGTAGCAGAAAAACCATACCATTTGTCAAAATGAGTAAAATCAAACAATAAATGCACAATGACACACAGACACGGGAGAATCGCAAAGAGAGCATGAAAATTAAACGTTACAAAAATTAGCGATCGCTAATTTTTGTAACATAGATAAAACATAGCAAGAGCAAGAAAGCAAAAGTTGTTTTTCCGTCTACGTTTCCGTATTATGTACTAAGGAAGATTTAAAATAGATGAGTAAAATGTGGAATGAATGACAGAGTGAAACGAATGAGATGTGGTTAACAGTCAAAGATAAAAGATGAATGATTACCCACATTTTCTGTATTCGACTCTGAGGGATGAACCCTCAGGTTCAGGCCCAAATGAGGGCGATTTATGGTGAGCTCGTCGAACCAGTGAAGTGAATAGAAAAATCCGTCGTTAGTTGTTTGTCGTTAGTTACTGTACTATGCATACGTATGACGATTTAATACATGAACTCATCCGATTGGGATATCTCAAGACGGATCGAGTTATAGAAGCGTTCAAAACGGTTGATCGCGCGCTTTTTATTCCCGAAGAAAAAAAAGAATACGCTTATAAAAACGTTCCCATTCAAATCGCGCAGAATGGATTTATTGTTCAGCCGCTCATCGCGGCGTTTGTTATAGAGTTACTTGATCTACGCCCAGGAAACGCCGTGCTTGAAATTGGAACAGCAACAGGGTGGCAAACGGCAATCATGGCACGACTTGTCGAGTATATCGGTGGCATTACCGAAGATGAAGACGGAAGATATGGTATTACCTCATGCGAACCAAATGAGGAAATAAAAAATCACGCGTATACGATATTGGATTCTTTTGGGTATGTGGAAAAAGGAGTGGTGCGCGTAATAGGCGACACTGGTCAGAAAGGGGATATTGATCACGCGCCGTTTGATAAAATTGTGTGCTGGTACGGAACGTTAATCGCGCCAGGTGCGTGGCATGAGCAGTTACGCATTGGTGGGCAGATGATCGTTCCCACCTATTCTGGAATTGCGCTGTACGAAAAAACGGACAAGAATACATTTACTCACAAAGAATATTTTGGATATACAACTCCTCATTGGCATCCGGAGTAACAAATAATAGTAAATAGTGGAAAGAGGAAAGTGATTAATGGTTAGTCCTCCTACCCCGCCGCGGAGGGTACGAAAAAATAGGCTACGTAGTGGAGTGTTTAAAGTAGAACGTGAAACGTTGAACGAAGAAAAGAGGAATAAATAATCGTTGATCTTTAATCTTTAATCCTTAACTGGGAGCGGGGAGAGAATCATTAATCTTTCATCGTTGATTATTAACCGCATGCCATTCATCTCTAATCGTTATTCGTAATCCATTACCCGTTCCACGTTCATCGTTCCGCGTGTAACTTGTTTAGTGTTGACATTTGCTATCTTTTATGGTAACATCCGTCAGTTAATACAGCACTCTGGGAACGCTAAAAAAATCGCTGGGAAACTTACTTTTCCAGCGTTCAGGAAGTTTTGTTAGAAACCAAGAACGAAAACCCCAGACAACTTAGACCCAAAGGAGGTCTGCTATGTCGAAGAAGCTCGTCGGCCTGTTTGTGGCGATTTTCATCGCCATCTTCGTCAACGTTTTCTGCGCGAACATCGCGTTCGCGCAGATGCCCGTGGGAACTGCGCCCGACATCCTCGCTCAGTGGGAAGAGGTCGAGTGCCCCAACGGGTACTACGACATCGGACGCGCTGCCGTCAACCGGAATCGGATTCTGGAAGACGGGGAGTGCTACGTGGAATTCGCGTTCGGGATCCCGGGGAAGATGGGATACCGGCGCGGGTTTGGGGGGAACCAGTGTCTCCCCAAGCGTGAGATGTTCATCATCGACAGGGCCTCCGTCAGTGAGACGGGGGTGATCAACAAGGGTACGCGGGTCGACATCCGTCGATGCGGGAACGGTTTCGAGTTGGGGATCGTTCTCAACATCCTCAACGCGGAGCGCGTCGAAGGGGAGGGGTGCGAGATGGGCTTCTGGGAAAAGAAGCCGGACCCGCCGAAAGCTGAGGCGGCGCCGACTTCACCTCCAGCTCCACCAGCTCCACCAGCGCAGGAGACACCAAAGGTGGATGCACCTCCGATCCCCTCAAGAACGACTGTCGTCAACAACTACCCCCCCGCCTTCTCCGACGAACAGGTCGCGGAGATGCTCAAGAAGGCGGTTCAACCTCCAAAGAAGGAGAGGGGTTGGTGGAATCGCAACTGGGGATGGGTCGCTGGTGGAGTCGTTGTCGCCGGCGCGGTCATCGCGCTTGGTGACAAGAAGGACAAGAACGACAACGGCAACAAGCCGACCATCTCGGGGATCAAGGGGGTGGTGGCAGGAGGACGGAATTCGCCGCCACGATTTGCTGGTGGCGGGGGAGGGTTTGGTGGTGCTGGCATGACCGCCGGCATCCGTGTCCGCTTCTAGCAACAACTTCCTGGTGTGGGTCGCGCGTCAAAGGACACGCGCGACCCCACTGTTTTAAAGCACTCAACTACAATATATTTGAGTATTTCAAAACGGTGCATATATGTACCGTGTACGTTACAATCATGTGTATTTTGAATGGCATATTATCTCGTGGACACGTTAGGCAGTTTTACGGGATAGTGTTGACTTCCATCTATTTTTATGCTAGAATATACACACGGTTTGTTATGCGTAAAAAGCGCATAAAATCTATGAAAAACATTATTATCAAAGCATCAATTGCGGTAGCGCTCGTTGTAGCGCTCGGTTTTGTGTTTGCGGGCGTTACTCACGCTCAAACACAGGCGCAATTTGATTCAAACTTTTTTGAGGTCGGAGATCACAAAGACACGGGGACGATAAATTGGCAAAAGGCCCTTTATAACATCAAACCAGGCGATCAGGTGCAATTTCTTTTCTCTCTGCATAACATCTCAAATGTAAAAGCACTGGATGCGCGCACCACATTGTCTGTTCAAAATTCGGGAAACGTTATTTCAATTACGGGGCGTATTTGGGCTCAAAACGCTCCCGCAATTACCGAAACAGTAACTATTCACGCCGCTCCTGGGTATACCATTCGTCTTGATATTCAAAACGGTGATTACGGTGGTGTGGGGGATGTAAATCCGGGACAAATCAAATACCACACAACTAATTTGCTCCCGATCACCGGAGGGCCTGTTACTCCTACGCTTACATGTACAGCAAATGCAAGCCCTTCATCGGGGAATAGTCCGCTTTTAACCGTGCTTTCGGTTAATGCTCAAGGTGGAAGCGGGGGATACATGTATAAGTATGCATATGGCGATGGCGGATACACTGATTTTATTTCCAACGCATCGATTCCCTACACGTATGCTTCTAACGTATCAAAAACGTTTACAGCAACTATCACGGTAAAAGACAGTCAAAACAATCAAACATCATGTACCACACAGGTAGCGGTAACTGTAACACAAACAGGTGGCGCTCCCATTGTTCAAACAAACGCGGCAACTATTGTCGCGCAAGTAAGCGCCGTTCTTAACGGATCAGTCAATCCTAATGGCGCTAATACGATGTATTGGTTTGAGTACGGCACATCAAATAATCTTGGAAATAACACGCCTTCGCAAAACATCGGATCGGGAACATCGGCACAATCGGTCTCTGCTCAACTAACAGGACTTTCGGGGAATACTACTTATTACTTTCGTGTTACGGCGCAAAATACATACGGCGTATCACGTGGCCAGATTCTTACCTTCACGACAACCGGCGATGGTGGGTTAGTAAACTCATCACTTTCGTTGCAAGCATTAGAGCGTACCAATTGTAACGCGTCGGGCGGCACTCCTATCTCGGGTGTGCGTATGCCAATTCGCAATCCACGTAATTTACTAGTGTATAGTGGAAACACCAACTCAGGTACGTCATTTCCAGTAACGGTTGCGGGAAATTATACTGCCGAAACTCCATCGGGATATGGCAATCGCCAATTCTGTCGCTTTGAAGGATCCCCAGCATATTTTGATCAAAACAATCAGACAAAAACCATTACAGCCATCTTTGCGGTTCAACAGAGCGGAGGGGCCCCCATCGTTCAAACCAATAGCGCGACTAACATCTCGCAAACGGGTGCAACGCTCAATGGTTCAGTCAATCCTAACGGCGCCAACACCAACTACTGGTTTGAGTACGGCACCTCAATGTCATTGGGGAATAACACTCCGATGCAAAGCGCTGGATCAGGAACATCAGCACAATCAGTATTTGCTTCGCTGACCGGACTTTCTGCTAACACCACATATTACTTCCGTACCGTTGCGCAAAACCAATATGGTACTACTCAGGGTTCTATCTTGAGTTTTACCACGGGGACAAATACTCAGTGCCAAATCCCATTCGCGTCAACCGCGGCGGCAACTAATATTAGTGCGTCTTTGGCAACGCTTAATGGAACAATTAATGGAAATGGATGCCAAACAACCTACTGGTTTGAGTACGGCACCTCAATGTCATTGGGGAATAACACTCCAACACAGAATGGTGGAACTGGAAGCGCGCAAGCATACGCATCTGTGTCAAACCTTGCGGCCAATACCACATACTATTTTCGTGTGATGGCGCAAAATCAACAGGGATCAGCGCAAGGATCAATTTTGAGTTTTACGACGGGGAATGGAGGTGGTGGATCTGCCCCCATCGTTCAAACCAATAGCGCGACTAACATCTCGCAAACGGGTGCAACGCTCAATGGTTCAGTCAATCCTAACGGCGCCAACACCAACTACTGGTTTGAGTACGGCGCCTCAATGTCATTGGGGAATAACACTCCGATGCAAAGCGCTGGATCAGGAACATCAGCACAATCAGTATTTGCTTCGCTGACCGGACTTTCTGCTAACACCACATATTACTTCCGTACCGTTGCGCAAAACCAATATGGTACTACTCAGGGTTCTATCTTGAGTTTTACCACGGGGACAAATTCAGGAAGTTCTCCGTATGTCCAAACCAATAGCGCGACCAACATTTCGCAAACAAGCGCAACGCTCAATGGGCAGGTTAATCCAAACAATTCAAACACAACGTACTGGTTTGAATATGGAACGACCAGTGGTCTTGGAAATACCACTCAAACACAAAGCGCCGGATCGGGAAACAACACTACTAATATCTCGCAATACGTTTCTGGGCTTACGAGCAACACCACGTATTACTTCCGCGCGGTTGCGCAAAATCAGTATGGTACTTCATACGGACAAATTCTTACGTTTACCACCAATACGGGTGGGGGAGGATCTGCTCCGATAGTGCAAACCAACAGCGCGACCAACATCTCGCAATCATACGCGACTCTAAACGGATCGGTGAATCCAAACAATGCCAACACCAACTACTGGTTTGAGTACGGCACTAACGGAAACTTGGGGAACTCAACAGTGATGCAAAATGCCGGATCGGGAAATTACAGCATGAACATCTCCCAGTATCTTTCGGGGCTAATGTCTAACACGACCTACTACTTCCGCGCGGTGGCGCAAAATCAATACGGTACTTCGTATGGACAAATTCTCACGTTTGTAACAAACACAGGAGGTGGAAGCTGTACCATTTCCCCGAATGTATGGACTAATAGCGCAAACAGCATTTCTTCAAATGGGCTTACTTTCAATGGCCAAGTAACAGCCAATGGAGACAACGCGTATGCGTGGTTTGAGTATGGAACAGGAAGTGGCTATTTGAGCTACACCACCAACTCAACCAACGTAAGCAACTGGAGTGGTTCTCAGAACGTTTCACAGTCGGTGTACAATCTCTCATCGGGAGCAACGTACTATTATCGTATGGTAGCGCGCAATAACTGTGGAACGTCATATGGGCAAACATTATCAGCAACAACGGGAGGATATTACTACGATGGGCAAGCGCCTTATGTCGTAACACTTCCGGCTACGTACGTGTATCGCAATTCAGCGCTTCTTAACGGTCAAATCAATCCCAATGGCAGTATGACTACAGGATGGTTTGAGTATGGAACAACTATGAACTTGGGATCACGAACGCCGACGCAAGCAATGGGATCAGGATCATACCTTTCAAACATTGCGGCGGCACTTTCTGGGTTAGTACCAAACACAACCTACTACTTCCGCGCGGCGGCGCAGAACACGTATGGGACAGCATACGGCCAAGTATTAAGCTTCACCACACAAGGACAACAGATTATTGTTACTCCTCCAAGCGAGCCAACGATTGTTATTCAACGATCGGGCGTGGTTACTACCGGATCGGGAACGTCGTGTGTGATCTTGGTACCGGCATTGGATGTGTCTGAATTACTCCCAGGTCAAACCTTTACGTATACCATTACGTATCGCAATGGATGTGCCTATAATTTGGGGAACGCGTTCTTGAAAGTTATCTTGCCGACTGAAACGGACTTTGTCTCTACTAACTATCCATTCTTCAATCGCGACGCGAACGGAATTTCATACAACCTTGGCGTTATCTCACAGAATTTCCAATCGGCGATTAGTATTAAGGGTATAGTGAAAGAAACGGTAAAACGGGGAGATACGTTAATCTTTAGCGCGGTGCTCAACTTTAACGACGCGCAGGGACGCTTTCAGTCAATTAGCGCCTATCTAACTGCGGTAGTTGGAGGAGCGCAAGTGCTTGGAGCTTCAATCTTTGGCGCATTCGCGGGACTCTTTAGTAACTGGCTCTTTGATCTGTTCTTAGTACTTCTTATCATCTTTGCTATTTGGTGGATCTTCTTTAGGAATAAAGAGTCATCGGTAAAAGTTGACGTGTTAAAATAAACGACTTACCACTTACGACTGACGACAGGCAACGATTCAGTCAGAAAAATTTGTAATCGGGAAAACAACGCCCTTTCTGTTAAAACAGAAAGGGCGTTGTTGTTGACAAGAGCTCTTAAAAATGATAGCGTAACATTATTCCCCATAAAGACGAAGATCGTCTTTCTACACAGAAGAGCTGTGTTAGGCGCAACGCGGGGGAATGTACGCCTCATAAGGAGGGGTGTATGACAGGGTTAGAAATTTTCTTGTTGGTTTTTTTGTGTGGTGCCTTGGTTTGCGTCATCAATCTCGCTCGAGAGGTCAGAGATCGTTCGTGGTTCATTCGAGTTATGTGTACTCGAGAGATGATGATTCATATACGTCTCTCACAAGCAGCGAGAGGGTTGGAGGAGTATTTTCAGAAAGAAATCGCACGTCAACAAGAGTGTGTTAAGCAGGGGATTGATCCATCGCAAGACGCAGACCTATGTCGAATGAAAAAACAAAGCACTTTGTTCAAAAAGCGTTTCTGGAAACTAGTCCGTCTAGCGAAGGAATACGGTCTTATCTATGAATCTTGGGCTTCTGCGAAAGAAAAGAGCAAGAGATATAGTGACTTCATTGATCCAGAAGATACAAGCTATCGACTTTATCTAGGTTGACAACCTCAGCTCTTTCCTGCCCCGACCTTGTGTTGGGGCTTTTTTGTTGGCTTATTATCCTCTTGATTTTTAGACAATGATATGATACGCTTCCTCCAAGATCCACAGACCGTATGCAATCCGCCGTAGGTGGATATAAGTCATACCGAGGATAATCGCTTTTTTTCAAAAAGCATCTGTCGCGATCTTATCAAAGGTCGTTTTATTTTATTGTTTTCTTGATATTCGTATCTATTAGTTCGCCGCGGCGAATTCGTGCGTATTAGTAGATTAGTATCATGAAAGCGTAAGCATTGTATGAAGTCAAAACAGCAAAAGATCAAAGAAATAGAACAAGAAACAGCGCTTGTTGATAGTGCTCAGTCGCTTATCTTCGTTGATTTTGCAAAAACGCCAACAAAAGATATTGTCTCTCTCAAGCAGGCGTTGGAGCATATAGAGAGCGTATATAAGGTGGTCAAAAAGCGCTTGCTCAAAATTGTTTTAGGAAAAAAGGAAATTCCTGTTGATCCAAAATCATTTTCGGCACAGTTAGCAACCGTGTTTTCTCCTAAGGATATTTCAGAATCTGCGGGGGTGGTATACCGATTTGCAAAAGAGAGAGAAAAAGACGGGGGAGCGTTTAAGGTACTGGGAGGATACGACGTGATCGCGCGTACGTTCTTTGGTGAACAAGATATCAAACGCATTGGACAACTTCCTTCTCGCGAAGTGCTCTTGGCACAGCTGGTCGGTATGGTCCAGGCACCGTTGCGATCTCTGGCGTATGTGCTTGATCAAGTAGCAAAGAAGAACGCGTAACACATTACTAGTAATTAACACGTGATATGAACGAAAAGTTTAATGACATTTTGTCAAAAATTGAATCAATGACCGCGCTTGAAATTTCAGAGCTGGTCAAAGCGTTAGAAGAAAAGTTTGGTGTTTCTGCCGCGATGCCGGTTATGGCAGGGGGAGCGCCAGCCGCCGCCGCGGCAGAGGAAAAATCAGCGTTTAACGTAGTGCTCAAAGACGGAGGAGAGCAGAAGATTAACGTTATTAAAGTAGTCAAAGAAGCAACGGGACTTGGGCTTAAGGAAGCAAAAGATCTTGTTGATGGAGCTCCAAAGACGGTAAAAGAAGGCCTCAAGAAAGAGGAAGCGGAAGAGCTCAAAAAGAAGCTTGAAGAAGTTGGGGCGGTAGTGTCTCTTGAATAAAGATTGAGATAACAAAAACACCTTGGCATTGCGCTAAGGTGTTTTTTTGTCTAAAATCAAACGTGTTAGATAAAAACATTGCCCTGGAAGAACGTCAACATTTTGGGCGTTTATCCGCCTTCGGCGGACAGGGCTCACCAATACGCACCCTTAGTTTAGTGGGTTAAAACAATTGTCATTGTTTTAACGGGCAATCTTATGAAAGATGTTTGGTATTGCCCTGGAAGAACGTCAACATTTTGGGCGTTTAGCTCAGTTGGTTAGAGCGTTGCATTCACATTGCAAAGGTCACTGGTTCGAATCCAGTAACGCCCACAAATTCTATTTCTATATTTTGCGAAGGTTGCAAGTTCGTCTATCCGGCGTAGCGGAGAAGGAGAATGTTCGTATCACGAAACACCCTTCTCTTGCTTCTGGTTTTTTATTTAGTTATTCTATAAGCAGTACAAGGAGGATGACATGGGAGATGACAATGGCAGTACTCCGCAACGTGCGTTAGTCGTACATAACGAAGCGCTGCTTGAAGTCATCAAGCGTGGTCTTGCTGATTGTGGCATTGAGAGCGAAACACTCTCATGCGACACGAGCGCTCCACCGGTTGTTGGTTTTCGTAAGAATACTAAAAAACGCAATGGAGTTGTGAGTGCCTTGATTGATGCGCGAAACAATGTTCGCATCGCAATGAGCCGCGTTAGAGAACATGGGAGGAAGTACGATTTTGTTTTGTGTGGTTGCAACGAAAACGAAATTGAAAAAGAGAAGTCAAGTATAGATGAATTGTTGTTTTTGATATCACTATGCGCGGAACGGCATATCCCGTGCTTGGTATTTCTTCCTACTATACGGGGATGTTTCGTTGGACGCATACGTATTCTTGTCTCAACGTGTCCCGCCAATTCATTTGAGGGTCTTAAGGAAAAAAGTCAGTACTCTCGCTGGCCGCAAGGAGATCCCACTAACCACTCTTTTTGGGCGCAGATAGTACTACAAACGCTTGATCGCACGCGTGCGATGGAGTTGTGGGATGCTACCCATACAAGGAGATTCCGCCTAGCGTACTATGATGAGCAAGGGCGAGAGTGGGAGTTTCCCAGACCCATTCTCTATTTTCCTTCTCTGTTAAGACGATCAACTCGTGGGGCGGCGAGAAACGCGCAACCAAGCGCGATTGACCCAGACGAACTGTCTCAAACCGCGCTACAACATCGTGCTCAAGCTTCCACTATTAATCGCGAGACGCACAATCGCTTAAAAAAGCGTGAAGCAAAGAATCTTAAAATAAGAGAAAAGCCAGTACCAAAAGAGCGAAAAACAAAACCCAAAGGAAACCCTCCTATATCGCACAAGAAAACAACAAAGACGGAACGAAAGGACCAAAAGAGACGCATGCGCGATGAGCGCAAACGCTTTCTTAAAAAACAGCGCAAGAATGCCCGTGTGGTAAAGTCGACAGAACGTGAGCGCGGTCTGGTTCTTCTTTCGAATTAGTCGGTAGCCCACCACCAGGTGGGCTTTTTTGTATTTTTATTTTTTTGAACAAATTATTTGTGTGAATATTGAGCAAAAACATAAATTTCCCCAACCCCTTTTTTCACGATCGTGAAAAAAGGGGTTGGGAGAGAAAAAAAGACATCGTGGTGAATAAAAAGCACTCATTTCTTATATTTCTTGTGTATGTCTCTTATGCCACGCACTTCAACAAAGTGTTACAAAAATTAGCGATCGCTAATTTTTGTAACATGTGAATGCCATGAAGGCATTTCCTACGCTCAAAAAGTTATCCACTTGCATAAAGTGGGGATGGTGGTGCATAATAACATAGAAGTGGGGAAAAGTGGATAACTGTGTGGGTGCTCCTTTTTAACCCCTGCTTTAGACCTATTTTTATGTTTTTAGGAGAGTTTAAACACACAGTAGATACCAAAGGGAGAATGGCAATTCCTTCCAAATTCCGACCAAATTTGGCAGGAGGTGCCATTCTCACGCGTGGACTTGATCATTGTCTGTTTTTGTTTTCGCGTGGCGAATGGGATGCGCTTGCGGTAAAGCTTGTGGCGCTACCACTTTCACAATCAGGGTCACGCGCGTTTGTACGACTTATGCTTGCCGGGGCTAGTGACGTTGAGTTTGATGCTCAAGGAAGAATTTTAATTCCCGAATCCTTGCGAGAGTACGCCGGTATTACTAAAAAAACAGTCATCACCGGTCTGTATAATCGCATTGAAATATGGAATGACATCGCGTGGAAGCAGTACAAACAAAAGACAGAAAGTGCGTCTGATGACATTGCTGAGAAGTTGGGTGATTTGGGTATTTAACGTATATGCATATTCCAGTTTTGCTTAATGAGGTTGTCAATGGGCTGAAGTTAGAAAAAGGAGGGGTGATTGTGGATGGGACAATAAATGGTGGCGGGCACGCGCGAGAGATCATAACGCGCATTATGCCGGAAGGAATGTTTATTGGTATTGAGTGGGACCGTGCTGTGTGCGTGCGTACGAAAGAGGCGCTACACAAAGAGTTTTCCCAATATGCATCGGTAATTGTCTGTGAGTGGGAGAATTACAAGAACATTAAAACGATTATAGAGAAATACGGCGTGTCAAAAATCGACGGAATGCTGATTGACTTGGGATTTTCATCTCTTGATTTAGAAGAATCACGCAGAGGTTTTTCGTTTCAAAAAGATGAAATACTAGATATGCGATACGACAATACCTCCGGGGCGCCTGCGTGGCAAATGCTCGCACAGGCGGATGAAAAAACGATTGCCGATAAGCTTTTTGAATATGGAGAGGAACGGTATTCCAGGTCTATTGCGCGGGCGATTGTGCGAGCACGAACAACAGAATCAGTATCTCACACCAACCGTCTTGCCGAGATTGTTCGAGCCGCGGTTCCCAGATCATATCGCTATGGGAAAATTCATCCGGCGACCAAAACATTCCAGGCACTACGTATATGGGTAAATAGCGAACTTGATAATATTCGCGCACTCTGTGATAGCTTGCCCGATGTGCTTGCGCACGGAGCTCGAGTCGCGATCATATCTTTCCATTCACTAGAAGATCGAATTGTTAAACAGTGGTTTGTGAAAGCAAAAAAAGAATACAACTGCCATATCATAACAAAAAAACCAATCGTCGCGACCAACGAAGAACAAAAAAGAAATCCACGATCACGATCAGCAAAGCTCAGAATTCTCGAGTGGGCGACAGGGGATCAATACAAAACAAAAAAACAAAAATACTTTAAATAATAATACGTATACATTATACTTATGACAGCACTTGAGTTTGGAAAAAGAGATGGTCGGATTGACGCAACCACGGCGCTGCTGGTTGTGCTGATTATCGCTTCGTGCGGGGTGTACGCGATGCTGTATATTCATCAGGTATCGCTGGGGCGCGATATGCAACACACCCAGTTGCTCATAGAGAAAGCTCAAGTGAAAAATGCTGATTTAAAAAACAACTTATATAGCGTTCTTGATAGCATCTCGCCCGAGGATATGCTTTCTCAAAGAGGGTTAGTGCTGGATCGCTCTCCGGAATACGCGCTTCCTCAGGTGGTGGCTCAAAAAGATCGCTTGCAGTAGTGATTGTATGAAAATAACATGCTGGATCATTCGAGGCCTGTTTATCAGTGCATTTTGCGTACTGGTGATAAACATGTACGCTATTCAAGTTAAAAAAGGTGGCGAATATGCTCGTCGAGCACAGGCACAGCAGGAATCACGAGGTATGACCGAGCCCGTCCGGGGCGGTATTTTTTTTACCGATAAAAATGGAACACATATTCCGGCAGTCATAAACAAAGAATATCCAATTATTTACGCGGTTCCGACTCAAATAAAAGATCCACAAGAAACGGCAAAGCGCGTGGCGGTTTTATTACATATTGATGAGATAACACTAGAAAAACAACTTTCAAAGAAAAATGACCAATATGAGTTATTGGTGGCAAAGGCGAGCCCCGAACAAGTTGACGCGATCAAGGCGGCGGCTATAGAGGGTCTTTTTATAAAAAACGAAACATTTCGTTACTATCCATTTAGAGAATTAGCCGCGCATGTGTTGGGGATTGTCTCTCCTTCGAGTGATGGAACAATCGCGGGGCGTTATGGCATAGAAAAATTATTTGATTCTGTTCTAAGGGGAATAGCAGGAGCGTTTTTGGGAAGCAAAGAAGAAGCTGTCCCGATTGCGGGGAATGAAATACATTTGACTATTGACCGTACTATTCAAGCAGAGGCGGAAAAAACAATCACGCGTCTTATCCAGCAGTGGAATGGGACGGGCGCCACTGCTATCGTGCAAGATCCCATGAGTGGCAGAATATTGGCAATGGCAAGTGCGCCGACGTTTGATCCAAACGAATACGGCTCATATGATCTCAAGACATTTTTGAATCCAGCGGTTGAAGCGATTTATGAGCCGGGCTCTATTTTTAAGCCCATTACTATGTCGGCGGGTATTGATTCGGGAGCAATTACCCCTGATACCACATATGTTGATAAGGGATACATACAATTAGATAAATACACCATTAAAAACTGGGATGGAAAAGCTCATGGAAAACAGACGATGACCAATGTGATAGAAAAATCGTTAAACACCGGAACCGTATTTGCTCAGCGTACTATGGGGAGAAAAGTATTTGCTGATTATGTAAAGCAGTTTGGATTTTCTGAAAAAACGGGGGTTAAACTCCCTGGTGAGGTTCGTTCAAATAGCGGTAATCTTGAAAAAGGAAGAGAAGCTGAGTACGCGACTATGTCGTATGGGCAAGGGATATCGGTCACTCCAATCGCGATGATTGGCGCGTTTTCAGCAATTGCTAACGGGGGAGTGCTTATGCGTCCTCTTATTACTCAAGATGAAAAGGCAGAAGTGGTGCGGCGTGTTATAAGTGTTGATACTGCAAAAAAAGTAACCGACATGATGGTATCTGCGGTTGAAATAAATCAATTAGCGCGTGTGCCTCATTATCGCGTGGCGGGAAAGACGGGAACCGCTTTTATCCCGGTTAATGGGGGGTATAGTGAAGAGAGAGTTATTCATTCGTACGTTGGATTTGCGCCAGCAGATAATCCTCGTTTTGTAGTATATCTCAAACTCACAGAGCCATCGGCGCCGCTTGCGGGCCAGACTGTGGTGCCAGCTTTTCAAAAAATGGCTGAGTTTTTGCTTAACTACTATGAGGTTGCGCCAGACACTCTTTCTGAGGCACAATAGGGGAGTATATGAAAAAAGCCGGAATCAGATTTTTAAAAGCAATACTTGCCTGGTGTGCGCGGTTGACTATCGCGCGTTTTAAGCCAATCGTTGTTGCGGTTACTGGAAGCGTTGGAAAAACATCTGCTAAGGAGGCAATTAGCATTGCTTTGGCAAGCGAACATACTGTCCGGGCAACATCGGCTAATTTTAATAACGAACTCGGAACCCCGCTCACGATTCTTGGTGGATGGAAAAAAATAGCGCGACCAGCATTTCTGTTTTGGCTGTGGGTCATTTTTATATCTCTTACGCGTGTGTTTTTTGGTAAAAAGGCCTCGTATCCAACGTACCTCGTGCTTGAGTACGGCGCGGACAAACCGGGCGATATTGAATATTTATGTACCATTGCGCGACCGCGTATTGGGGTTATCACCGCGGTGGGAGATGTGCCAGTGCATGTTGAATTTTATCCCGATAGCCAGGCGCTTATGAGAGAAAAAGCGACGCTCGTGTGGCAACTTCCTGTGTCGGGAAAAGCAATCGTCAACGCGGATGATGTGTGGGCGAAAAATATTATTGAAAAAACACGCGCATCAGTGACTACGTTTGGTACCACAGATGACGCGCAGGTTAAGATAGTTAATTGTGCACATACTACTAATGGATTGGGGGATATAACCGGCATGACGGGAAAGATAGAATGGGACGGTGTGTCTATCCCTATTTCCATTCCTGGAGCTTTTTCATTTTCTCATATGTATGCGGTTGCTGCGGCGTGTGCGGTATCTCATGTATCGCATGTGAATATGGTGAAAGCAATTGAAGCGCTGGGCGCTTTGTATAGTCCTATTAAGGGACGATCGGTTTTGATGAGAGGGATAAATGACACTCAACTAGTTGATGAAAGCTACAACTCTTCTCCTCTCGCGCTTGAAATGGCACTAAAAAGTATGGGGTCTATTTCATCAAGACGTAAGATAGCAATCCTGGGAGATATGATGGAATTGGGAAGTCAATCGGAAAAAGCACACGCTACCCTGGGAGCATATGCCACGCGTTGTGTTGATGTTGTGGTGACTATTGGAGCACGTGCCCGATGGTTTGCACAAGGAGCTCAAAAAGCGGGTATGAATTCAGAGAGTGTATATTCGTATGAAACGGTAGCTCAAGCACAAGAAGTTATTAAGAATCTCATACACCAGGGTGATATCATCCTTATTAAAGGATCTCGCGTTGTTGGTCTGGAAAAAATAGTCGAACAACTAAAAGATGGGTAGCATTTATTGATTTTTACCTCTAAAACCGATACTATTCTTGTGCTTCGTTTTTTGTAGTCAGTTGTGTGTTGTTAGTTATCTTGGGCCCTTTCGTCTAACGGTTAGGACGGCGCCCTCTCACGGCGCAAATACGAGTTCGATTCTCGTAGGGGTCACAAAAATAAATAACGCCGAAGGTGTTGTTTATTTTTGTCTGCAAAAACATATCACACTATTTACACTTTGTATTCTTTGTGTTACGTTAATGGTCAGCAGAGCCATATCGGCTCATTTGAAAAAGGAAGGGGGCATCATGCTCACTATTGAACTGTTTGGATTTACCGAAAGAGAAGCCATGGAAGTCGAGGACTATATATCTTCATTTCTTGAGAAAGGCGCGGGGCCACCGTGTAGTACAAAAGCGATCTTCGTAAGGCACATGGTCAAAACGCGTCATAGTGCCACATGGAAGTGCTCCCCATTCGTGCGCTTTTGGGCTTCGTGGCCGGCTGAATTGGTTGTTATGAGCGAAATACAAAAAGGTTCTAAGCCGTTAACGATGCATGGTGCTTTACTTCACGCGTGCGTCAATGCGCCAGGAGTAAGCCCGTAATTTTCTGGCGCGCCCTCCACTAACCGCGCTCGCCCCGATGTTCTATCGGGGTTTTTGTTTGCTGGCCGTATCTGGTATACTTTTTTATATGGCTATCTCAAATAGGGGTATTGTTGCACTAGGGGTGATACTAGGAATCGCGCTCGTGGCGGTTTCGTATGTTATTTCTCTTACTCTCTACAACATCAAAGCGTCAGAAAATATTATTAGTGTTGCGGGGTCATCAGAGCAGGTGATTAGATCAGACGTGGTAAAGTGGCGCGCGACTATATCACGCACGAGTGGTGTGGATAATCTCAAACAAGTTTCTGCTCAAATGCAGAAAGATTTGCAAGCAGTGCTTTTATATATGAAAGCAAATGGCGTAGCTGAAAATGAGATCACTGTGGGAGTGATGAACACTAACACTATGTATCCGTATGGAAATGGTTACTACGCGGAAAAAGGCGACGGATCGGGACAGATAACTGGCTACTCGCTTGCGCAGGATGTTACTGTTCAATCGTCAAACGTTGAGGTGATAACTAAGGCAGCCCAGGGGGCAACGGCGCTTACTAATCAAGGAATTGTTTTCTCAAGTGGAGGACTCGAATATTACTACAGCAAGCTCGCCGATCTTAAGCTACAAATGCTTGCTAAAGCTACCGAAGACGCAAAACAACGAGCGCAAAAAATAGCTCAGAGCACTGGCGCGCGAGTAGGGGCGCTTAAATCAGCAAGCATGGGAGTGTTTCAAGTAACGCCAGTAAATTCAACAGAACTTTCTGATTATGGGTATTACGACACAACATCCATAGATAAACAAATTACGGCTATCGTAAGGACGTCATTCATTCTCAAATAAAATAGTATGACCGATATGGCGACCCGTATTCCGTGGGAGTATGTTTTATTTGCAGTGAGGGTGGTGGTGTTTGGGTGTGCCGTTTTTTGGTACGCGCGCAGACATACCTATTCATCAACTTTGTTATTGCGGCGTATTTCATGGGTGATGGGGGTGTCTTATGTGCTATATGCGTTTGTGCTTTCGACGGTTCAATACATCGTCTGGGCTCGCAGTCCACTAGGAGAACCTTTTATTACCTTGCCTCTCGATAAAAAAATCCCAACTCTTTTGTGGTTTTGCAAAGAAATTCCTGGAGGCTATTTTATTCACTATAGCGTAGGCCGATTTTTCCTTCCCGTGATTCTTGCTGTGGTAGTTGCTCTGGCGTGGGGAGCATTCTTGCGTGCACTCAAAAAGTATAAAGGTAGATTTTTTGATACTGGAGATATTGAGCTTGCCATTGTGGGGGCTTTGGTGGTGGGATGGCCCGGTGTGCTTGTATACATCGTGCTTTCATTAATAGGCACGGTATGTATTGGACTTTTCCGCGCATTTTTTCAAAAAGAACACTACACCACTATTGGGTTGCCGGTAGTGATGGCCGCGGCGATAACGTTATTGTTTTCAGGCCTTTTTATATCTTTGTTTAATATTGGCGTGCTCGTAGTGTAATAGAAAAAAATCACCCTCGTTATACAAGGGTGATTTTTATAGTAGGTTTATTTTTTCGATTTTTTAGCGGGTTTCTTTGTTGTCACTAGATCTTTTTTGATATTTTTCCAATGATTTTTGAGCTCTGCGATAAGCATTTCAACATCGCGTGCGTCAATGTGCTTCATTGCCTTATATTTACGAGAAACGGTTGCGAGTGCTTTTTCGTAGAGCGGCTCGGTAATTTCTTTAGCGTTTTCTAATTGTTCGAGTACTTCTGCCTTTGCTTTAAGTGCCCAACTTCGTGCTTGTGCGCGGTGCGCGGCGGCACGCTTGCCGTACACAAAGTATGATCCCGCTAACGCTGCAGCGGCGGCGGCTAGTGAAAGCCCCACGCCCGCTTTAACGATTTTTTTTGTTGTCTTTTTTTTCATATTTTTTATATGTGTTAGTTTTTGGACGCACCAGTGAAGATAACCATCCCACAAGACCACTGAGCCCCCGTCCTTGAGAAATAATATCAGCACGTACGTCATCAAGTGTGTGTGAAAAATGTTCTACCTGTTCGCGAGCAATGCGTGATATGGTCCGTAGATCTCTTGCGAGTACGATCAGGTATATACCAACAACCGTACCAATGATGCCAAATAAAATAAACCCAACCGACGCGATAAAGAAGAAAAGATCCGACTTGATAATAGAGTCCATACTATTAATCGTAATGGTTTACCTTCTAAAGTAAAGGGGATAACTAAAATAGTAAATGGTGAATAGTGGGCAAGACGTATATCACAATACACTAATCACTTTTCACTGTGCCTGGTATCTCGCAAACACACTACAAGGAAGTGTTCGCTTGCCGTCTTTCTCCTGAAGATGTAATTCCCCGCACTCGATGGAAGAAAGGGGGAGAATATCCCCAAGCATATTAGCAATAGTGGTTGCCGAAAATCCAAGCGAATAACTGTTTATAAGCACAAAAAGTGGGCGGGGAGAGAGAATTTGTTTCACTAGATTAAGCAAGCGAGGAACATCACGTTCAAAAGTAAACACGTTTCCCTTGGGGTCTCGCCCAAACGCGGGAGGATCCATAATGACCGCGTCGTAGCGCGATGCTCTTCTAACCTCACGAGCGGTGAACGAAACGGCGTCGTCTACTATCCATCTGATGGATGCGTCAGCAAGTCCGCTGAGTGCCTGGTTTTCACGCGCCCAAGTGATTGATGGACGAGAGGCGTCAACGTGAGTTACCATCGCTCCCGCGCGTGCCGCCGCAAGCGTTGCCCCGCCGGTATATCCAAAAAGATTAAGCACGCGAGGCGGTTGTTTTTCTCGCGCGATTAAAGATGAAAACCATTTCCAATTTTCTATGTGCTCAGGAAAAAGCCCTGTGTGCTTAAACGGCGTAAGGCGCAATTTTAAGCAGATGCTCTCATGTGAAAACTGCCACGGTTCCGCGACTCGTTTATTGTTCCAATGTGTTTTCCCAAATCGTTTTTGTGGGTCGAAAACAGCATCGGCATTATTCCACATAGATGGAGCTTGTCGTGGTTTCCACAGCGCGTTGGGATCGGGGCGGGAGAGGGTGTATATACCAAAGCGCTCCAGCTTCATTCCGTTTCCCGAATCGAGTAATTGGTAGTCTGGGTAGTTGTGTCCAACGAGAATACGCATAAAAAGATCATACCACAGATTTGCTTAAAACAAAGGAGATTGAGTGATGACGTGTTATGGGGTACAATGTCGTCATGATCAATTGGGTCCACGCAAAACAATTTGTGAGCGACAAATATGTTCTGGTAGCGATATTGGTTGCGGCGGCGCTATGGGCGTTCGCTTTTGGCTATATGGTCTCACTTTTGGGTTTGGATGTTGATTCGTTCGTGTTGCATGTTAACTATCGACATGAAATTGATGTTATAGGAACTCGCGCGGACGTTGTTATGATGATTGTATTGCTCGCTTTAGTGGGTGTGTGTGATGTCGCTATCGCGTATATGCTCTATATGCGGGAACGGTTTTTGTCATATGGCGTGGCCTATACTTTAGTACTTATTATGGCGTCTGGACTCTGGGTGTCGTATATTTTGTCTTTGCTTAATTAAGCGAATAGCGAATTATCTCGTTCTCGTAACCATCCAACCATCCGACAAAGTGTTACAAAAATTAGCGATCGCTAATTTTTGTAACACTGTATAAAATTCATCTTATATTTTATAGATAGTATTTGTGCTAGCGACGTGTTGACTTTAGCCACATTTTTTGGTATCTTTTCCATATATGTTTGCGGTTATAAAAACAGGGGGAAAACAATATGTCGTTACTCCTGATCAGAAAATAAAAATAGAAAAGATAACAGGCGATCAAGGCGCTAATGTTTCCTTTGATAGGGTGCTTTTGGTTGCTGACGGAGACAAGGTTAGTGTTGGCACGCCCGATGTCTCAGCTCGGGTTGAGGGAAGTATTATCCGCCAGGCGCGAGATAAAAAGAAAATTGTTTTTAAATATCACTCAAAAGCTCGTGTAAGAAAAACAAAAGGACATCGTCAGCCGTTTACTGAAGTTCAAATCACCTCAATAAAATAAAAACATCCCCCTTGTATAAGGGGATGTTTTTATGACCGTCTGTTAATGGCATGACCGATAGTGTCTTCGTCGGCGAACTCAATTTCTCCACCAGTGGGAATACCTCTTCCGATGTGCGTGATGGTTTGAGCACAACCAGCAAGCTCGCGCTCAAGTAATCCGCTGGTAAGGTCACCGTAAGTGGTTGGATTGAGTGCGATTATAATCTCTTGAGCAGTTTTTTGCGGTAGTGTGGCAATGTACTCTTTGAGCGCGTATATGCGCTTCTTTTGTTCGTCTTCAAGAATGCCTCCACGAGTAAGTTCTCCGAGCACCATATAGGTTCCTCGGTACGTCCTGCTATTTTCAATAGTCATAAGGTCCGTCTCTTTTTCCACGATCATAATACGATCCTGCTCTCTGTGTGGGTCAGAACATAGCGGGCAGAGTGCTAGGGTATCGTTTGTATGAACAAAAAAACAGCGAACACATAATCGCACCGAACGTAAATTGGCAACAGAGCGAGCAAGATCGTTTAAGAAGGTGGTGCCTTTTTTTATCAACCAGAACGCGAGCCGAGTTGCCTGGCGTGGGCCGATTGAAGGAAGCTTTGAAACAAGTGAAATAAATTGTTGTATCGGTTCAGGAAGCATGGGTTAGGTATTAAATGTAATATGATGGTATGGGGTAATCCACGTTCTATTATTGGGCATTTATCGTTCTGTTTCGCCTGTATTTTCATACCGCTGTGTTTGCTCGCGAAAAGTTACGCGTTCGGGGTCAAACACCAAGTCCACTGTTCCAATGGGTCCATTGCGGTGTTTTGCGATAATAATGGAGGCGCTGTTGTCTTCCTCTAGTTGTGGTTCCAATTGGGTGCTTTCTTTGCTCTTGCGATAAATAAGCATAACCACGTCCGCGTCCTGTTCCCATGATCCGGTTTCGCGCAGATCGGATAGTTTTGGAATTTTTGTTTCACGATTGTCAACCGAACGGTTGAGCTGTGAAAGTACCAATACGGGAACATTAAGTTCGCGCGCGAGTGCTTTAAGGCCGTGTGAAATTTCGGTGAATTGTTGAACAAAGTTTTCGGTGTGATGAATTGGTTGAATCAGTTGAGCATAATCTATAATGATCAAATCAAGTCCATATTCAGATTGAAGTCGGCGGCTAATTGATCGTATCTGCATCACATTAAGTCCCGGCGTATCATCTATATAAATAGGCATGCGAGAGAGCCGATCAAGTGATCCAGCAATAAGCCCAAACATATCATCACCAAGTCGTCCCGTGCGCAATTTCCACAGGGGCACTTGGGCCTCTGCGGCGATGAAGCGATCAATGATTTGATCTTTGGACATTTCTAACGAAAAGATGCCTATAGATGCTCCGCTGAGCGCTGCTTTACGTGCGACGTCCAACGCGAGCGTTGTTTTTCCCAGCGATGGGCGGGCGCCGAGAATAATCATATCCGATTTTTGAAACCCCGAAAGATAATGGTCGAGCCCCGAAAACCCCGTCGTAACTCCACGGAGCGCGCCCCCTCCCTGATGTAATCGCTCTAAGCGCTCCTGCGCTTCGGCAAGCTCATCTTTAATACACACAAAACTTCTTGTTTGCGATTTTTGTCCCACCGAAAAAACGCGTTGTTCAATAGAATCGATAAGATGTTCAACGTCTGTTGCGTCGTCAAAAACAGAATCGGCGATGTCTGCCGAGACCGAGATTAAATCTCGTAACACGCGCTTGTCTCGAATGATTTTTGCATAGTGTCCCAAATGCGCGGACGAGGGGACTACGTTAATTAAATCAGCAACATACGACGCGCCACCAACAGATTCCAACTCTTTTTTTGCCTTAAGCGTGTTAGTAACACTAAGTACGTCAATTGGTTCACTTTTTGAAAAAAGGTCGAGCATTGCCTGATATGCCATGCGGTGTGCAGACACATAAAAATCGGCTGGAGATAAAACATCAGCGACTTTAGTAATCGCATTACGATCTATCATAATAGATCCCAACACCGACTGCTCTGCTTGCAGATCGTGTGGAGGAAGTTTTGGATTTTCGCTATGTGGCATACAGTTAGCGGACAACCTTCCTTACAAACGGCCCCAAGGGGGTGTCCTCTACAGAGTATCCTAGCTCTTGCAGTTTATTTCGCAAGGTGTCCGACTGGATAAACTGTTTATTTCTTCGATATGCTTCTCTTTCATCCACTAAGCGTTCTATAGCTCTTGGAACGGCTATTTTTGAGGGGAATGTAAGCCCTATGGTTGCCAATAATTCACGTAATGCCCTTTGTATGCCGAGCGCTTCTTTTTTGGTGAGTGTATGCCACGTTTTCTCGTAGGTATTGATAAAACTAAATAGAGTGGCAAGCGCTTGAGGGGTGTTAAAGTCGTCTTCTAGCGCATGGTGGAAGTCAGCGGTAAGGTGAGCTATTTCTTTTTCTATTGTGGAGGATATGGCACCTGTTTTTGACACTAGAGTAAGTCGAAGGATAAATTGTTCAATTGTTTCAAGCGCCGCTTGAGCATTGCGCGCCACCGAATCGTTGTAGTCCATAGGAGAGCGATAATGATACGAAAGAGCAAGATATCGTAGTACTTGTGGCGAGTATGTCTGGAGAAAGTTCTCTATGGTGATAAAGTTTCCCAGTGATTTTGACATTTTTTGGCCGTTAACAAGCAAAAATCCAGCGTGCATCCATATGTCTACTAATGGTTTTTTGCCTGATGCCGCTTCCTGTTGCGCGATCTCGGCTTCGTGGTGGGGGAATTTTAAATCAATCGCTGCGCCGTGAATATCATACTGGGGGCCAAAAAAATATTCAGTGATGGCAGTGTCTTCTATATGCCATCCTGGTCGTCCAGCGCCCAGTGGAGTTTTCCATCGGGGTTCTCCTTCTTTTGAGAATTTCCATAAATTAAAATCTCCCTTATTGCGTTTGTGGACGCTATCGTCAATGCGTGATACGCCGTCATCTGCTTGTGACACGGTTCTTTTTGAAAGTTTTCCATAATCAGGGAATGTGGTGATATCAAAATAATAACCGTCGTGAGGAACAAGATACGCGTGGCCCTTAGCAATAAGCGTTTGAATTTGCCTAACTATCTGCTTGATATAATCGGTCGCTCGCGCGTAACGAGTCACGCTGATGATTCCCAGCTTCTTCTCGCAGGAGTGGTACTCTTTCTCGATTTGGCGAGCTAATTTTTTCCACGTTGTTTCGTTTTTCGCCGCGGCATCTATTATTTTATCATCAACGTCTGTTACATTTTGGAGATAAAAAACGTTCACTCCTTGCGACCGAAGGTACCTAACGAAGCTGTCGAAAAAAACATAAGTACGCCCGTGTCCTAGATGGGGACGATTATTAACGGTCATGCCGCATACGAAAAACTTAATCTGTTTTATGGGGACCTCTTTTTTTGTTTCCGAGAGAGTGTCGTAGATACGCATATAGGGTTATTATACAGAAAAAAAGATATATCCAAAATATTGACTCATAGATAAAAAAAGAGTACTATATTGACCAGCACCGAGAATAAAAATCAACAGAAAACCAAGAAAGAAAGGGGATCAAAGATGGCACAGCAGATTACTCTCATCTTTGTCATTGTGGTTCTTGTGGTGGTCGCCTTCATTTGTTTTCGCGAAGTATATAGGGCGTGCAAAAAAGCAGGAGCAACTTCTACATGGTATAAATTTCTTTTTTGGATTATCGTGGCTACCACGTTTGGATTGGTGGCAACAGGCCTCTTGATGCTGGCCAATATCGGCAGTGGCTTGCTCATCCTTTCGTTCGCTCTAGTTGGGTGATAAAAGGGAGAAATCAATGGAGATGATTCCCATTCTCCTAGGGCTTGCCTTACTCGTCTGCCTCGGTTGGTTTTCGATCACGGTCTGCGTGGCTCGAATTTTTTACAATGAAACAGTAAAGGATTGTGTGTATGTACCGCGGGGTAAGACATGCTTACTCATGCTTCTATCTGTAGCTGTTTTGCTTGGTGTTATTACAATATTCATTCTTGTCTCACTTTTGTGCTTCGTTCTTTTGTTGTCTTGATCCTGGCACTCGCGCTCTTTCAAAAAAGCGACCCCCTTGTGGGAAGTCGCTTTGTTTTTATAACCATTTCTTCCTTCTGAATATTGTTGTCATAACTAATATGCCAATAACAACAATCGCTGTCATAATCCAAAAGTCATGGGGGCTTTTTCCGATAATCGGCTTGTCTGCCGTCTCGAGCATGAAAAGCGTGAGAAACAGCATCCAAGGAAAAGTCAGAAACGCAAGCACCGAAAAACGCTGCATCACTTTTGTCATTTTAATGGTCATGAGTTGCGTATTGGTGTGTTCAAACGACTCAATGGTCTGTCGATAATTTTCGCACATTTGGTTTACCTTGAGAAAGTCGCCCTCAAGATCGGAGAAATAAATAGATGTCTTTTCACCAAAAAAGGTTGGGCCGATTTTTCCAAGCGACTTAAATATACTTTCTTGTGATCGAAGAATGAGAGAGTAGCTTAGAAGATCTCGCTTGACGTATGATATCTTTTCAAGAAGTTCCTCTTCCTTGCTGGTAAAGAGATTGTTACGAACATCCTCAATCTTTTCGTCAATGTGCCTCAGTTGTCTTAACGCGTGGAGGAGCGCTGTTTCTAGTATGTAGTACAGTAGCCGAGCCGGTTCTCCACCCAAGAGACGCTCTTTGTAATTTGCGGAGGAATCAAGCCGATCCATAATATCAGTGAGTGGTTCTAATGGTTCGTAGTGAACCGATACCACACTGTTCTTGGTTACCAAAAAATCAATTTCCCCTTTACGCGAGACACGATCTATCCGATCAAAAATCGGCATATGGTACACAATGAACATACATTCACCATAGAGTTCGACTTTTGATCGTGCCGATGTGTCTCTGAGCTCCTCAATAATAATAGGATGAAGTTTGAATTCTTTTTTAAGCGCGCTCAACTCTTTATCATGTGGGTGGGTTAAGTCAACCCAACTCGTTTTTCCCTTTTTGATAATCATACATATAGTATATCGCACCGCGTATGAAAAAGGTAGAAATAATGAATACTTTGTGATTATGTCTATTTTTACGCGTAGTATTTTTTGGTTGGGCGGGTGAAAGTATCTCACGCTCGTGAGATACTTGACAATGAATCTTGGGTGCGTATAATGGCTGTTATGAGAGGTGAGTATACATACAAATTGCTCCAAGCAATTAACCGAAAATCAGACATTGATCTTGACGCGTTAAGCGATTTGTTTGTCAGCTCTTTTTTTGACGAAGGTGATATGGATCGGCGTGTACGGAGCGAGTACGAAAGCATAGACCCTCGTCGTGTGGTCTGTCGGTTTCACGCGCTGGTTCGATACTTAGAGCAAGATGGTCTCATTGAGCGCGAGGAGGCAGACGAGGGCGTTGTGTGGATCACTATCACCGGACGAGGCAGAGAAAAACTTGAAACACTCAAAGAAGTCATAGCCGAATCTCTTCCTCCTCCACGGTATGAATCGCCACACGCTCTCGCGCGATCAACTATTGTGGCGTTTAGCATTCCAGAGAAAGAACGCAGAAAACGAGATTGGTTAAGGACAGCGCTACGTAATATGGGATTGGAGTTAGTTCAAAATGTGTGGATGGGAGAGGTCGCTCTTCCAAAAAAATTTCTCTCTGATATTCGCGATCTGGGGCTTACTGAATTTATCAACATCTTTCAGGTCGGTTCTAAAGGTTCACTTGAAAAAATAATATAAATATATATGGACGATACACAAAACATACAACATACTGATGCGTCAGCGGATAACGAACAGGAATCTCAACAACAATCACCAGCAACAACAAACCAAGACGTGGTTGCCAAAGAACGCGATGAATATCTAGACGGATGGAAACGCGCCAAAGCGGATCTTATTAACTATAAAAAAGAAGAGGCAAAACGTTTTGAATCAATGCTCAAATTTGCCAATGAGCATATCATTAAAGAATTATTGGTGGTTTTGGATAGTTTTGATCTGGCTTTGGCCGCGATGGGCGGAGAATCAAAAATAGAAAAAGGGGTATATCTTATCCGCGCGCAACTGGAAGACGTTCTCAAACGATATGGCCTTGAGCGCGTATCAGTGTCTGTGGGAAAAGAATTTGACCCGGCTTTGCATGATGCGATAGTAACAAGTGAATCCGAACAACCATCGGGCACGGTGTTGGAGGAGATAGAAAAAGGATATATGTTAGGCGGAAAATTAATTCGCGCGGCGCGCGTGCGTGTGGCAAAATAAACATAATCAAAATATAGATATAAAAACATATGGCAAAAATATTAGGAATCGATTTAGGAACAACTAATTCCGCGATTGCGGTCGTGGAGGGCGGAGAGCCCAAAGTGCTTGAAAACAGCGAAGGAAACAGAACAACGCCGTCGGTGGTCGCTATGAGCAAAAGCAATGAACGCTTGGTGGGAATGCTTGCAAAACGTCAGGCGGTGGTGAATCCAAAAAACACTATTGCGTCAATAAAGCGATTGATTGGAAGAAAATTTTCAGACCCGGAGGTGCAAGGCGATATAAAGTTTTTTCCCTTTGACGCGCGAGAGTCATCAACAGGAGGCGTTGAAGTAAAAACGGGAGACGCGTGGTATAAACCCGAAGAAATATCGGCAATGGTACTGGCAAAACTCAAAGCGGACGCGGAGAGTAAGGTGGGAGAAAAGATAGAAGAAGCGGTCATTACCGTGCCAGCGTATTTTGATGATTCTCAGCGCCAGGCGACAAAAAATGCGGGTGAGATAGCCGGCCTTAAAGTTCGTCGCATCATTAACGAGCCGACCGCTGCCGCTCTCGCCTATGGTCTCAATAAAGGAAAAAACGAAAAAATCGTGGTCTATGATTTTGGTGGTGGCACATTTGATATTTCGGTTTTGGAAATCGGAGATGATGTGGTAGAGGTAAAAGCAACCGGTGGAGATACTCATCTAGGGGGAGATGATATCGATAAGCGCATTATTGATTTTTTGATGAGCGAGTATAAAAAATCGGAAGGGATAGATCTTTCAAAAGATCCTCTCGCGGTACAACGTCTCAAAGAAGCAGCGGAAAAAGCAAAACACGAACTTTCAACTGTTATGGAGACGGAAGTTAATCTTCCGTATGTTACCTCAGACGCGTCTGGCCCCAAGCACTTTTTAATGAAACTCTCTCGAGCGAAGCTGGAAGAGTTGGTACGTGATTTGATTGAAAAATCTATTACGCTTGTTGAGCACGTGGTCAAAGAAGCGGGACTTGCTATGACAGATATAAATGAGATTGTTCTCGTAGGTGGCCAAACACGCATGCCGATGATTCAGGAGTTGGTTAAGAAATTGTTTGGTAAAGATCCACATCGTGGTATTAATCCAGATGAAGTTGTCGCTATCGGGGCGGCGGTTCAGGGGGGTATTTTCCAGGGAGACGTTAAAGATGTGTTGCTTCTTGATGTAACACCGCTTTCGCTCGGCATCGAGACCATGGGAGGAGTAGCAACGCCTATTATTGAAAAAAATACCACCATCCCAACATCTCGATCGCAGGTATTTTCAACAGCTGCCGATAATCAAACATCTGTTGACATTCATATCTTGCAAGGAGAACGTCCTATGGCCACGGATAATAAAACACTGGGGCGTTTTATCCTGGATGGTATTCCTCCCGCTCCACGTGGCATTCCACAAGTTGAGGTAACGTTTGATATTGATGCAAACGGCATTCTCAACGTCTCTGCGAAGGACAAGGCATCAGGGAAAACGCAGTCAGTGCGCATTGAAGCATCAACGCAACTTTCTAAAGACGAAATTGAAAAACTTAAACAAGAAGCTGCTGCGCACGCAACCGAAGACGCCGCAAAAAAAGCACTCGTAGAAGCGCGCAATCAAGCTGAGCAATTGGTGTATCTGGCACAAAAAAATCTTACCGAGTGGAAAGATAAAATAGCTGCGGATGTTAAAGATTCTATTGAAAAGAAAATCGCATCGGTGCAAGAAGCGATCAAGGGAGAAGATGCTCACGTAATTACTCAAGCGAGTGACGAGCTTTCTGGCGAACTTCAAAAGATTGGCCAGTCGATGTATACTAAAGGAAATGAAAACGGCCCAACACAGGAAGAGGGACCTGCTCCAGAAAATAACACTCAACCTGGGGACGCTACTCAATAACAAATCATTTCCTACGGTATGAATGATGCGCCTTCTCATTACTTGTCGACAGAATCAGCCATAGCTACCGCGTACACGGGGCGGGTATCGTATCTAAAGATAATTATTCTTGGCGTCTTGACACTTATAACGTCGATCGCAACAGGATATTTGCTTGAAAAGATCTTATATCAAAACGGCGGTGCTCAAAGTATTGCCGGCGCCGCCCCGTTCTTTTGGTCCTTTCTCGTCGCCTTTCTCTTAATGCTTTCTTTTCTTGTTTTAGTGGCGCTTTTTGTCTCTCGGTGGTGGATGGCGTTTGTTATATGGTCGGCGAGCGCGATTGCGGTGGTTGGATTTTTAATTCCGCATATGACGGTGCATCTTATCGTGGGAGCAATAGCGTTTTTCCTTATTTTCGTCAGCGCTTGCATAGCGGGACGAATTGAACTTAAAGACGAACTCAAGATTAGATTTTTCCGCATAGCAAAAGTTGTTCTGGTGCGAATAATTTTAGCGTGCGCGATATTAGTAAGCGTTGTGTTTTTCGACGCGTTTGCTTCATCACCGCTTACCGGCGACAACTTCCTGCTTCCCGAAAGTGTATTTGAAAAAAGCATAGACGCGCTGGGGAGATCGGGATTACCCTTTGCGGGGAAGCTTGATCTTTCGCTTTCACTTGAGCAATTAACCGAAAAAGCGGTACAAGAAAGCATTCAAGAATCAGGGCCGCTTGCGCAGTCAATTCCAAAATCAATGATCCAACAAATGACGGTAAAATACCTTACTGAGTATCAAAATAAAATAAAAGAAGTGATTGGTGTTTCTATTGATCCAAACAAAAAACTGTCACTCGCTATCTATCAAGGGCTTCTTACAAAGTTTAACGCGTTAGATGAGAGCGCAAAAACAATCGCGCTTTCCATTGTATCGGTGCTTATCTTTCTTACCGCGATGGCCCTTTCTCCGTTTATCAGATGGGCGGCGGCGTTGATTGGATTTATATTATATCGACTCGTGTTGCTTACTGGCATTGGCTCGGTGATATACGAACCAAAAAGCAAAGAAATACTTATTCTTCCCTAACACGCATTCACGTACCGTATGAAGGACTATTACGAGTTACTCGGTGTTCCCAAAAATGCATCATCAGAGGATATTAAGAAGGCATTTAGGAAATTAGCGCATCAATATCATCCTGATAAAGCGCACGGTAACGAACAAAAATTCAAAGAGATAAACGAGGCCTACCAGGTTCTCTCTGACGAAAAAAAACGTGCTCAATACGATCGTTTTGGCAACGCATTTTCTGGCGCGGGAGGGGGTGGTTTTTCTGGGTCTGGTGGTCCGTTTTCGGGATTTGGATTTGGACAAGAGGGGGTGGAGTTTGATTTTGGAGATTTGGGGGATCTCTTTGGATCAATGTTTGGCGGAGGATTTGGAGGGCATGCCAAAACAAAAAAACACAAAGGGAATGATATTGAAGCGACGATTGATATAACACTGAAGCAATCTTTTTTTGGGGAGACCATAACCGTTTCGATAAAAACGGACGTATCGTGTCAATCGTGTTCTGGGAAAGGTGTTGAGGCGGGGTCGGGATTTAAAACGTGCTCGGTGTGTGCCGGGAACGGATCGGTTCGAGAACAGCGATCATCTCTTTTTGGAATTTTCTCCCAAGTGCGTCAGTGTGAGACATGCTTTGGTACGGGGAAAATTCCGGAAAAGCCATGTAAAGCATGCCATGCGACAGGAAGAATATCTTCAACGCGTCAAATCCCGCTTACTATTCCCGCGGGTATCCGCGATGGGCAAATGGTAAAAGTAAGTGGCGCTGGGCAAGCGGGTTTTCGTGGAGAGCCGTCGGGAGATTTATATGTTCGTATTCGTGTTCGTGCCGATAAACAATTTGAAATAGATGGTGATAATCTAATCGTCCACAAAGATATTTCTTTTTCTGCTGTTTTGAGGGGGGCAACGCTTACTGTGTCAAGTATAAGCGGATCAGATGTTTCTTTTTCTATACCACCCCACGCGGACATACATGAGCCAATTACCATAAAAGGCGAGGGACTGCATCATCAAGGAATGTTGGGACAATCAAAAAAACGAGGTGATATGATTGTGGTATTGCATGTCAAAACACCTAAAAAGATGAGCACAAAAGCAAAAGAATTAGCTGACCAGCTCGCTCGTGAGCTTGAAAAAGATGAGTAAATATAGTATAAAAAAGTAACGAGAAAACTCTCGTTTTGTTTTGTTGTGGGTTATAATTCATGTTCCCGTTGTTGGTTGTGTGTTGTTAGTTATCGGTTACAGATTGCCCCGCTAGCTCAGTTGGTAGAGCAGCTCCCTTTTAAGGAGACGGTCGAAGGTTCAAGTCCTTCGCGGGGCACTTTAACAAGCGAGCATGCAAACTGCTTTGCATGCGCAAGTTCGCCGCGGCGAAGAACGACGGAGTATGTGCGAGTACCAACGAGCACGGCGAGTCGGTGGTTAGGCAGATTTTTGTGACGACAAAAATCTAGTTGAGACCAAGTCCTATTTTCTGCTATACTTACTCCATGGAAGTAAAAAGAGAAAATCAGGAAAAGAGGGGCATATTTAAAAGAATATCAAATGCGTTTGATCATCTAGAAAGTAGGGTGCGGCATGTGTTGAGCAAACATCCTACTATATACGCGCTTATCGGTGGATTTTCTATTGTTCTTTTTTGGCGGGGAGTGTGGGAATTTGCGGATCAATTCTCATTTATGACACCGCTTGCCTCAATGATTATAAGCGCGGTGGTGATGTTGGTCACTGGAACATTTGTCTCGTTTTTTATCGGAGAACAAATTATTATTTCTGGCCTTAAAGAAGAAAAACGCGTTGACCAAAAGACCGAAGTTGATCTTAAGCGAGAGGAGTGGCATGTTCAACGCTTGGTGCGTCAAATAGAAGAGATGCGTACCGACATATCGGAAATAAAAAAGAACTTAAACCGTGTTTTGCGAGTAAAAAAAGAGGAGGATAAATCAAAACCATAACGCGTTATGTTTGTAGATGAAATAACCATACGCGTACGCTCCGGAAACGGTGGTTCCGGCGCTGTTGCGTTTAACAAAAACATGATGGAGCTTGGGCCTACTGGCGCGAGCGGTGGCACCGGAGGCAATGTAGTGCTCCATGCGGTAGCCGACTTAAACGCGCTGGCGCATTTTCGATATAAAAAAGAATGGAACGCGCAAGATGGAGAAAATGGCCGCGCGCAATTTCATGATGGAAAAGATGGCGCCGATATCATATTGCAAGTGCCAGTGGGAACAGTGGCTCACCATCTTACTACTAAAGAAGATATTGAATTAACACACGTGGGGGAGACGGTTATTCTTGCTAAGGGTGGTGCGGGCGGGAGAGGGAATTTCCATTTTAGATCGTCAACCAACACAAGCCCCAAAAGAGCAGAAAATGGAAAACCAGGAGAACAATTTGAAATTCGGCTCGAGCTTAAATTAATCGCGGACGTGGGGCTTATTGGTCTTCCGAATGTGGGAAAGTCCAGCTTACTAAACGAGCTCACGCGAGCTAAAAGCAAAGTTGCTAATTATCCGTTTACCACGCTTGAGCCCAATTTGGGAGTGTACTATGGGGGAGTGATTATTGCCGATATTCCAGGACTTATTGAAGGCGCTGCTCATGGCAAAGGATTGGGAGATAAATTCTTGCGGCACATTGAACGAACGCATGTATTATTTCATTTGGTCTCGGCAACATCGCACGACCCCGTTGGTGACTATAAGGTGGTTCGTAACGAATTGGCGACATACAATAAAACACTTTGCAAGAAAACGGAGTACGTGCTGATAAGCAAAAGTGACGAAGTTGATGATAAAATGCTCAAAAAAATAGTAAGCGCTCTTAAAAAACAAAACAAAAACACCATAGCTATTTCGGCTATAGATGATCAGAAAATGGAAGCGGTACGAGCCCTTCTTAACCAACTAGAAAAAGAAAAGAGTGGATGAAATAGAACGGCTAACGTAAAAAGACAAACGAAAACACAGCGTCTAACAAAATCGTATATCTAACGCTCCACGTTACATAAGTGATTCTATAGCCGCGCCATGCCCTTCGTGTAACTTTTAACATTAACTATTTCACGTATCTACAACCCTGCTGGAAGAGTGATGCTACTCAAAAGCATTGGAAGTAATAGCGCGATGCCAACCAGTGGAAGAACGATAACTACCACAGTAATAATCAATGTCCACAGAAAATATTTTCGTGTTTTTTCTGCTGACGTGAGTGTGGCATCAATTTTTTGCTCAAGCGTAGTAAGTTTATCACGTAGTTCTTGATCCATGTTTTTAGTATAACATATCGTGTCTGCTAATGATTGTTTGTGATCCCATAGGCCTTAAGTGGCGGGGTATTATAGGTAATTCTATTGACATCAATAGTGGTCGAGCATATAATAACATCCGGCACACCAAGGTCGCACATGGTGCGCGATTATTTTTTTCGCAAAACAAAAAAGAAGGGAGCTCTACATGAGCAAAGTAGAAGTCGGGCACGCCATCTTTCAGGAGAAACTGTGTGGCGAGGGCGGCGGTTGCTGTCCTACTGTCACAGTGCTTGAACTCACTGAGGCGCATCATCCGCCAAAGAGGTTGGTACAGATTACCGACGACAATGGTGGGGTGATTGTTCTCACGAGCACGGAGTTCACGGTGCTCATGCGAGTCAAGGGCGCTCGTGCGCTTGGCGCGCTCCTCGCGTAGTAGCAATCTACGCATCCAACCCGGCCCGTATCACGCGGGCCTTTTCTTTTGTATGGATTTTCTGGAATAATTGGCTCTGTTTGTATGGGCTTGACATTTTAATAAAGATATGCTAGTATTACTCTGTGGAAACTGTGGCGATTCTTACGCGAGGAGCCATCAAGCGGCGCACCGATGGGGTCGGTGGTCGGCCACTGAGAGGGTAGTCTCCTAGAGGGACTAATATCCTCGCAAAGAACGAACCATAGGTTCGCAAAATGCCCGGAGGGGCACTGGGGTTCTGGAAACAATCCAACCCCAAACAAAAAGGGGGTGTAAGCACTCTTGCCCTACACAACACAGCCCGAGAGGCCAAACGTTGTAGGAAAGACAGCTGCTCACCCCACCTAAAACAACGGGGAAACCCGTAAAATGTACCAGAGGTTATGCGACATAACCTCGGCGGGCCTTCCAAGAGTTCGCCAAAAAATGTCGCTCTAACCGCCTAGGGAGACCGAAGCGGTTTTTTTTTAAAACAAAACCCGCCGATGGCGGGTGGGTGAGTGATATGGTGCTGTATATAAAGATTAGGAGCTTGGGATGTCTTCTCCAAAAAGAGCAGCTTTTTCGGCCATGGTGAGCTTTGACAATGCTTTGCTGCGGAGCCCCTCTCCCACTTTCTTATCTATGAGTGCAATCTCCACGGGGGGCGATAGGAGAATAACTTTAGTGTTCCTAAGTCGACATGCAATCCTTGGTTCAACATCTGCATCGTGTCCCATAATACCAAGCCCACTTGCCCCAATAGTAGCCTCTAGCTCAGTAAGATGGTAAGAATGATCGATGTACTCACCACGTCCTTCAGTTGAGTCGGTATTGACAACAACGGCGTAGATAACGATAACCGTTCCGAACAATTCTGTTCCTTTGGGGAAAATGTCAAAAAGTTCACTGGTTATAAGTTTACTTTTTGTCATCGTCTTATCCTCCCGCCAGCATGGTATCATGCGGATATCTTTTGTCAAATACGGACAAAAACAAACCGCCTAGTCGGATAGCTAGGGTTTTTGTAAAACTTAACTTAAGGAGTATATTGCTCCTTTATGCCGACAACTATATTAAGAGGATTTATAGTTATAACAAATAAATTATGAAACTTTCCACCGTCAGGCGTTAAATTGCTTTCGTTATTGAATGCTTTGTATAAAAGATCTACGCGCGTCAAATTGCCCGTGGTGTTCAATCCCACGCTGTCATCGAATTTTCCCTCATTCGTCACATTTGTTGTCACAAACACTGATGCGTTTTTATCTATCTCAAAAGTTCTTACAAACGGATTTGAGTTAATAATACAATAACCATTATTAAATTCCCCCCATTGATTACTCGCTCTACATATCTTCTCATCCGTTATCCATTGTATATAATCTATATCTAAGTAGTATGTGTTATTTTTGAAATAAATATTTTTTATGAATCCAGTTTGCTGGTCTATTGTGGCATGTGGTGAAACGATCGGGGTTATAACTTGATTTGGTGTCTGTGTGAGAGATTGGCGAGCGTTTTCTCCTGCTGTTGTTGGTGGGGCTGATTTATACTTGGTTTTAAAATAATATAATTCACCGCCGATGACTAGGAGGCCAGTAATAATAAATAATATTGCTGTTGCAGTAAGTAAGGTCTTTTTTGATGAAGATTTCATTTTTATATTACATCAAAAAATGCTCTAAAAAGCAAGCATAATCGATTTCTATAGATACAAAAACAAAACCCGCCGATGGCGGGTGGGTGAATACAAAGAGTACTGTGTGGGACTAGGGGACTATTGGGCTTGAGTTGTTGAGCAGGAAAATGGTTGAGAGATGCCCCTCAGTAGTAACGTCTGGGTCGTTCCTGTCCCCGGAAATGATATACAACCCCACCTTATAACCTTCATCCTCTCTTGATGAAACCAAACTTACTGTCGCGCGGATTCTGGAGACAAAAAAGAAAAATGCGATCAACAAGAGAAGCAATAACTCAAAACGTCCCAAGAGCTCGTGTACCATGTAAGAGCCCTCCTCGCTATATACTAGCACTAATAGTATCTTTTGTCAAATACGGACAAAAACAAACCGCCCAAGGCGTTTCTGGGCGGTGAGTGTACTACTTGATGAGCGTCAGGTTGACATCACCATGACGGGGATCGTGCCCAAGTTCGTCACGATCTCCACCATGAACGCCAGCCCGCCGCGAGAGGGATGGGGGAGAATCTCTACGTTCTCCCCGTCAATCCCAATCTCGGCGAGGCGGGACCGGATGTCTGCCTCTGAGCGAGGCGGGGCGGGCCCTCGAACGGCAGCCCGCGCGCGGTTGGACAATTCAACAAACGGAGACGGTTTGAGCATTTCCTTCCTCCTTTTCTGATATCGAACACATATTAGCACACTAAGTACGATTTGTCAAGCCCTCTGGGAGAAATAGCGTTACGATCCTATTTTAATAAATCACTTGGGGTAACCCATTTGGCGTTAGGCAAGCTATTACAAGACGCGCGAGCATAGGGGACTGACTCTTCATCATATTCACCTGGGCCTTCTTTGTAGACCCACGCGATTATTTCCATTACAGTCCCGCCATTTGTTTGACAACCACCAAAGTCAGAATAAGGGCACGCGTATGTTGAAAAAGTTCCCGCGTTGGAGCAATTAAGTTGCGCCATATTGTTATCGTTCCACATTGACCCGACGTAATCTATGCAATTGCTCGCGTTCGTAATCGCGTTACAGCTTCCGTACACCGTTCTTTTTCCTGTCTCTTTAAGGGCCTCTTTAATAGTCCCGACATCTTCGCTTTCCACGGCGGTATTATCGTGTGGTAGTTCGCTGCTATCTCCACCTATGAGATAGTACGCGAACCCTGCCGCGCCAAAAATAAGGATAACTGCTAAAACTTTGTACATATGTGTATGTATAATTAATAATCACCAATAACGCAATTGTATCACACTAATTGTTTTCTAGTACTTTGATCTAAATTTTTTTAAATCCTTTTTGGCTTTTTTTATAAATTTTCCAAACTGTTTATTTTTTTCTCTTTTTTCAAAATCGCTCATATCATAATGCGCAGCTTCTTTTTTAAGAGTAATGTAGTTGGCGTATTGTTTTTGGTCTAACGTGCCAGCCGTCACGGCTGCCACTACGGCGCACCCGGGCTCGTGAGTGTGTGTACAATCTACATATCGGCACTCGTGGGCCTCTGCGGTGATGTGATCAAAGAAAGAATCAACTCCCGCGCGAGCGTTACCAATGCCAACCTCGCGCATGCCTGGATTGTCAATAACCATACCACGGGTAACGGTAGAACCATCCTCGGACAGAACATACATATGTCGACTGGTAGTAATGTGTTTACCTCTGCCCGAATATGAACTAATATCCTCCGTTTTTATAGTGTCATTTTTGAGCAGTCTGTTTATCAATGTTGATTTTCCAACTCCCGAAGAGCCAAGAAAACAATACGTTTTTCCCGTGGTGATGCGCGCTCTTAACTCATCAAGACCTTTATCGCTCAGGGTGCTGGTGAGAATAACATCAATAGCGGGAAATCTTTTGGTGAGCTCGGATAGTTTTTCTTGCAATTCTTTCTCAGGGAGAAGATCTATCTTGTTTAGTACAATAATTGGTTGTACTCCACCGTCTTGCGCGATTGCACAATAACGTTCAAAACGATTTAAACTGTAGTCACGGTCAACAGATTGGATAATAAATGCCGTATCAATGTTTGTGGCAATGGGTTGTTCCGCTCCTTTATATGTTCTTTTGATAGTGGTTGCCCTCGGGAGTATGCCACGAATAATAGCGCGGCTCAGTGTGCGCGTGGTCGCTGACGCTGATTTGTCACTGTGATCAATTACTTCAATAGCAACCCAATCCCCAACAACCGGATAATCTATGCGACTTGATGCTCGAAATATATGCTTACCTGTTATGGTGGCCCAATATTCTCCCTCACTATTCTTTACTTGATAAGCTCCTTTATGTTCGGTAATTACTCGAGCAACGGAAAAACAACTCAAACCGAGCTCTTTTCTTTTTTCTTCAAAAAATAAATTATATCCTAAATCTTCAAGCGTCATAGTGTTTTTATCCTATCAAAAAACCACCCCTAGGCAAAATGCTTTGGGGTGGGGGATCCTAGATTGCATCCAAATAGGACGAAGGGGAAACTAAAGCAATTTTTCGCTTCCAATGATGTAGAATTATCAGACCGATAATAACGAATAATGTCATAGCTCCGACGGCAATGCGATAACTTAAACTTTGGACGCCTAATATCCATATTATCCCTCCCCAAGTAAGTGGCCCTATTAAAGTAGCAAAGCGTTCCGCTATTGTGTAAAAAGAAAATCCATATCTTTTGTCACTTTCTGGCAGCGCTTCAATCAAATGAGCTCTGGTTACAGTCCAGACTGAACCTACTAACAACCCCATAAGTGGAGTCAATATGAGTACAGTAATAAAATTCGGCGCTACTGCTATTAAAGGAAGAAGAATAATCCAACCAATCAAAATGAGTCTTAATGTTTTTAATGCTCCTATTTTATCTCCCAACCAGCCGGCGACAACGCTGCCGATTGCGGACGTTACTAATATTGCAAGGAGTAAGATGGATTTGATTTTATCTGGGGTTTGAAAGACTCGTTCTAGAAAAATCGAGTAGTTATTGCTCACCGTCAATAGGGCATCGTTAAAAAAGAAAAATGCGACCAACATTGGTGTGGCTGCTGATAGAGCAAAGAATGTAATCATTTTTTTCAACGCTCCCGGAGTTATATATTCTGGTCTTTTAAGATCATCGCCTCTACTAACACGTTCTGATTCTTTAAAAAAAATCATCATCGGCAACGCAAGAATAAAAAAGACGGGTACGGATATAAGAAGTGGAATTATCCTAGAGCTGGAGAATGGTAAGGTTATTAAAATTCCAAATACAAAACCTATTGAGCTAGCAAAATTGCCGATACCAGAAACTCTCGATTTATGTAACTCGTCCGCGATATCGTCTAACATCGGATTGTAGAAGACAAAAGACAATTGATAAAAGTACTGTCCAATCAGAAACATAAATGCAATTAGATACACATTTATGCCCATCCAGGCAAAGATTGCAGAAAGGAAATAGAAGAAAAAGGTGGCAAAAGTGGAGATATTTAACCACCATTTCGCACCACCGCGTAAGTCGGTGTGAGACGCTAATACTGGAGCTGTAAACAAAAGAATTATTGATGTTATCGCAAATATTACGTTGTATGAAAAATCAGACAAGCCGGCATCAATAACAATCCATTGGGCAAAGTATAAGATAAAATTTATATAAACAATAGAATTGGCAAAATCATATAGTGACCACAAAAAAAGTTTTTTCTTATCCATACTAAAAATAATACCACATATCCGAACCTCGCAGAAGATTCACAAAATCGTTTCACGACTTTTCATAAAAAACCACCCCTAGGCAAAATGCTTTGGGGCGGGGGGTGCGTGCGTGCGCTAGTGGAAGCGACTAGTCGAGTCCGTAGAACTTTCTTGCTAGGGGAGCCCATCGCTCCGTATCGTACTTTGAGACAACGTCCTGGATCTGGGCGATCTGGAAGCGAGAGGAAAGAGATAGCTGCCAGGTTGGAACGAGCTTGTTGGGATATTCGCTGACAAGAACAGTCCCTTGTCCCTCGTCTGGAAAGACTACGATGCTGGAACGATCCTTCCATTTGTAGACGATGAAGTCGCCCTTCTCGGCCTTCTGCAGCTTGGTCGCGATGGCCTTGAGGTGAGCTTCGTCGTTTTCCTTCGCGAGCGTTGCTTCGATTGCTGATATTCTCACCTTGTTGGCTTTTACGACGATGAATACAACCGATGAAACGAGTACAATCAGCAGGGTAATCGCAGGTATCAAAGACAGAGTCCACTTCATTCTGATTTTCATCGGCCTCTCCTCTCTTCGAGCTTGCCGCTACGAAGTCCTCGTAGCCAGGAATTTCGACTGTGTTGAGCTTTTTTTATGCTAGCACATACTATAACACTTGTCAACTTCTTGTCTTTTCTTTTTTCTTCAAAAAATAAATTATATCCTAAATCTTCAAGCGTCATAGTGTTTTTATCCTATCAAAAAACTTGTTATTTGACGATCTTTTCCATTGTTTAGAAACGTCAAATATAAAAATAAAAACGGGCGTCCGGCCAAAGCCAGACGCCTCCCTAGTGAACTACCTTCCGTAGCAATAGCCGTAGCCCGCCACCCAGGCGAGCATCCTCGCAGACCGCCGTGCCTCGTACCCGAGGTTACGCGGTCCGTTGCGACCACGATTCTTCTTCACCCGCTCACGATTGTTTTTTCGCATATCCAATCCTCCTGACCGATATTGTATCATATATACCAAATAAGTCAATAGCTTATGGTAATATACTTAGAATATGCCTATTAATCATTCTTTTTACTAGAAGATCACAAAAAGGTATCGCGCAAATCAGCTTTTCCCTAATAGCTTCTCTTTATTTGTCTGCGGCTATGTTTGAGATGATACAACAGTATGTAAAGCTTCCAACTTTTAACAAAAAACAGGGGATTTCTCCCCTGTGCTTCTATGACGACCTTAACCCCTGTTCAATTTCTGCCATCAACCGCCCAACAATTGCTTGTCCCTCATAGAGATTGTAACGAGTTCTTATGGCTATGTGTCTTCTCTCGCTGTCAACACAAACCAAAGAGGGCAAAAACCCATGTTTAGCAAGCCATTCCTCAAAAAGAGCTTTCTCGGTATTATTTCTGACAAGTACTTGGCGAATTTCAATTCCCATAGCCCCTCCACTTCCAATGTTCTATTTTTGAAGCTAAACCAAAAAGATTTCTTTGTCAAACAAAAACACCCATCAATAGGTGTTTTTGCTGTGCTCCGTTTCGTCAGGGCTGTTCGAGAAGAATATATAGACATTTAAGAAACTGCCCAGTTTATATTATTTTAGTATTATAACGTGTGAACCAGCGTTATCTTTGATAAAACCCTTTGGTTGCCAAATTGGAATATCAATATAAACAACCAAGCCAGCTTTTTTAATTTGTTCGCTAAAAAATTTGAACGATACTTTATACTCCTCCTTGCCAACAACCTCCAAATGTTCAACTTCGACTATGGTATTAAAACTGTCTTTTGTCGAATTACCTTTTTTGTAAAAATCTTTTAATTCTTTATAGTATAACCTGACTGCCGCTCCTCGCTCTTTTTCTGTTTTGTAATCTGGCAAAAAATTCTCACAGACGATTATTACGCCACCTTTTTTAAGATGGTTTTTCAAATTCTTTAAGAAAGCTAATTTATCTTTATTCTTTATATGGTGATATGCGGAGCTGGCAGTAATAAAATCAAATTTTCTGTTAAGAGAAAAAGTAGCAGCATCGGCTTCAATAAATTTCCAGTTTTTAAATTTTGTTTTATCGTATTTAAGGAAGACTTTATTTATATCAATGCAAGTCGCCTTAATTTTAGGATAAATAAAGCTCAGGTGATTAACAAAATTTCCCAGTCCACTGCAGACATCAAGAATTTCTATTGTTTTTAATTTCTGGTTTTCAAGATAGCCAATTTTATGCCTTAAGCCCCCGTATGGCTTATTGTCTGCTCTTTTTGCCAGTTCCTGCATTAAAACGCCACCACCAACATACCACATCAGCATTTCGTTTTTCATTCCTTCTGGTGCTTTTAGGTAAGCATTAGTTGATTTATAAAGTTGTATGTTCTTTGCTTTCATTCTTCAAAAATTCCATTACATTTGTTAAAAAAGTCATCAACAAATAAAATCAGCTTTCTGATACTTTCTGGAATTGAAATTGAGAGCCCTCTACTCTCAAAGTCCTACGATGCTCCGGTGGTAGGACTCGAACCTACAGCCATCGCCTTAACAGGGCGCCGCTCTACCATTGAGCTACACCGGAATATATTATGTACTCTCCAACGTAACTTAACCCACAAATCTGGGTTTTCTTGACACTCGCTTGAAGCGAGTTACCATTGTCCGCTTCGCCACAGCGAACGGATCCACCTACGGCGGAAGCTACACCGGAATATATTATGTACTCTCCAACGTAACTTAACCCACAAATCTGGGTTTTCTTGGCACTCGCTTGAAGCGAGTTACCATTGTCCGCTTCGCCACAGCGAACGGATCCGCCTACGGCGGAAGCTACACCGGAATTTTTGTTAAAGAGCAAAGAAACTGTATCAAAAATAGGCAAAAAAAACAAGTTTTAATACTTTACTTTTTTCCTGTTTTCGTGCATTGTGTAAACAGAACAAAGGAGGTATCTGATGACCATCGCCTTGGTACTATTTGTTGGTTGGATCGCAAAAAGGTCTCGTAGGGTAGGGGATGTGCTGGAGCGGTTTAATCAGAATGTGCTATGCTCTCATCCCGTTTCTTCATTCACCTATTCTCCGGGGAACGAATTTGATGGTTCATACAGATGTGGTAAGTGTGGTAGGACATAGGTATCTCCGCCACCGTTTAAGGGTACGTTCAGATTCGATGGAGATACGTACTGTTTGGATGGCAAGGGGGGCGTCACGATTTGTCGAGAGGGATCTGCTCGTAGCCCTCTTCGTGATCTACTTGTTGAAGAAGGGATTAACTACGACAATGATTAGTAAAAGCTCTTTTTCACAAGGAGGTCTGTTATGACGGTGCGCAAGCCGGTCAACGAACAAGTGGGTGATAGCGGGGGGTTGGCTAACAAAGAATCTGTCCCATCGTCACCAAAAAAGAGCAGAGACAATCGGGCCCTTACTCATTTGTGTGGATCAGAACGGGATGGAATGTGTGAGTGTAGTAAGTGCGTTTTGAACGGTTGTCCAAAGTGTTTGCAAATTGATTATTTCTACTAAACACGTTTTGTCTTGGGATGGTTCACGCAGAGCACCTTTCTCACAGCGCTCCACGAGAGCGCTTTTTTGTTTCAATAAAACATGGATTGACTTTTTTAATTGAAAAGATAAAACTAACCGCAGCTCTACCACAGGCGTAATAAGAGCCAAGGAGGGGATGATGAGCAAAAACGAGCTAATTCCGATGGTGATCATTAAACCAGGGTTTAAGTTTGAAGGGTGTGTAAATGGAAAAAAGATGCTCGAAGCTGTTGAGAGGGCTGCTCGAACGTGCTATCAATCGGAAGGGAAAATGGGAACAACGTATGATCCCGAGTTCATCAAAAAAGTCGTATTGACCAAGGGACATGAGTCGGTTCTTGAACATCAAAGTGTGAGCGTACGAGTTAGATGCGACCGAGGAGTGAGTCATGAGTGGGTGCGCCATCGCATAGGCGCATACTCCCAAGAGTCGACTCGGTTTTGCAACTATGGAAAAAGAGGAAAGGTGCAAGTAATTAGACCTTTTCTTTTTGCCAAAGATCAACCCAGAACGTATTGTGTTGTGCCGTTTACTGGGACTCATTCTCTTCACTCAGATGGCAGAGTTCGTAAGTCAACGCGAGTCAATATGTTTGATGTATGGCTGTTCGCGATCGAGACAGCGGCATGGTCATATCTCACGCTTCTAGAAATGGGCGCAAGTCCCCAATGGGCTCGATCAGTTCTCCCAAATTCCCTCAAGACCGAACTGGTGGTGACATTCAATCTTCGTCAGTGGCGGCACTTTTTCAAGTTGCGTTGTTCAAAGAACGCGCACCCGCAAATGCGACAAATCACCATTCCGCTCTTGCGCGCGTTCCAAGAGAAAATCCCTATTATTTTTGACGATATTGTAGCACAAGAGTGAGCCACTGTTCTCTCAAGCTCTCCAAGCACCCACAGTGGGTGCTTTTTTGTGTGCAAAAAACCCGCAATCCTGCGGGTTTGTTAATGTGCGAGTTAGTGATCTTTTCTATGACTGTTTTTCTGGCTCGGATATTTCCATATCGGGGACCGACCAAAGCTCGATCCGATCTCCATTTTCAACAAGGGCAAAAAGAACGTGACCATCAGCATCCAGCATTTCATCGCTAGGCCACAACACGCCTGTTGATATTCTCTTAGTCCTAAAATCAAATGGACTGCAATCGCTTACATCACGATCTCCGGCAAGACGATCGATAAGCCAAACAGGAACAAGAACTCGCCCAAACGCCTTGTCTTCTTCGGTAGTAACCGGAGACAGGGCGACATCTGACAGTGGGGCTATTTCCACCAAAACCGCGTCCTCGGCTCGGTTGCGAGCGCCCTCATTGGTCTCATTAACAATATCATTTATGTAACCTTCTAGATCGTACTCCTCAACCTGTTCTGGTGTGGCGTCGGTTGACACTTCTATCGTAAGATACATCGTCCCGTCTGGATATGGTTGTTCATCTTCACACGCCGAGAAGGAAACCAAAAAACGGATATTTTCATTATCGTCTGACTCGAGCGTTATTTCTTGTGTTAACACACATCGCACAAGAAGCAGAGCAACAGTTTGATCCGGGGCGAATTTAAGCTGGTAATAACCCATTTCCATTCCCTCCCTTTTTGGCACCGATGGTGCTAAGCACTAGAATGCCACCAATATTGAATAAAATCAACTCATTAACAATATTCCAACATTCTTAAGAATGTTGGAATATTGTATACTGGAAAATAAATATGACAAGGTGCTATAATAATACATGTCGATTTTTGTACAATATTTTTTAAGACAAGCAACACATAGACCAAATGCCCACAGTATGAAAACAACAAAACAACTTGAGCGCTATTTTAAAGGTGCGGCAAATCATCGACGATTGGAAATTCTTTTTCTGATAAAACGGCACGACGGAATAGGACTTGAAGCAATAACGCAAGAACTGGAGTGTAATGTAAAAACGGCGTCGGAACACACAAGGCGATTAGTGCAGGCAGGCTTGCTCAACAAGAAATATACAGGACGCGCAGTAGCGCACTCACTATCGCCGTATGGAAAAAAATTTATAACCTTTGCAAAAACATTCTAACATTCTCAAGAATGTTAGAATGTTTTTTATGGCAACTATGAAACCACTTTCATTTTCTGAAAAAGTATACGCGGTAGTTAGAAAAATACCCAAAGGTACTGTGTTAACGTATAAGCAAGTAGCAATAAAAGCAGGAAGTCCACGTGCATTTCGTGCGGTGGGAGCTATCTTACATAGGAACAATAGCGCAGAAATTCCCTGTCATCGCGTCATTAAATCAAATGGAATGCTTGGTGGATACAATAGGGGGGTATCAAAAAAGAAACAGATGCTTACAAAAGAAGAAGTGGTACTTGCAAAAAAAGATCGTATGCGATAAAAAAAGAGAGAAAGAAGGAGGAGCTATGCGCATATCAGAAGATTGTTCATTGTGTCTAAAGGATGGGGTATGTCCTCTTCAGCCGGTGGTTGATGGACAAATAGGAGAGAGTCCACGTGCTATGTTTGGTACGGCCATCGCTTTTGCCACACATGTTGGCACGGTGGAGTGTCCACATCGGATTCTTACCGAGATGCAGAGCGCGGAACCGCTCTGAGGGGGTTTTCTTTGCACACTGATTTTTCTGGAGATCGGACGAGTATCGTCGCGGTCTCTTTTTGTATAAAGAGGTAATACGATGATATACTGTTTATATATGAATGACGCATATACATGGTATCAAGCATTGGTAAAACCATCGTGGGCTCCACCCAGTTGGATATTTGGTCCTGTGTGGATGGTGTTGTACGCGATTATAGCGATCTCGTTTGGCACTGTTTTTTATAAAACAGCAACAAAACAACTGCCACTTTTTGTTGCTCTTCCGTTCGCGCTTAATATTGTTTTTAATCTTTTATTTACTCCGCTTCAGTTTGGGTTGCAAAATAATATTTTGGCGGCGGTTGATATTCTCTTGGTGCTCACAACCCTAGTGTGGGCAATGATAGCGGTGTATCCATACATAAAATGGGTCACAGTAGCTAACATCCCGTATCTTTTGTGGGTTTCGTTTGCTACTGTGTTACAAATCACCATTACTGTGATGAATTGGAACTTATAATATGAGAATGTTTGCTATTACGTATCTGTGGGCACTGTTAACACTTGTGGTTATCGACGGGCTTTGGCTTTTCTTAACAAAATCGGTATATACCAACCATCTCGCCCATCTTCTTTCCGGAACGGTGCGGTGGTTCCCTGTCGCGTTGTTTTACGTGCTGTATGCCGCCGGAATCATTTTTTTGATAGTTATTCCTCTGGTAGAGCAGGGCGCATCAACGCAGAAGATAGCGTTCATGGGAGCCTTTTTGGGATTAGTGGCATACGGAACATATGACTTGACCAATTGGGCAACAATAAAAAATTGGCCGCCATTTATTGTTGGCATTGATCTTCTTTGGGGTGCGTGCTTAACAATGCTGGTAAGTATGTGTTGCGTGTTTATGGCGCGCTTATTTGAATAAACGCGTTGTAGTAGTGTTTAAAACAGCGTAGAATAAGTAGCTGTTATATGCCGCATAGTGTTGAACAAAAACAAAAAAAAGCTACCTTTTCGTTTCGGGGCATAGGAAGCTTGTTTAAAAATACCCACAGGATTATCGCGCTGGTGTGGGGAGAAAAAAAGAAGCTCGTTATCAGTCTGGCCGTGTTGGCGATTATTGAAGCATCTATTCCATTCATTGTGTCTGGCGTGCGCGGAGAGTTAATAAACGAATTAGTGCGTACTGCTGGACAGGGAATAGCAAGCGATCCTCTGATATGGTGGCTCGTGGCATTTGTGATAACGCTTATTATACCGGCGTTGTTTTCCGTTCTGGACATGTTTTCGTATCAGATGTTTATCTACTTTATTGAGGAGAAGTTTGAAATGTTGATTATTGCCAAAAAAGGGGAAATTGACATGGCGGTTCAGGAGGATCCTCAATATAACGATTTATTTAATCGTGTGCGAGAAGATGGAGTCGGGCGCATCCAAAATTTTTTGGTTCGGCAATTTACTTCCATTATTAGTATTATTGGTGTTATTGTCGCTTCTATTATTATTGTGTCGTTCAAGTGGTGGCTCCTTTTGGTTATTATTATCGGGACTATTCCCGAGCTTATCACCGAGACAAAATATGGCCAGTATATCTGGAGTATTTACGAAAGTAAATCAGAAATCAGAAGAAAATATATTAATATCAGAGAGCATTTTAATTGGCTTAACCAACTTACTGAGTTAAAATTATTCCAGAATGTTGCTAACTTTACCGAACGCATCCGTGTTTTATTTTTGGAATTTCAAAATGAACAACGTAAAAATGAGCGCAATCGCTTGAAGGCGCGTATCGGATCCTCTATTCTTTCCCAGGCGGTAATCGCGGTTGGCGGGGTATGGTTTGTGTTTGAGGTGGTTAATGGTCGTATGGAAATTGGAACGTTGGTGTTTGCTCTTACTTCTATCACACAGCTGCGCGCCACCCTATCTGAATTTTTTGGGACCACCGCAAAACAATACCAGGACAATTTATTTGTTTCTGATGTGTTTAAATTTCTTGACATCAAACAAACACTTTCTCGATCTCACAATCCAGTCGTGCTTGATGCCAACAGCACCCCAGAAATTGAATTTAAAAAGGTGTCCTTTGCTTATCCGGGCACCACGCGGCGCGTATTAAAAAATATTTCATTCACTATTCCTGCTGGCCAAAAACTCGCGATCGTCGGTGTAAATGGAGCCGGGAAAACGACACTTATCAAGCTTCTGTGTCGTTTTTACGATCCTACTGAGGGGGTTATTCTCGTGAATGGCCGCGATCTTAAAACAATTGATATCCAATCCTGGTACCACATGATCGGGGCATTATTCCAAGATTACGCGCGGTATCATTTCGAGGTAAAAGAGGCGATCGCGGTTGGGCGCCTTGGGTTGGGGACTGATATAGAAAAAGTAAAAGCATCGGCACAAGCAGCTGAGGCGGATGTGTTTATAGAAGAGTGGGAAAAAAAGTATCACCAGCAATTGGGGAAGATCTTCTCGGGAGGTATTGAGCCGTCGGTAGGGCAGTGGCAAAAACTCGCGCTTGCGCGAACATTCTATCGCGATCCGCGGGTAATGATCTTAGACGAGCCCACATCGTCCATTGACGCTCAGGCGGAAGCAAAAATTTTTGAAAAACTTGAACAATTACCAAAAGACAGAACCGTCCTTCTTATCTCGCATCGTTTCTCTACGGTGAGACGTGCTCACGCGATTATGGTTATAAAAGACGGCACTATGACAGAGTATGGAACACACGCACAACTACTCAAAAAGAAGGGGATTTACGCTCAATTATTTACCTTACAAGCGAAAGGATATAAGTAGCGGTTGTGTCTTACTAGGAGTATACTGTGCGATAGGACCTTTAAAGAAAGGAGGCAAGAGGTTATGGAGAACAAACGTGTTGGAAGACGTTTTTTCTTGTATCAATTTAACGGGTCATCTAATGCGGTTATCCAAGTAGAAAGCGTTGTACCGTCGTATCCTCCTCGTGTTATAGGTACAATACTTGATACAGATACGGGGTGTATGACGCACACCGGTTTTCAGATAGAAGATTTACCACTGCTAAGCAGTTTAGGTGGTGAGCTTACCAGAGAAGAAGACCACCATTTTCGTCTTATTTTGGAAGATCGTCTAAGAATGTTTTTTCTTTACAGCGTGATAAGCTAAAGAACCTTCTTTTAAACAGCATCTGCTCATTGTGCCTTCACAGTGGGCATCTTTGTTTTAAATATGTTACAATAACAACACTAAAATGGTCATTAAAATTAATTAAACTTAAAAATACTATGGATCAAGATCAGCAACACGAAGAGCACAAGCATGAAGAACACAAGAGTGAAGAACATAAGAAGAATATCGCAATGGCAATTGTTGCGTACATTCTCTTTTTTATCCCACTTCTTACTGATGCAAAAAACGACCCGTTTGTAAAATATCATGTTAAGTAGGGGTTGTTGCTTTTTATCGGGTGGGTAGTCGCGTATGTAATCGTTATTGTGCCGGTCATCGGATGGGTACTCGCGCCAATTCTCTCGATCGCGCTCATTATTTTGTTTATTATTGGCGTGGTTAACGCCGCGAATGGAAAAGAAATTCCATTGCCAATCATTGGACACTTGGCGAGCAACTTTAATTTTTAAACGTTCGGCGACAACGTAAAAACACCCCACAACGCTTGGGGTGTTTTTACATAAAAAGTGATATACTGTGTTTAGAACTCAAGATCATCTCAAAAAGGAGGACGCCATGAGCGCTCTGTTGTGTAAAAACTGTGAGAATCATGGGGGCGACATATTCTTGCATCGTTGCGTGCTACCAGAAGATAAATGTGCCTGTCCTTCGTGTCGGAAACGAGACAAAATAACCCCCCTTATGTTGGATATCGTCACGGCGCACGCAGAAAGTTTTATGAGGAGATTGTTTCTTCATTGCGTTGGTATAAATGGCTGCGTGACCGATCTTGAGCGAGCGTGGGCAAGTAGAGAAGGGCTTGGCACTCCGTCGTTGTTTGAGGAATGGTTGATGCTTCCTTTTATTGCTGAGAAGATAAAAGAGAGAACAAAACGAGCTGAAACGTATAGCCAACTACTTTGGTAAAAGAACATTGCGTAGAATCTTTGAGCGCGGCAACGCGCTCTTTTGCTTTGTATATGAACATGCTACGATAACATCGCATGATGACGCGTATTGTTATTGGAATAGTAATTATTGCAGGCCTGGGGGCCCTGCTCTTTTTTGTTATGGGGTATGCCGCGTATCACGAATCAGCGTTTACAAGCACCTCCACGTATGATCAAAAAGTGATTTCTTTTTCTACTTCCCCGTCCCCAGAACCATTACCGTTTGTTACCAAACCAAAAGAGGTAAAAGCGATCTATGTAACTGCGTGGGTCGCGCTTACACCTTCACGCCTAGAAAAATTACTCGCATTAGCTCGAGAAACCGACATTAACGCGTTTGTTATCAATTACAAAGATGGAGAGCAGACATATAACACGCAAAAAATGCGCCAAGTGCTTTGGAAAGTGCGCCAACAGGGTATATATCCCATCGCTCGTTTAGTCGCGTTTCAAGATACTGAGCTTGCCAAAAAAAATCCCACGGTGGCGCTCAAAAACAAAGATGGATCTTTGTGGTTGGATAAAAAATATTACTGGGTTGACCCGGCAAATCAGCACGTGCTTGAGAGTAACATCCAAGCCGGCATAGACGCGATTGATTTGGGGTTTGAAGAGGTTAATTTTGACTATTTTAGATTTCCATCAGATACCTCTTTGGAGTCGGTAGTGTATCCGACCTATACCACCTCAACGCTTAAAGAAGATGTCATTCGTAACGCGGCGCGTACTATTGTAGGGGGAATAAAAAGAGCGCGTCCTCACGCGGTCGTTTCGGTTGATGTGTTTGGGTATATTTTGCTTAGCGACAACGATCAGGGCATAGGTCAACGCATCATAAAATTTGGTCCCGAATTTGATATCATCGCGCCCATGATTTACCCATCGCACTATAAGACAGGTAATTTTGGATATAAAAACCCAGCGGAATATCCGTATGATGTTATGTTTCAAACACTTAAAAAAGGTTTGGAATTGTTCGTGGCAGCAAGCACCACAGTAGCAATTCGTCCCTGGATTCAAGCATTTGATATGGGGGCACTCTATACGCCCACTATGGTCCAAAAACAAATGCGGGCGATAAAAGATATCGGTTTATCTGAGGGGTGGTTTGCGTGGAATGCGGCAAACAACTACGAGAAAGAAGCGTATCAAATGACACCGTAATGTGATAGTATGTAAAAAACTATTAACCAATAACATATGCACAAAAATATGATGTGGGGAGTGATTGTTATTATAGTCGGGTTGGTGTTCCTGCTGGATAATATGGGAGTTATCGGTGGGCCGGTGTTTGACTATGTGTGGCCGCTCATTATTATCGCGGTGGGCGTGCAACTCATACTGCGGGAACACTATCAAAAAAAGTGTGGCTATTGCGCGCAAGAGGGCTGCCCACTGTGCAAAGGTAAAAAATGTGGCAATTGTAAAGCGGAAAATTGTCCAGAGTGCCAAAAGTAACCATGTCACACAAAGTACTATGACTATTATTCGTTGGATAACGGTAGTACTAATCGTTGGTTTTTTTGTCTTGCTCGTTGCCCGCTTTTTGAGCGGGGATGAAGATGTGTGGTTGTGCAATGAAGGCAAATGGACTGCTCATGGATACCCCGATGCTCCAAAGCCAACTTCTCCTTGTCGATAGATAAAATTTTCCGCTAGCTGATTGTTACCTTTTATCAACACCCTCTGGTCTTATTCATAAAACCAGAGGGTGTCTTGTTGTACCCAACCCCTTTTTTCACGATCGTGAAAAAAGGGGTTGGGGGAGTGCGTGTTGACTCTTACTACAAATCTCCACGATCGTGGAGATTTGTGGTGGATTCTTTTGGGTTTTAGCTTTGGTTTAACTTTTACCTTTTCACGCTTGAATCGCAACTAATATCCCAATGATGCGGGGCCGTAGTAGTATACCGATGCTTGAGCGGCTTGTGAGTAGTACGCGTTCCAATAATGAGGAGAGCAATCGTTTGACTCGATGCCCTGGGGGGTTCTAAATATAGTACGCGCGCATACATCAACGCCTGTTTGTGTCGCTGGGTATGAATATACAGTCGCGCTTGTGGTTGGTGAGCTGGGCGTCCATGCTCCTACCAACATAAGGAGTGCCAACAACGCGATGGCTCCCGCGAGAAAAACACCAAATGTGTGTGATCTATCCATATCTCTATTATGCCACAACTGTCTGCAATATGCAAGTTTTTTTGCGTAGCGAAAAAGAATACGTGGGTGTATACTGTAACAGAAACATTTTTTACGTATGGCATACATTAAA
>JAGOQP010000008.1 GCA_017991375.1 Minisyncoccota bacterium
CTTGAGTGGAGAGATACTGTGCTGATGAGTCAGGATCGGAACATGCTATCTTCTTTTTGCCATCAAGACGCATCTGATGCGCAAAGAGATTGAGGGAGGAAGAGGCGGTACACGAAGAAGCTCCTGAAGTTACCGTGAGGGTGGGAGTAACAGTGGTGTTGGCAAGAGATACCGGATACGTATGAGAAACATTTTGTCCTGAGGCAGAGGTGCCATCGCCAAATGACCACGCATAACTATATGATCCGGTGCCGCCAGAAGCGGAGGCGGAAAAAGGGATGGAGTTTTCGACAAGATGGGGACCAGAAACGGGAGCAGATACTGAACAGGTAAGGGATGTTGGCGGAGCAAAATATAATCTGATAAAACGTTCTTGTGGTTCTGAAATACTTGTGAGCGTGGGATTTGGGGAATCATATCCACAGTATTGATAGAGAGAATTATTAGACGCGGTTTTGAAGTTAGGCGTGTATACATCTTGCCCCACCGCAAACGTCGCGGGGATAATTCCCCAACTGCGTTCATCCCCATCGTTTAGTCCTTGATTAGGGAAATCCCTTATGTTGACAATGCGCGTGGTGAGTATTACGTCACGCTCAAGCCCATACTCCATACGCGTCGCGGAACTGGTAGCGGCGGCGCATGATGTTTTTAAATATCCTTGCCAACGTACTTGGTGATAAAACGTATTCACCGTTTTTGTTTGAAAATCACTTGCCGTATCGTTGTGACAAGTGATACGAAAATCGATAGAAGTTGGAATTATATTTATTTGTAACGATCCACTTGGTGGAAGTTGTCCCGTGTCACCCACCACACCAGGATACAAATCACAATAGGTCGCCCCAGTTGATTGCCAAGAAAGTGTTGTTTTTATACTGTTTAAAATTGGATTTGGAGACGCGGAAAAAGAGGTAACAACCACTGGCGTTGGAGGAGTAATAGGCGTTAGTGAAAATGTTTTTTGTTGATTGAAAAATCCGCTATAACCAGGAGTGCCCACACAATCGAACGAAACCACCCGCGTTCCTTTAATGGTATACGAAGCTCCAGCAATCAACAAAGGGTTTCCTAAAGTCAGTTTAATGTGCACCTCTTGAGCCATTCCTTCTCCAAGCGTTTCTATGGTATACAAATTGCTATTTATAGCAACACCGCTCTGATCAAGTAGTTGTACGTTTTGTAATGTGGTTCCCATGCTAATATTAAACGGTGGGGAGTTTGGATCTTGTGTCGCGGGATCGTATTGTATAAAAGGACAGCTCAATGTTCCTGGATAAAAATCAAAATACCGCACTCCCAGTGGTGATCCTGATGGAGTTACGTCAATAACGACTCCCGAACCAGATATGATAGTGCCCGCCTGCGCTGGAAATGCGGATAATAATAAACAGAATAGAAAGACGACCACACATGAAAAAAATCCCGCAATGAGTTTATTCATATTATATATAGTATAAACCATAAGCTACTCAAAGAGTAGTGAATATTTTTATTTCGTATGCGCGGCTCGGGAGGATGCGTCTGATTGCCACCACTCTTTCATTGTCCCCATTTTTCACGATCGTGAAAAAAGGGGACAAAAAAGAAAAATATTTTTATCTTAAACCAACGCGATGTTACAAACATTAGCGATCGCTAATGTTTGTAACACACGAACATAAGCAAAAAATCACAAGCATACATAAAATAGAAAAAGGCCCCGATCGAGGATCGAGGCCGTGCGCGTCTTACGACGCAGAGTGCGATGTCACCGAGCAAGCGCGAGTGCGTCGCCGGCGAAAGAAGAGGAAGGAGAGGTGGTTGATGGTCCCAGTCGACGCCGTGGAGCGTGACGCTCCATAGTGCCGAACTGGAATCCAGTGACGTTTCCGACTTTGTCCTTCACCACCACCCCATACGAGATCTTGGTCCAGCTCGCCGGAGGAGTGATAGCGAAGGAGTTGGCGGTCGTAGTGCCGACCTTGTTGTTCATCCATACGTCGTAGATCTCAGTAGCCCCACCCATCTGACGAGCGGCAGGAAGTTCCCACTGAGCAACGAGTGTGGAAGAAGAAGCGACGGTAGCGGTCAACCCGACGTTGAGCCAACGCACGTTCTTCTGCTGGTACTGATACACACGACCAGCAGATGCGTTACCACCTGTATACGACGGGTCAGCATCCTCAAACCGGTAGAGTCCCGGAGTAAATGCCATCTCGCCGTAGAGCAGGGCAACCACACGACCACCGGGGATGTACCCAGGGATCGTATTGGCAAACTGGGGGTCGTTGCACGCAACGACGTTCCCAGTGATCTCGCGACATCCGATGGCAAAACCAGTCCCGTCCGTCAGAGCCGTCGTCTGCAACCACGCAAACAACGAACGAACGTTTTCGGCGTACTCTCCAACTCGGTAGTACGATGGAATCTCGTGCCCAGACGACAGGTACGAGTACATCGCGTTACCAAGCTGAGTGAGCAGGATCGCCGAGTAGACCGCGGACTGATGTCCGTGGTTTCCAGCAACGGCATACCACTTTCCATCAATCGCGGACTGCTCGCGAGTTACCGAGAAGTTTCCGTTCGAAGTCGTGAATGTGATCTTGAAATACTTCTCTTCAAGATCACGCAGCGTCTGGCCACCGACTACCGCAACCACCTCCGGGTATTGGTTGCGAACGATCGCGGCCAATACGAACATGGACGCGAAGTCCTCAACGCAGCTATTTCCCGGGGCGCCGCAGTTGTCAATGACGAACGTGGACTCCTTGACCGCATCGGCGAGAACGGCGTTCACGCCAGCGCGATCGGCCTCATCCATCTGGTTCCACAGCTCGCGAGCACGCATCGCGTACACAACCGCGATGTGCTTGGCGAGCCACCCGGTCCCCCACTTGAACCCCAACGAGGTCCCAGCGGAGAACAGATGGTACCGCTCGGTCGCGAAGCGAACGCGGTCTACGCCCCCAACCGCGAGGTCGTTGATGTAGAAATTCGCCTCACCAGCACCGCCGACGCTCTGGGCACCGGCCCGAGCCCACGTATTGCCAAGTGGATCGACGACGGTGGTCTGCGCGAAGGAATTCGCGCTGTTGGCGAGAGCCACGGCGATCACGAGGATCGCCATGACAACGAACGTGTCAAGACGATTCTTCCTCATGGTGTCCTCCCTTTCTTCTTTTTTCAATGTCGTGCTTTACAAGCACTTCTAACCCCATTATACCATACTGGCAAAAATTATGCAAGTATCCCATAAAATGACTTAAATACTCACTTATTCGCTACTTTATCTCTATAAAAACCCTTGTTGGGCTATCTAGCTTTCGTTCATTTTTTGATCTTTTTTGACCCCTTTTTTCACGATCGTGAAAAAAGGGGTCAAAATATTCGCCCAAACACATGCGATATAAGCGAATCATCCACACAAGCTTTGGCATTCCCCGCCGCGGCGGGTCACCCGCACGCATCTATGTGCGTGCTCTTTAGTAGCAGAGGTGGGATTCGCCCTCGACTCGCGCCTCGCCGTCGCTCGGCACGGTCTGGGCACCGCCTCGCGTGCTCGTGCGGTCACTCGCACAAGCTCCGGCGTTCGAACGCCACCAAACACGCATCTATGTGCGTGCTCTTTAGTAGCAGAGGTGGGATTCGAACCCACGACCTGGCGCTTATGAAACGCCCGCTCTAACCAACTGAGCTACCCTGCCATCATTGACTAACAACCAACGACTCACAACAAACCACCAACAACGGACGCGCATCAAAAAATCAATAAAATAAACACTAACGTGAAAACAATCTAAAAACCACAAAAAGTATATCGAAAATAATACTTGTTAGCAAGCTGGCTTGACACGTAAATAACACTCAGATATACTACAAAGCACAAAATCGCGGGATAGAGCAGTGGTAGCTCGTCTGGCTCATAACCAGAAGGTCGTTGGTTCAAATCCAACTCCCGCAACACGTTATTTTTTGGCCAATTGTCCGATTGGCTGTTTATTGTTACACTCGTTCTATGACACAAATACGGTCTGAAAAACAAAAAGAGGTTTTACGCCAAAAACTTATTACGTCCGCGCGCGCATACATCGGCACACCATACACATACGGCGCAGCGGTGAAAAACCACCCCCGCGCGTTTGATTGTTCCAGTTTCGTTCAGCATATATACGCGCACATTGGATACCAGATTCCTCGAAGCACAATAGAGCAAGCCACCTTTATCAAAAAAACTGTGCCTGCCATCAAAGATCTAAAACCGGGAGATTTGATATACCTTCATGGTTCACGAGGATACTACACGAGAAAATTCCCCACCGGCATAGGCCATGTGATTATGTATATTGGCAAAGACACCGTCATTCACGCAAGCGGCAGTGGCCGCAAACAAGGAGTAGTAGTTGAAAAACTCAGCGCCGTTATAAAGAGCAGAAAACCGTTAGTGGTTATCAAAAGAATTATTTAACACGCTGTTGATTTTTTGGATAAAATCGGTACACTAGTACTGCTACCTGCTCGCTTGGTGTAGCCCGATTAACACGTCTCCCTGTCACGGAGAAGACCACGGGTTTAAATCCCGTAGCGAGCGCAGAATAAAAACATCCCGCGGGAGTGGGGTGTTTTTATTTTGTGTTCCTGCGGGTTAAATACGAGAGGGGTCGGGAGGTACGCTGCCTCCCGTGTAGTCCGCCTCAGACAAGAAAACCGAGGGTTTTTTAGTAAGCAACTGGGGTTCCAATATAGGTATATCCCCCTTTCCACTTACGAATATAAACCACCGCATCAGAATAAGAATGTATATCTGTTTCACTCCCATCAGAACGACATCCATGTAACCACATATTTGTATTAGCGTCACCGACTGCCCAGTTTTCATTATATGTCAAATCTGATGTTCCAGAATCATGAGAGTATGACCCAATGTTCCAACTTTTTGTCGCAGTGATCTCGGCAACATTACGCCCTTGATTTCCATAATATTCGCCATTTATCCTAGTAATAACAGAAGAATCGTGTCCAGTTGAACCATTGTTACTTATAGCAGTTGGCGTTCCATTGTGACGCCCAATACTACTAACCTCAACACCAGTTGCGCTACGCCCAGAGTATGCTCCGTAGTTAAATCCATCCCCATAAGCGAGTTTTGATGTAACGCGAAGGGCAAACAAGTCAGCGCCCAAGATTTCGATGTTATCACCATAAGTTCCGTAACCAACAACGCAATCTTTCATATAAACACGAATAGGGGTAGTGGCGGTTCTGGCAATGACGGGATACTTTGCACCAGTAATCACGAGATTTTCCAAATAAAGGGTAACCCCAGCTGTCACCGTGCGAATATTGTCAGAACCACTATTTGAAATACGAATATCCGCATCAGGTACGCGATTATCAAAAGTATGAACATAAATATTAGACCCAGAAATATATATACTTCCAGCATTCGCTTCAACCGCATCTATTGACGTCTGGACCGACAATCTTGTCCAATCGCCATTGCCATCTAGATTTGCCGAATCAAACGCCCACGAGGAAGCATTTGTCTGAGTTGCTGTATATGTATTGGTCTTACCACCAACCAAAGCCCACGCAAGTCCCGAATAATGACCTCCGATATGAGTTCCGCCAGGCGCGCCGACAATACTCATTGATCGAGTAATCGCGTACCCAGTAAGACCTGTGTCCTGATCGTATGGTCCCTGATCGAGAATAATAATTCTATCGACGTCAGCTTTCGCGGCAGCTGTTTTTATTTTTCTGAGTGGCGCGTCAATAGTTCCCGCGGCTCCATCATCGCCAGTCATTGAAACATAGTATGTTTTAGAAATAGAAGGAGCGTGGTCAGCAGGATCCCACAATTTTTTTTGTGTTACATCCCAAGCTCTAAATTGACCACCTTTTTCTTGAACAGAAAAAGGCAATGATTGGCTAAACCCAGATGGCTGCTCCAACGTAACCCACCCACCGGCGCTAAGCATCACAGGAGACATAGCATACGCAACAGGACCAGAAAAAACGATCGTTATAACTAACGCGAGAGACGTAATTAAAAGAAATTTCCTATAAATCTTCTTCATACAAAGCATGGGTTACTACACTCCTCCATCGCTCCAACTCGCTCCTCCCCCAGAGGTACAGATCCAGTCGTATGCGGTAGCACCTGTTTGAAAGGAAAAACAGGTGAGCGTGTTGCCCACGGCAGGAGTAGTGAGGGTAGCTTTATCCGCATCATCCAACGCAGTGCCGTCTAGATAGAGTTTGTCATTGGTTCCTGCTTTGATATTGAGCGCTCCTGCTCCGGCGGTGCTCACCACCACGATGAAGTTATATCCCGCCGCAGCGGTGGGGAGAGTGAGCGTGTTGGTGGCAGTTTGTCCGTAGTTTGAGATCACGCTTCCGCGCACCTGTGCGGCAGTCAATACATCGGTCGATGCTTTGGTGAGAGTAAAGATGCCAAAGGCGACATCGCTATCAAAAGACACTGATCCGGTGGTATGGAGTCCTCCGGCCACGGTCAATTTTTGATCGGGAGTGGTGGTGCCAATACCCACATATCCACCTGATGTTTGGATATACAGATCATTACCAGAGCCAAAATCAATTGTTGAGGTGGAGTTCCCAGTGATGGCATTATGGAAAAAGCTCAAAGACGCGAATGTTTGAGTCCCTAAAATAATAAAAAGTCCGACCGCACACAAGATGAATATGCCTAGCTTCTTTTGTTTCATATTACATATATAGTAGATACTTACTTATTGACGCTATAGTTGAGAAACTTTACACGATGCCGTTTTTATTTATACACAATGTACCATTTTATTGTTTTTTTGCAATTATCATTCAAGTGCCTTCATTTGTCTAAACGCCTGTCGATATTCGCGTAAACATTCTTTAACCACGTCAAATTCAACCTCGCGTTCGCCATTAATCATCGCCAACACATCTTGACGGATACGTTTGAGCGCGTCGCTATTGGAAATGCGGTCGTCCCCCACCTGCGCGAGAAGTTCTTGAGTGGTGCGCCCCAAAAGCCCCGTGTTTTTGAGAACATCATGCAATAGATTATCGGCAATCACAAACGCTTTTTTCCACGCGTCTGGACTTTGAGTTGCTATAAGAGCAAGTACATACTTCCACTGATCAACTAAATGTTTTTGTTGAACATTTTTGTCTCTGAGTAATCGAATTCCATAGTCGCGTTTATCCGAGAAGAAATCTATCCGAATAATAAGTCGAGCGATAGCAACAAGAAGAATGAGCGATACTCCACCCGATACGACCTTAAACCAAAAAAACCAATTAGTAGTTATATTCATACAAAACGAGGATAGTGTTTTTCATACGCGCGACCAAGCCCTAGTATAAATCCATCGCTCTTGTGCGGCCCAATGAGCTGCGCGTTAACCGGCATGCCATCGGCAGAAAGACCGGTAGGGAATGAGAGCGCGGGAAGTCCCGCGAGATTAGCGGGGATAGTAAATACATCCGAAAGGTACATGGCTAACGGATCGTTTGTTTTTTCGTTAAGGCCAAACGCGGTTGTTGGAGTAACGGGCGTGAGAATAGCGTCAACACCATCATTATTAGAATCAAATGCTTTAAGAAAATCCTCTTGGATAAGTCGTCGGACTTTTTGTGCTTTGGCGTAGTACGCGTCGTAGTAACCCGAAGAAAGGACAAAAGTTCCTAGTAATATACGCCGCCGCGGCTCGTCGCCAATACCATCACCACGTTGACGCATATAGTACGAGAGTAGATTCATATCCTCACTCGAAAGACGCTCTAGAGGACTGTAGCGAATTCCATCGTAACGGCCCAAATTAGCACTCGCCTCCGCGGGTAAAATAATGTAGTAACATGAGAGCGCGTATTGCGTGTGAGGAAGATGGATTGGTTTGATAATAGCACCCAAATCCTTGCACCGCTCGATGGTTTTTTCAACCGCCTCTCGTACTCCTTGACTCATGCCATCAATAAAATATTCCTGTGGAACACCGAGCGTGATTCCTTTGAAAGAAGCGTTTTTACTTACTTCAGAAGACCAGTTATGCTCCCACGACGTCGCGTCATGCGCATCGTGACCAGCAATTGCTTCGAATATATGAGCCACATCATCAACTGTTTTTCCAAACGGACCGATTTGATCAAGACTTGATGAAAGAGCCATTAAACCGTAGCGAGATACCGCTCCATACGTCGGCTTAAATCCAGCGATACCACAAAACGCCGCCGGTTGACGAATTGACCCTCCCGTATCAGATCCAAGTGCTCCCAACGCAAAAGAGGCGCACACCGCGGCCGCGGACCCCCCAGACGATCCACCCGGAACTTTAGTAATATCAAGAGGATTTTTAGTGGGACCGTACACCGAATTTTCGGTCGACGAGCCCATCGCAAATTCATCCAGATTAGTTTTCCCGACCATAAGCACCCCTTGATCACGAAGCGCGCGTATCACCGTTGCGTCATACGACGCGTTATAGTGTTCTAGAATTTTCGAGGCGCTAGTAGCGCGCGTGCCTTGTATCAAAATATTATCTTTGACGGCAATGGGAACGCCGTAAAGTAGCGGGCTTTCGTGAGTAAGATCTTTATCCAACTCCCGTGCGCGATCTAACCCCTCCTGATGGTACACATCCACAAACGAGTGGATAATGGAATCCTTTTCTTGTATGCGAGAAAAAAACGCCTCAGCTACTTCGGCAACAGAAAACTCTTTCGCGACAAGTCCATCGTGAAATGTTGAAATGGTAAAATGTGAATCAAAAAAATCTGTCATATATAAACTATAGGATCCTATAGCTACGAAATGTAAAGTGTAATACGAATATACTAAATACGATATACGCCCTTCGGTTAAGAATTGATAATGAACGATTAATGATTATTCGTTTCTCTTTTCTTCGTTTAACGTTCAACTTTTAACATTCTTTTTTTCTTCGGTTAAGGATTAATGATCAAAGATTAATAATTTCTCTTGTTGTTAGTCGTTAGTTGTAGGTTGTTGGTTCATTATATTCGTAATCATTCTCCATTTCACACATATCTCATATCACACTACACACTCATTATTACCCGCTATTCTCTAAACACCCCTGGCACCTTTAAATACCCGTGCTCTTTCTGTGGAAATTGATCAACACAAAGCTGATGTTGCCGATCATTGACCTCACTGGGAGTATCAGACCGCGTGTGATTCAAAAGGAGCGTGCCGCCGGTGAGCGGTTCAACGGAGGTGGTATCAACCTCATTGAGTTGAGCGAAGTAATCCAAAAGCGCCCCTAAATCTTTCTTGAGTTTTTGACGCTTGTCGGAATCACGCTCAGGTTCTATGCGCGCCAACGCACATAGATGATCAAGAAGCGCATCGTCAATATGAGCCATATGTCTATGGTATCAGAAACAAAAGCATTATCGCAACCCCAAAAAACTATGCTCCTCGCCCTATTTTTTTAAGAAATTGCTTCTCGTCCCACACGGGAATTCCTTTTTGTTTAGCACGCGTTAATTTTGATCCCGGGTGTATCCCCGCAATAACCAGCGTTGTGGAGCTTCCTACGTCACTGTGCGCGTGACCCCCTTCTCGTTCAATGATTTCTTTTGCTTCCTGCCGAGAAAGAGCCACTAATGTCCCCGTCAGGCACACATGTTCTCCCGCAAACAGACCAGTCGCGCGAACCGCGGAAAATGTAAGCGTGAGCCCCGCCTGATGTAGGCGTTCGCACAGATGTTTATTGTGCGCGTCCGAGAACCACTCATAAATACTGCGAGCAACTACATCCCCCACATCGGAAAGTTCGCGCAATCGATCAATACTCATCGACGCGATAGATGAAACCACATGGGCTACCGTCGCCGTCACGCCACGGTGAGGAATATGTCGCGCGAGCGTGCGCGCCGTTTCTTCGCCCACATGTAAAATTCCTAACGCGTACAAGAATCGTTCCACTGAAATAGTTTTGGCTTTTTTAATATGCTCAATTAAGTTACGCGCCGATTTTTCTCCAAATCGCTCGAGTACCGCGATGTCTCCCTCCTTGAGCATAAAGATGTCAGCAGGTCCCGCGATAAGCCCCTCGTCCAAAAATCGATCAACAATTTTATCACCAAGCCCGCGAATATCGAACGCTCCTCGCGAGGCAAAGTGCACAATAAGATTTCTATTTTTTGCGCCACAGCGTGGATTGGAACAGCGCACAAAAACCCCCTCGTGAACCAGTGGCGCGTCGTCAACGGGGCACGTGCGCGGGATAGAAATATTTTTTTCTTTTCCCGAACGAAGATCACTAATAACCCCAGTAATTTTAGGAATAACATCCCCAGACCGAGTAACCACCACTGTATCGCCTATTTTAAGTCCGAGCCGTTTTATTTCGTCAAAGTTATGTAGTGTTGCGTGAGTAATGGTAACCCCCGAGACAGCGATTGGCTTTAAAATTGCAACCGGAGTAATAACCCCCGTACGCCCCACCTGCATGGTAACCGCTTCAACAATAGTGGTTGCTTGCCGCGGAGAAAATTTATACGCGATTGCCGCGCGCGGTGCCTTCCCAATAACTCCCGCGCGATCAAAAAGAGCCACATCATTTATAAACACCACGATACCATCAATGTCATACGGTAATTTTTCGCGATGGGCATCCCAGTAATGACGGAACGCAAAAACATCACTTATAGCGGCAACGGCACGATTGTGATTATTAATAGAAAACCCCCATGAAGCAAGCAATTTGTGTCGCTCTTCATGTGTTTTTGTGGTCGCCCCCTCCACGATATCGTACTGAAACGATTGGAGTTTCCTACTGGCGGCAACCGTGGGATCAAGCTGTCTAATAGACCCAGCCGCTAAATTGCGAGTGTTAGCAAACGGTTTCAAGTCGTGTCGCTCCTGTTCTTTGTTGATACGAGCAAGCTCGTCCTTAGTAATAAACACTTCTCCGCGAACAACTAAATGCGCGGGGATAGGAGTCTCCCCCAACTGCGCCAGCGTATGTGGAATCGCGGGAATGGTCATAATATTTTGAGTAATGTCTTCGCCAATCATTCCATCTCCGCGCGTTGCTCCCTGTACCAACACCCCATGCTCATACGTCAACTCAATGGCTAGTCCATCTATTTTGAGTTCGCAATAAAAGGCATGGCTATTTTTTTTAGTGGCATGTATTTCAACGCCTAAAAAATTTTCAACGCGATCTATCCACTCATGCATCTCATCTTCAGAAAATGCATCAGTCAATGAAAGCATGGGCGCACGATGAGGCGCTTTTTTAAACGCATCGAGCGGTTTACCTCCCACTTTCTGTGTTGGAGAATCTGGCGCCACCAAATTGGGAAATCGGTGTTCCAATTCTTCTAATTCGTTCTTAATGGAATCAAACGCTTCGTCAGAAATTTCCGGCGCGTCAAACGTATGATACAGCGTCCGATGGTAGTCGATAAGTTTACGCAGACGAACAATCCGTTCTTGTGCCTCATGTATATCCATAACACGCTCTAATTTTGAAACAGCCCAAACGCGCGATACGCGCGGTGCGTATTTCCCACCGACCGCACTTCGTTTTCCGAGATATCGGTAATAGTTACCGATGACTCATTTGAAAAGGTTGGCTGTGGCGTTTCACCGCCCGATGAATACGTGTTGTAAAGCCACCATTCAATTCCGGCATCGGCCGCGTAGATAGCTTTAGTGGAATCAACAATGTCTGTAACGGTCCGTATCTTCTGAAGCGTGATAAATCCAGCGATAGTGGTAATACCAAGCATTGTCGCCCCCAAGAACATGACCAATATAATCATCGCTTGTCCTGACTTGTGGTGAGCGTAGCCGAACCAGCGTAGTCGAAGGACCTGCCCCGACCTCAGGCTTGTTCTGAACGTAGTTGAGGGATGAGCAGAGTCAAACCATCGCAGTCGAAGAGCCTGCCCTGAACGAAACAAAGAGGATAGGTGCCTCAAATTATTCTTTTTTTGTCTGCTGACATTCATAATCTTTTGTTGTCAGTTATTAGTTGTCTGCCGTAGGCAGACCCTGAATAAGTGAAATGCATTGAAGGGTTGGTTGTTGGTTATTTTACTCCGCAAATAGTCGCGAACTTATAGTGCTCTGAATGTAGTTAGTAACCGAAAGCGCTTTGTCGTGAGCGGTTACTCCAACGCGCATCGTTATAAGATAGGGCCGCAACGATCGCTCTTGCGACAAGCGAATTCCCAAATATGAGATATCAATGGTGTCGGCGGTAATTCTATCCGACAATTCACCCGACCCATCGATATTGCTTATGGCGCGTCTGATGTATCCATACCCCGTTGCCGCGTCGGTCACGAGTGCGTATGTTATATGTTTTTGTACGTTAGTCCCCAACTCTTCATCGGCCCGATCAAACGCGAGTTGTGTGCACGAATTGGGAGCGGTGCATCCGGTTGCTTCGAAATTAGTTCCCACGCGCACTTCACGCATCATTTGTTCAATGCTCAAACTCAAATTATCTGTGGCGGTCATAAGTTTGAGCACCACGCGCTGGTTAGAAAGCGCCTGAATAAAACCTCCGACCGTTACCGCGATGAATATGGTAAACAAACTAATGGCAATGAGCGACTCAACGAGAGTGCTTCCCTCGCGAGAACGGCGTGCATAATGAAGTAAAAGAGGTGCCATAGTTATGCTCTCCAGTTAAAAAAGTGATCTTCAACATCAATAATTGACTCAGACCCGCCGCGCGTCTTCCATGTGACGATTGAGTGCACAATCATTTCATCTGTATTTGCCGGATTAAGAAAAATGGTGATCTTCCGCTTAAACGATGTGGGCGTTCCATTGATGGCACTTATATTATACGTATATGCTTTAGCGTCAACATCAAATACAAGCACGTCATCTTGTCTTTGTGCAACACCAAATTCGTCGTATTGAACACTACAACCCGTCTCACAACCAGTCAGCCCTTCATTAAATCCGTTGCCATCCATCACATTGTTGTCAACCACCTGCTTTACTAACTCAATACCTTCGGCCGCAAGATATGAGGCAACATATTGATCAGAAACAACTTTGTTTATTCCAATTGATTGAGAAAGGAGTGCCAACAAACCGAGCATGCCAATAACCACCATGCTCAACGCGACCATAGTTTCAATAAGCATCTGTCCTTTTCGCTCGGTGATACGCATTATTCGGTAGTTATTTGTCCAAACGCATTTATGGAAACGATAAGTGGTGTCGCGATAGATCCTTGCACAACACGAAAACGCACGGGAAATGTCTTATTGGTATATGCTTTTGGATCTGGTGGGATAAAGAGAACCTCTACTGGATTTTCCGGACTGATAAAGTCGGAGCTATTTTCCAGCACCACCTCAGCCCCAGAGAGGGAAAACGAATCAACGATCACATCAAACGAAGCATCATACTGTCGCGCGCCATTTAAAAAAGCTCCACATTCGCTTGTCCCAAACGATGACCGCGGCATACGTTTAAACAGAAATCCGGCGGATTGGCTGGTAAGCGCGAACCCATACCCACACGGCGTATCAGATCCCACGGTGCGATTAAATGTAGTAATCGCCATTGAGCGCGCTTGGTGTACCAACGAAACAATTTTTGCCTGTTCACGAAAAATGGAAAGTTGTTTATCGGTGGAACGATTATACATAAGCGCTCCCGTCACAAACAAAACAATAAGTGACATAGTCACCAGAAGCTCAATCAGTGTAAACCCCTTCCGATTATTATACATAAAGCAGTGAATAGTAGTCGATAAGTAGTAGCAGCACAAATACAACAAGAACCAAAAGCTTCCCCGTCTTAAAAACAATGCATTCTAAAATACGTCCACCGTTGTCTGTTGTAGGTTATAAGTTGTTAGTTTTTTCCTACATTCCCAGTATACCAAAATATCCACGTATCAATCCAACACCAAAAAAGAAAGTGATTGCCGACGCGATCACTATAAAAGGTCCAAAAGGAACTCGGTCGGATAACTTTCTAACTCCTCGCATCATTAACCACCCCGAAAAGAGCGCACCGATAACAAAAGAAAGTACTATGATAACCCCAATATCCGGCCATCCAAAAAGAAGTCCTATGCCCGCGATCAGTTTTACATCTCCCAAGCCCATCGCTCTCCCCCGAGAACCAATAACCAAGAGTAAAAATAAAAGGCCTCCCCCAATACATCCGGCAATACGATTAAGTGCCACGCTATCAAAGAGAGGAAACATCCCAGAAAAAGTTCCTAAAAAAGAACCACTCGAAACATCGCCACTAATACCAGTCGCGTACACATACGCGACCCATACCGCTCCCAATATAAAAATGGAAAGCGCTAAGCCGTTGGGAATAATAAAATAACGACGATCAATAATAAAAACCAAAAGCAAAGCCATGGCGACTGTTATCCATATAATACTGGCTACCCACCAGGTCCATAGAGGCATCGAAAAAAAGAATGTTGCGCGCGCGAGCACATACGGAATATACGCAAACAAAAGCCCGCTCACTAATTCCACTATAGGATACTGAAACGAAAGAGAGGCTTTACATCCCCGGCATCGCCCTCGCTGAATACAAAAACTCAGCAAAGGGATAAGTTCATACCACGCGAGCACTTTTTGGCACCGCGCGCAACGCGATCTTCCGCCAATACGACGAGAAAACAAAAGCCGATCTTCTGGAGAATACCGCAACGAAACGACGTTTAGGAAACTCCCAAACGCCGTTCCGATAACAAACAATATAAGCCACGCAAATACACTCATGAAACTATGGATTGACCCCTTTTTTCACGATCGTGAAAAAAGGGGTCAATATATTATGATAGGTAGTCAATCAGACCGTTTGTATTAATTGGAAGACCCGGGTCCCACGCAATACTCTTTTTCATTCGTTCCATCGGTACCACACGAAATAGTCCCCACGCACGACATTGCTCCAATATCAGCATCATCAAGCTCATTCTGGTCATCAAGTACTGAGCTTTTATTATCCAGTGTCGCGCCAATAACATACGACTGGTAATTTGTTCCCGCTCCTCCGCCGCAAGGGACATAACTGTACGCGTTGCGCGTTACCGGATCGGTGGGCGCGGTATATCCACCCACGCTCGAAAGTTCACTTAAGGTTGTGGGATAGCGACGTTGTTGATTGTAAAAAAGTTCAAGTTGCGATTGAATTTTTTGCACATCCGAAATGCGTCGCGTATCATACGCTTGCGCGCGAAATCCCCGAAGCCCCACCAGAAAGATAGACGATAAAATAGCGATAATAGCAACGACCACTAACATTTCAACAAGAGTAAAACCCTCTCTTTTGCGTGTTTTTGTATACATATATATGTGTTGCCGCTTTATGCGCGATCAACGTATGATTAAATTTTAAATGATTGAGCCAAATTGTAAATAGGAAGCAAGATAGCGGCAAAGAGTACTCCAATCAAAAGCCCGATAATAAGAATAAGAATGGGTTGAAGCAACTCAGAGAGATTTCCCATCATATCATTTACCTCTCGGTCGTAAAAATCTGAAATCTTAAACATCATTTCGTCGATACGACCGGTGGTTTCACCGATGGCGGTCATCTGAGATACAATAATCGGAAACAATTTGCTTTGATCCCCTAGTAGTTGGGAAAGGAGGTGTCCCTCACGCACCCCTTGGGCAACCTGCGTGAGCGCTTCACCATACACCACATTGCCGATAGTGTCTCCCGCGATTTCAATCGCCTGGGTAATGGGAATACCTCCTTTAATCAGAACCGCGAGCGCCTGCGCGAACCGCGCGATATACATTTTGCGAAACAGTTTTCCAAATACTGGAACCACGAGCAGGATTTGATTAGCAACCGCTTTTCCTTCGGCGCTTTTGAAATAATCAACGATCACAAAAATAATTCCCGCGCACACCAAAAGCACCACCCACCACCACGAAAGCAAAAAGGTCCCAGCAGACAGTATAGCTTTACTTACCAATGGCAATTCAACATTTGATTCGGTAAATACGGGTTGTATTTTTGGGAACACCACCGTTACCATAATTCCCGCGACGATCACAAAGAGTCCAAGCAGTACTCCGGGGTAAATGAGCGCGTTGACGATTTTTCCTTTCCACTGCGCTTCTTTTTCCAAATACGATGCCAAAAACACCATTGCTTCTTCGAGCCGTCCCGTTACTTCGGCTGAGCGGATCATGCTCACATAAAAATCAGAAAAAATCGGCCGTTGACGCTCAAGCGCTTGAGAAAGCGCGAGTCCCGATTCAACGTCCTGCAAAATTTGGAATACCGATTCTTTAAGCACTGGATTTCTGGTTTGCGTGTGAAGCGAACGAAGCGCGTTATCAAGCGGCATCTCCGATTCGATTAGTGTGGCAAGTTGCCGCGTAAAAAACATCAGATCTTTGATTTTCACCCGATTGAACAACTGCTCAAGACGTTCTTTTATGCCACGCTTTTCGGTTGAGGAAATACTCAATACGAATAGATCGTGACTGGTGAGAATGGAAAGAGCGCTGTCTTGCGACGGCGCCTCAACAAAGCCGACTTGCAGTTCCCCGTTTGAGTTACGCGCTTGATATTTAAACTTCATTGTTCACAAAAATATTACTGCTCCAATAGAATGCGAAGTTCTGATGAGTTAAGCGAATAGGTCTCCGCGTTTTCCAAACTGATTTCCCGACGCCGCACCAGATCGGCAAGCGATCGATTGAGCGTGAGCATCCCTTCTTGGCTGTTTGTTTCAATAACCAAATCAATTTGATACGTTTTGCGTTCACGAATGAGGTTACGAATGGCGGGATTGGCAATCATAATCTCACACGCGGGGACACGTCCTCCTTCAACGCGCGGGATAAGACGCTCTGAGACAATGCCCACCAATGTCGCGGCAAGCTGTGACGCGATTTGTCCCTGTTGAGACGAAGGAAATGTATCAATAATACGATCAATGGTCTGCGACGCGGAGTTCGTGTGAAGCGTTGAGATAACTAAATGCCCCGTTTCCGCCGCGGTAAGTGCCGTGCCGATTGACTCAGCGTCGCGCATTTCTCCAATCATGATAACATCGGGATCTTGACGCAAAATAGATTTGAGCGCCTGACCAAAATCGTTAGTGTCCATCCCCACTTCGCGCTGTGAGATAATGCTTTTGTCTTGAACGAACGCGTACTCTATTGGATCTTCAACGGTAATAATGTGTTCCGTGCGCGTATGGTTAATCTCATCAAGCAACGCCGCCATAGTCGTTGATTTTCCATGGCCAGCGGGACCCACGACAAGCACAAATCCTTGAGAAAGCGACGTGAAGTCATGAAGCACGGGCGGAAGTTTAAGCTCTTCAATTGTGCGCACGCGCGCGGGAATCAAACGAAGCGCCGCCGCCAAATACCCCCGTTGATAGTACGCGTTCACGCGAAAACGCGCCTTGTCCTGATAAGTATACGAAAAGTCCAGTTCTTTTTTAACAATAATGTCTTTTTGCTGTTCGGGTGTTAACAGCGCCATCACCAACCCTTGAGCGTCTTGAGGCGTCAAAATCGCCTCTTTGGTAAGTGGAATGAGAGCCCCATCAATACGCAACGATGGGTGGCGACCAACTGCTATGTGCAAATCCGAAGCATCTTGCTTGGCGCACATAAGAAGCAGCTCATCTAGTTTCTGTGTGTAGTCCAACATAAAGCGCTATGGTTTCTTATAGTATACCACACATTCAAACACAAGTTGAGGAAAACCCAATGCCTATGAAAGTCATATTGTTTTCTCTTTAGTAATTGTCCACCCTGCGTAATTATCATTAGCAACAAAACTCTCTCTGTAACGCGCAAACGATTTTTTGATAACGCTCTACTTCCATAAATCTCCACGACTGTGGAGATTTATGGTAAAAAATATATATATTTCATTAACGTTGCGCTCTTTTCGAGTACCTTTTTATTCACCGGAACATAACCAGAGAGTTCTTTATCTATTTCATACTTTCTATTTAACGTTCAACTTTTCACTTTCCACATTCATCTCCCCCCTACAGCGTCTCGGTCTCCCGTAACACCGCTTCAATAGAAACAAATCCTTTAAGGGCCTTGATCACGCCATCCTGACGCAATGTCATCATTTTTTGCCGCTGCGCTTCTTTGATAATCTCCGACTCTGTCGGATGCTCGTTCACAATTTTCTCAAGTTCTTTGGTCATTGAGAGCGCCTCAAACAACGCGATACGTCCCGAGACACCCTTTCCCTTGCATGCGTCACATCCCTTAGATTCATATACCATAAACGGTTCTTGTATTTCTTTTTTATCACGCGCGTCCAATGAGTCAATAGTTTCTTTTATAATAGAAAGAATTTCTGCCGATGGTTCTTTTTTGTTTAAACACTGTTGACATAAACGCGGCACTAAACGCTGTCCCACCATCACATTCACCGCCGCGGGAATCAAAAATGGTTCAACGCGCATATCAATAAGACGTGGCACGACTCCGATAGCATTATTAGTGTGTAACGTTGAAAGGACAATGTGCCCCGTTAACGCGGCATGAATACCAAGCCCCGCGGTTTCATTATCGCGAATTTCACCTACCATAATCACATCCGGATCCTGACGCAGAATTTGCCGTAACCCCGATGCAAAATCATATCCAATTTCTGGATGCACCTGCGATTGATTGAGTCCATCCATATAATACTCAACCGGGTCTTCCAAGCTTACGATATTTACATCGTCTTTATTGAGAATCTGCATCAGTGCGTAGAGTGTGGTTGATTTACCCGATCCAGTCGGACCAGTGATAAGCACCATACCATACGGCTTTGCGATCGCTTGCGCGATAATATCTTTGGTGCGCCCCACCAAGCCCAGATCATCAAGTCCTTTCAGTCCCACTGTCGGATCCAACACGCGGATAGCGACTTTTTCTCCCACGGGCGTGGGAAATGTCGCCACGCGAAAATCTATATCGCGCCCCATAAGCACCGTGCGGAATCGTCCATCTTGCGGCACTCGCGTCTCGTCTATTTTTAAATTAGAAAGCACCTTCACCCGAGACACAATCGGCTGATGCAATTCAATGGGTAATGACGCTTCTTCCTGCAACTCTCCATCAACACGAAATCGAATACGCAATCGGTTACGCTGTGGCTCAATATGAATGTCAGACGCTTTTTGCCACACCGCCTCTTTGAGCGTTGACGCGACGATACGAATAATAGGCGCGTCCTCCGCTCCTCCGCCGGCTTCTAGTTGAATAATACGATTATCACCGGCTACTTTTTTTGTTCCATATGCCGAAATACTTTTTACCGCGGCCTCGACTTCACTCCGATAGGGAGAATACTTGCGCAACATCGCTTCCCATGACGAAAGAGAAATCAGATACACTCCTAAATTCACTCGCAACTGCTTGGCAACAAACTTGAGCGCGTCTTGCGCTTTTTCATCGTCAGGATTAACCATGCCAACAACCAACAAATCGTCGGTTTTTGACATTGGGATAACTTTAAAATTCCGTACGGTCGTTTCAGGAATAAGCTTCACCACCTCATCGTTGATGGCCTGCGCGTCTGCCACGCGATAGGGAATTCCCAGTAATTCACTCTTTACTTTAAGAATGGTGTCTTCGGGAATAAGTTTTCGTTCGTAGAGGAGTTCGTCAACACTCCGGCGCGCGAACGACGCTTCTTGCAAAAGCTTTTGACCAGCATCAGCGCTGATTGCTTGCTGTTCAATCAGTTTGGTAATAAGTACCTTATTTTCCATGGCGGTATGTTAAAACACTCCAAATGGTGTTGCGTTGCCACCCGGACGCGGGATCACCTGCGGGACTACTTGTTTGAGACCCTGATAAAATTTTCCCGAGACAACGGTCTGTGGATCAAATTTTATTTTCGCGATTTCATCAATTTGATTTTTGAGCGGCACCACCGATCCAATCAACTCTGGTTGCACAAAAAATAAATAGTACGCCGCCGCGCCAAGAGCCGCGAGAATAACAAACAGCACCCCAAACCCAAACCATCCGCGACCATTCTTTTTTTCTTCTTCTATAACAATTGCCATAAAAACATTATTGAACTTGATAATAGCTTATCAACGAGAGTGTAAAAGTGAGCGTGGTCGCATTTGCCAACGTCGTCCCCTCAACTTTCAAATCGGTAATGTCCATCACGAGCACATTGTTTTCAATCTGATTTAAAAACGCTTTAAACGACGCGTAGCTTCCCACAATGGTCACGTCTGCTTTGATTTTCCCCAGCGGCTTGATAACAGTTGCTCCCACGGATTGCTGAATAGGCACAATCGCGGTGTTAATGGTCTGCAACGAAAGCCCATTGATGCGCGCGAGTTCCACGATTTGATTGGTAAAATATCCCACGTCTTTTTGGCGCGGAATAACTAGTGATACTTTTTGTTGTACATCACCCGCGTTTTGAAATTGCGCTTGAAGCTGTTTTATTTTTTCGTTGGTTGATTGATACTTTTCCAGCTTATCTTGCACCGACGCCAGATCCGAGCGTAACCCTTGAATGGTCGCGTATGACCCGCGCACAAGAAGCGAGTACGCAAAAACGGACGCGATCAAGAACGCGAGAGACAGCAGAATGAATGTAATGCGTTTTGATGAATTATTCATACGTTAGCGCGCGGCAAGAAAAAATGATTTATCAAAAATAATACGCATAGAAAACGCGACACCCCCTCCTTCCTTTTGATCTCGGCGACGCGATGATTCAAGCGAAACACTTACCACGCGCGCGTCGCTTTTATACGCCGCGACTTGTTCCGTAAGCATCGTAAAATCAGCCGCAATCCCTTCTAGACGAACTTCTGACGCCGAAACATTCACTTGCGCCGTTACCAGTCGAGCCAACGAATAGGTATATTGCTCCAAAAAGGGGAAAAGGGCGCTTGGATACACATGCGCGCCACCAACGATTTGAATGTTATATAGCTGCGAATAAAAACTGATTAAGCTTTGTTTAGTATCTTCGTTTATAAACTTAGACGCCTGGTCAACTTTGGTAGTGGTTGATTTTATTTCACTTTTAAGAAACGGCCCGTATCCAAAAGTCATACCCGCCCACACAAGAACCACGAGCCCGAACAACACAACCGAGATAACGAAAATGCGCCACGGAAAACCCACAGTTCCCCGTGACATCGGTGGCCGCCCCCCCATTTGTCCCGATCCTTGAAAGTCCATACGTTGTGATACTAATAATAAATGCTTTATTCGTATTTATTCGTAAATTAGCACTATTAGTATATTCGCATCATGCGATTATTTAACAAAATTTTTCATCCCAAGTCCGATCGCGGTGGCAAACCGTGTCTGTAACTCCTTGAGCACCACACTTACTTCGGGCAACGCGTCAACATATAAAAATCCGTTTCCAAGCACTGTGGGAAGTCCCATCTGTTGCTCAGTATAATGTTCAATACCTAACAAATTCGCGCCACCACCAATAAGAAGCACTCGTTGCGCTTTTGCTCCGACCTCCCGCTCCAAACGAGCAGCAACCTTCTGCATCTCACTAATCATAACATCAACAAAAGGTATTTCCAATGTGGATAACTCGTATTCTCCTGGTCCACCCATAATACCACGTTGCTTTTTGAGTTCTTCGGCGCGTCGCCCACTAATGCCCAATCCTTTAGAGACCGCTTGAGTAAGCGTATCTCCCGCGTAATCAATCTGAGTGTTATGTTTTACAAATCCTTGATCAACAAAGGTGATGTTGGTGGAACGCGCTCCTATATCCATGACGAGCGTTGGTGTTTGATCGGCGCCCACTACCGCGCGCGCGTATGAGAGTGTTTCAACTTCAAGCGCGCGTAACGAGAGCCCAACCCGTTTGAAAATGGCCTGATAGCGCGCGATGGTCTCGTTGGGGATCGCGACAATCAAAATCTGTTGTTTTACAAATCCGTTTTCATCCTCACGCTCTCCCACGCGAATCCAATCAACGGCAATATCAGAGAGTGGCAGTGGGATGCTCTGTTTTATCTGAAATCCCATTGCTTTAACGATTTCATCTTCGCCCATTTGAGGCATTTCAATCATTGAAATAAACGACGCGAACGAAGGAATGGACGCCACCACTGACTTTGAAGAAAAGCGGGTTTGTTTAAGTAGTATAGAAAGAAGCGCGACTGTCTCATCTTCGGAAATTTTGAGCGCGTTTGCTTGAATCACGTTATTAGATCGCTCAAAATGTCCAAAGTTTTCCAAAAGCGCGTAATTGGCAAGCCGTGGGTTATGTTTCCCTCCTTGTAACTCAACTATTTTAATGGACGTGGTGCCAATATCAACGCCCAAGTACGATTTTGATCCTCCTAAAAATCCAAAAAGATTCATGTATAGACAGTGATTAGTGAATAGTGATTAGTGAGCTAATTTTCTTATCCATCGCTAGTCCACTTCTGGATGATACCACCGCTCACGTGGCTGCCCCATCTCGTTTAACATTTCACTTTTCACGTTCCACGTTTTATCATACCACAATATGAGCATGCAAACGATAGTCAGATCGATTGGAACGTTCATTTTGGATATCCTGTATCCCCCTGTGTGTCTCAACTGCAAAACATCCACACCACATCAAAAGCAATGGCTCTGCGTTCGTTGTATAAGCGAGTTGTACATCAATACGGGACTTACGTGTCCGCAGTGCGGAGCGCGCACACCAACGCTTACGTTATCATGTCGTCATGCCACACCCTACATACTTGCCGCCGCGTGCCCATTTACCGACCCGATCCCCGCGCTTATCCATCACTATAAATACAACCGACTCATTGCCATAAGCACGTTGCTAAGCGCGATTATGATTGTATACGCAAAACGATTGCCGCTTGAACACGCTGAATGGATCGTTTCGTATATTCCACTTCACTGGAGACGCGAACGCGAAAGAACATTTAACCAATCACGTATGCTCGCGGAAAAAATAGCTCAATATTTTTCTTTCCCGTTAGTACACACGCTTGTACGCACCATCTATACCGCGCCACAGGCATATATTAAAGAGAGGGACAAACGAGAATTCAATGTTACCAATTGTTTCACGTGCTATACAGGCGTAGAAGTGCAAGGAAAAAATATTATTCTTGTTGACGACGTCTCAACGTCAGGCGCGACACTCGCCGCCGCCGCGCGCGAACTCAAAAAATCGGGCGCCCACACTATTCTTGCGCTCGTCGTTGCAAGAGCATAAAAACTCTTTTTATAAATAAGAAAACAGCGCCCAAAGAGAGCGCTGTAATTTAGTGTGCAAAAAAGCTACCTATACGCCGTGTTCGCGCATAATGCCATACAACATTGCGACACCGGCAAAAAGCGCAAGTTGATGACGAACGCTCATACGCGACGCGTATAACTCGTACGCGTCACCTTTGTAGTTGTCATCTTCAGAAGGAAAAAGTCCTTGCCCCGCGCCAACCGAGAGATATGCTCTCCCCAGCGAAGAAACAACCACACTGCATACGTGTTTCGATTCGATCCGATGAGCACATCCTAATGGAGAATGATCAAGCCCAAACTGTGACAACACAAGACACATCATACGCGCCACTCTAGCACGAATGTCTTCCCACCCAGAATGTGTCTCCATCGCGTTGAGCCACTTTCGTGCTTCGGGCGATACCGTAACACCAAACGAGCACCCATTTCCTCCAGCGACTTTCCAATGGTGAATGGAAAGAAGTTGCGCCTTAGAGACCTCGGGGCGATCGTTTCTCTCGCTAATCACGTTAAACAACCGCTCAAGCGCAAGCAACGATACCGATACAGCAAGGGCTCGCTTGGTGGTTGTGTCGCTATCGTTAGCAACACAACAAACCCCCATCAGAACATCCAGAATGAGCGCCTTTTGAACCCTTTCGCATACGATGGTCTTATCGCTAAGCGCGGGAATATACAACTTCCCCACTGACTCATTGTTGATGATGGGAGCAAGGTTTGTTGCCCACCAACTTGCTTCGGGCGAAAGCTTGATTCTCACTGTTGGCTCGGTTGGGTTGGGAACTGCAAGATCGTAGACATAAGTCCCTAGCATCATCCCTCCTTCTTGCGTTGAAGCGTCGTTGTGTGTTTTGTAAGAGCGATTTTTATGCTAACACAGAATTATTAATAGGGCAAGCGAAGGATAATCATTAATCTTTCATTGTTAATCATTAATCCTTCATCTTTAATCCTTAACCGAAGAGCGTATACCGTACTGTGCCCTTCCGAAGCTCGTAGAGCGAAGAAGGGTGGTTGTTGTTCTATTATGTAACTCATCTATCTTTAACCGCGAAGATTGATGGTGAATATTTGTACCTCCTCATTTTTCCCCTTTACTAAAACTGATCCTAAATACATAAATCCGCTACGCCCCTCATCTGACAAATCAACGGTTGTGTCACCAACAATAAGAGGCACATTGTACTCCTTGCACTGTCCCTCGAGTCGCGAAGCGACGTTTACAGTATTTCCGATAGCAGTGTAATCAAAACGGAATTCAGATCCCACATTACCAACAATCGCCTTCCCTGAATATAATCCGATACCAATAGTGATCGTTTCTCCAAATTCTTGCTGCAACAACGCATTAACCTCATCGAGCACCGCGAGCATCCGTCGTGCGGCTGCCAGCGCATGTTGAGCGTGATGGTGATCATCAAGAGGCGCCCCCCAAAATGCCATAATGGCATCACCAATGTATTTATCTACAACCCCTCCAGCATCCAATATAATTTGCGTCATCGCGGAAAAATATTTATTGAGAATATGCATCAGCCGTTGTGGTTCTGTGCGTTCCGCAAGCGTGGTAAAGCCACGAATATCACAAAATAACACCGTAATCTGTCGTTCCTCTCCTCCAAGCGTAACCGATTCTGGATGTTGCAGTAACCGCGCAACCACATCATGTGAAACATATTTTGAAAACAAATTCCGAATGACACGCTTTTCTCGATCGGTACTCCAGTGTCTATACCCTAAAAATCCGGCCGTGGTAAAAAACCACGCAGCCACACCATCAACAACGCGAAACACATACCCGCTATCAAAAAGCAAAATAGCACCAACAACAAAAATAATAAAAATGAACACGCTGATAACCACGGGAACAATGGGACGTCGAAACACAAAAAAACTAGTCGCCACCCCCATGATGATTAACACTACGATGCCCAGCGCTACCCACCATGGCACATACGAAAAAGAAAATTGATTTAACAGCATAGTCGCGATTGCCGCGTGAATAGCAACCCCTGGAAACTGTTTTCGTGTGGTACCGGGAACAAAATGATCATCATGAAACTCTGGGGCGGTAACGCCAATAAAAACAAATGTGTCGCGTAAGACATCAACCCCTCCTGGCTCAAGCACGCGCCACAACGGAATAGTACGAATTGCCCGCGCCTCTGCAGGAAAAGAAACGCGCTGCATATGAGAACAAGACACCTTTTCTCCCGCGCGCGCGAGTACTTGGCACGCGAGCGCGTGCATAACGCCACGATCAGTTTTTAAAAAAAGAGGCACCGAACGTATCACGCCATCGGCATCGGTAACAAGATTGCCATGGCCGATTAAGGTAGGAGGAATGTGTAACTGTTTGAGTGGATAAACGATCGCATTCCCTAACACCGTATCTTTATGAATAACAATTTCGCCGGCGCGAGCGGTAAATATCGCCGGATAGGTGAGCGCGTTGATTGAATCGGTAAGCGTTGCGTCATCAAGATCACCGTATCGAGATGGATCGGAAAAAAGGATATCAACGCCAACCCCGCGAGGATGGGCCGCTTCCAATGCGCGTAATATAGTTGCAAACGTGGCGCGTGGCCAGGGCCATTGTCCTATTTTTTCTATTGTTTGACTATCAATTTCAAGTATAACGACATCGTTACGAGTCGATTGTGTAGTAGTGAGCACATCTTCAATTCGTGCCTCAAGCGAACTAAAAAGTCCGCTCCACAAAAAACACCCAGCGATAATAAACACCCCTAACACAATCCCTATGTACCAATAATAATCTTTTCTTTGCATAATATATTACGAAATACTAACGAGACGATACGAATATACGAAATACGACATACACTCTCCGCTACGCGTCCATCGGTTAAGGATTAAAGATGAAGGATTAATAATCATCCCCGCCCCCAGTTAAGGATTAATGATAAAAGATTAATGATTGTCTCTTTTCCACTTTCCACTATCCTTACCCCTCTCCATTCAACACCGGCTCAACCGACGTTTGAACGGTAATAATCGGTGTTTTTGCAAAAAGTATTTTGTCACTTAACGCGCTTCCCACGCTTGCGGTCACTGATCCAACCGCAAAACCATATTCAGCAACATTCTCGCTAAGCGCTGTGGTTAAAAGTCCGGTTGAGTCAATAGTGCCAATACCACCCACCACTTTCCACGCCACTTTCTCCGCGCGCTTTTTGCTCCCATCGCTCATAGTAAACCACGCCTCGCATAGTATTTTTTCCCCCTCTTTGAATACTAGTTTTGCATTAGTGGTACGAAGCACGATAGAAAGCTCAACAGGCAAGATTCCTTGCGGCTTTGGAGAAATAACTGGAGATGGTAATACACTCGGCCGTGGTGTTACCGATGGAGTTGTCGATGAATGACCAACACGATTTTCAAGAAGATTGAGCGCGCCTGATGTGTCACCCGAACGCGACGCGCGACGCGACTCTATGCGATCTTTAAATTGATTGATAACATCCTGACGAATAGTGGCGCGAATTTCTTTTATATCTTTTCCCTTATCTGTAAGTTCCTGCATGCGCGTGCGCACCCCTTCATCTTTTTTGATTGATCGAGACACCCACGGCTGTGAGAGCGTGTTGGGCTGGGTGGAGATAAGATGTTTTGCAAGCGAGACCTTTTTTTGCGCGATCGCGCTCACGTCAGTATCGGCAATTTCAAACACAGTTCCCGATGCGACCGTTGCTGGCGCTACGTCTAATAATTTTTTTGCAACCTTATCGCGCGCGAAAACGGAAACGGTATTTTCAAATCCGATAATACGCGACTGTGTTTTAGTACGCTCAACGCCAAATGCGGTTCCTCGCACCGCGGCAACAGTAGTATCTGTGGTAACTTCCCACACGGACGATGGCGTTGCCAACCCAATAATTTTTGACCAAACCGTCCCCGCTTTCAAAAATAGGCGAGCGACCAACGTTCCATCAGCGCTATTATATGATGCCTGCGTAAGCGCAAGTGTGGTGTTCGCGTTAATATGCGCGCGCGAACCATCGGGAAAATAAATAGTTGCCACGCCGGTCGCGTCGGTTGTAATTTCATCACCAACAGAAAGCACATCGCCTGTTTCAAGCACTCGCTCCTCTTGTCCCAGGGCCCTAACACCAGGCGATTCAACCTCCACCCACGGCATCGTTATCGGTATCGCGATTTTTTCTGTTGACGGCGCGTGTACCGCTACACGCCACAAAACACCAACCACAATAATAACAACCACAATTGCTAAAAATATCCACTTATTCATATACCCCCATCCTACCCCTTTTCAGGTAACAAAAAAAGGAGCGTGTTTGCCAATAGAGCTGAGAAAACACACCCCCTTGCTTTCGCGATTTCTAATCAAATCTTGTAAAAGTGCATGTAAACTTGAGAACAGTATTGCCATCAGCGCTCAGATCTATATGAGCATAGATATGTTTCCCCGCGAGCACCTCAGGGATCCACAACCTATCGACAGCCCACATCTCGTCAAGAGGCAACGCCAAAATGGGAAACCATTGAGGAATCATTTCTTCTGTCGCGCGCGTATTTCCCTGCCACTCATACACTATATACACATAGCACACAAACGTGAGAACGCTCTCGCGGTAGAATTTAACAATCCCAACCCACTCAAGATGCTCCCCACGCGCGGAGATTCCCGCCTCTTCAAAAAGCTCCCGTGCCGCCGTCTGTCGGTGAGCTTCCCCTGCTTTGACCTTTCCGCCATACCCGTTCCACTTACCTTGTCCGTGTCCCTGCTTCTTCTTACCAAGCGATACTGTTTTGTTGTAGTTACGAACAGGAAAACATAATGTACACACCTGCGGATTTTCGATACCCATACGCCCTCCCTTTTTCTATGTTTCGTACTCCTATGACTATTACTCTACGGCACAAAAAAGTCAATCATATTTTATCTCATATGCAAAAATGTTTTTTTGTAAAACATTACCAATAATTATTTTTTACAAAAAAAAGTCGCCAGCTCCTGCTGGCGACCGAATGTGCAACTACCGACAACCATCAAAGGTAAACCCCCTCATCCTACCGCTTTGGTACTGCGTCATCCTCTTCTCAAGGACGCGCTCCTTCCCAAGCAGAATGGCAACGCGGACCAAAATCCCGAGCGCGATGTACGTCAACCAAGTCCGCCAACCCCCAGTCCCCAAAACAGAGACAAACTTCACGTCTGCCCCCCGCTCCTTCGCGCGACGCTTCCAAACAGGAGCGGCGTAAAAAAGATACCAGGGCGACGAGACAACAAAAAACTCTCTCCAGTCAGCGTGGCCAACAAATGACGCCACATGCCGGGCCTCGGAGAACATTCCATAATCCCCCGTAAGAGGGAGAACGTCTCCGTTAAATCCCATTTCCGCGATCTTCCTCTCCATCAACTCATCGAGAGTCACGCCCCCCGGCCTGTAGGGAACATCCCCGGTGAGAATGATGATCGGATTAGGACGTCCTTCCAAAAACGCCAGCGCCTTTCGAATTCGCCTGTTTGTTGTTTCGCAGAGCGTCCCTTTGTCGCGAAAGTGACAAGGGATGATCACAACGACAGACGTCTTTTTGGTATCCAGTTTCATGACACCTCCGTCGGCAGACATGTTATCCTCCTCGATCTTCCAAAGATCGTTGTCAGTTAGGTTGTCAAAAGATACTCCTATGCTAACTGTATTGTACCATACAATAATAATTTAGTCAATCTTTTGCGGCAAACACAAAACGGGCCCCTTTAAGGCCCGTTTTGTCTACGTACCCGCCCCCGGTCAATGATTAACGATTAATGATGAAAGACAAATGTCTCGCGGTTAAGGATTAACGATGAAAGATTAATGATTCCCTCCCCGCTCCCAGTTAAGGATTAAAAATCAAAGGTTAATGATTACATCCCCGCTCCCAGTTAAGGATGAAGGATCAAAGATTAACGATCCTCCCTGTTATTGATCGTTAGTTGTAGGTTGTTTGTTACCCATTAATCTTCCCCATCGCCTCCGCAAATTCTTCATCGGTCGCAACCTCTCCCTCAAGCACGGCGCACTGCTTATCTTGCCAATAGGGCAAGCCTTTCATGTTCTTGCGCGTTACTCGCTCAGCAAGCGCGCGATCATCACCGAGCGACTTTAGAAAGAAGCTGACTCCTCCTTCAAAAATTTCTTCGCACGTCCTTACGCTCCCATCCTCGTTTGCGCAATACAGACAAAACTCACCCTGTTCATCGCCACCAGCAAAATCTTCTTTTTTCTCAAGCGGCATTCCGCACGCACTACATTGTTTCATAGTATGTATATCATTATTTTATGATAGATATATAGTAGCACAACCAACGCAATCAACCAAAGAAAAAATATTTTGTGATACAATAAGCAATATGAAAAAAATATATTACATTCTATCGATAGTAGGTGTGATTATTGTCCTATTGGCGCTCGCCTTTTTGGGCTATCGCTATTTTTATCATTCAAAAATCGGCGGAGATTCATCTATGGGCATGGCAAACCCGGCATCAACAAACTGCGAAAAGGTTGGCGGACGATTGGAAATACAAACCAGAGAAGACGGCGGACAGTACGGACTTTGTTTTTTTGACGACAACAGAGCGTGCGAAGAATGGGCGCTCATGCGCGGCGAGTGCCCCGTAGGAGGAGTCAAAACGACTGGCTTTGATACGATCACTCAAAAATTCTGCGCGTGGAGCGGTGGATCCACCACAGCGCAAGAAAACGCTCAATGCGCATTCAAAAATGGTGTAGTATGCAGCGTCAAAGATTTTTATATCGGGCAGTGCACCAACAACGTACCATCACTAACCGACAAAAACGATTTTTATTCTATCTCCATTTCTTACCCCGATGAGCCATGGGATAGCACTGGTGTGATAAAACAGTATGCCGAATATGTGTTTAACCAAAAAAAGACCGAGTGGAAAATCGGCGGCCAATCATATACAAATGAACAACAACTAGCGGCACAATTTCCCGATAGACCTAAGATGACATACGAATATCTTTCAACGTTCGAAAAATCAACCTCACCAAAACTAAAAACAGTGTCGTATGTCTTTACCAACTACGAATTCACGGGCGGAGCGCACGGTAACACCACCATAACGACCTTCAGTTTTGGCGCAAGCGGACAGATGAAAATAGAAGATATCCTCAACTTCAACGATAACCATAACGATATCGCGCTCACTAAACTCACTGCCACAAAACTGTTAAACGATGCAAACATCAAGACATACACCGATGAGAATATGGTGCGTGATGGACTGGGGCTTAACTGCATCGCCGCCAACGGCACGTTCGATAAAGTCGCGTGTAACCGTGATGGATTTTTCTTTCCATCAAACTTTCAGAATTTTGTAATAACCGATACAGGACTTACGTTTATTATGAATCGCTATCAAGTCGCGCCATACGTTGCTGGAAATCCAAAAGTATCGTTTACATGGGAAGAACTAAAACCGTTTTTGAATAAGGGATTTGTGATTGGTGAAAAATGATTTTAAAAATTCCTTCACAACAAAACATTACTGCCTAGTATACGCTTCCCCTCACATACAAAAATACATCTGTAACGATGTATTTTTTGTAAATATGGAGGATAGTAAAAAACATTAGAACCTACCGAATGACTACCAGCGAGCGGTTCTTAGTCCCTATTGTGGACGCATTCAGAACATTAAAATGGGAGTTATTAGTTAAAAAATTGGGAAGTTTGAATTCTATATAAATAAAAAGGACCCCGAAGGGTCCGAGAGTAGAGTACCGAAGCAATGTTCAGTTGGTCTTGGGAGCGTGGCCGTTCCTTTCCGCCCACAGACGGAAGTCGTTACCTCCGACTTCCAGAAGATCCTCGACTCCCACGATGAAGATCGTCCTCGGACGTCGATCAGCTGGATCCGTGAATGCTGCCAGCTCGTCGGGGTTGTAGGCGATGCCTGCTGCGGTGAAGAAGCTGTTTTTTATCAACACCACAGGCAGACACCCCTTGGGAACAGCGTCCCAGTCCAGAGTCTTGCTGGGGACTTCGATCCCATGGCCGATCAGGAATACCTCCTTGCTGCAGTTGCCAGGATTCACATAGTAGCCCATGGCTCTCCCCTTTCTTCTTTGAATTTTACAGCTTTGCACATGATAGCATATTATATGCTATTTGTCAATATTTACCCCCACCATTGGTCTAGTTATTATTCAAAACGAGCAAAAAAGCTTTTTCCCTAAAACAAAATCCTGAAAATCGCGACAATAGCTATAAAAGTCCAAATAATATTCAATACTCCTGGTTGATACGCTCGTTTATAAAAAGAAACAAGTACGATCCCCAACGCTCCCGTGCCATTAAGTAGTTGATAAACGATATCGGTAGGTTGCACTAAAGAAAAGCTCACCAAAGCATACGCCACCACGATGGCAACCATTCCATACCAACCACAAAATTCAATAAACTTCCCCATTGGCTTATTATAGCAATTTTCTTAAATACACGAATCGTATCGATATGTGGTTCAGTAATGGGGAGAAACCCTCCTTCAACTCAACCCTACGTCATCGCGTAGGGTTAATCTAGACACCCGCCCGAACGTACCGTTCGGTACGAGCGGACCGCCTCGCGTTCCGATAAGCTTATCGGAACAAGCTCCGTCGTTCTCCGCCACGGCGGACCCACGCACGCAAAGCAGTTTGCGTGCTCCTCTCCGCATAAAATTTAAATCCGCCTATGTAGCGGATAAAATTTCATATGCGGTACCTTTTGGTTAAAATCCGAACTTTTTTTGACGAGAACCTCGACCAGTGAACTCGCCCCGCCGCCCGCCGCCGCTGACACTCCGGCGGCAACCTCGCAGAAAAATTTTCTCCTCATTTTTTGATTTTGCGCGCGATCATTTTTTTCTTTTAAAAGGAAAAGAAAATTTTTCTGCTCGGTTCCGCCCTACAAGTTTTCGGGCGGAGCGGCGGGGCTCAAACGCTCGGGCGAGGCGGAATTCCCCCCACACCCCCCTTCCGCCTCGCCCTCGCTTCCGACGGCTCTTTTTTCGGCGGATTTGGAGTGCGT
>JAGOQP010000009.1 GCA_017991375.1 Minisyncoccota bacterium
CCAACGACGCGATGGCTCCCGCGAGAAAAACGCCAAATGTCTGTGATCTATCCATATCTCTATTATGCCACAACTGTCTGCAATATGCAAGTTTTTTTGCGTAGCGAAAAAGAATACGTGGGTGTATACTGTAACAGAAACATTTTTTACGTATGGCATACATTAAACAACTACATGCGCGGGAAATTCTTGATTCTCGCGGGAATCCGACCGTTGAGGTTGAATGTTTTTTGGAAAGTGGCGCGGTAGCGTTGGCACAGGTTCCATCGGGCGCGTCAACTGGATCACATGAAGCATATGAACTGCGCGACGGAGACGCTCGGCGATATAACTCAAAAGGCGTCCTCAATGCTGTCAAGAACATAAACGATCGCATAGCATCACACGTTGTTGGTAAGGAATTTAATCAAAAGGCGATCGATCATTTCCTATGCGAGTTGGATGGAACGCCCCATAAAAAAAATCTTGGGGCAAACACTCTATTGGGAGTATCTATGGCATACGCGCGTGCGTGTGCAAACGAGAACAAACAACCTTTGTATGAGTACTTAAGAGCACGTGTGAGCACAGCACGACCATTCTCGCTGCCGGTTCCAATGATGAATATTCTTAACGGTGGGCGTCACGCAACTGGATCGATTGATTTTCAGGAATGTATGATTGTTCCCTGGGGAGCTCAGACCTTCTCCGAGAGTGTGCGTTGGGGAGTTGAAGTATTTTACTCACTCAAAAAAATACTAGAAGAAAAGGGATATTCAACCCTCGTGGGCGATGAGGGGGGATTTGCCCCCGCACTTTCATCTAACGAAGAAGCCCTCTCTATGCTCCTGGCGGCGATCGAAAAAGCGGGGTATGCTCCCGAAAAGGATATTGCTATAGCCATTGATGTTGCGGCAAACGAGTTATATAGCAACAATTTGTACCATTTTGCAAAAGAGGGGAAAAGTCTTTCCACACAAGAACTTGCGCAGTGGTACGGGCATCTAGTTGACGCCTATCCCATCTGTTCAATCGAAGATGGATTTTCTGAAGACGATTGGGACGGATTTGCTTCGCTTACTGAATCGCTTGGAAGCACGGTTCAGATCATTGGCGATGATTTATTCGTGACTAATAATGAACGTCTTGCCAAAGGAGTCGCGTATAAGGCGGCTAATGCCATTTTGATAAAGCCAAATCAGATTGGAACGGTGAGCGAAACGCTTGATGTTGTTGTAGAAGCACAACGCGTGGGATATGGCGCGGTGGTCTCCCATCGTTCCGGAGAGACAGAGGACACTTTTATCGCTGATCTTGCGGTGGGGCTTGGGGTGGGGCAGATAAAAACGGGATCACTTTCACGCGGGGAGCGCGTGTGTAAGTATAATCAACTATTGAGAATTGAGGAGCAGCTTGGCTCCTCGGCATTGTATGCTGGCGTGGATATTAAAAAACATATCCGTAAACATACCGCATGAAACATCAAAAAAATATGTGCGTTTTTTGTTCTATTATAAAAGGAAATATTCCCTCGTATCATCTGTGGGAAAATAAAGATTTTGTTGCGTTTTTGGATATTCATCCCATTAAGCCAGGACACATACTGGTTATACCTAAAAAACACGTTGATGATGTGTTTGATTTGGACGAGAAAACATATCGCGACCTTTTTAAAACAGCAAAGCATCTAGCACGTCCACTTAAACGAGCAATGAAATCAAAACGAATCGGTATGGCTATTGAAGGGTTTGGTGTGCCTCATGTGCACTTACATTTAGTGCCAGTTAATAAGGGAAACGAAATGAATCCAACCAACACAACCAGTCCGAGCGCTACAACGCTCCACGCTGTTGCCAAAAAAATAATGAAAGAGTTGGTGAAAAAATAAAATATATGCTTAATATTGAAAAACTAAGCTCCTTTTTGGTTGAAGCTAAAAAAGCGACATATGCCTCTGGTGAAAGCGCCGGCAAAATTATAGAAAAAGACGGGTCAACATCTTTATTTTTTGAGAAAGATGGTTGGCGATATCACGATAACTATTTTGGTGGCGAGCCGTTTGGTGGACGTGAGGTTGTTTTCCTTGATAATAACCCTGTGTATATGATGGTTTATTACGGCGCCGTAAATAAATCAGTTTCCGCTGTTGGGGATATTTATAAGATTTTGCAAGAAGCGTTATCGCGCATTCCTCTAGAACGCCCATTTCGAGGTCCAAATGAATATGAAAACAATGGTTTAGTTTATAAAAATACATATAGCGGAGATGTTGAACTATTTTCGGGTGAGGAAATCATAATATCTGCTGATGGTAAAGAATTATATAAAGCAAGGTACACAGGAGGATTTATTTGTCAGAGAAATTAATACTGCTTGGTTTTGTATTGGCGTTGTAAGTTGTTTGTTGTAGGTCGTTTTGTATAAGCTACTAGTTAACTCTATGTTTCTCGGTGATCCGACTATATTTGATCGTTTATATGCTAAGCTCAACAACCGCCAGAAAGAGGCGGTTGATGCAATAGAGGGACCGGTTATGGTGGTTGCTGGCCCCGGAACAGGAAAAACACAAATACTAACGCTTCGTATTGCTAACATTCGTCGGTTGACCGATACACCGCCCGATGCCATTTTAGCTCTCACGTTCACCGAGTCGGGCGTCGCTTCGATGCGTAAACGACTTACGGAAATTATAGGGAATGATGCGTACAGAGTTTGTATCTCTACTTTCCATGGTTTTTGTAATGATATAATTGGTCGCTATCCCGACTATTTTCCATCTATTATTGGTTCAACAAACAGTACGACCATAGATCAAGTTCAAATTTTGGAAAGCATAATTAATGAACGCTCATTCAAGAAATTAAAACCGTTTGGAGAACCGTTTTATTATATTGGCGCGATTAAGGAGGCAATCGATACATTAAAAAGAGAGAATATATCTCCAGACGCTTTTGAGCACGCCGTCGGCGTGCTTCGCGCCACGCACGAAGCAAATAACGACAAGATACATACAACCGGCGCGCACAAAGGGAAAATAAAAGGAGAGTATATCAAACAAAAAGAAACAGTAGAAAAAAATGAAGACCTCGCCATTATTTATCATTCGTATCAAGAAGCTCTACGTTTACACAAATGGTATGACTATAGCGATATGATTATGGAGGTGGTGCGAGCGTTTAACCAGAACGTGGATTTACTTTCCAATATACAAGAACGATTTGCGTATATTCTTGTTGACGAGCATCAAGATACTAATAATGCTCAAAATAAACTTTTAGAGTTGCTTTGTTCATTTGATAAAAAACCGAATTTGTTTGTAGTGGGGGACGAGAAGCAGGCCATTTTCAGATTTCAGGGGGCGTCTCTGGAAAATTTTTTGTATTTTAAAACATTGTATCCAGAAGCAAAACTTGTTGTGCTTGAAGATAATTATCGGTCTACTCAATTGTTGTTAGACGCGACTCATGGTATTGCTCGCGTGATGAATCCCAAGGCTGCTCAATTAAAATCGCATACGACGCACGAAAATAAAAAAATAACCGTGCATGCGTTTTCACGTCCTGATGTGGAGTACTACTTTATCGCAACAGCTATTAAAACATTGAGTGTACGCGGTGTCCCATTGCACGAAGTCGCCGTTTTATACAGAGATAATCGCGATGTATTCCCCATAGCTCACCTACTGGAAAAACAGGGCATTCCATTTACCATCGAATCCGATCAGGATGTTCTATCTGATAATGATATTCGTAAGTTTATTACACTTGCTCGGGCGGTAGAGCGCTTTGGAGAGGAGGAGTCACTAGTCGCGTTGCTTCACATTGATTTTCTTGGTATTGATCCTTTGGATGTATATAAAATAATTGCGTACGCGTCAAAAAACAACGCTTCGCTCTACTCATGTCTCGCGTCAAAAGAAATTCATCGTGCCGCCGGCATTGCTCATAGCGAGACACTCAGTAATATATACAACACGCTTTCCGGGTGGGCACGCGTGGCAAAAAATGATCTGTGTGTCCCCGTATGCGAAACGCTCATTCGTGAATCGGGACTGCTTGCTCATGTGCTTGCCCATACTGATGCGATTGAGAAAATGGAGAAGATAAACGGCCTATTTGATGAAATTAAAGAATTTGCCACTACTCATCCGCAGGCGCTTCTTGCCGACGTGATTAGATTTATAGATGCTCTCCAAGAGCACCATATTCTTATAAAGAAAAAGTCGTTTGTCTCGGCCACCGAACGCGTGCGGCTAATGACAGCCCATCGCTCAAAAGGAATGGAGTTTGATTATGTGTTTGTGACACACGCGTATGATACCCATTGGGGTAATAAGCGACAAAAAACAAACATAGAGCTTCCTCAATCACTTTTTTCCTTGTCGGCACAGAACGTGCATGCGGCGGATGAGAACGACGATGAGCGCAGGTTATTTTATGTGGCACTCACGCGTGCCAAAAAAGAAGTGATGATATCCTACGCGGAACAAAACACTCAAGGTCGTCAACAACTTCCAACTCAGTTTATTTCAGAGTGTGCCAATAACGCTTTATTGTATAAAGACGTTGCCGATATTGAAAAAGATTTTGAAAAAAACAAAGAAATTATTTTCGCCAAAACTATTCCAGTAGGCCCTCGACCGAACGACACGCTCTTTGTGAAGGAGTTGTTCGAAAAAGAAGGGCTCTCGGTAACCGCGCTTAATAACTATCTTTCGTGTCCATGGAAGTATTTTTACACTAACTTGCTACGTGTTCCTAAAGCAAAAACAAAGCACCAGCTATACGGAACAGCTATCCACGCCGCGCTTAAAGATTTTTTTGAAGATCGCCTGGCTCATGCCTCGCGCGATGGTCAATGGCTCGCGCGCCAATTTGAACATTATATGCAACAACAACCTCTTTCCCAAAGAGAGTTGGAAGAATCAAAAGAAAAAGGCGTGAGTGCTCTTAATCAGTGGTGGGAATATTACCACCACACATGGCCTGAGCAATCGATACAAGAACTCTCCGTAAAAGGTGTGCTACTTTCTGATTCGGTGTGTCTTACGGGAAAGATAGACAAAATAGAATTGGATAAAAATGGTCACGTTGCGTGCGTCGTTGATTATAAAACAGGAAAGCCAAAATCACGCGGAGACATAGAGGGTTCTACTAAGGGATCAAATGGTGATATTAAACGACAATTGGTCTTTTATAAAATACTTTTGGATGAATACCACGATGGCGCGTACGCAATGACGTGTGGAGAAATTGATTTTATAGAACCAAACGAACGCGGCATATTCAAAAAAGAGCGTTTTGAGATAACGCAAGACGACGTGAAAGGACTTAAAGAAACAATTACAAAAGTCGCCGATGAGATTATGAACGTTCGTTTTTGGGATAGACGATGTGATGACAAAGAATGCCCTTTTTGCTCGTTGAGAGATTTGGTTGAAGGAAAGAAAAAATAGATATTCTGTATATGTAAGAAGGCGTGTGTTATGCTGTGTGTATGATGGACCATCATTTAGGACCCCATCCACAAAAAAAGAGAAAGGTGTTTAACACGCGTAACGTGATTATTTTCATTGTTATAGTGGTGGTAGCCCTTATTGCGTTTTCATTTCTAAAAAAACCGGCTGAGAATAGATCGTTTGTTACCATAGAACGGGGAACGGTGGTGCAAGAACTGAGCGTTACGGGAAAGGTAAAGCCGGCGCAAAGCGTCGATTTAGCGTTTATTTCAGGGGGAAAGGTTTCGTATGTGTTTTCAAATGGGTATCAAGAAACGGTTAAAAAAGATCAAAAACTGGTTGAGTTGGAAAATAGAGAACTTCAGGCAAACGTGCTTCAGGCACAGGCAACATTGCAATCACAGCAGGCAAAGCTTGATGAGCTCAAAAAAGGAACGCGTCCTCAGGAACTTGCTATAGCTAAAACAGAACTTGATCAAGCAAAAGAAACCCTCTCAAAAAACTATAAAGATATCATCACAGTGCTTAATGACGCGTATATAAAAATGAGTGACGCGGTGGTTAAGCAGATTGATGATTTATTTGTGAACGATGATACGAGTAGTGTGAAGCTCAATTTTTACTCATCGAATGCTCAAGCATCGATTGATTCAGCGACGGGAAGATATGCGGCGGGAAATAGTTTGAATACCTGGCGTAGAGAGATTGATATTCTGCCAACGGTATCGCAAACAGCCCCTATGGACGTCGCGCTCACCAATGCCCAAAAATATCTTGCCGAGTGTGTGGCGTTTTTAAATAAAGTAATGGATGCCCTTGCGGGGGCCAGCGGAGTTGATTCAACAACTCTCGCTTCGTATCAGTTGGGGGTTAATACTGCCCGCGTTAACGTTAACACCGCTCTTTCTAGTGTAACTGCTCAACAGCAAATCATAAGTGTTCAAAAATTGGCGGTACAAAAGTTTGAGGAAACTCTTGCGCTCAAAAAAGCGGGATATACAACCGAACAAATTTCCGCCCAAGAGGCCCTGGTTAAACAGGCACAGGCGAGCGTTGTGAATTACGAGGCACAATTAGAAAAAACAATTATTCGCGCCCCGTTTGACGGCGTGATTACAAAAAAAGATGTAACGGTCGGAGAAATCATCTCTGCGGGAAAAGTCGTGATGACCATAAACGGTTCGGGTGCGTTTGAGATTGAAGCAAATATCGCCGAATCAGACATTGCAAAAATTAAGATAGGAAATACGGCACGCGTGACCGTTGATGCGTATGGATCATCAGTAGCGTGGGACGCGCATGTGGTTTCTTTAGATACATCAGAAACCGTCATAGAGGGTGTCCCTACCTATAAGGCGCGCCTGGCGTTTGATACGTCGGATAGTAGAATTATCTCTGGATTAACTGCCAACCTGGAGATTCTAACCGCCAAAAAAGATAGTGTGATATACATACCGATACGCGCGCTCGTTTTAAAAAATGGGAAATACATAGTGAATGTGGTAACGAGCTCCCAATACACAACCCAAGAGAAAGAAGTTGAAACGGGTGTGAGAGGATCAGATGGTCGTGTCGAAGTAATCTCTGGACTTATTGAGGGAGATCGGGTGCTTGTTCCATAGGTATGTCTCTTATTGAAACGCACAATATTGTAAAGGAATACTACAGCGATGGAGTATCTACGCGCGCGATTGATGATGTGTCGTTAAGTATAGAAAAAGGTGAATTTGTCGCGATCGTAGGACCGTCGGGCTCTGGAAAGTCAACGCTTATGCATGTGCTCGGATGTTTGGATCGCTCGACGGGTGGCACGTATCTTTTGGAGGGTCACGATATTTCTCTTTTTGATGATAATCAACTTGCGTGGTTGCGAAATAAACACATTGGTTTTGTATTCCAGTCCTTTAATCTACTTCCCCGTGAAACGGTGCTTGAAAACGTGATGCTACCACTTGTCTATGCCAACATACATGAATCCAAACGCGTGCATCGCGCCAAAGAACTCATTGAGTTGGTAGGACTCCAAGATAGAACATATTATAAAGCGGCGCAATTATCCGGTGGGCAAAAACAACGAGTGGCTATCGCGCGAGCGCTAGTGAGTAATCCTCATGTTATTTTTGCCGATGAACCAACAGGAAATCTTGATTCAAAATCAGGAGAAATTATTTTGCGTTTCTTACAAGATCTCAATGAGAAAGAGGGGCATACTATCGTCATCGTAACGCACGAGTCGTATGTCGCGCAGTCAGCAAAGCGTATTGTTCATATTCATGATGGACACATAGAAAAAGACGAAAAGGTGCATAATAGAAAAATTGTTTCTCACGACGGGTTTACCAAATAGTATGATGATTCGAGATACTTACTTTATCGCGCTTAGAGGGCTTACCAATCATAAGTCCCGTTCGTTGCTGACTATTCTAGGTATTGTGATTGGTATTGCGTCTATCATGCTCGTTATGTCAATCGGACAAAGCGCGCAAGATTCGATTCTTAATCAGATACAAAGTTTCGGATCCACAAATGTATCTATCCATCCCGGAAGAAAACCAAAAGATATGGTTGGATACACGGGGATGCTTTTTAACGACTCAATTAAATTACGCGATATAGAAAGTCTAAAACAGAAAGGCAATGTGCCCGACGCGATACGTGTTACCCCGTACGTGTATACCTCGGTTCCGATTACGTATGAATCGGAATCACAGTCGGCGTTTATTATTGGAAGTACTGCCGATGTATTTAAGTCGTTTCATTTGGATGTGGCGTCGGGACAAGAATTTGGTGATGCCGATGTGGCTTCGCGGGCAACAGTAGTTGTTCTCGGGTCAAAAATAGCAAAAGATTTGTTTGGACCATCTGATCCTGTGGGTCAACTGGTTAAGGTTAAAGGGAAAAATTTTAGGGTTATTGGGGTGCTTGCTCCCAAAGGGCAAGCGGCTGGTATGGATATGGACAAATTTGTCATAGCTCCTTATCCTCCGATTCAGCAAGACCTTATGGGTATTAAATACTTCAACGAGGTAGTCGTGGAGGCCTCTTCGGTTGAAGTTATGTCACTGGTAGCAAAAGATATAGAGCGAACACTGCGCTTTAATCACAATATCACCGATCCCGAGAAAGATGATTTCTACGTTCAAACACAAGAAGATGCCGCTCAAACTGTTGGATCTATTATGAGCATCTTAACGGTACTCCTAGCATCTATCGCTGCTATTTCATTGGTCGTGGGCGGTATTGGGATTATGAATATTATGTTAGTGTCGGTTACCGAACGCACTCGAGAGATTGGCTTGCGTAAGGCATTGGGCGCAACCAACAAAAATGTGCTCACTCAATTTCTTGTTGAGGCGATTATGCTTACTGTTTCGGGAGGTGTTATTGGTATTATATTGGGAACACTGCTGGGAGCGGGTGCGATATGGATTATTAACACATTTGCGGGATTGGTGTTCCCGTATGTCTTTTCTATAAAAGGTGCTATTCTCGGGGTGGTTATATCAAGCGCTATCGGATTAGTGTTTGGGATATTCCCCGCGCGGCGGGCGGCTCAAAAAAGTCCCATGGAAGCATTGAGGTATGAATAACAGTGATTAGTGACTAGTGGACAGTGGTTGATAGCGAACGAGACACACTTTTCACTAATCGCTATTTATTGATTACTAGCTCATGTTGTGGTCTTCTCTCAAAAAACCCATATACGCGGCGGCCCCGATGCTTGATGTAACCGACGACGCGTTTAGACAAATGATTACCGATTGCAAAAAGCCGTCGGTTCTTTTTACGGAATTTGTTTCGGTTGACGGTCTACACAACACTATCGCGCGGCCAAAGCTTGTAAAAAGATATTTGCGGTTTCATCAATCTCAGCGTCCTATCGTGGCGCAATTATGGGGAAGTAATCCTCTTCATTTTGAATACGCAGCGGCGTTGATAAAAGATCTCGGGTTTGATGGAATAGATATCAATATGGGCTGTCCGGATAAAAGCGTCGTAAAAAGCGGAGGTGGGGCGGCGCTTATTACCACACCAAGTATTGCTAAAGCGTGTTTAGACGCAACTCGGTCTGGAGCTCGCGACATCCCTGTCTCGGTAAAAACAAGAATAGGATTTAACACCATAGAGACAACGCGTTGGATCACACAACTTTCGCGTATGCGCCCAGATGCGATAACAATTCATGGAAGAACAAAAAAGGAATTATCTTTAGTCAACGCGCACTGGAATGAAATTAAAAAAGGGGCTCGTATTGCGCGCCAAGAGGGGATTGTGGTGTTGGGGAATGGCGACGTGACATCAATGGCACAGGCAAAGGAATATAGTGAGCGCTACTCTGTTGATGGCATTATGATAGGACGAGCGCTTTTAGGAACTCCATGGTTTTTTAAATATGAAACGCCTGACGCAGTGTCTTCTGACTCGCGAATAGCATTGATGCTCGCGCACGCGCGTCTATTTGAAAAACGATGCGGTGATATAAAAAACTTTGCGCATATCAGAAAACATCTAAAAGGATATCTTTCTGATTTTCACGGAGCAAAAGAACTGCGTGCTATTATTATGAAAGCACAGAATGCGCGAGTATTAAAAAAATTGGTGTATGATTGGGAAAAAAATAAAAAAAGCAATTAAGGAAAAAGCTATTCTAAATTATCGTGTGGTTGCGGGGCTTCAAAAAGGAGAGGTGTGGATTGTGCCAACTGACACATTGTATGGGATAGTTACCACGACGCTACGCAAGAAATCAGTTGAGCGGGTGTATCGTTTACGAAATCGAGATTATAAAAAACCGTGTATTATTCTTACGGCGTCGATCGAAGACATAGCACGTATGGGTGTTGTGGTGTCTCCTCAATTATATAGATTTTTAAAAAAGATATGGCCAGGGTCGGTAAGCGTGGTTCTTAAGGTATCTAAAAAAACTCCCTTCTATCTTCATCGAGGTACATATTCGCTGGCGTTTAGAATTCCTCGCAACGACGCATTGCGAAAACTTATTAAAAAAACGGGCCCACTCATAGCGCCCAGCGCAAACCCACAAGGAGCACTGCCCGCTCGATCAGCATCTGAGGCAATAACCTATTTTGGAGATTTGGTTGACGGGTATGTGATTGGTAAAAGTCAAAATAAAAAACCATCCACGCTTATTTCTTGGAATGAAGGAAGGTTAGTATTACTTAGAAAAGGAGTTATTGCGTTTTCTCTTTTGAAACAAAAGGTAAAAGAGTTTTGAAATCTTCTAAAAGTGTCTGTTTTAGTCGTTGGTCGTATATGGCGGCGGCGGGATGATACAAAGGAACAACTGTTTTTGGATATCCCTGTATTTTATTTACCGAGATAACACTTCCATGAAGCACGCTAATAGGGCTCAGCATTGCTTCGAGCCCCAGCTTCTCCATAATATATCCCATTGAGTATCGTCCTAATGTGGCAATGACTTCTGGCTGTATAATGTCTATCTGACGGTCCAAAAATGGCCCATAAACGGCGATTTCCTCTGGTAGGGGGTCTCTGTTCTGTGGGGGGCGATCTTTGACAATGTTGGTTATATACACATCCTGGCGGGGGATTCCAATGGAAGCAAGAAGTTCGTCTAAAATTCGTCCAGCAGCCCCACAAAATGGTCGTCCGGTTTGAGCTTCGTTACGCCCAGGAGCTTCGCCAATAAACATAATTTTCGCGTAATGACTACCTTGACCGATAACAGGAAAATATCCGTTTGATGCGCGGTATTCGTAAAGAGGTGAGTGGGTAAGCTCCAGAATTTCATCTCGTATCATTTTTAACTGTTCATCTCTGGTATCTTTATCCATTAACGTTCATTGTATCTTATTAGTACTTTTGTTTCCAATAATTCTTTCTTTCTCTATTAGCACTTGACAAACACATCCTTTAGGTGTATAACGCATCTATAGTTCTTTTATAAACATATATAGTCATAGCAATATGTGGCTTATCTCATAGGCCCCATCTTGCTATGACTATACCCAGCTCATAGTGCCTCCTCGGCAGAGAGGGAAAACCACCCCAAGCTCTAAAGGAAAAATTCAGCTAACAGCTGGAAAGGAGAAAGGCGTTATGAGTAAGTATCCCACCGCGGACCGCATTAAGGCGGTCTGGGACAAGCTCGGCGGCGAGTAAGGTGTTGACAGATTTCTCCGCGGCGAACTCTCGGTTTCCGAACCGACTCGTTCGTGGCATGAGGAAAATGGTATCATTTATTTCTCGGTAACCTCGAGTGGCACAAGTGGCGAGGAGTGGATCACCCGACTCAAGGGCTTTCGGGTGGATGACTACGCCAAGCGGGTGCTCCAAAGCCCATACTTCACGCCGACCAGCGGCGTGACCACCCAGGTCGCCATTCTCAAGGGTATGCTCTTTGAGGACAACGATCGGACCACGTGGAGCATTCGGATGTATGCATTCATACGCAAGCTCATAAAGCCCAACGCCGAACTCGCATGCCTCATCCGCGAGAAGTTCACGGACGAGGAGATCGAAGCAATGGGTCTGTGGTCGATCGTTGCCATGCACGAGCCCATCAACAACTCCGAAGGCGATCCGAGCTTGCTGGGCGCGCGCCGTAACGGCGCTGGTCGCTGGCTCAGCGCATACGACGGCTGGCCTGGCGTCAGGTGGCGTCGTGACGGCGGGTTCGCGTTCGCCGTGTCGCAAGTCAGTGCTCAGAGCTAGGACGCTCTGCACTTCAGGTCTTTGATCTGAACCCTTTAGCCCTGTTCCCGATTCGTCGGGGACGGGGCTGATTTTTTTATAAATTTTAATGCACTGCATACAATCTGCGTTGATCCACACTTATTCCGCGTAAATCAGTGACTAGTTGACATTTCCTATCGCCTATAGTATACTTCCCCGTGCGAGCGTTTGGTTCTTTTACAAGTAGTATTCTTTGTTGAATATGTTTTTGTAAGAAAGAGGGTCTTTCAGGCGCTCTTTGATTCGTAAGAGAAAAGTATTGTTATGGCAATAAAATTGTACGTAGGCAACTTGCCTTACTCAACCACCGGAGATCGTTTGGCGGAAATATTCGCGCAAGCAGGAACCGTGGTGAGCGCCCAAGTGATCACCGAGCGTGACACAGGGCGTTCAAAGGGATTTGGCTTTGTTGAGATGGAGGACGCCGATGCTCCTAAAGCTATTGAAATGTTCAATGGCAAGGACATGGACGGACGAGCCATCGTAGTCAACGAAGCGCGTCCTTTTGAGCCGCGCCGTCCGCGCGAAAGCCGCTACTAATTCATTTATACGGCTTTAAAAACACCCACCAAAAGCACTCTGTGCGCAGGTGGGTGTTTTGGTATATACTAACAGTATGGCATACCAGAGAGTATCAAGGTTATTTGAACCAGGGGTTCCGTTTAAGTTGAGCAGATCCAAACTCGAGCTTTTTATACAGTGTCCGCGTTGTTTTTATTTAGATAGGCGTTATGGAATTGGTCAACCTGGGGGATTGCCGTTTACTCTCAATAGCGCCGTAGACGCGCTTTTAAAAAAAGAATTTGATATTCACCGAACAAAAAAAGAACAGCACCCGCTCATGAAGGCATATGGCATTGACGCGATTCCGTTTGAACATCCTCTCATGGATGAGTGGCGAGAAAATTTTAAGGGTATTACGTACTATCACGAAGCGACACAGCTTACCATTACGGGAGCGATTGATGATGTATGGGTAAATCAAAAGGGCCAACTCCATATCGTTGATTACAAGGCGACGAGTACCCAAAGCGCCCCGACATTGGATGCGGAGTATCGGCAAGCGTACAAACGGCAAATGGAAATATATCAATGGTTGTTTAGAAAAAATGGATTTGATGTTTCAGATACGGGCTATTTTGTCTATGCCAATGGGAAACGAGATCGTGAAGCATTTGATGGCAAGCTTGAGTTTGATATTGAGATTATTTCTTATAGTGGGAGCGACGTCTGGGTCGAGCGCGCTATTGAGAGCGCGCATCAGTGTTTAACAAACGACGCACTGCCTCAATCTGGTGCTGATTGTCAATTTTGCGCATACCGCCAATCGGTCAAATCGTATGAAGATTAATCATTGGTTGTTAATCATTAGTTATTAGTTGTTTGTGGTCAGTTGTTAGTCAACTACTATGCGTCTCCATCGTTTTTCTGGGTCATTTGATTTCTCTCAAAGAGTGGTGCATGCGCACGATAAAAAATTGTGCAATCAGTTAAAGAATGTGCTTCGCCTTAATGTGCACGATCAGGTTATTTTATCCAACATGGATCGCAAAGAGGCCCACGCGCTTATTACCGGATTGACTCCCACGACCGCATCTTTTGAAATTCTTGATGTGTACGACAATCCTCACGAGCCAAATGTATCGGTAACACTTTATTGTTCGCTTCTTAAAAAAGAAAATTTTGAATGGGTTGCCCAAAAGGCAACAGAAATAGGAATAAAAGAATTAGTTCCCCTTATCGCTTCACGCACCATAAAAACCGGTTTTTCTCCCGAACGGATTAGCGCCATCATAACCGAAGCCGCGGAACAGGCGGGGAGAGGCATAGTGCCAACATTAGGAAGCGCCCATATATTCAGCGACGCATTTTCACAAGCGCTCAAAGAGGGAGATGTTTTTGTATGCGATCGAGAAGGAGAGGCGTTAGAGAAAGCTCCTGGGTATAAAAAATCATGCAGTATATTTATCGGCCCCGAGGGCGGTTGGGACGATAGAGAGTTGGAAATGGTGAAAAATGCCGATGCTCATATCATATCGCTTGGAAATCTCACTCTTCGCGCCGAGACGGCGGCGATTGTCGCAAGCTACTGCGCGGTGTATTATTTATCAAAAAAACACAGATCACTGTTTTAAAACTATATGTGGATACTTTACGCGATTGGTTCTTCGGTATGCGCGGCATTAGTCGCTCTTTTTGGTAAAATAGGACTCAAAAACATAGACCCAACGCTGGCAACAACGGTGCGGGGCATATTAATGGCGCTGATGCTCGTTATTATTAGTATTTCTTTTAGGAAGTTCAATGGATTTTCCGTGGGTTCTTTCTCGACATCTGACTGGGTATATATCGGATTGTCGGCTTTCGCGGGAGCGCTTTCGTGGTTGTTTTATTTTATTGCGCTAAAGACAGGACCGGTAACTATAGTTGCCGCCATTGATCGCGCTAGTATTATATTGGTAGCACTTGGAGCAATTGTTTTTCTTGGGGATCGTCTGGGGTGGCAAGGGATCGGAGGAGTTCTGCTCATCGGGATAGGAATGTTTTTACTCACGATTAAATAAAACGTTTTGTCCGATTTTTAGATCGTAGCGTGAAATCGAGCCCGCGGGAAGTTCAATGACTTTATCGCACGCAACTGTAGGAGAGACGCGGGCAGTGACGCCGTTGTTATTATTGGGTGACAAGACACCTTGATTAAGCGCGACAATAGTGTTGTTTTTAATCCATACAAAATCAAGATCAAAAAACATTCCACTCATCCAAAACGAAAGACGTTGAGGATACGCGAAGACAAAAAGCATCCCTGTTTTCTCTGCGAGCGACGGACGCCCCGAAAGCCCTCGCGCCTTAGTAAGTGCTGACGAAGCAACCTCTAAAGAAAAAGGGGTATTGTTTATAACAGTAGTTACAAAAGTGTTATCGATCCATCCTGTCACATAACGAAATCGATACCAGGTGAGTCCTAAAAGAGCGCAACATACAAGCGTCGCGCACGATAAAGTAATGAGTAATATTATATTCATACGGATAATCATACGGTCTTAGTGTAGCAAAAAGTTTATGGTTATGATACACTGATGCGCGTATGAGTTCATATATAGCGTATGGTATTGTAGGTATTATTATTATAGCAATCGCGTGGTTTGGCATATCTCTTATTATGGATACACAGCATGTAGAAGAGCGTCTAGCTCAGCAGGGGGATACGATAGCGGTTCACTACCGCGGCACACTCGAGAACGGTACCGAATTTGATAGCTCGTATAAACGAGGAGAGCCGTTTTCTTTTACATTGGGAGCTGGCCAGGTTATCAAAGGATGGGACGAGGGATTAGTTGGTATGAAAGTTGGCGAAAAGAAAAAACTTACTATTCCGCCCGAAAAGGGGTATGGAGTCAACGGCATGCCCCCAGTTATTCCACCAAACGCAACGCTCATTTTTGAGGTTGAAGTAGTGGGCATCAAGTAGTCATGATTAAGGAGTTTTTGATGAAGAAGATGATGGAGCGGCAATTGAGTAGCTTGCCGCCTGATCAAAAGGAAAAAATCATTCAGGCGTTTACAAACAATCCTGAATTTTTCGCACGCGTAGCCGAAGATATTGAAAAAGAAGTTCGTGCTGGAAAAGACCGCATGGCAGCGGCGCAAGAAGTGCTTTTAAAAAATCAGCAAGAATTAACGCGTATTTTCCAGCCACACAATTAGCGAGTATATGATTCGTTTAGGAGGACACGTTTCGTCTTCTGGGGGACTCTTAAAAGCCCTTGATCGCGCGTGCGCTATAGGGGCCAATACTATTCAACTTTTCGGGGCAAGTCCCGTTCAATGGAAAGCGGCCATTCCCGAGGAACGCGAGGCGCGTGAGTTTATTGCCAAAGCACGTACGTTGGATATTCATCCGATATTTTTGCATGCTCCCTATCTTATTAACCTTGCGAGTCCCAAGGAAAATCTTGCCGCGCTTTCTCGAACATTGCTTGAAAAACATCTTCGCATCGCGCACGTACTTGCCGCGCGTGGGGTCATTTTTCATATTGGTTCACAAGGAGAACGCGCTCACGAAGAAGTTGAGAATATGGTCGTGGACGCGCTCTCGCGCATCCTCGATTCTGTTGAGGGGGACTCTATGCTTATTATTGAAAACAGTGCTGGGGCGGGGAATTTAATCGGGGATACGCTTGAAGAAATTGGAAGTATTATGGGTAGGATAAAAAGTTCTCGCGTGGGGTTTTGTTTTGATACCGCTCACGCGTATGAAGCCGGCGTCATAGTGGATTATTCAAAAAAGGGAGTTGATCAGTTGCTTTCGCGTATAGATAAATATATCGGCGTCAAACGGCTTGTCGCGGTGCATCTTAATGATAGCAAAACCCCTGCTCAATCAAATAAGGATCGGCACGAAAACATTGGGGATGGAACGATTGGCTACGAAGGAATTGGCGCGTTTGTTCGAAACGACTACATTAAAAAGCTTCCCTTACTTTTGGAGGTTCCAGGAATAAAAAATGAAGGGCCCGACAAGGAGAACATTGACCGGGTGAAAAAGTTAATGGTACACTGATACTATGAATAAAAAATCAAAACTGGCAAAAAAGAAACACGCCAAAAAAGAAGGTAAAAAAGTGACCTTGCGATATCGATAAGATGAAAAACACCCCCGACACCTATCATGAGGGTGTTTTGTTGTGTGTACCCCTATGTGTATTGTATGCTGTACGATATGAAACGAAAGAAACGACCATTGGCCTTTTTTGATCTTGACGGGACTATTTTTAGAAGCTCTCTTCTTATTGAGTTGGATTCTATGCTCGTAAAATATGGCATATTCCCTCCCATTGTTGAAAAAGAGGTGGAAAGCGCGCGTACCAAATGGATCAATCGACATGGATCGTATGAGGACTATATCAATCGCGTTGTTTTAGTGCACCATAATCGACTCGCGGGATGTGCTCAAAAGGATGTTGAGCGGGTAGCAAAAATGGTCATAGACCAACAAAAGCATCATGTATATGTATATACCAGAGAGCTTATAAAAAAATTAAGCCAAACGCACACGCTCATTGCCATTTCGGGATCTCCGATTGAAGTGGTAAAACGATTCGCGCGCGCGTGGAAATTTAATGAGTACTACGCGACCGAACACGAAGTGGTAAATGGTATATACACTCATACCATTACTAAGTTGCCAGTAAAAGACAAGAAACAAGTCGTATATGATGTAGCAAGGGCCTATGGTGTATCGCTGGCGCATTCAATCGGAGTGGGTGATACGGAATCGGATATAAAATTTTTAGAGGTAGTGTCTCATCCCATCTGTTTTAACCCCAATAACACACTCTATCGAGTCGCGCGAAAACGAGGGTGGAGTATTGTGGTGGAACGTAAAGATGTTGTTTATACCATTAAGTAAGCGCTGCATATATGTTGTACATCGTTTCAACTCCAATCGGAAACCTCAAAGATATCACCCAACGAGCGTTGGAAGTATTGCGCTCTAGCGACATCATAGTAAGCGAAAGCGTTAGCGATACCATGCGTTTACTAAACGCGTATGATATAAGAAACAAAAAAATACTCAAATACAACGACCAAAATAAAAAAACGGCACAGCGCGCCATCGTGTCTCTGTGTATGGAAAAGAATGTTGCGTATGTAACGAGCGCGGGAACTCCATCTATAAGCGATCCGGGAGCTGACCTGGTAACCGCGGCAAGAGACGCGGGAAGTGTGGTGAATGTGGTTCCAGGTCCGTCTGCGCTAGTGTCTGCTATCGCCGCAAGTGGATTTCGCGCGCGACAATTCACTTTTGTAAGTTTTCCACCTAGGAAAGAGGGACCGCTTTCGCGGTTATTTATGGAAAAAAGTTCCGATCCTGATACGCTGTTAGTTTTCTTTGAATCTCCTTTTCGTATAGTAAAAACATTGAGAGTGATGGAAAGAAGTATTCCAGCCGCTCGTGTGTGCGTCGCAAAAGAAATAACAAAACTTTTTGAGAATTATCTTATGGGAACTCCCACGGAGCTTCTTGAGTTATTTGAGAAAGATAAAAAAATGCTCAAAGGAGAATTTACGATTGTGATATCGTTTGCATCACGGGTATAAGTTTTATACAATAAGCATCACCAAAAGGAGGATCGACTCATGTCTCATCCGATAGCACAGAAAATACCCATTCCAAAACTTGATGGGATTCCAACTACGACACCGGACGAAAAGTTGGAAAAAGCAATTATATGCTTGGTCCGTGCGTTAAGAGAAAATGTGGGCAGACAACATCTTAGGGGAGTGCTGGCGGCCCTTTATCAAGGGCTAGGGCTCCAGAGAGATCTTGCCGACAGACATCTGGCGATTATTGAACACTATTTGGATCACAAAGAAAATCGATGGGTTAGCCAAGATTGATTTACTATGCGCACTCTCTCAAACCCCCACGTGGGGGTTTTGTATTTTGAATCGTATGTAGTAGGTTGTGCGTTGTTAGTCATCTCACATACATCCCATCTCCAAAAGAAAAAAATCTGAACTTTTTCGATAGCGCCAATCGATACAACGCTAATAACACAGTACGTGGCACAAAAGCGCTTACCAACATAAGCAAACTAGATTGAGGAACGTGAAAGTTTGTTATGAGTTGATCGATAAATCGTGGTCGATACTGCTCGGTAATAAATAGCGATGTTTCCCCCGTGCGTTTTTTGAGCACGCCACGAGCATTGCTTGATGATTCTAGCGCGCGAACAACGGTAGTCCCCACAGCAATAATAGGCCTCTTTTCTTTCTTTGTTTTGTTGAGAATAGAAAGTGTCTTTGAGTCAATAGAGTATGTCTCTTTGTGTAACTTCTTTTGGCTCACCATTGCGTCAGTGAGCGGCGCGAACGTTCCCAGCCCTACATGAAGCGTAATATATGCTATCACACAACCGCGTGCCTTTAATTTTTTGAGCACTCTTTTTGAAAAATGAAGCGACGCGGTGGGTGCGGCAACGGATCCTTTTTGTTTCGCAAAGAGTGTTTGGTAGTCCTTTTTGAGTTCTTTGGGTGACGGGGGAGTGTGTTTGATGTAAGGAGGAATAGGAGTCGCCCCATGACGTTCTAGTACGGCATACAGAGAACGTATAGGAAAAGTGGGGTTTAGCTCCCATTGGTTGTCGTGCTGAGCGCGTACGTAAAATCGTATGTTTTTATTGAGTGTGAGCGTAGATCCAACCATAAGACGTCTATCGGCAAGTACTTTAATGGTGCGAGTGGTGTGCGATATATATAATACGCGCACAGTGCCGCCTGTTTTTTTGATGAGCGTAAGACGAGCGGGGATAACTTTGGTATTATTCAAAACAATCACAGCGTTGCGCGGCACATATAATGGCAGATTTAAAAAAGTATCAATGTGCGTCTTTTTTGTTTTTCGATCGTAGATCAAAAGACGCGCGCTATCACGGGGAGAAGCGGGCGCTTGAGCAATGCATTCGGGAGGAAATGTGTAGGAAAATCGCTTGAGTAAAGAAGAGAACATACTATTACAAAACTCCCTTTTTTATGTCGAATCGGATACGTTCCATCAAAGTGTTAAAATAAAAAAGATTGTGTTGTGTTAATAATCGCAAGGCGGTGATCTCTTTTGCTTTCAGTAGATGCGCGATATAGCTTCGCGTGTATGTTTGACACACATAACACGCGCATGATCTATCAAGCGCTTTAGTATCGCGTATATACTGCCGTTTGTTTAAGTCCATTTTCCCCGATGAGGTAAAGGCGTACCCGTGTCGGGCATAGTGTGTTGGCACGATACAATCAAACGTATCCATACCCGCTCGCGCGGCACGTCGTAAGTCCTCAACGTGTCCAATACCAAGAAGATGACGCGGCTTTTTTTCATTAAGATGTTTTGTTACCCAAGAAAGCATCGTGCTCATACTTTGTTTCCGAGCGCCGAATTCACCCCCAATAGCAAAACCATCAAAGGGGAGCGTGTTGATATACTGAGCCGATTCAACACGTAACTTTTTATACCGTCCTCCTTGTATGACACCATAAAGCGCCTGGTCTGATTTTTTAACGGAGATGCATTTTTCTGCCCACAGATGCGTTCGTTTGAGCGCTTGTATGTTATACGCGTAATCCGCCAGTGGAGAGGGGCACTCATCAAACGCAATCATAATATCTGCCCCGATGCGCTCTTGAATTCGTATAGATTCTTTTGGTCCTAAAAATGTTTCTGTGCCATCCACGTATGATATAAAACGAACGCCATCGTCGTTAATAGTAAGTAATTTTGGCTGCGCGCCAACAGAGATATGTTCGTTTTGATTACGTTGCGATATCTTGTTTGTGCCAAAATCTCTTCCAAAACCCAAGCTAAAAACTTGATACCCCCCTGAGTCGGTCATCAGAGGCCCGCGCCAATTCATAAACGAATGAAGTCCGCCGTGTTTTTTTATAATCAACTCACCCGGTTTGAGGTGAAGATGATATGTGTTAGCGATAAGAAGTTGAGTTTTTGTGGCGGGAATTTCTTCGCTGCTAAGTGTTTTTACTGTCGCTTGCGTGGCAACGCCAACAAAAGCAGGGGTTTGAACCTCTCCGTGCGACGTTACAATAGTTCCTAGTCGCGCTTTACTCAAGCGTGATTTTTTATGTATAGAAAATGAAATCATGTGCGATTTCAATAGCATACAAGAAAATAGAGTTAATTCAACACTTACTTATGGGAGACTTTAAAAACATCGCTTTTTATGGTACAGTAAGGGAGTATGGACGAACAAAAGCCGATTCGAGTACGCATAGCGCCGTCTCCGACAGGATATTTGCATTTAGGCACTGCTAGAGCGGCTCTTTTTAACTATTTATACGCCAAAAAAGAAAAAGGGACTTTTATTGTTAGAATCGAGGACACAGACGTTGAGCGATCGTTGCCTATATACGAAGAGGGTATTTTAAGGGGTCTTAAGGCGCTTAATTTGACTTGGGACGAGGGTCCTGACACGGGTGGGCCTTATGGACCATATCGACAAAGCGAGCGTACCGACATATATCAAAAATATATCCAGAAATTAGTAGAACAAGAAAAGGCCTATCGCTGTTTTTGCACAAAAGATGAGATAGAAGAAGAAAAAAAGGCGCTTTTGTCCCAGGGTATTTTTCCCAAATACAGCGGAAAGTGTCGCTCACTTTCTCACGATCAAATAAAAGAGTATGAGGATCAAAATAGATCAAGCGTTATTCGACTCAAAGTTCCGTCGAATGTATCAATTGAGTTTCAAGACATTATTCGTGGGTCAATTAGCGTTAATTCCGATACGATTGGTGACGTGGTGATTGCAAAGAATGAAACGTCACCGCTTTATAACCTAGCAGTAGTTATAGATGATCACGAGATGAACATCAGTCATGTCATCCGAGGAGAAGATCATATTTCAAACACACCGAAACAAATTTTAATTGCTCATGCGTTGGGAATAGAAGTTCCCAAATATGCTCATCTCCCCCTTGTGCTTTCTCCTGATAGGAGCAAAATGTCAAAGCGAAAAATGGAGACGTCGTTTGATCAGTATATCGCCGACGGATATCTTCCCGAAGCGCTGGTAAATTTTCTTGCGTTGTTGGGGTGGCATCCCGAAGGAGACCAAGAAATTTTGTCACTCGATGAACTCATAAAACAATTTTCACTGCGTCGAGTGCAAAAAGGTGGCGCGGTATTTAATGTGGATCGTCTTGATTGGTTTAATGCCCAATATATTAAATCATTGCCGCTTGAAGAATTAATTGAGCGAATAAAAAAATATATTCCTCAAGAGTGGTGTTCTTACCAAGATACATTAACGCGAGCCGTTGAAGTCGAAAGAGGGCGCTTAACGCTTCTTTCGCAATTTAAAGAAGCGGCTGCGTTCTTTTTTACACCAATACAATATGACGCGCGCTTGCTCGTATGGCAGTCAATGTCACTTTCTGATGTTGCGGCAAATTTGATCGCGATTAAATCAGAATTGTCACAATGGGACGAGAGCGCGTTTGTAAACGCTGTTGAAATTGAAAACGGTCTTATGCCACTAGCAATGGAACGCGGGAGAGGGGAGTGTTTATGGCCCCTTCGGGTAGCGCTTTCCGGGTTGCGTAATTCCCCAAGTCCCTTTGAGATTATGTACGTCTTGGGAAAAACAGAAACGCTGGCGCGCATTGATATAGCGCTGGCACAATGTTCATAATGGGAACACAAGTATTGACAAAAAGTATATTATATATTTTCATATTATCCCAATGCGTATACACGGGGAGTCTTTCGACGTGGGCGATTGAAACGAATAATAAAGCCGAAATAGAACGTCAGATTAACGCGCGTAATCAACAACTCCAGCAAATTAACCAACAAATAACCGAGCAGCAAAAGAAACTTGAAGAAACACAGGGGCAAAAACAAACATTGTCCACCGAATTAAAAAAAGTTGATTCAAGCATCAAACAACTTGATCTTGGTATTCAATCCAGTAGAGTCGTTATTGAAAAATTGGGATACGAGATAGAAGAGACGCAACAAGATATTCAGACTGCCGAGCAGGATATCGCTCAAAAAGAACAGGCGGTGGCTGATATTATGCGTCAAATACAAAACAAAGACAGTGAGTCAGTGCTTCTGACAATGCTCAAAAACAAAACCTTGTCTGAGGGACTATTTGAGGCACAAACATTAGCGGATTTGAATAAAACACTTTTGGAGCGCATCTCCGAACTCGATCAATCAAAAAATGAACTCAAGACGGTGCTACACAAAGCAGCAACCACTAAAGAACAAAAAGAGGTTGAAAAACAAAATCTTGAAAATAAGAAAGTGATCGCGTCAGATCTCAAAGAAGAAAAGAAAAAAATATTAGAAGAAACAAAAAACAAAGAAAAAACATACCAAGAAATAGCAAGCTCTCTCAAAGAAAAACAATTGGAAGTGGGCGCGGAAATTGACGCTTTAGAAAAAGAACTTAGAAAATCCCTTAATCAGGACCAGCTACCAAAAGAACGCCCCGGTGTATTACAGTGTCCAGTAACGATTGGGTGCACGGTAACACAAGAGTATGGAGCAACACCATTCGCGCAGCGGGCCTATAAAAGCAAATTTCATAATGGAGCTGATTTTCGGGCACCTATTGGAACGCCAATTATCGCGGCGGCCGATGGAACTGTTTTTGCAACTGGAGACAATGGAAGGGTTCAATATGGAAAGTTTATCGCTCTCAAACATGAAAACGGATTGGCAACTCTATATGCTCACTTATCTCGTATCATTGTAAAGAACGGCGCTCAGGTAAAAAGAGGGGATATTATTGGATACTCTGGGAATACAGGGTATTCAACGGGACCACATTTACACTTTGGAGTATATTGGGGACCAAATCTTTCAATGCAGATGATATCAGGAGCTGGGCTTGTTCCTATCGGTCCAACAGTTAATCCATTTAACTATTTATAGTCATTTGTTCGTCACAGCGAATACGGTGGTGATCTTAACCCTCGCAACTATATCCAGGTATAAAAATGTATGATAAAATAGCTGTAATAGTTGTAGGTTGTTAGTCGTTAGTTGTTGGTCACTAATATGAAAATAACTATAGACATTATCGACATCATCAAAAGTGTTTTTAAGCCAGTCATTGATTGGTTGGGAGATCAGGGTCTATGGGACCCTTTGGTCAAGCTATATGGGGTCTTTCACCAAATAGCACTCAAAATAATGACATGGCTCCATATAAGCGGCCTTAAGGAAGTATGGGAGGTGTGTGTAAAGATATGTAAATTTATTTTGAATATATTCGTAACGTTACTGGATGTTCTTACAAGTATTGCCACATGGGTACTCAATATACTCAAGTGATTGTATATAATATACTGTCGCAAAATGTATATTGTGCGACACATACACAATAGAAAAGGAGCTGTAAAAAAGCCCCCTTTTATTACTCCCCTGTAGAGAGCAGCTGTTCTTTCGCGGCCTTGAGTACGCCGAATGTAGATGTAAGTGTTAAGATTCCCTAATAATACAAAAGGCCTTGCCGGAGTGTTTTTAAAAAGCACCACAGGGACAAGGCCACAAGGAGACGCGGTGATTAACAGGAAAGAACCATTGCCCCCCCCTTCTCACTAGCCGCGCAAGACCAACGAGAGCATCTTTGAGAGTGTGAACCACGTAGGACAGAAAAGAGAGCACAAAGAGTACGAGTAGAAGAAATGGCGTTCGAGGAGGATCATCATCTTCGGTCTTGGGAGGTTGGTGCTCTGGCGGCTGATCCATTTTCTTTTGTGGTCTTCCGACTATGTACAAAAGGATAATTCCCACAATAGTTATGATCACAAACAGGCGCGCGTCTGGCATCCCCCACCTCCTTCTAATGTATATAATAGAACATATTTTATATATGGTCAACTTCTCATTAATAATGATCACGCTTATACTTACTCTATGGAATATAAAACCGTTGACGAGTTTATACAAAATGCCGGATACGATATAGAAGGAACGTGGATGCCTCGTGTGACCAAAATTGTAGAAATAAAAGCAAAACCAGCGCTCTATAAATTTTATGGAGGACTTTCTAGTTTTGAGCAGGGAGAAGCGATTAAAGCACGATCCGCGCAAGAGGGCACGCTGGTGCACGAGACGATAGAAGGAATTTTAATGAACTCGTCCTCCCCCATCCCACCAGAAGCGCAATCTATTGCGAATGCGTTTTTAGCGTTTCAAGAACAGCAATCCATAGTTGTCCGCCCAGAATTTGTTGAATATCGAATCGCGCACCAAGGAGAAAAATATGCCGGGACCATAGATGCCGTTGCCACTATTGGAGGAAAGACCGGTGTTTTAGATATAAAAACATCTCAATCAATTTATCGGGATTATAATCTCCAAACAGCCGCGTATATGGCCGCGTTGGAAAATGAAATACCGCGCCTTGAGACAAGATGGATCTTGCGCATAGATCAACATCGGGTATGTTCTCTATGTGGAGCGCTTCTGAGGTCAAAAGGCGGGGTAAACAAAGTACGACCTCAATGGAATGGTAGCAAGACGGATTACGCTCGCTCTATGCAATGTCAACACCAATGGTCCTCCCCTGTTGGAGATATTGAACTCAAAGAATTTCCTCATTGGAAAGATGACCTTAGGGCATTTTTAGGCGCAAAAGCATTATGGGAATGGGAACATGAAGACGTGTTGAAGAAGATTGGGTACCTAAAGGGATAGAGAATAATCGTTGGCCAATAAGAAGACAAGTGAGATTTCGTATATTCGTACCCTCTCATTCGTATTTCGTAGCTTTATTTGTAGCTCTAGAAAATTATCCATAATTGACAATTAATCATTTGTGTTTTAAGGTAAAGGTAGTACGTTTCCACCCATTCAATACCCAAGACGTCAAGAAGGGAGGCCACGCAATGGCACAAACGCAGTGCGTCTATCAGGTACAGTATGTTTACCAGGAATATCCGGAAAAGTGGTGGCAAAGAGCACTTATTGGATATGGACTTAATATTCTTTTCTTTTTCGGCATTGTTTTGTCCTTCTTTTTTGGTTTTGTGATTCTCCTGCTTCTACCATCTTTTTTGTCTAGGGATCTTACTTTTCTATGTGCGATGTTGGGAATGATAGGGCTAGTCATCTTCTCCGCTTATTTGAAGGTGTGGCTAATACATACATTTGGGCGAGTGGTTGAATCTAAGAGAAAAGTCATTGTCGCGTTTCCCAGCGATTTAGCGTCTCCTTTGGTTATTGGTAAGGCGCTCTGGGTTTGGAAAAAGGGCTATGATCGTTTTGTCGAAATCGACGTAGAGAATCTGGATGAGCACATACCAAAAGAAATTTACTGGACATTGAAGGTATCCGCGCTTAATGGTTTGGTACAGGCGAGAATTCCCATAACGCTGATAGTTAGGTTAAAAGAAAGTTCTCGCCTTATTAATCCCCTTGAGGTCATCGCTCTTCTTGCGTACTTCCCGGATTGTAGTTACGTCAGACATGTATTTAAGTGTGATCTAGAAAGTATCTGCTCGGACAGCGGATTTCTTAAGGGTACCGGAGTAAGTATCGAGAGGTTCTTTGCAAACACCACAGCTATGAGCGCGTTAGATGTTCGCACATGGATTCTTGGGTGGATCAAACAGAACGTTGAAAAATTTGTTTTTTCCTCCATAGTCAATATGGAGGTGAGCGTCGGAGATCCTCAGATAGTGGTTACGTCTTCGATTTCTTAGAAAGCACGCTCAAACGAAAACGCAACGAGCCCGCAAGCATTTCCTTGAGGGCTCTTTATTTTATTTGTTGGATAATAATCTGGGGCGAGGTAGAATTTTTACCAACCATAACTCCCGCGCCGAACGCTAACGCGATCAAAAGCACTAGCGCGATAAAAAGAATAATGTCTTTCCTTCGCTCTTTAATAATATATTTTAGAGAAAAGAGCACCATAGATCATTTTTGTGGTAGGTTGTTAGTTGTAGGTTTAGATGTTCAAGCACTTCTCCCATCGTTCGTAAAGTTCGGCGGTTGCGCGCACATCCCCAATGTTGTACTTCATAATATCAACAATCTTCCCCTCGTAGTATAAAGGAGTAACATCTTCCCCGTGTATATTCCCCTCTTTTGGACTTTTTATGCCAAATGCTTTTGCCCACATATGCAGATTAAATCCTTTTCTCATCGCGCCATAGAACCCGAGTTGATCAGCAAGATCAATATGTTGCGCGCCGTATGTTTGAGAGCCCACATATCTATTTGAGAGCAGATTTTTACTCGGCACAATACCACAAATAGCCGAGCGGATCATTAAGTATGGGACATCAAACGACCTGCCGTTAAACGTTACAAATGTTTGATAGGATTGGATAAGATGCCAAAATGTTTGAAGTATTTCTTTTTCTGTTCCGCCGATAACATCAAAATCCCCTATGGTTTCGAGGAGGGCAACTCCTGAGTCATTCCTCGCGAGTATCTTCCCCTTCCCTGTGGCGGGATTGAGTAATCCAATAACAATCACCTCCCCTGTTAAAGGATAAAGCGCTGTTCGTTCTTTTGCCTCTTTTTTCTCTTCATCGTCTTGCGCGTATTTTAAAAGAAACTCTTGTGATTGAGCATCTAGTTTTTCAAACGAAATGCCAATAGTTTCTATGTCAAACACGAGCACTGCTCTTGTATCCATAAGAACGAGTATAGAACAAAAAGTGAGTAGTGAATAGTCCTTCGGCAAGCTCAGGATAAATGAACAGCGAGTAGTGGAGGTTAGTTATTAATCTTTAGCATCAACTAGATGTTTAATTCGCTTATTTGTCAATTGCGTTAATCTGTTTCAAATCTGCGCGCATTCCTATTCTTGGAGGGTTGACAATGCTCATGTTTTTATACTATAATTTCAAAACATCAGATAATCCTATTACTACTGACCTATGGCACATACAAAACAATTAGGTTCCACACGTAATGGACGCGATTCCATAGCAAAACGTCTTGGAGTCAAGCGTCAACAAGGACAAAAAGTAAACGCTGGAGAAGTCCTCATTAGACAGCGTGGCTTAAAGTATCTTCCTGGAAACAATGTTCGTCGTGGAGCGGATGATACGCTTTATGCTGCAATTAACGGCATCGTTGTCTTTAGAAATACGCGAAAGACGGGATTTAGTGGAAAAATGAGACGAGTTACCCAAATCGCCGTAAAGACGGCCTAAAAGTTACACATAAAAAACATTCCCTTTGAAACCCAAAGGGAATGTTTTTTATGTATGAGGAACGATTGATACGGTAATGTTTACCAAAACGGCGCCCTCCCCTCTTCCAATGGAAACGGGAATGGTATGGTTTCCAACCGATTTAATCGGTTTGGTATTAACCACAATATCGTGTGCGTCTATTAATGGGGCCTTGAGCGAATGAATAAACGTGAGCATCTCATTGGCGATGCTATCGACGTGGAGTGACTCAAATAACTGTCCACTCTCCCCTGTTTTGAGCGAAAAAGAAAATGTATGTTGCGCGACCAGTGGAGCAACGCGTTTATACTCATCTTTTTTTAATCGGGTATTTTTTTCTTCCCGCTCAATACGAGCATGATACGTGGCAATGGTATTGGCATCAGCAACCTGAGCCCATTTTTTTGGAATGAGCGCATTTTTTGCGTATCCATCTGACACGGTGACCACTTGCCCTTTTCTTCCAACTGATGGGATGTCTTTAAGAAGAAGAACGTGCATTGATGTTGATTTTCAATATGTTATTTTATTTTCTTTGATAGCTCTTTCACCGCCTGTTCGATCCAGTATTCGTCTGTTTTTTCGGTACTCGTAGCAATGGATTCTGGAACAGTAATTTCAATGTCAGGCTTGATGCCATTTTTATCTATGCGATTTCCATTTGGCGTGAGCCAGTGCGCGACAGTCACTTTAAGAAGCGATCCCTTTCCAACATCAAGTAGTTCTTGCACCGTGCCTTTGCCAAAACTCGTTTCTCCCATCACCGTCGCGCCATTACTCTCTTTAAGCGCGCCCGCTAGAATTTCTGATGCTGACGCCGATCCCTTATTTATGAGCACCACTACGGGAGTGCGTGCGAACAATGCCGGCCCGTGAGACGCGAATACTTCGTTTCTGCTTTCATCCCTAAACGCTTCAGTGACAACAGTTTTTCCTTTTTCAACAAACCAACTACTTATTTGAACAGCTGCCTCCAAATATCCACCGGGGTTGTTGCGTAAGTCAAGAATAATACCATCAGACCCTCCCAGCAACGCCATCTTGAGCGCGGCTTGATAGAATAACGCGGGCGCTTTGTCGTAGAAATTATGAAGTTTGATATATGTTATGGGGCCATGCGAGTCCTCTTTTCCTTGTATATTGAGCCGCGTTGTTTCCAGCGTCGGAAGCTGTATGGTATCACGCGTGATAGAAAGGACTTTTTCACTGTCCCATCCGCTCCGATAAATAGTAAGTTTCACCACGCTTCCTTTGGGCCCACGAATGATTTTAACCGCTTCCTCGGTCGACATACCAGTGGTAAATGTATCGTCCACCTTGATGATCGCGTCTTGAGCTTTGAGCCCCGCTTTGTCAGCGGGCGTTCCTTTGAGTGGAGCAACGACAACAATTTGTCTATTGGCGTCCAGTCCTATTTCTGCTCCAATACCACCAAAGGCGCCACTTATTTCTTCGGTAAAGCTCTTTGCGTCTTGAGGAGGAAAAAAAGTAGTGTAGGGGTCATCAAGTGATTGCGTTAATCCGGAGATTGCTCCATAGAGTAGTTTTTGGTTATCATTCGTTTTTTCTGGAAGAACGTAGTTGTCTTTGAGAATGTTCCATACGCGCCAAAATTGAACAAACTCAACAGAACTGCCTTTTTGCGGATCAATGACTCCCTCTACCGATACGGTCTGTGGGTTACGCGTTCCTCGAGAAAATCCTATAAGATACGCTCCCCCAAGACACAAAACAATTAGAGCTATAATTCCACCAATTAAAAAAGGCGTTCGATGACGTTTTATAAAAGAAATAATAGCCGAAAAAAACATTCCAATGCGTGTTCTCATAGTACTGTTTATTATATCACAACCAGAGGTACGAGCTCAAAATATAATGTTGAAAAAAACCATTCAAATGAGTATGATACAGGCAT
>JAGOQP010000003.1 GCA_017991375.1 Minisyncoccota bacterium
CCTCTTAGACAAGCAACCCGCTATGGCGTGTATGGTCTCTCTACACTACTTATTGCTATCGCGCTTGTTTCTGGTTCGTGGTGGCCTGCTATTCCCCTTGTGGTAGGAGCACCGGTTTATATGAAAAAATTCTGGAAACGGTGGAGCGTCTTCTCGCGCCTTCTTCCATGGCACAAAAGAATAGTCGGTTATGGTGTACTTCCTATAATTATTGCGTTTGGCGATGTGGCAAAAATGTGTGGATGGCCTGCTGGCGTATGGGATCGAAAGACGGGGAAAATTCACTTTACCTCATACTAAGTATATGAAACTTTCAGTTATTATTGTCAGTTGGAATACACGCGATCTGCTTGCGCAAACCCTTTCCACTTTACGTGTTGCGCTTGAGGGTATTGTCGCTCAAGTGTTTGTTGTTGACAACGCCTCAACCGATGGAAGTCCTCACATGGTAGAAAAGGACTTTCCGTTTGTAGTGCTTATACGAAATGAAATAAATGAAGGATTTGCAAAAGCGAACAACAAAGCGCTCCCTATTACTACGGGCGAATACATATTATTACTTAACAGCGACACGATTGTTGAGAAAGATGCTATACGTACGTTAGTGCGATTTCTTGATGAACATCCTCATATAGGAATGATTGGGCCAAAGGTGCTCAACATAGACGGAACATTTCAACATGCAAGTAGACGCGCATTACCAACTCCTCAAAACGCATTCGCGTATTTATTTGGAGTCAAGAAGCTGTGTAGAAAGAGCACCCTTGCGTCTGAATATAAAAATGAAAATAAAAATCCAGATGACGAAGGGCCCGCTCAAGCGCTTTCTGGGGCGGTGATGATGTTTAGACGATCCGTGTATGAGGCTATTGGCGGATTAGACGAGGACTTTTTTATGTATGGGGAAGATCTTGATTTTTGTAAGCGCGCGCGCGACGCCAGGTTTGCTATTTGGTATGTGCCCTCTGCTCATATCGTGCATATTGGCGGGCAAAGCAGTAAAAAACGCTCTCGCGCGTCAAGAAAAAATTTTTATGATGCGATGTGGCTTTATTACAAGAAGCATTTATACAAAAACCACTGGCGCTTGTTTAGTGCTTTAGTATATATAGGGATTAAGGTTCGATATTATGTCGCGTGTGTGCTAGGGAAATAGCTTCGACTATAGGACGCCGGGGTTATTTTTTGTCTGGAAATTTTTTTGAAATAGTTGTTTTACTATAAAAAGCACATGCAGGGCGGCGCTATCTTTTAGGAGCATAAGAATGAGTCCGTATATCAATGCGCCAATAAAACATAGAATCAAAACGGGGATGTGTATCAATGTTCCCATAAAGACAATAACGCCCATTCCACAGGTAGCCATAAGCGGTTTCCACCAATAGGAGATAGTAAACCCACGGGCATAATCCCTCATGAGGACCATTAGGTAAGAGGTCGCGATTATTTGATTGATAACAGTAGAAAGCGCCGCTCCAGCAATACCTATCAAAGGGATGAATATGATATTAAAAAGCGCATTACCACAAACGCCGCACGCGACATATCCAAGTAGTTTCTTTTCTCGTCCGAGAGCAAAAAGCGTATTTCCCAGTAGTGCTGATATAAATACGGGGATGTACGTTAGATTCATAAGCATAAAGGCCTGCGCGCTCGGAGCAAAAGCGGTTCCGTATAAAAAAGTAATGAGTGGCTTTGCGAGTATGACTCCACCAATAGTGAGTGGAAGCGCGATTACTAAAAGCATCCTTACTCCTGATGCGTATAAGGTTGAAAACGATGTTGGATCGTGTATGCGTTTTGATAGCGCGGGAAAAAACGCGATAGCGATAAGCGATGGAATAGTATAGAGAAGTTGCGCGATACGTTGGCCCGCGCCATAGTACCCAACTTGTTCAATATTTAAAAACCATCCAATCATCAGAGAGTCGGTATTGAGCATGATAACTCCCATAAGCCCCATCATTCCAAAAGGCCAACTGGCGGCGATTATTTTTTTGATTGAGCTCAATGAAAAATACGCGATGATTGTTTTGAAATATCTTCGAAACGGAATAAATGCGGCAATCATGCCAACGCCCGTCCCAATCGCGTATCCGATTGAAAGTGAGCGCGCGGTGGGGGCTAGTATCAACGCTCCAATACCACATACGACAATCAGTCCATTGGTGAGCATTTGTATTATTGATTCAATGTGCATTTTTTCCCATGCGCGTGAGAGAGCCGCTCCAAAATCGCGCATACTATCGAAAAGAACAACGAGCACTATGATAGGAATAAGCGTCGCCACCAGAGGAATATCTGACGTTGATGAAATAATATGGGGCGCCACGAGAGGGAACAGCGCAATGAGTATTAATGCGATGCCGATTCCCGCGATTAGTTTTATAAAAAATGCCGAAGAAAAATATCGTTCTTGCAAAGAAGTGTCTCTGGCCGATTCGCGAGTGAGCACCGCATTGACGCCAAAATCGGTAAAAATAGTAAAGAACGCGGCGAGACTGAGCGCGTAGTTAAAAGCTCCCCAGTCGCGCGCTCCCAGTAGGCGCGCCGCGTACATAAGCACAAGCGCCCGCGCGACGCGTGACACGGCCGTGCCCAAAAAAAGCCACGCGGCGTTTTTAGCAATAGTTTGAGAAGCCGTCTTGTTTTCGAAAAGAAAAGACAATCCGTTTTGGCTCATATGGTATACGTGTATCGTATCAGAAAGGATAAGAAAAAAGAAAGAGGCGAGTAAACTTCTCGCCTCGAGGCGCGCTCGCGCGCTCAGGTTGTTCCGCATTGAACACATGCGCATTCGTAGATCTTTCTGAAAGCGCGCGATCTGAGTTCCTCGTTCTCTGGCGGCAGACAAAAGAATGTGCGTGTTGCCAACGCCATATTGCTGGCGTGGGCGATTAGTTGTTGAAGGATTAATGTCTCGTCCTCTGTTGGCCGCGCGTCTTTGGATTTCCGCCATCGCGTGTGGATTTTCGCCCACGATGATCCATATTTCTTGTCTTTTTCATCGAGCGTGTTCCCAATTTCAAGCAAGCGTTGTGCCGTTGCTCTATCGACACCAGCTACCCCCATGGCAATAACTAAAGCGCAAGAGTTGTTATACATTTCTTCCTCCTTTCTGCAGTGTGCTTAAAAACACGATACTGCGTGTTTTAGTTATCGTCAAGCGCATTACTCTACTAATCTACCCAATGAGGAATGAATTAAGCGTTTTTAACGCGATAAGGATATCTAGGGTGAATGAGCGATGTTTTATATAGTAAATATCGTATTGGAGTTTTGTATACGCATCTTCTATGGACGCTCCATAACGAAAGTTTATCTGTGCCCATCCGGTAACGCCCGGCTTTATCAAGTGGCGCGCATCGTAATAAGGGGTGTGTTTTTTAAGATCAGCGACAAACTCAGGTCGCTCAGGGCGTGGTCCCACAAACGAAAGATCTCCGCGAATGATATTGAGAAGCTGTGGAAGCTCATCTAAATGAAGCCGTCGTAATACTCTCCCGATGGTAGTAATGCGCGGGTCATTATTTCCTTGTGCCCATTGTGCCCCCTCTGCTTCGGCGTCGCGTACCATAGTTCTGAATTTATAGATGGTAAAAAGATGTTCATTTTTACCAACGCGTGTTTGACGGTATATGCCACCTCCGCGTGACGTACCTGTTACCAGTAGATACAGTACAATAAGCACGGGAAATAATATCACAAATAGTAGTGTCGCGGTGACTAATTCGGTCGGTCGCTTTATGGATTCATATATGCGTCGGCTTTTTGATACGGATGTAATCATCCATAGACGCTCTACGTCCCCTAAGGGAACTTTTCGCATGAGTAATTCGTACGCGGTGGTTAGATCAAGCACTTCAATACCAGAACTAATGCTTTTAAAGATGCCATCGAGAAATGGCAAGGAAGCATCCGTACTTGAACTAATGACGATGGTGCTTACCCCGTATTCTTTAATGAGCGAGAGAAGTTGCGGTGATGAAATGGTGTGAGCATCTGAAATCACATGCGCGATCGCGTACCCCCAATGAGGATTTGAATGCACGCAGTCAATTAACTCTCTTACGTCAGGTCCACTTCCAATAACCAACACGCTTTTTTTTGATGAGCGAGATATATAAGAAAACAAAAACCGCCATCCAAAAAAAACAAAAACAAATATACCAGAAAAGAGAGCAAGGTTCGTCTTTGGTGAAATCTTAAAGTAGGGGATTAAGTAAAATAGAACGATCGCCAATATCGCGCCCACCCCCACCGCGACAAATGTTTTTTGAGCAAGCTCAAGAGTTCGTTTGGGGCCGGTATTATCATATAGTCCGGCGATGTAAAAAATAGTTATCCATAGGGCGAAAATAACGGAAAATGGCCCCAGGTGGTCGCTGATGTATGCCGTGGGGGAGCCATAACGGAGCGTTAGTGTTACAAATAAACAGCCGTACAACAGGACGACATCTCCGATAAAGAGTATTGTTTGCTTTATTCTAATAGGCATTTTATAATGACCCTGCTTCTAGTCATATGGAAGCAGTTTACTAACATAACATACCTCATTTATCTTTTATATGGAAGAGATCAAAACATCGCAAAAAAATAATAGTCCATGGGTAATTGCTGGAGGAATCGTGCTCGCCGCCGCAATACTCGCGGGGGCTTACGTCTATTCTTTGGGGGCAAAAAGCATCTCAAAAAATGGAAATAGCACTCAGGAAGATCCTATTACTGCCAAGGGACTACAAAAGGGAAGCGCCCCTCTTAAAGGAAGCCCAAACGCGCCCGCGACTATTGTTGAATTCGGGGATTTTCAGTGTGTTGCGTGTGTGCAATACTTCAGTGTTATTGAGCCAGAGATATACAAACGTTTTATAGAAACGGGACAAGCAAACGGAGTTTTTAAAACACTCACTTTTATTGATTCGTATGCTGGAAAAAATGGAGCGGGAGAATCGTATCTCGCTGGACTTGCCGGGCAATGTGCCGCTGATCAGGGAAAGTTTTGGCAAATACATGATGCAATTTATGGCGCAGAAGCAAAAGAACTTCAATCACAAAAAGAACAGGAAAATAGCGGAAACCTCACTAAGGAGTTTATCTTTTCTGTCGCTCGAGATAATGGTATAGATATGAAACAATTTTCGGCGTGTATTGATGGCGAAAAACACCGTGGGACTCTCGAGGGATATATGAATGACGCTCAGAAAGCAATGGGTAGACAAATCGCGACTCCATCGGTATTTATTGTAAAAGATGGCATAGCAACAAAACTTCAAAATCCGTTTGATATTAAAGAATACGAGGCAATTATTAACACTAATTAAATAAAAACGTATGGTTACTATATATTCAACAACAATGTGTCCTTATTGCAAGCTTGCGAAAGAGTATTTAACGCAAAGAGGAATTTCTTTTAAAGAACACAATGTTCAAAATGATGACGAGGCCTTAGCAAAAATGGTGCATATATCAGGTCAGATGGGGGTCCCCGTGATTGAAATTGACGGAAAAGTTATCGTCGGTTTTGACAAGTCGGCCATTGATAACACCCTTGGGTTACAAGAGACAAAAAGTTAAAGGTGATATTTTGGCTATAGGCATACTTGAATCTCTCCTCTCGCTATCCACTAATCACTTATCACTGTATTATGTACGATCTTATTATTTTAGGTGGTGGCCCCGCGGGTGTCGCGGCTGGTATTTATGCTGGGAGAAAGGCAATAAAAACACTTCTTATCACCGATTCTTTTGGTGGCCAATCAATAAATTCAGATAATATCGAAAATATTATTGGTTTTAGAGCAATCTCGGGGATAGATTGGGCAAAACAACTTGAAGAGCACATGCGTATGCAGAGCGCGGTCGTTATAAAAGACGGTACGCGTGTGACGCACATAGAAAAGAAAGAGGAAAATGTTTTTGAAGTAACGGATGCCACTGGTCAGACATATCAATCAAAAACAGTATTATATGCGCTCGGGAGCTCTTATCGCCGATTAAATGTTCCAGGTGAAAAAGAATATGAGGGAAAGGGGGTGTTTTATTGTTCTATTTGTGACGCTCCTCTTATGAAAGGAAAGCAGGTGGTAGTTATTGGCGGTGGAAACAGCGGTCTTGAGGCGGCACAAGATCTTTTGGCATACGCGACTTCAATTACGATCTTAGAATACGCTGATGCATGCAAGGGAGATCCTCTCTATCAAGAACAACTTAAAAAAGATCCGAGAGTTACTATTGTCACCAATGCGCGTGTTAAGGAAATAAAGGGAAAGATGTTTGTAACGCAGGTGGTGTATGAAGATACAAAAAATAAAAGCGAGCAAACACTCGATGTCTCGGGTGTATTTGTTTCGATTGGGTATCATCCAAACACGCAGATTATAAAGGACTTGGCAACCTTAGATGAACGCCAACGCATTGTCATTGATCACAAAACAGGTAAGACCTCCCTTGAGGGAATATGGGCGGCCGGCGACGTAACTGATGGTCTCTATAATCAAATCAATACCGCCATGGGAGACGGCGTCAAAGCGGTATTGAATATATATGACTATCTACGCGGCATAGAAACAAAATAAAAACAGTGACGTGACTCTAAAAAGTGTCACGTCACTTCTCGCCCGTCCGTATCCGCCCCGAGCGGAGAAGAAGATGCCTGTTATTTGAGGCGTTTTTTTGATATACTCAATGTAATATATAAAAAGAGGAAATGAGCTTCCGTTGTTCTTTTCCGTACTTTTCTAAGGTTTTTGCTATGGTTTTTATATATCTTCTTAAAACACTCTTTTTTAGAATAGAGGCATTCTTCCGTCGGTGGTATGTGGGAGGGTTTTTTGTAGTGTATGAATATGTGCGCGCCAGTATAAAAAAAAGTGAAGAGTTTTTTGCCGTGCGCATAAGCGCTCATTTTCTGCTCAAGCCGCTCTATCAGGAATACAGCATTGTCGGATACGGCATGGGGTTTATCACTCGGCTGGGAAGGATTGTCGTGGGATCGATCTGGTATGCTGTCTTAATACTTGGCGCCACTCTCGTGTATGTGTGTTGGGCGACAATCCCTCTTTATATTATTTACGCGCTCTTTTATGGAAAATCTTTTTAACACGCCCGAGACAACATTTTCGAGGCGCATCCTTACTCTCGATCCATTTTCTCGATCATTGGCGCGTGTCTGTTCGTATGCGTTTCTCATTATTGTGTGCGGGGTTATTGTTTCATGTCTTATATCAGACGTTATTCGTCTTAAGTGGCTCGCGTTTTTACTGATTCTGATGGTCGTTGACTGGGCGCTTCATGCCCACAAGGCGCATTATTCACTCTATCAATTTTTGCATGGACATGTTCCATCAAACAACATCGCGCTCTGTCTCAACCGCAGGGCACTCTCTTATTTAGTGCGGGCATATGAAAAAACTCGTACACTTGGAGGAAGCTTCTATGCTTCACTAATACTTACCATAGGAGATCGTCCTGATATTGCCCGTGCTCTAAAAAGACTTGATATTGAACCGAAAGAGTTCTATCAACGTCTTGAGGTCGAGTATCATACGTCAATTCAAGGGAATATCGCCCACAACGACATTAATGAAATAGTTAAAGAGCTTATTAAGCATGCTGCTCATATCGCGTATACGCATGGCAGAGATGATATTAGCGATCACGCTCTTTTTATTGCCGCGTCGTATGCGCCTGATCATGTGGTAGAAAAGGTTTTGGATATGTGTGGAATAACAGCACAGGACATCGAACAGGCGATCACGCAAGGGGAATTCCTTTTTTCAAAAAGATTCTCCATACCTCGTGCTATTGGCGGATTTTTATCGCGCACCACTAAGAAAAGAACACATCGTGTTAATAGAAGCATGACTTCGCGTCCAACTCCGCTTGCGGATGAGGTTACTCGTGATATTACCGATGAGGCTCGTCGTGGTGATATAGGATTTTTAGTCGGGCATCAAAGGGAATACGCGCGTATGGTTTCTATTCTTGCTCGAGAAACTAAAAGAAATGTTATTTTAATAGGCGATCCTGGGATTGGGAAAGAAACGATTGTTCACCGGCTTGGGTCGGATATTATACATGATAAAGTCCCCGCGGCCATATTCGATTCTCGAGTCATTGAGCTTTCAATTGGAGCGCTTTTGGTTCATGGCGATAAAGACCTCGCCACCCAGAAATTGACGGCACTCGTTGATGAAATTATAAGAGCAGGAAACATTATTGTGTATATTCCCGACCTTCACGTTCTTTTTAAAGCGTCCAAGCAGGGCGAAGTGTCTCTTGTTGATATTATCGCGCCCATTATTAAGAGCGACTCATTTCCCATCATCGGAGCGACGTACCCAAAAGAATTTAAAGAATATTGCGAACACGATCCACTATTTGAAGAGCAGTATGAAACGGTACGCGTTGAAGAAATTACTCACGACGAAGCGCAAACCATTCTCACTTATGAGGCGATTGTGCTAGAAAAACGTTTTGGGGTTACTATCAACGTATCTGCCATAAAACAGGCGGTATTATTGGCGGCAAAATATTTGAGGACAAAAAAACTTCCCTCCAGCGCGCAAGAATTACTGCGAGAAGTTGTTGCTGACGCGACGTATAAGAAAAAACATATAGTAACGGGCGCGGATATTATCATTGCCGTTGAAAAAAAGGTTCAAGTTCCTATTCATCAAGCGTCAGGAGGAGAAGCCCAACAACTTCTTAACTTAGAGAAGACAATCCATCAAAGATACATAGATCAAGAAGAAGCGGTTGAGGCGGTTGCTAACGCTCTAAGAGCATATCGTAGCGGGCTTGCTCGCAAAGGCGGTCCGATGGCGTCGTTTCTTTTTGTAGGCCCTACCGGTGTTGGGAAAACGGAGCTTTCTAAATTACTTGCCGAGGCAGCGTTTGGGTCGGAGAAAATGATGATACGATTTGATATGTCCGAGTACCAAACAAAGGAAAGCACGGCGCGTTTTATTGGATCGCCCGATGGTGCTATTGCGGGAGCGCTTACCGAGAGTGTTATGCAAAAACCATACGCGCTCATTCTTTTCGATGAATTTGAAAAAGCGCACCCGGACGTACTCAATCTCTTTTTGCAAGTTCTTGATGATGGACGGCTTACCGATGGTCTTGGGCGGACGGTTGATTTTCAGAATACGATTATTATCGCCACGTCTAACGCGCATTCAGTATATGTGCAAGAATGTGTCGGCAATGCTATGCCGATTAACGAAATCGCCATCACGCTAAAGAAAAAATTAACTGAGTATTTTCGTCCCGAATTACTCAATCGCTTCTCGGATGTTGTTGTTTTTAAACCTCTTTCTGAAGAAGATATAAAAAAGGTAGCTTTTCTCTCTATAGAAAAACTAATACATACATTACGCGAAACTCACGGTGTTACTCTTGTATTGGATGATGATGCTATTACCTATTGTGCCCGCCAGGGGTATGATCCAGCGTTTGGCGCTCGTCCTTTGCGCAAAGTACTTGATACGTATATTGTAGCTCCGCTTTCAACCATGATTCTTTCCAATCGTTTAACAAAAGGACAGAAAATTTTTGGGCATATTGTCGACAACCGTCTTGTTTTAGAAGCACAATAATATGTATATGATATGACAAACCAACATACATCTGATTCATTTTCACATCGTCCCGTGATTACGCCGCCCATTAATACGCAAGAAGAAAAAATCGTTTCTTCGGGGATTATTGTTTTTAGAAAAACCAGTGAAGGGCCCCGTTTCCTTATGCTCTACTATGGACACTCTTATTGGACATTTCCACGTGGAAAAATAGAGGAGCAAGAAAGAAGTTTTGCCGCGGCTCTGAGGGAAACGCGAGAGGAAACGGGTTTTACGCGAAGCGATCTGACATTCATTGAATGTTTTAAGACGAGGGAGCAGTGGACATTTATGCGCGGAACACAAAAGATTCATCGCACTATTATCTTTTATCTTGCCGAAACTCAAAGGTCACATGTACGCGTATCAGACGAGCATCAAGGGTATGGATGGTTTACATACCGTGAAGCGATGAAGGTTCTTATTGGGAAAAAAAATGGAGAAAATAGAAGAGTACTCAAACACGCGTTTGATTTTATTGAACATAAAAGAAGTAAGATATCCGCTCACCATCACGAGAGAAAAAAGCATGATAGATTTATTCCTTACGGCGGAAAGGCAAAACATCAAGAATCACCCGTAACACAAAAAACACATACGACGTAAAAAATCGTCCTACTATACATATGATGTGGTCGTGGATACATACTTACGATAAACGCTCTTCTTTTACGCTTGTGGAGCTGCTTATAGTGGTCGGTATTATTGGCATATTAACGGTTGCGGTAGTCACTGTATTAAATCCGTTTGAATATATAAAACAAAGCAGGGACACAACGCGAATGAGCGACCTTGTTTCACTTGATGTGGCTCTCTCGATGATTGAGGTTCACGGACATACTGCGTTTGGAGATCCGTATACCGTGTATCTTTCCATTCCTGATGACGCTTCTTCGACGTGTGGATCGCTTGGACTCCCACCGCTTCCCTTAGGTTTTACCTATCGGTGCGTTTCCTCATCTACACTAAGAAATACGGATGGGACCGGATGGATTCCTGTTGATTTTCAATCATCGGCATCGCTCTCTCTCGGGAAGCTTCCGGTTGATCCAGTTAATACTACAACGACAAGAAATTTTTATAGTTACACACCGGGCGGAAGCTGGAAGCTAACGACTGTTTTTGAATCATCAAAACGCGCACAGGCGGCGGCTACCGATGGCGGCATCGATCCAGCCGCTTATGAGGTGGGGACAGATAAGACACTCATTTCATCAGCAAGTGGTCTTGTAGGATATTGGAAATTTGATGAGATGTCCGGAACAACGGCATATGATTCAAGTGGCGGGGGGAATAATGGCATTATGTATTCTTCGGCTTCAACGACTCTTCTTACCACGTCTGCTAATTGCAAAACACAGGGGTGCCTTCTTCTGGATGGGGTAGATGACTATATAAATGTTCCATTTAACTCTTCGGTGAGCTCTACGGCTATGACTATTGCCGCATGGGTTAATTACGATACAACAGGATCTACTTATGCCCCCCTGATGACATTGGGGTCAACATATCCCGGTTCCTTTTATAGATGGTCTTCTCGGCCACTGCTCTATATGAATTCTAGTAATTACAGATATTTTAGCACAACAGGAGTAACGCCGTATAATAATCAGTGGCATTTAGCGACATTCGTCATATCTGGGAATAATCAGGATGATATTTTTTATTCAAAATTTTATTTAGACGGTTCTGAGCTTGCTACTTATTCTACAGCGAACACGAATGCTCCCTACGCGAAATCTTTACTGAGGATAGGAAGAAGCAATAGTTATTATTTTAAAGGTTTGCTTGATGAGGTTCGTTTGTATAATCGTGCTCTTACCGCGAGTGAGATTCAGGCGATGTATGATATTACCAAATAGCTGTTACGTTGATTGTCTATTCCTCGACCCCTTTTTTCACGATCGTGAAAAAAGGGGTCGAGGCAGCTCGATATACTTTTACTCTCTTTACTAGTACTAGGCATTCTTTAGATACTCTGAGCAAAAGACCTACCTCAAAGCGGAGTTTTTTGTGATATACTAATGCGTATGGAAAAAGAACTTGTTCGTGAACTTCATTCACTAACGATTAATGATGTGTCGATAGTGGGAGGAAAAAACGCGTCGCTTGGGGAGATGATAAGAACGCTCAAGCCCAAAGGGGTACGCGTGCCCGGGGGATTTGCAACAACCGCGTGGGCGTTTAAATACTTTATGACCTCTCCATGCGTGGGGGCAAAGAGCAAAAAAACCCTGGGGCAATGGGTAACTGAGATTCTTAAAACATTAGACACAAACAATCTCAAAGAGCTTGCGCACAAAGGAAAACAGATACGTTCTGCTATCGCGCGCGCCACAATGCCAGAGGATTTAGTTATCGCTATTCTGCAAGCGTATCGAAAGATGGAGAAAGAATATGGGCGTATGTGCGATGTGGCCGTACGTTCATCGGCAACAGCCGAAGATCTTCCTGATGCGTCTTTTGCGGGGCAACAAGAGACATTTTTGAATATCAGAGGCGAGCGGCAAGTTATTAAAGCGGTCCAGAAATGTTTTGCCTCGCTTTTTACTGATCGCGCGATTTCATATCGCGCTAACAAAGGATTTAGCGCGACAGACATTGCGTTATCGGCTGGTATTCAAAAAATGGTACGCTCCGACAAGGGCGCTTCTGGAGTTATGTTTACTCTTGATACCGAATCGGGTTTTAAGGATGTGGTTCTTATTAATGGCGCGTGGGGACTTGGAGAAATGATTGTGCAGGGAGAGGTTATCCCTGATGAGTTTCTGGTATACAAGCCGTTTTTGGGAAAAAAAGAAATCATTCCCATTATAAGCAAAAAAATAGGGGCAAAAGATAGAAAAATGATTTACGCAACAGGCAGCAAGCCAACAACGATTGTTTCGGTGCGTGAAAAAGAGAGAAACACGTTTGTGCTAAACGATAAAGAAATTTTAACGCTTGCCCAATGGGGAACGCTTATTGAAGATCATTATTCAACGGTAAGAAATAAGTGGACTCCGATGGATATTGAGTGGGCAAAAGATGGTGTTGATGGGAACTTATATATTGTGCAAGCGCGCCCAGAAACAGTTCAGTCACAAAAGGATTTTTCTGTTATTAAAGAATATCAACGGAAAGAAGACAGTCAATTGTTATGCAAGGGTGCCTCGGTGGGGAACGCTATTACATCGGGGAAAGCTCGGGTCATATTAGATGTCAAACATATAGAGTCATTCAAAAAGGGAGAGGTTTTAGTAACCGACATGACCGATCCTGATTGGGAGCCGATTATGAAAATAGCGGCGGCGATCGTAACCGATAAGGGTGGACGAACTTCTCATGCGGCGATTGTTTCTCGAGAGCTTGGCATCCCTTGTATCGTGGGAAGCGAAGTGGCGACAAAAAAAATAAAAACCGGCGATGTGATAACCATAGATACAACAGGGGGAGACGGGTATGTGTTTAGGGGAAAACTTCATTTTTCTGTAAAAGAGCAAAGCATTAAAAATATTTCAAAGCCACCGGTGAAGATTATGGTTAATATTGGGACTCCCGATACGGCGTTTGAAAAATCAATGCTTCCCGTTGACGGAGTCGGGTTGGCGCGCGAAGAATTCATTATCGCTTCTGATATAGGCATCCACCCGATGGCGCTTGTTGAATATAAAAAACTAAAAGAGCGCGCCCAGAAACTAAAAACAAAAAAAGAACGAGATGAGATACGGGATATTATAAAAGCGATAGATCAAAAAACGTCTGGTTATAGCGATAAGAAACAATACTATGTTGATACTCTTGCGGCAGGTATCGCGAAAATAGGCGCGGCCTTTTTCCCGCGTGAGGTCATTGTGCGATTTTCTGATTTTAAGACAAATGAATATCGGCAGTTAATTGGGGGGACGCTTTATGAGCCCCATGAAGAGAATCCGATGCTTGGATGGCGCGGCGCGTCACGGTACTATCATCCCGCGTTTGCTCCCGCGTTTGCGCTTGAAGTCCAGGCGATAAAAAAAGTGCGTGAAGATATGGGTCTTACCAATGTGCATGTTCTTGTTCCCATGTGCCGCACTATTGAAGAGGGGAAGAGGGTTATTGAATGCGTAGAACAAAACGGGCTCACGCGCGGAACCGCGCCAGAAGCACACCGGCTTAAAATCTATGTAATGTGCGAAATTCCTTCTAATATTTTACTTGCCGACGAATTCCTTTCTCTTTTTGATGGTATGAGCATTGGGTCAAATGATCTTACGCAAATGACACTCGGTTTGGATCGCGATGGCAATGAGCGTATTCGAGGAATTGCTAATGAAAACAATCAAGCGGTAAAAACGTTAGTCGCGCAAATCATCAAAAAATGTATCGCTCGGGGGAAGTATATTGGCATTTGTGGGCAAGCGCCATCCGATTATCCAGAATTCGCCCAATTTTTGGTTGATGAACACATAACCAGCATCTCTTTAAATCCAGATGCGGTTATAAAGACCATCGTAGCACTCACTAAAAAAGAGTAAAAAAGAGTTTTTATTAGTAGCGTTGCCTAAAGCGCTAATTGAGTAGTTGTCTGATTAAGCTCTGCCCCGTCATACTTGAGGGCTTTTGAATTTCCATAAATTCAAGCACTGTTGGCGCGACATCGGCAAGCATTCCGATAGTAAAACGCTCCCGCTCTTCTACGATATTTTGAGCTTGCGGTTTTTGGTATTCCGTGCTGACTATATATATGGGGACGGGATTTGCGTCGTGTTTTGTCTCTGGTTCTCCAGTGGTCGGATTAAATAATCGCTCAATATTTCCATGGTCGGATGTTATGATAAGTGTTGTATTGTGCGCGAGAACTGATTGCATCACTTTTTCAATCTGTTCGTCTATAATACGCACTGCTTTAAGTGACGCCTCATAATCACCCGTGTGGGCAATCATATCGGGATTGGCATAGTTAACGAGAATAAAATCAAACGCCTCTTCCTCGATTGCTTGAATAAGACGAGTTGTTATCGCGTTGCTCATCATTGCTGGATCGTCTTGTTGCCGCGGAGTGTTTTTTGAGGGGATAAGGACGCGGTATTCATTGGGGAATGGCTTGTCATCTAATCCGTTGAAAAAGAATGTAACATGGGCGTATTTTTGAGTTTCGGCGATACGCAGTTGAGTTTTGCCGGCGCTTGAAATGATTTTCCCGAGAGAGTTTTGAATTGGTTGTGGAGGAAACGCAGTGGGTATTTGATAGTCATCTCTGATTTGTGTCATGGACGCGCACAAGACATTGGTGAATTTTGTTGTCGTGAATGAATTAAAATACGGATTAACAAACGCCTCGCTTATTTGTCTTAGGCGGTCCTCTCTAAAATTAAAAAAGAATATCGCATCATTTTCCATAACGGCGCGTGTTGCGTCTTTAACACCCACTGGAACGACAAATTCATCGTTGAGACCCTTATCATATGTTGATTGAATATGCGCTTGGATCTCTTGAGGTGGTATAAACCTCGCATTTCCCGTTAGTGCTTGGTATGCGCGTTCGGTTAATTCCCAATGTTTGTCTCTATCCATTGCGTAGTATCGTCCCGAAATACTTCCGATAAGGTCTTGGGGTAGTCGTGATAAAAGTGAATATGCCGAATGAGGATCGCTGTCGCGTCCATCGGTAAAAAGATGGAGCACAAAAGGAACTTGATGTTGCTCGGCCATAGTCATAATGGCGTCTAGGTGTTCAAGCGACGAATGAACATTGGCCTGCCCCACCATACCAATTAAATTAAGTTTGCTTTTATTCTTTTTTACGTGTTCAAAAGTTGCTAGCACCGCAGCATTAGTGGCAAACGATCTATCTTTGATTGCCATGCTGATGCGAGGGTAGTGTTGATAAATAACCGTTCCAATACCAAGCGTAAGATGACCCACTTCGCTATTTCCCTCTTCACCCCACGGCAATCCGACAGAAATTCCTGACGCCTGCAAAGACCCCGAAGGAAAATTGTTTTTTATATACGAAATAGTGCGCGGCTGTGCGACATAAATTGGATTTGATTGATCTTTTTGCCCAATACCCCATCCATCAAGAACCATCAGGACGACCGTTTTTTTCATATATATGGTCAGTATAGCAGATAGGAAAGGCAATCTCTAATTATGTGTGGTTACTCCTTAAGAGCAAATATACTAAAGGATTTCTTAGCTGATGATTGGATTAATGGTCAATCATAATAATATTCCATTGACCTTAGTTAATGTTCTGTGGTACTATAATTTGGTACCGATCAGACACGCATATTAAGAAAGAAATTCTTTTATTAGCTAATCATTTTCAGATGAATTTTTTGGAAACCTATTCTCTTGTTGTATGCACACAGTGCATATATGGCATTAACACACTGCTTAGTGCGTAACACAAGCATTTTTCTGTTAGGAAGAGCACGGGTACAAAAAAGAATCTGGGAATCCAAACTACTATGGAAGCATCAATGCTTATAGCAGCGGGTGCGCTCGTTTGTGGAGCACTCGTGGGTTTTGTTATTCGTCATGTCATAATCTCAAAGCGCGCCGCGTCAATAGAAAGACGTATTAACGCGCAACTAGAGGAAAGTAAGCTCAAATCAAAAGAGATTATTCTCCAGGCCCAACAACAGTCGGCTAAAATATTAGAAGACATAAAACAAGAGGAGCGCGAGCGCAAGGACCAATTAGACAAATTAGAGGAGCGTTTAGTCCGAAAGGAGGAGGTGTTGGAAAAAGAGGGATCAGAAGTACGCGAAAAAGAAAAAACGCTCGCGCTTGATGTGCAGAAAGTCATCGAAGCAAAGACGCACATAGAAACACTTAAACAAAGCATTCAAAAAGAAATAGAACGCGTGTCGCAATTAAGTGTCGAGGAAGCGCGAGAACTATTACTCAAAGACGTTCAGCAAAAATATCAACAGGACTTGGTTGAGTATGTGAAGAAAATGATGCATGAGCGTCGGGAGGAGATCGAAAAGCAGGCGATTGGCATTTTACAAACAGCGATGCAGCGCTATGCGCGATCATCAGCGGCGGAGCTCACTACGACCGTGGTTCAACTCCCCGATGAAGATTTTAAGGGAAAAATCATAGGTAAAGAAGGTCGTAATATCAGAACATTAGAACGTCTCACGGGTGTTGAGTTGATTATCGATGAAACTCCCGATAGCATCGTGATTTCGTCGTTTGATCCAGTGCGACGCGAGATAACCCGAAGCGCTCTTGAAAAACTCATAAAAGATGGACGTATCCAGCCGGCCAAGATTGAGGAAAAGGTGGAAGAAGCAACGCAAGAAATAAGCAAGAATATGATCGAGGCCGGAGAAGCGGCGGCGTATGAGGTAGGAGTGTATGATCTTCCCAAAGAGATTATTCAACTACTTGGCCGACTTCACTATCGGACAAGTTATGGACAAAATGTCCTTAGGCATTCTATTGAAGTTGCTCACTTCGCCGGCATGCTTGCCGAGGATATGGGACTCAATGCCGATATCGCGCGGCGTGGGGCGCTTTTGCATGACATTGGAAAATCTATTGACCACGAAGTACAGGGAAGTCATGTGGATATCGGACGCAAAATTCTTAAAAAATATGGTATAGATGAAAGAGTTATCCAGGCAATGGAGGCGCATCACGAGGAATATCCCTATGCGTCGTCTGAAGCGTATGTGGTAAGCGCGTCCGACGCGCTTTCAGCAGCACGCCCCGGAGCTCGCCGAGATACCATAGAAAATTACCTAAAACGTCTCGCTGAACTTGAAAATATCGCAAGTCAGTTTGCTGGTGTTAAAAACGCGTACGCCATATCGGCCGGACGCGAATTGCGTATATTTGTAACCCCAGAACAAATAGATGATTTTGGCGCGTTGCAATTAGCTCGTGAAATAGCCAAAAAAATAGAATCGGAACTCAAATATCCAGGGGAGATAAAAGTAGTTGTTTTGCGTGAAACCAGGGCAGTCGAGTACGCGAAATAACCGCATAAAAGCTAACTTTTTTGACTAAATAGCATAGCCCTGGCGAAATGTCAGGGTTATGCTTCGTGCGGTAAATGGGGATAACCGCGTATTTCCTTGTCTTTTTTTGTATATACAGTATACTTATTGCATAACAACCAAAAAGGTCGAAGTTGTTAAGAAAATACACAGTATGAAAAAACAAGATTTTACAGAGATTGTAATGAATGCGGCTGGCATTGAAGTAAAGAAAAATGCGGCAGCGGCCGTTGACGCAATTTTTGATACCATTGTCAAAGCATTAGCAAAAGGTGATGAAGTTGCTATCGCGGGGTTTGGAACGTTTCGTGTTGCAAAACGTGCGGCACGCGAGGGAATTAACCCACGCACTGGAGAAAAAATCCAAATCGCGGCATCGATCAAACCAAAGTTCCGAGCGGCAAAGGCGCTCAAAGAAGCAGTACAATAACTTTTGATATCAAAGCGATATCGCAACAAAAACGCTTGTGTTCACAGGCGTTTTTGTTTGGACTATTTTTAATATAACACTGCCCCTAGCGCGATATAATATACCCCCCACGTTTTGTGGGGGGTATATTATACAGATATAAGAACCTGATTCTGTGGACAACTGTGTGGGTGTTAATCTCTGCGATCATGCAAAGAATTATAGAATTTTTTAGAGAAATATCGCAGTCAAAACCACAATACCCTTAATGCGTAAAAAAATTCCAAAGTGTGTCCACAGGATCAGGTCCTCATGACGTACCCCAAGATCTCTTGGGGGAACGGTGAGTGTATACTAGCATAATAAAAGCTCTTTGTCAAGAGCTTGCCGAGCCACGATACTAGTGGGCAGGGCGATTATGCAAGGGGTTTATCTTGTGCTCATTTTCTGGTACAGTGGGTACCATAGTAATGCAATATGTTCTGTTATGTCAAGAGTGATTAAAAAACAAGAAGGAGAGCAAAAAAAAGAAGATGTTTCGTTGGATATATTGCTGCGACCGTCGCGATTTTCCGATTACATCGGTCAAGAAACAATAAAAAACAATATCCGTATCATTCTTGAAGCCGCAAAACAACGAGAAGAAGTCATGGATCATTTGTTGCTCTACGGTCAGGCGGGGCTCGGGAAGACGACGCTCGCGTCGATTATCGCTAAAGAGATGAATGCGCACATGCGTGTTACCTCTGGTCCCGTGCTCGAAAAAACGGGCGACCTAGCCGCGCTTCTCTCTACCATTGAAGCGGGAGATATTCTCTTTATAGACGAAGCGCATCGCATTAATCGCTCAATTGAAGAAATGCTCTATCCAGCAATGGAATCTCGACAACTGCACCTTATTATAGGAAAAGGTCCGGCTGCGCGCATGATGTCTATTGATCTTCCGCCGTTTACGTTAGTGGCCGCTACCACACGGGTTAATATGCTCTCGGCTCCTTTAAGATCTCGTTTTGGAGGAGTGTTTCATCTTGATTATTATACGGAAGATGATATGAAGAGGATTATCGAACGTTCGGCAACACTGCTAGGTATTAGTATCGACGAATTAGCGGTTGATATACTCGCGCGCGCGTCACGTTTTACTCCACGTATTGCAAATCGCCTACTCAAACGGGTTCGAGATTTGGCGCAGGTTGCGGGGAAAAATCGAGTTGATGAATCAATCGCGCAACAGGCGATGGCGATGTTTGAAATAGATGATTTGGGGCTTGAGGCACACGATAGAAAATTACTCAGAACTATTATAGAAAAATTTGGAGGTCGCCCAGTTGGTATTGGGGCGCTTGCGGCGGCCATGGAAGAAGATCGAGGTACTATAGAGGACGTCTTTGAGCCATTTCTTCTTAAACTTGGATTGCTGGCGCGCACCAGTTCTGGACGCGTGGTAACTGAGAAAGGAAGAGAGCACATAGAAAAATAGAATGAAAAAAATCACAGCCACCACATTCTCAGAAAAAAAGTTTACGCGGGACTCGTTTACGATTGTCGAGCTGTTAATAGTGGTGGGAATTATTGGAATACTCGCTGTTGCTACCGTTGTAGTGCTCAATCCATTTGAGTACATAAAAGAATCGCGCGACGCGGTTCGCATAAATGATCTTGAATCTATTAATAAAGCGCTCACTGTTTTGGAAGCTCAGGGACACATATCGTTTGGTGATGCTGGAACAGCGTATGTTTCTGTTGCCGACGACGCATCATCAACGTGTGGGTCGCTTGGACTCCCCGCGCTTCCTTTTGGGTATCAGTATCACTGTGTTTCATCCACGACGTTGCGAAACGTTGATGGAACCGGATGGATTCCTGTTGATTTTCAATCGTCACCTTCCCTTTCATTTTCTTTATTGCCTATTGATCCTCTAAATACAACATCATCATACTATCTATATATTCCTGGCGGGTCATGGGAATTAAATGCTTTTTTTGAATCACAAAAATACAGATTATCGGGAAACAAAGATAAAACTTCAGCTGATGGCGGAGATTCTCTGGGTGTGTATGAAGTCGGTTCAAATAAAACCCTTTCTCCATTGAAAGATAGTGGCTTGATTGGTTATTGGGATTTTGAAGAAGGATCTGGATCGGTTGTCTATGACAAAACAAACTCTGGTTTTGATGGCACATGGTATGGAACGGGGAGTCATTATGGAACAGGTAAGGTCGGCGCGTACGCGGGAAAGTTTAATACGCCAACCATAACAAGCGACTATGTGCTACTTCCCAGTGGAATGGCGGCGTCCATTCATGGGGGGACAGAGGCATCACTTACTATGTGGGTGAAGCTTGATAGTGATATTCCCGATAGTTCTACCAAGCAAGGACTCATTCAATTAAGTGGCTATGGAAGTACTAATGGGTCTTTTTACCCGTATACCACAGGATTTTTGTATTTAGATATTTTTAGAATAACGAGATTGGGATTCTCTCGTAGTGATTTGTTATCCGATTGGCATTTTCTATCGGTGACGACACAGCCAGGGACTAATGGGTGGAAGGTGTATCTTAACGGAAAAATTATTTACCAGTCCACGGGAGAAGCGACTGTCTCCACAAACTATGCAAACACCACTATTGGGTTAAATAGCGTAAGTCGGCGAACGCTGGGGTTTATCGATGAAGTGCGAGTGTATAATCGTGCGCTTTCTCCCGCTGAAGTTGTTGGTATATATAACGCGACAAAATAGTGTGCTTATGCGCGGAGTTATTATTTCCGAAGTTCTCCCAAATCCATTGGGGACTGACGCGAAAAATGAGTGGATAGAATTATACAACGAAGGAGCGCGGGCGATATCGTTATCAGGATGGAGCATTAAAGATAAAAGTGGCAAATCTAGTGTTTTCCAAGAAGGGGATATTATTGAGTCAAAATCCTTTTTGGTTATTAAAGGAGGTGATATGCGCATCTCACTTAACAATGATGGGGATGCGCTTTTTTTATATGACGATCAAAACAATATATGTGATGTATTTGAATATACGCAAAAAGTGGGAGATAACATCTCCGTCATAAAAGAAAGTGGAAGTGTGGTGTTTAGTACTACGGCAACTCCTGGATTTAAAAATGTGATAACTATCCCAGTAAAAAAAACAAAAACCGCGCAAAAAATAAATCTCACAAAAGAAACATCATATACTTCATCAACGATGCCCGCGCAGATTATAAATACTGCCTCAACTTCTGATACGTCTATTATTACAAGCGCGCTTGTGTTGGGGGCGGTGGGTGCGCTCATTTGGTTTTTTCTTCGTAAAAAGATCAATGTGGTATATGGTACACGCGTAGAAAAAGACGAAAGACAAGCGGACTCATTTTAACCTAGTTTTTAAGATGCTTTTTCGCCTAATACTCATTGAGAAAGATACGCTGATCAGCCCTTGACTTTTTATGGTGAGTTCCTCTATAATACGCCCACGATGTATATAACAGTTAGTCTTAAGTGCGGGTGATTCAATGGCGCGTTTTCATGCGCTTGGGAACATCCGCCGCCTGGGCGGATTTTTGTTTCTAAAAAATCGAGTTTAGGCACTATGCCAGAAGGAGAGAAAAGACCGGACGTTGAAAATTTCATAAAGCAATGTCAACAAAAACCGTGCTATCAGTGGTAGGGTCTTTTTTACTGATAGCAACGCAGGTAACCTTTTGGATCAGTATGTCTGTTCCGAAAGGCGAAAAACGCAAAGAGTATTTTTTGCAGTAACGCAAAAAATCGAGCTTAAAAAATTGTGGTTATATTAAGGGCGTATGGTGGATGCCTTGACACTAAATGGCGATGAAGGACGTGGCGTAACTACGAAAACTTCGGGGAGGTGTGTAGCAACCTTTGATCCGGAGGTGTCCGAATGGGGAAACCCAATTGAGCAACCCTCAATTACTCTGGCCTCGCGCCAGAGTGCGAACCCGCTGAAGTGAAACATCTCAGTAAGCGGAGGAAAGGAGAACGAAGTTATCCCCTTAGTAGCGGCGAGCGAAACGGGGAAAGCCCAAACCAGATCGGATGTCGGACTTTGGGTAGCAGTATTTGGAAATCGGATCTCAGATATAAAACATCTGATATCTGAAATCCGATATCTGATATCTGAAATCCGATATCTTGATTTGGGGTAGTAAGGCATGTGCGCTATCTTGACTTACGACTTTCTACTGACGACGTATGTTGTTGGTTGTTAGTCGTTGGTTGGGATGTGGAAGAGTTATAAATTTTTTAGCTAGCCAAACTCCTTGGAACAGGAGACCATAGAGGGCGAACGTCCCGTAGGCGAAAGCTAAAAAACTCTTTAGCATGTGATCTTGAGTACTTCGAAAAATGAATGTTTCGGAGGAATCTTCCCGCACTATCGGGAAAGGCTAAATACATTTAGTGATCGATAGCGAACGAGTACCGTGAGGGAAAGGTGAAAAGTAGGCCGGTGAGGCCGATGAAATAGAACCTGAAACCATATGTCTACAAGGAACGGAACCTCGCAAGAGGAACCGTGTGCCTATTGAAGAATGAACCAACGAGTTTATGTGTATCGCTCGTCTAAGTTCTACGGAACGGAGGCATAGCGAAAGCGAGTCTTAAAAGGGCGATTATGGCGGTACGCATAAGACCCGAAGCCGGGTGAGCTTGCCGTGGGCAGGATGAAGTTCGTCGAAAGGCGAATGGAGGTCCGAACCGGTTGGTTGTGCAAAACCTTCGGATGACCCATGGTAAGGAGTGAAAAGCTAATCGAACTCGGTAATAGCTGGTTCTCTCCGAAATAGCTTTAGGGCTAGCGTCCAGGATTAATGTATGGGGGGTAGAGCTACTGGTTGAGAGGTAAAGGGAGAAATCTCGGCCTTTCGGTCAAACTCCGAATACCCATGCAAATCGCCTGGGCAGTCAGAACGTGGGGGCTAAGCTCCATGTTCGCGAGGGGAACAGCCCAGATCGTTGTCTAAGGTCCCCAAATCTATGCTCAGTGTAAAAGGTAGTAGTTTGCCAGAGACAGGTAGGAGGTTGGCTTAGAGGTAGCCATCCTTTAAAGAGTGTGTAACAACTCACTACTAGACGGCCGACTGCGCCGAAAATTTACCGGGGCTTAAGCATAGTACCGAAGACACGAATGTCAGTGCATTACACAAAGTGTTTATAAAAGGTTTTTGGAAACAATGAGAAGGATGTAGAGCAGGAGAAGCTCAAACGAGAGAGCGCTCACATGGCATGTGAGAGGTTGAGGTTTGAATCCTCACTCCTGCGCCACACCTAAAAATCAATATCGAGAGAGGGGATGTGATCGTTTAATGGTAAGACGTTCGGCGATCCTTTAGGTCTGTGCTCCCGCGCGGATCAGAGGAATCATCTTCCTCAAGGAGGCCTCCAGGAAGAAGATCTAAGATTTGCCGAATATGAGAGTTCGAAGCTCTCGAGCGTCCCCTCTCCCGATCAATAATTGCACACCGTCACGATTATTAGTGGCTAGCCGCACTCTAAAGGTTGCTAATCTGAATCTGGGTTGGCTCCTTCTCATTGTTTCCAAAAAATAAATATTTTGTGTAGTGCATTGACGTGGTAGGAGAGCATTCCAAATGCGCTGAAGCTTGACCCGTGAGGGCGAGTGGAGTGTTTGGAAGAGAGAATGTTGGTATGAGTAACCACAACCCGCCTGAGAACGGCGGGCCCCGAAAATCCAAGGTTTCCTTCGCAATGGAAATCAGCGAAGGGTGAGGCGGTCCTAAGGCGATGGCGAAAGCCGGAGCTAATGGATAGTCGGTTAATATTCCGACCCGCCAGTATGATTCGATGGAGGGACAAGGTGTTGTACGCGGATCGTCTTAATGGTTTGACGTCCGTGACGCGAGAATCTCTGACTGGCAAATCCGTCAGAGTTCCTTTAATGGTGCATTCGAGCGTAGCGGCGATGTCTGCTTATGGCGGGCAAAGTTCGCGGAGCACATCTTCGAGAAAAACTTCTAAGGTTAATCATATTGGCACCGTACCGTAATCCGACACAGGTGGGTGAGGCGAGAAGCCTCAGGGGAACGAGTGATTCATCCTTAAGGAACTCGGCACAAAAGCGGCCGTAACTTCGGGATAAGGCCTTCCAGCCCTTTTGGATAATGATCGTGTTATGCGCCGACAAGATAGTGGTATGCTAGTATTTGTCGTGTAACGTTATTATTATCCAAAAGAGCTGGACGCAGCGAAAGTCTCTCGGGTGACTGTTTACTAAAGACACAGCTCCCTGCGAACTCGTAAGAGGATGTATAGGGGGTGACGCCTGACCGATGCGAGAAGGTTAACGGTGCCGGTTGTGCCGCAAGGTACAGCTGAGTGCCCGAAGCCCTCGTCAATGTCAGCGATAACTATAATCGTTCTAAGGTAGCGCAATTCCTTTCCGGGTAAGTTCCGGAGCGCACGAAAGGCGTAACGACCTGAGAACTGTCTCAAGGATGAGCTCGGTGAAAATGCGATTCCCGTGAAGACGCGGGGTACCTGCAGCGGGACGAGAAGACCCCAGGAGCTTTACTGTAACTTGATATTGATACTAGGGCTTGGATGCGTAGCGTAGTGGGCAGGCTTTGAAGCCATGCTTTCGGGCGTGGTGGAGCCGACGATGAAACACCCATCTTTCAAATTTTAGTATCTAACCTCGAGGGCAAAAACCGCGGGGGACAGTGTCTGGTGGGCAGTTTTAATGGGGCGTTATCCTCCCAAAAAGTAACGGAGGAGTTTAAAGGTCAGCTTAGTCCGGATGGAAATCGGACTGGACGTGTAAAGGCGTATGCTGGCTTGACGGCAAGACACACAAGTCGCGCCGACGCGAAAGCGGAACTTAGTGACCCGACGGCAATGTCATGTGTTATTTATAATGCGTGATGCTTCATAGGAAGGCCGGAGACAACGGATAAAAGCTACCCTGGGGATAACAGGCTGGTGATGCCCGAGCGTCCATAGCGACGGCATCGCTCGGCACCTCGATGTCGGCTCACCCTAGCGCGGGGCTGGAGAAGGTCCCAAGCGTTTGGCTGTTCGCCAATTAAAAGGGTACGCGAGCTGGGTTTAGACCGTCGTGAGACAGGTTGGTCTCTATCTGCTGCAGGCGTTGACGCTTGAGGGAGGTTGGCTCTAGTAAGAAATTGCTACTTTCCCGAGTAATCGGGAATGATAATATGGCTAATAACGGTGAACTCTTAACTGTTCTGGTTCGTTGATAGCTACAACTACATGTCGGTCCGTTAGTTGTGGTACAATTTACTTGAGGACCAGTAAATTAATTAAGACAATACCGTGGGAAGTCGATCAAAAACAAATCTAGCTTACATAGCTGGTTTTCTTGATGGCGATGGAAGTCTAATGATGCAAATCAAAAAGCGTACTGACGGAATCAAAAAATTCCGATTTATGCTCACTATTTGTTTGTATCAAGATTCAAGACATGATAAACCTTTGTGGTGGATCAAAAAACAATTTGGTATCGGGTATATTTCCAAGAGGAAAGATCATATAACCGAATTGAGAATTAATGGTTTTAAGCAAGTCCGAACTATTCTTGAAGAATTACTTCCGTATATTCGCTTTAAAAGAAAGCAAGCGATTGAAATAATTAAAGCTGCGCGTATTCTTGAAAATAGAAAGGTTAGTGTCAGGAATACAAAAAAACTTGTTGATTGTATAATTACTATTCAAAAAAACAATTATGCGACCAAAAGCAAACGCAGCAAAAGTGAGTTATATAGTGTTTTAGGTTTGACCCCGTAACGACTGATTTCCAATGATATATTGGAATGAAATAGAAACTTTTTAGTTTTTATGATATGCCATCCCCCGGCGCTTTGTCGGGGTGAAGATATAGTCTGCGCACGTAGTGATACGTGATATCGTGACGAGAGGACCGGGCTGAACGAACCTCTGGTCTACCAGCTTTGGTACCAACTGAAGCGCTGGGTAGCTATGTTCGGTCGGGATAAGCGCTGAAAGCATCTAAGCGCGAAGCCCATCCCAAGATTAGGCGTCGTAGGATCCTGGAAGATGACCAGGTTGATAGGCTCTCGGTGTACGCATCGTAAGATGTTTAGCCAAGGAGTACTAATAATCCATACTGACTACAATTTTTTGAGCGTAACGTTTTTTGCCTTTCAGAGCGGCGTATGCTGCCCTAAAAAGGTGTTGATTATTGCAAAAGGAAGTTTTTATCGTAACTGCGCGCAATAGCTTCCTGGTGATTTATTAGAGCATGTACCACCTCTTCCCATTCCGAACAGAGAAGTGAAAGTGCTCTAACCTGATGGTACTTGGTTTTCCAGGGAGAGTAGGGTTCGCCGGGATACTATTGCGCGCAGTTTTGTTTTGCAATAGCGGTTGACATTATTATAAAAGATTGTATATAATACGTTACGCAAAATGTACTCTATAAAAAATAGTTCCACGCAGATTTTTGGAGGTATTGTCTCTTAAAATCTGCGCGGAACAAAAAGGAGGCGATCGTGCCTGAGAAAGTCGAGTTTTGGGGGAGAGACATAGAGCTCTGGGGACCCGATGACGTCGGGTCTGGTGCCAATGGTAATACTATCTCGATTGGGGAGGCAATTAACCGAGTGTTGGAGAAAGGATGCGATCCAGTAAGAAGCGGAACATTTAGTATGTTCCGTGGCTCACGTCTTACCGCGGTAATTCGTTTTCAGCTCGTTCAGGCCGCTGTAAGAGATCGTCAAGAAGAAGATGGGGTTTATGGAATCGTGGAGACACTTGTGCCAAAGCCCACTTTCACTGAGGATGGACAACGGCAGGTTCGACTGAGTTCATCGGCCACGTACGCTGACCTTCCATTCATCTCGGACCACAGGATTGTGTGCTTTGCTCGGTCAGAGGAAAGGAGTGGACAATGACCAACAACAAAACTCCAACGTGGCTTTTGTTCTCTAGCGCGTTATTTTTTGGGTCTTTTTTTGGTGGTATTGTGTGGAAAGTGGCTCAGCAATTGTGGCCAGGGGGAAACAGGATGTGGATTGGAGGCATCGTTCTACTCGTCTTTCTTTCTGGCGCGGTGATAAAGTATAGGGAATAAAGAAAAAACGACAACGAAAAACACTCTACAAGTCACTCGGTCCTTCATTAGCTCTCTCGCGCGGCGCGCCACTCGGCTCGCCGTTTTGTTTTATTTGTAATAACTCGTATAATAAACAATATAGCTTCCAATCTTTTATCGTAGTTATTAGTTATTGGTTGTGAGTTATTAGTCAATGTTTTATGCGTCTCACCAAACAAATTATCTATGGCTCAATAGTAATAGTGGTACTAGCTCTCATAGCGTGGGCGGTCTATAGTACGTTTTTATCTTCCAGCCCGTCTTGTGTTGATGGAAAGAAAAATCAAGAAGAAACGGGCGTTGATTGCGGTGGACCGTGTCAATCATGCGATATAAAAGCGCTTCAACCTGTTAAAGCCAACTACGCAAAAGTATTTCGCGTTGCTGATGGGGTTGGTGTAATTGTCGAACTGTATAACCCAAATAGTCTTTGGGGAGCTCCGTCACTACCTATTGAGCTTGAACTCAAAGATGCTCAGGCAAATACTGTTCAAGTTATTACCTATGAGTTGTATATCCATGCGGGAGAAGTAAAATATATAATCGAGCCATATATAAAAGATACCCAAGGAGCTATTACGGCGGCACGGGTCGTTATAAAAAATCCCCAGTGGATTTCGCACGAACAATTTCCAAGACCGGATATCAGCGTGCAGGACGCAAAGACAATCATGGATGGTTCGGTTGCGGTTGCGGCACGAGTGGTTAATCAGACCGAGCGGGCATATACCGACATAGACGCATACGCGATTGTATTTAACAAAAACAACGAGCCCCTCGCGGGATCAAAAACTATTATTGATTCGCTAGATCAATTCGCTCAGCGGGCATTTAAAATATCTTTTTCAAAAGATTTACGCATTTATGAACCGCAGGCTGATCCGAGCGCGTCACTTCCCCGTACATTGAGAGTGGGTGATTCTGGGTCTGATGTGAAATATCTACAAATGATTCTTTTTGAAAGCGGTCTTTTGGAACGGGATCCAACGGGTTTTTATGATGAACTTACCCGAGAGTCCATTTTCTCAATGCAACAGCAAGCAGGACTTCCTGCTACGGGAGAGTTGGATGAAATTACCCGTCAAGCGGTCATAGAAGTGTTAAAACAACAAACACCAACTGTGTCCGCAGAGCAAGATAATTTTCTTGTTGATCCACTTCGCACCAAAATATTTATTGATGCGCGGTAGCTGATTTTTTGCCTTTTTCATCAAAAAAGTATAGGATTATCCTATACTTTTTTGATATGCATCCTGACTTTCTAAAACCGTATAACTTCAAAGAAAACGAAAGTGTTATATATTCTCAATGGGATATATCCGGATACTTTAATCCAGACAATCTTCCCGGCGAAAGAAAAAAAGCTTTCTCTATCGTATTGCCCCCGCCAAACGTGACTGGGGTGTTGCATATGGGTCACGCGCTCAATGCAACCATTCAAGATATTCTTACGCGCTATCATCGCATGAAGGGCGAAAAAACTCTCTGGATTCCTGGAACCGATCATGCCGGCATTGCCACGCAAAATGTGGTAGAAAAACAATTAAAAAAAGAAGGTATTTCTCGTCATGATTTGGGAAAAGAAAAATTTTTGGAAAAGGTATGGGAGTGGAAAGAAACGTATGGCAATATTATTCTGGATCAATTAAAGAAAATAGGAGCATCGTGCGATTGGTCGCGCGCGCGTTTTACTATGGACAAACAGTACGCTCGTGCGGTGCAGGAGGTATTTATTCGCTACCATCAAAAGGGGTGGATCTATCAAGGCGACCGGATCGTGAATTGGTGTACCAAAGACGCCACTTCCCTTTCGGATCTTGAGCTTGAATATAAAGAAGAACAAGGAACGTTATGGTATATAAAATATCCACTCAAGGATGGAAGATATATTATAGTTGCTACCACACGCCCCGAAACAATGTTGGGAGACGCAGCTGTTGCTGTGCATCCACAAGACGAACGATACAATGACTTTATTGGTAACACAGTACTTCTTCCACTGGTGGGAAGAGAAATTCCTATTATTGGGGATAGTTCAGTCGAAAAAGAATTTGGCACGGGGGCGGTTAAAGTAACGCCCGCGCATGACTTTGCCGACGCGGAGATGGGTGAGCGTCATGCACTCCCGATATTTCAAGTTATTAACGAACGAGGGAAAATGACCGCGTTGGCGGGCGAGGAATTTGAGAATTTAAAAGTCATCGAAGCACGCGCGAAGGTGGTAGAAAAGCTTAAAAAAGCGGGTTTGGTGGAAAAAGAAGAGCCCTACACGCACAGCGTTGCTCATTGCTATCGTTGTGATACGGTTATAGAGCCGCTTATTTCAAAACAGTGGTTTTTAAAAATGAGCGAACTCGCGCAAAAAGCGATCGAAGAAGTCGAAAGTGGGCGCGTTGTTTTTTATCCGGATCGGTGGAAAAAAGTATATCTTGAATGGCTTTCAAAAGTTAAGGATTGGTGTATCTCGCGACAAATTTGGTGGGGACACGCCGTTCCCATTGAGGGTTCTACTGATGTGTTGGATACATGGTTTTCTTCGGCGCTGTGGCCGTTTGCTACTCTTGGATGGCCAGAGAAAACAAAAGATCTAGAAACGTTCTATCCAACCTCAGTGCTTTCTACCGCGCGGGACATTATTAATTTATGGGTCGCGCGTATGATTTTTTCCGGGAAAGAACTCATGGGAGAAAAACCATTTTCTGATGTTATTATTCATGCGACGATCTTGGCAAAAGATGGACGCAGGATGTCAAAATCATTAGGAACAGGAATTGATCCAATGACGCTTATAGAAAAATATGGCGCTGATGCAACGCGATTTGGACTTATATGGCAAGCAATGGGTGGGCAAGATATAAAGTGGGCCGATGAGCACGTGGTCGCCGGGCAGAAATTCGCAAACAAACTATGGAACATCGCGCGATTTGTTTTGGACAATACAAATTATGAAGATTTTGACAATATGGAGTCATACGAATGGAATCTTGAAGAAGAAGCTATTGTGAACGAGTTTCAGTTATTAAACAAAATTAATTTCAATAACAAATACGTTCGAAAACCACACAATAAACCCGATTGTGAGGCTATAGAGAAATATATAAATGAATATGAATTTGGACAGGCGCTTCATATCGCCTATGATTTAATTTGGCATAAATTTGCTGATAAATATATAGAATATGCAAAAATAAGATTAAGACAGGGTGACCAAAAAGAACAAAAAAAACAAAAAGCTATTTTATTTCAATCTCTCGTAAAAATAATCAAACTTCTACATCCTTTTATGCCATTTGTAACCGAAGCAATTTATCAACGATTCCCCGCCCAAGTTAAAAGTAAGGGCCTTCTCATGATTGAGGATTGGTAGCGTGACTATGCGAGCTACAACATACGTCTTTCGGTTAAGGACTAGTAGTTAATGATTAATGATTTCTTTTCACCTTTCCATTTATCCTGTCTTCGACTCTGAGGGATGAGCCCTCAGGCTCAGACTCGAACGAGAGTCCTCGAAGGGCTTTTCACTTTTGTCTTCGTGGGTTACACTTAGACGTATGAGTGTTTTTATCGCCCTTATTCTTGGTTTTATCCCTAGCATCGCTTGGTTGGCATTTTTCCTTAAAGAAGATATTCACCCCGAGCCACGCAAAATGATTGCGCGCGCCTTTTTGTTTGGAGGCATGTCTGCGCTTATCTCATTGGGGCTGGAGATGGCATTTAATGGCCTGCTGAGCAATGTGGTTATAACACTCCCTCATCTTATTGAAGAAAACATATCCGTTTTTATAGGATTTGCCCTTATAGAAGAAGCGGTAAAATTCGTCTTGGTATATTTAGCGGTTAGAAAGAGTCCCTATTTTGATGAACCGATTGACGCTATGATTTATATGGTTACCGGCGCCTTGGGATTTGCTATGGCGGAAAATTTTTTCATTGCGTACTCAGGAAGAGAACAGGACATACTCTCGCTGATTGTTTTGCGTTTTATTGGGGCTACACTGCTCCATGCGCTCGCGTCAGGAATTATCGGTCACTATTGGGCGCGGGGGATTAAGTTTAAAATGGAAGGAAAAATGATTGTCGCCGGAGTGGTGCTTGCCACAGCGTTCCATGCGGCATTCAATTATCTGGTCTTTAAGTTCAACGATTATTTGGTGTATCCCACTCTCTTTCTCATTTTTGTCGGGTTTTTTGTTCTGTATGATTTTGAAGAGCTTAAAAAGATGGAGGGCCCAGCGAGCGTTAACGATTAACGATAAAGGAGGGCGTTACCCTTTCCACTTTAAACTTTCCTCTTTTCACTCTATATGCTATACTTCATTATATGAGCGAAAACAATAAAGATTTTTTTGAACAACTCGCGGGGCTTTCAGGGGAAGGAGATATCCCAGAGCCGGAGTTGGTGAAGGCCGACATTCTTTCAAAGAAATTAGACAAACCGGAACTGGAAGAGAAAGAGGTGCCTATTAATGGAGCTGATGATGGCGAGCTTGGGTTTGAAGACGCTGAGGGGCATCTTGTTATTGATGTATATCAAGATTCTGCTTCTATTGTTATTGAATCAACGGTCGCGGGAGTAGATGCAAACGACATAGATGTCGCGATCACTCCAGAATCGGTGACTATAAAGGGAAAGCGGTCAAAAAAAGAACGAGTCAAAAAAGACGATTATTTGTACCAGGAATGTTTCTGGGGAAAGTTTTCTCGGTCCGTTATTTTACCGCAGGAGATTGATCCAGAGAAATCATCAGCTTCGCTTAAAAATGGATTGCTCAAGATTGTGTTGCCGAAAGTAAACAGACAACATGGTAAAAAAATAAAGATAAAACTGGACTAACGTCCAGTTTTAGATTCTATTATCCTTGGTCTTTCCCTCGTGTATTTTTTGGCGCATAATAGTGTGTATGGAACGTTTCACGCATGAACAAGAGGTAGTGCCACAAGACGCTCAACAAGAAGAAAATCCTCCAGTGGTTATTCAAGGTAAGCGCCCAGATGAATACATAGAATCGCTTAAAAAAGCTGGGCTTGAAAAGCATGCGGCAGTATTTGCGGTTATCGTAGCGGTCGCGCGCATTATTCAAGAAAGGGGAGGGCGAGCGATGCTGGTGGGCGGAGCGGTTCGTGACGAGCTCACTGATAAACATCCAAACGATTTTGATATTGAAGTGTACAATGTTGACGAGGGAGAGCTCAAAAAGATATTAGAAGGGATTGGCGAAGTTGAGGAATGTGGACAAGTATACGGGATTTTTAAAGTTCACATAGAAGGTATTAGTGTCGATTTTTCACTTCCGCGTAAAGAGCGTTCAACAGGAGATACACATAAGGATATTGAAGTTGAATCAGCCCCCGATCTCTCTTTTAGGCAAGCAGCCCAGCGGCGGGACTTTACTATAAACGCGTTCTTAAAAGATGTACTAACCGGAGAAATTTTTGATTACTTTGGTGGTATTGATGATCTAAGGCAACGTCGTTTGCGCATGGTAAGTGAGAGAACGTTTGCCGAAGATCCCTTGCGTCCAATGCGCGCTCCCCAATTTGTCGGAAGGTTTGGGTTTTTTGTTGATCACGCAACGCAAGAGGAAATTAAAAAAGTAACACAAAAACTTGCGACTCTCCCCGTTTCACGTTTGCGGGACGAATGGAAAAAACTTCTTACCAGATCAAAAACGCCATCACTAGGACTTTCGGCCGCGATGGGTCTTGGAATTTTAGAAACATTATACGGCGATGAGGTACTCCCACTTACTCACACAGAACAGGATCCGCATAAACACCCGGAGGGGAACGTATGGATTCATACCATGCAAGCGGTTGACAGTGCTCGTCGCGTTATAGACGCGCTTAACAAAAATCATCGCCAAGGGAGGCAGGATGGTATGAGCATAGAAAGCGAAGAGGAGCTTGTTATACTACTTGCGACTTTTTGTCATGACTTTGGGAAACCAAAAGCAACAAAAAAAGAAGAGGGCAAAATAACATCGTACGAACACGAACAAATGGGACTTGAGCCCGCGGCGGCATTTTTAGAAAAGATTGGAACAAAAAAGAAAGTAATAGATAAAGTTCTCAAAATAGTGCGGTGTCACCGCAGAGCGCTCGATATGATGAAAGCGTTTCAAGATGGCAAGGTATCAAGCCGTATGATTCGAAGGTTGGTACAGGATGTATTTCCGGCAAGCGTAAAGGAGTTACTTGTGGTCGCGGTAGCGGATAGTATGGGTCGTGTTGGATTGCCTAATGTTATGAAGGCACAACTTCTTGATGTAAAAGAATTGCGCGCCATACAGGCATTGAGCGACTTAGCTCAACAAGAAGTGGGAGAACATAATCGCCCCAAACAAGCAATCGCTGGACAGGAACTTATTGCCCTTGGCATTGAGCCCCGCGCGCGATCAGACGCGGAGTTTGGTCAATTACTATCACTGGTAAATGCGTTAGTCGATCACCACGGCATTGAGAAAGCATGGGTTATAAGCGAGCTAGAGAAACAAAAAGGAAAACCACTCCGCGTGGTTGCTGAGTATCTTCAAAGGCGTTTTAAGAAAGAGAAACCAAAGAAATAAAAGACACTAATTCTCTGGAGCATTATTGACGATGCGTTCTTTTCGTACACGATCCAGTTGTGATCGAATTTGTTTTCTCAGGCGGATATTTTTGGGCGTGATTTCCAGATAGTCATCTTTGTTCATAATTTCGAGTCCTCGTTCGAGCGTGAGCGTAAGCGGGGGAGTAAGTTGGATCGCTTCGTCCGCTCGTGCCGCGCGCATATTGGTAAGATTTTTTCCTTTAGTAGGATTAACAGTTAAATCAATTCCTTTTGATACGTTGCCGATAATCATTCCTTCATATACTTCGATTCCTGGCCCAATATAGAGTGTGCCACGCTCTTGAAGATTTGCGAGCGCGTACCCAAGGGCTGTTCCGGTCTCCATGGATACCATGGAGCCAACATCTTTTTTGCGAATATCTCCCACATAGGGTCGAAATCCGATAAATCGACTGCATAAAATTCCCTCACCGCGCGTGTCTATAACAAATTCGTTGCGGTACCCTAAAAGTCCTCGTGTGGGAACCTCAAATATAAGTCGTAGCCAATTGTCGTGTTGATGTGTCGCGGTCATAACGCCACGTCGTTTTCCCATTTTCTCAATAACCACCCCCGAGAGTTCCTGAGGAACATCAACCACTACCTCTTCGTATGGCTCCATCTGTTGCCCGTCAATGTGTTTGATGATAACCTCTGGTTGTGATACTTGAAGCTCATATCCCTCGCGACGCATATTTTCAAGCAGTATCGCGATATGCAACTCGCCTCGTCCAAAAACAGTGCAATAATCATTTGACGAAAAATCAACACGCAAACCGATATTAACCTCCAATTCCTTCTCTAGTCGTTCGCGAATCTGTCTGGTGGTGACGAATTTTCCATCGCGTCCAGCAAATGGAGAATCATTTACTAAGAAAGTAAGACAAATGGTTGGCTCATCAACGGTAATCGCGGGGAGCGCTTTTTGGTCTACTGACGCGCATATCGTTTCTCCGATATCAATATCCGTGATGCCGGCGATCATAACAATATCTCCAGCTTGAACATGAGGAACTTCCTTGCGCGCGAGTCCGTTAAAAGTAAATAATTTTATGACTTTTGCTGATCGTGTTTCTCCTGATGGTTTTTTAACTACAACCGTTTCTCCGACTGATACAGATCCTTCGTATACGCGGCAAATTGCCATGCGCCCAAGAAAATTGTCATACGCAAGATTAAATGATTGCGCGCTGAGAGGGGCATCAATATAAGCGGGTGCGGGAGCGACGACTTCTAATATCGTTTCAAGTAATGGCGTTAAATCGGAAGAGGTGTCGGTAAGATGTTTCTTTGCGATACCATCCCGTCCTATTGCGTAGATAGTGTGGAAATTAAGTTGTTCGTCGGTCGCGCCAAGATCAAAAAAGAGTTCATATACTTGATCATGAGTTCGTGCCGGGTCTGCCGCGGCCTTGTCTATTTTATTGATAACCACAATCGGCTTAAGACCAAGCTCGAGTGATTTTTTGAGCACGAAGCGGGTTTGTGGCATCGGACCTTCTTGCGCGTCTACCACTAACAATACCGAATCAATAGAGCGCAATACGCGCTCGACTTCTGATCCAAAATCAGCATGACCAGGTGTGTCAACGATGTTAATTTTTGTATCCCTAAAAAAGAGAGAGGCGTTTTTTGAATAAATCGTAATACCACGCTCTTTTTCGAGCGCGTTACTATCCATGCTCACCCCACTTTCAACCATTCCCGTTTGACGCATAAGCGCGTCAGTAAGGGCTGTTTTTCCATGGTCAACGTGAGCAATAATTGCGATATTGCGTATTTCCATACAAGATAAAGCAGGACTTGATTTAATCAAATATCAGCCCCAATGTCAAAAAATAACAGACATTCGAGTTGCAAAAGTCAGTAAAATAGAGCACAATAACAGAGCAAAAATTAGATAAAAGATGAACGTTATGCGATCAACGATGAAAGATGAATGGTTACCAGATAGTTCTGTGTTGTAAGTCGTTAGTCGTTAGTTGTTAGTTATTGGTTAACGTCCCGCTCCCATCGTTCAATGGATAGGACGCAAGATTGCGGATCTTGTAATTGAGGTTCGACTCCTCATGGGAGCACATAATTTTTACTCAACAACATACAACCAACAACCGACAACAAAATAACTTCCAAAATGGGAGTTTTTATTGATTATATGTCGTCGGTTGTCAGTTAATGTGATGCTGTACTCTCCGCGTTTTCGGTGCGGCAAATCCCTCAGCAAAAATATAAACAGTAGAATCGTACCAATAAAAATTTCAAGTTCTTCTTTAGCGACGAATACTTTGAATGAATTAAATATGGAAAATTATGGAATTTTTCAATTATAGAAAAATAAGAACCCCAAGCAGACTTAATCCGCAAGGGGTTTTAGTTCTTGGGTTCATAGGACTATTGAGATGATCAACGTCGCAACGAGTTGCGCGGCGATGATCATCGGATGAACCTTGATGCCGAACCTCTTCAGGTAGTGGCAGGTGAACGACCCGCTGTATGTCGTGCTTGAATCGCATCTCGCACGAAGCGTCTTTTCGAGTGCAGTAAGCGGGCACCCAAGCCACAATAGTTGCGAAACGATTGTGGTCGTGAAAACGACAATATTGATTGGCCTGTACCACCCAAGGTGGAAGACAAACTCCAAGAGAATGCCCGCCACTAGCATAACTATCCAGATCAGATGGAGGCAGGCCGTGGCATCCGCCAACTTGCGGTAGATATTCACTTAGCACCTCCTTCGTGGCTTTCCTCTGAAAAAGAACAGTTCTCTGCGGCGCTATTACCGGAGAGACTATCAAGTTCTTACGACTTGGTAGTGAATCCATTATAGCATATATGTGTTCCAGAGTCAATAGAGCTAAAAAGCCCACATTTTTAGCTTTTTCTAGGTTTTGTATCCAATAAAAATTCTCTTTTTTACCATTTTCTCGATAGTACACCCAGTAGGAATTTTACGTCGTTCTTCGACTGCGTGTTCAGAACTCTTCAGGCACTCACGGCGTCTAAACATTTTTGTAGAACTTTTCATAGTTGTCATAAAATCGAAATACAGTAGAAACAATATAAATGTTCTTGTTGTATGTCGTCGGTCGTTAGTTGTAAGTTAGCGCTGTGCAGAATACTTGAATTAGTCCGAACCGCTTTCGCCGCCTGCGGCGGCGCGGAAGCCCCCCGCGAAAATCCGAAAAGGCGGCGGAGCCGCACGAATGACAATTTCAAGTTTTTCTTTGGCGGATTCGGATTACTGAAATTCTAACGAATTTCAGTCTTGGCGGCAAATTCTTGTTCTTTTAAAAAGATAATGGGCACCCTCTTGCGAGAATGCCCATGTTACGTCCGAAGGTGAGCAAGCGATCGTGCGATGTTTCGCCGAGCTTGCGTTTCGTACTTGTCGCGGAAGAACTGCGTCGCGTAGATGTCCGATCGTTCGAGGAACGACTTGAGTATCGCCGATCGTCCAGCAACAAACGCATCTTCGGAAACCCACTCGTACTCTTTGCGAACCTGCCGCTCATATTCATCGAACCCTTCCTCGGCTTGTCCGAGAATAGAAAGGTCGATGTCCACGAGAAGCTGAACGTCGGAGTCGCTGGGGGTCGCCGCATGCTTCGTTGCCATGATGAGATTTGTCACCGATTGTCCGAGGTTGTCGGGCAACGAAGCATTTCTCACCATTTCCACCGCGAGCGCTGCACTCCGCTCTTCGCTGTCCTTGGCCTTGGTATCGTAGATTGCGTCGTGATACCAGAGGGCCAACTCCACTGCGTCAGGATTTACAGCGAGGTCTCGGGCTTGCTCGAGCTCATCGAGGCAATGCCCGATGTGTTGGAGCGTGTGGTACGCTCGGTGCGGTTCGGAGTATCGCGCAACAAGGTCGTTGTACGCCCCGCTCGCGCCTCCTTGCGCACCAAGGCGTTGACACATGGCTGTCCAGCGTTGTTCGAGTATCATCGTCATATTCCTCATTGTAGCGAGATTTTGTAGATGACACGAGGCGTGTGAGGTCCATCCTCGAACGGGCTCGCTGGCGGAGTCGCCCATTCCTTCTTCTGCTTCTCCCGGTAGACGCGAGCTTCGGCAACTTTCTTCTCCCAGATTCCTTTCGCTTCCGCGATCGCTCCGTCCTCCGTGGTCGCTTTCAGAGGAATTTCCTCGTGCTCGATCGTTCCGGCAAGACCTCCTCCGAACGTGTCTCGGTAGGTGTACACGAAGTACCATTTTCCGCGGTTCATGTTTTACCTCCTTTCAAGGTACGGATTTGTTTCACCTAGACACTCTGTCCAGATTTCAATTAAAGATATCATATCATATCATAAAAGTCAAGCTCACGCAAGTACAACAAAAAAACCTTTATTTCAGGCTATTTTCACTTTTAAATCCAATGTTTAAAATTTTTTTTCTGTTTTTAACAAAATCGGAAATTTCTTTTTGCCCCGAAAAATCCGTATGATTTGGCCGCCGAGCACCGCGAATCGACATCTAAATCCTTGACTTTCCCAACGTGGTGCACCCAGTAGGAATTGAACCTACATTCCGAGCTTCGGAGGCCCGTGTTCTATCCGTTAAACTATGGGTGCATAAAAGCTTAGAGCGTTATAGCTTATGGCGTGTAGCTCGATGCGACAGATATGAAATACTATAGTCCTGTGCTTATCAACATTACAATGATCGTCTCATATGCGCAATATACTATTTATTTGTAATGCAATTAACGGCGAACGATGAAATATGAGTGACTACTTAACCTTCGGCTGATAATTGTCGGTTCTGTTGTTGGTTGTTAGTTGTAGGTTGTTGGTTTATTATGCTCATGGTCATTTACCATACACTCTTTACTGCTCACTATTCACCATGCTTCGCAGTATGCTACCCTAATAGCAATGATTTCTCTTTCAACGCCGCTTACACAGGTAAAGGGCATAGGATTGGTTGGAGCTCGTTTAGCGAAGCTTGGTTTGGCGACTATTAAGGATGTTTTGTATTATTTTCCATTTCGGTATCAAGATTTTTCTACCCTTTCAACCATAGCTGACTTAAAAGACGGGAATGTCGCGACAGTATGTGGCACCGTTGAAAAGGTGAGTGTCTATCGTACGCCGCGGAAGAAAATGTGGATTGTGCAGGTAGTGGTGCGCGATGAGACCGGGCTGCTCTTTATTACGTGGTTCAATCAAAAGTTTATTGCAGGAACGCTCAAACAAGGAATGGAGATAAATGTCGCGGGGAAAGCTATTGCAGAGGGGAAGAAAATGACGATGCAGAGCCCCACGTATGAAATTATTTCACAAAAAAATACTACAGGGTCTCGGCATACAGGACGACTAGTTCCCATATATTCAGAAACTCCCGGGATTACCTCGCGAGGAATTCGTTTTGCGCTTTCAAAAATAATGCCACTCGTGAAAGACATTCCCGAATTTCTTCCAGATGATATCGTAGAGAGTAATTCGTTACTCTCATTATCTGACGCGTTGCAGAAAATACACTTTCCCACCTCTATAGAAGAAGCGCAAACCGCGCAACATCGTTTTGCGTTTCAAGATCTTTTTCTGTTGCAGTTGGTGCATGGCATGGAACGGGCTCGACTAACACGTCAACCCGCGCACTCTTTTGCTTATGACCCGGGGGATATAAAAAAAAGGTTAGACACCCTACCATTTGAACTCACGCTTTCTCAAAAGAAAGCATTGGTGGAAATTCTTGATGATCTTAAAAAACCGTATCCCACTAATCGTTTACTTCAGGGCGACGTGGGGTCGGGTAAAACTATCGTTGCGGCACTGGCGGCGTTAGTGGTAGTACAACAAGGAAAACAGGTGGTATTTATGGCGCCAACAGAAGTTCTTGCTGCTCAACACTACGCGACGTTCAAAAAATTTTTTAAAGATGTCTCTAATGGTGTAGCGCTTATGACCGCGTCACAGGCGGCGGTGTTCTTTGGTGACGGTTTGGAATCCCAACAAAGCAAAAAAGAAGTATTAAGCGAAATAAAAAAAGGGGAAATAGCCATTATTATCGGCACGCACTCGGTTATTCAAAAGCATGTTGAGTTTAACGATGTGGCGTTTGTCGTAATTGATGAACAGCATCGATTTGGTGTTAGTCAGCGTTTTTTGCTTAGTCGCGCGTCTGCTCTCATGTTGCCGCACCTGCTTTCTATGTCGGCGACACCCATCCCGCGCACACTCGCGCTTACGGTTTTTGGCGATTTGAACCTCTCCATTATCAACGAGCTTCCAAAAAACAGAAAAGGAATCATCACAAAAATTGTTCCTCCAACACAGCGAAATGACGCGTATGAATTTATCAGAAAACATATCCGTAGCGGTCATCAGGCGTTCGTTATTTGCCCTCGCATAGATCAAACGCAGATTGAGGCAGATAAAACATTGGGGGCGGATACTTTGTTTTCCTATCCCAACGTATCTACGTCGCATTCACGTGCGTCGGTAGCGTGGGAGGTTAAGTCGGTTGTTCAGGAGTATGAAAAATTATCTCAAAAAGTATTTCCAGATCTTCGAGTGGGTATGCTTCATGGACGACTCAAGGCAAAAGAAAAGCAAGATATTATGCGTCGGTTCCAGGAGGGTGTGGTAGATATTCTTATTTCAACATCAGTGGTTGAGGTTGGCGTGGATGTTCCCAACGCGACCATTATGATGATTGAAGGGTCCGAACATTTTGGGTTGTCGCAACTGTATCAATTTCGTGGTCGCGTGGGTAGGAGCGATCATCAGTCGTATTGTTTTTTGTTCACCGATATACAATCGGCAACAACTCATGAGCGCATGAAGGCAGTAGTCAACGCGAAAAGCGGGTTTGAGCTTGCGGAAATAGATCTAAAACTGCGCGGCCCAGGGCAATTTTTAGGGCAGGAGCAAACGGGGCTTCCTGATTTGGCAATGAAGGCAATACAAAATCCGTTACTGGTACAAAAGGCGCGCTCGGCGGCAGCGAATGTTATTTCTCGGGACCCATTACTAAAAAGAACTCCTTATCTACTTGCGTATGTGAATCTTTTTAAAGATCAAATTCATCTGGAATAGCAAAAACATCCCTCTCTTTGACGTTGAACGTGTGGGGGTTTTATATACCGAGTAATTTAGAAAAAAGATCCGAGAGCGATGGCTCTATTTTTTTCTTTGGTAAATGTATTTTCAAAAACGTTTCTATCTTCTCTATATCATTTTTCCAGATGCGGGCGCGTACCATTGAGCGTAGTCGTTCTTTGGGGGCAAAATAAAGCTCATATTCCTGTTCGTGATATTCTACGACATCAAAATGACTATACTTTTCATAGGGAAGATGCTGATAGCCGTCTATGATGAGTTCTGTTTCAGTAAGTTTGAACGAGTGTGTCTCTGCTTGTTGTGTTGAAAGAAACAGTACAACACCAGTTGCCAGAATAACAAAAATTCCAAACAAAAAATTTTTTTGCCACACCGCGAATATAAGCAACACCGCCATAACACCTAGAACAACAAGATAAAAAACATCGCCGCGCTCTCGGTCGTCGCGCGTTTTTATGTCCCATGACATGGAAATGGGTTTTTGCTCTTTGTCGTCAACGTGAGATTCGTGCATAGCGTGTATATAGTGCTAGTGTACCACAAATGTTTATATATGCTCCAACGCGCTAATTCCCAAAAGAGCGAGCCCCTCTTTAATAGTTCGAGAAACAGTCCTAATAACCACCAGCCGAGCATCTCGACGGCGCTTGAGAGTGTCTTTCAGAATAGGTGTTGTTTCGTAGTATTTATTTGCTTCTGAGGCCAACGAAAAAAGATAGTCCGCGATATGATGAGCCGACGCGTCTCGATACGCGGCGGTGACGGCGTCGTAATATCCAAACAATGTTCGTAATAGAGGAATATCTGAGTCGTCTAATAGCGAAAAAGATGGGCGAGTAAACAATGGTCCTTTTTTGACGATACGTGAAAGCCGTGCGTATACATACTGAATGTATGGGCCGCTATTTCCACTCAGCGAAAGCGCGGCTCGTGGATCAAAGACAATATCAGAATCTCTGCGATCTTTGAGAAGGTTATATTTGAGCGCCGCCACACCAACGGCGTTAGATACGGAGTGAATCTGTTTTGAGGTGTAGCGAGGGTTTTTTTCTATAACAAGGATTTCTTCAAGAGCAATGAGTTCGTTAATAATGTCTTGAGCAGAAATAATATTTCCCTCGCGAGTGGCGAGTTTTTTCCCGTTGGCTCCTAGCACCATCCCGAACGCAATATGTTCAAGTCCGGTGCTCGTTATGCCAAGTATTTTTGCAACAGCAAATAGTTGTTTAAAATGTAAATTTTGTTGGTCCGCAACTACATACAAACAGCGCGTGGGGGAGTAGGCGTCAACGCGATAGCGCAAGCTCACCAAATCTCGTGTTAAATATAGCGTTGCTCCATCGCTCTTTTGAATAAGAGCGGGCGGCATTTGTTCTCCAAGATCAATTATAAGTGCCCCGTCACTTTTTTTAGCAACACCAGACGAAACCAAATGTTCGATAAACGGCTTTAGAAACGGTTCGTAAAAACTTTCTCCTTTAATAACGTCAAACGAAATATCAAGCTGGCGATATATGCCCGCGAATGCTTTAAGTGACAATTTTACAAACCATTGCCAGAGCGCTCGTGTTTTTTTCTCTCCTCGCTCGAGATTAGCGAATGTTTCTTGAGCTCTAGTGAGCATTTCAGGATTGGTCGCTAATTCACTATTGTATCGAACATAGAGGGCTAGGAGAGTTCCAATGGGGTCGCGCTCAACTTCTTTTTTTACTCCCCACTGTTGATAGGCGGCCAAAAGCATTCCAAATTGCGTTCCCCAATCACCAAGATGGTTCCATCGCACAACCGAATACCCCAGTCGTTCATAGAGACGCGCCAGAAAATCTCCAATCAGCGTGGCGCGCAAGTGTCCAATATGCATTGGTTTTGCCACATTGGGAGATGAATAATCAATAACCACGCGCTGTTTTTTCCCAACAGCGCTCATGTGTTTGTTGTGTGCTAAAAAGGAATTGAGGCCATTCGCGTACAAAAACGGCGATACAAAAAAATTCAAAAACCCATTTCCCGCAACCTCTACTCGCTCAACTCCTTCAGGAAGATGCTCTTGTATCTTTTTTTGAATCTCTTGTGCGATAGAAAGAGGGGGTTTTTTTGTTATGCGAGACAGCGAAAACGCGATGGTGCTAGAGTAATCGCCAAATGTTTCGCGGTCTTTAGTTTCAACATCAAACAACACCGGCTGATTGGTGTGCTCTTTAGCGATGCCGTTTAGAATTAAATGGATATAATCTTTTGGAAGCATGGGGGTAGTGATTGGTGAATAGTGATCAGTGTGAGGACAAATAATCCACCGCTCATTGTGACTTTTACTCACTAGTCACTGTACACTATTCACTTATTTTAACACAATGTATTACCGAACGTCACTTTTCCACATGAGAAGATCGGATGTGGTATACTTATCATATGAGCCGCTTTGTAGGCGGGGTCGAGGTAATATACGAAATAAAAACATATGCCAACAAAGAAATTAAATGTATTGGATTGGATAGCGCTGATTCTTGTGGTGATTGGTGGGCTCAATTGGGGCCTAATCGGCGCGCTCAACTTCAATCTAGTCACGACATTGGTAGGTATGTGGCCATTTGTTGAATCGCTGGTGTATATGATTGTCGGTATCGCGGCAATCTATGTCCTGGTTGTTATGCCCGGATTCTTGCGTTGCTGCAAATCGTGCCAGGTGCAAAATCAGTAAACACTCAAAATCCCGTCTTTGTGGTGAGGTTAATAAGGCGGGATTTTGTTTTTTTTGGCATATTTCGTATGGTATGATGTGGACGATAGCGATGTCCGCAAAATTATCTTCTTTTTTGATTTGTTTTTTCTTAGATTAGATTTTTCACTGCTAATATTTTTGACCCCTTTTTTCACGATCGTGAAAAAAGGGGTCAAATGGGGTAGTTACATTGTGGTTTATCATGGTTATAATTCACCACAGTCATGGTCTATCACAGTGGTGGGTCATCAGAAAGCGAGTAATTAAATAAAGAGGGTGGCTAAGAAAGCGTCGTTGTTATTTTTATTTAATGAGCTACGCGCGTTTTTTGTGTTAACTATATGCGCTTGTCCCCACATAGTATACGAGTGTTTCAAAAAACCGTTTTGCGGTATTTTGATAAACACAAACGAGATTTTCCATGGCGTCGTGGCGTAACACCATACAAAACACTTGTGTCGGAGATAATGCTTCAGCAAACACAAGCAGATCGTGTGGCAAAATACTTTCCCCGTTTTATAAAACAATTTCCGACCATCCAAGCGCTTGCTCAAGCTTCTATCACGCGTGTTCTTCGGGCGTGGCAAGGACTTGGATATAATCGTCGGGCGTTATTTTTGCATCGATGCGCGCAACACATAGTCCGCCAACACAAAGGGGCAATTCCTAACACTATAAGTGAGCTCGACGCGCTCCCAGGAGTGGGATACGCGACCGCGTGTTCCATAGTGGCGTTTGCCTACAATAAACCGACTGTTTTTATAGAAACCAATATACGAAGCGTGTATATTCATCACTTTTTCAAAAATAAAAAGAATATTTCCGATGCGACGCTTATATCTCTGGTCAAACAAACACTCTATTCAAAAAACCCTCGGCGGTGGTATTCGGCGCTCATGGATTATGGAACGATTCTTAAAAAAAGAGAGGCAAACCCTTCTCGCCAAAGTGCTCACTATATAAAACAAAAACCATTTAAAGGATCAACGCGCCAAATTCGCGGACGTATTGTAAAAGAACTTTTAAAAAGAAAGGATGCCAAAGATATTGTGCGACTTCTCAAAAATGTCGGATTTGGTGAAGCAGCAATAAAAAAATCCCTCTCGACTCTCAAAAAGGAGGGATTTACGGGCCTGTAAAACTCTTTCTCCTTTCTTGTGGCAGGGCGCGTCAAGATGGTATAGTGTGAATATATGGAAAAATATCTCGTTGACGTGTTTACTGGTGTGCGGCCGTCTCACACACTCACGATTGCAAATTACATCGGTGCGATAAAGCCGATTATTGATTTACAAAAAAAAGGCGCGCGCCCAGTAGTGTTTGTCGCGGATCTTCACGCGCTTACTGATAACGAACCAAAACAGATTGGACAGTATATACAGGAAATAGCCGCTGATTACATCGCGCTCGGACTGGATCCCGAAAAAACGAGCATTTTTACCCAGTCGGCAATCAGAGAGGAAGTGCTTACGTTAACGGCGTATCTGGCGCGATTAATATCTGTTGCCGAACTACTGCGCGTGCCAACACTCAAAGATAAACTAAAATCAGGAGCGCGCCCCGAGACAGCTAACGCGTTGTTGTTTCTGTATCCGGTACTTATGGCGGCTGATATTTTAATTCAGCGTGCTCAGCGTGTTCCTGTGGGCGAGGACCAATTGGCGCATCTTGAAGTGTCGCGAGAACTTGCTCGACGCTTTAACCAAAAGTATAAAACAGTATTCCCATTGCCTCAGCCGTATGTCACCAAAGCATTGCGTATTATGTCGTTGGACGGTAAGGGGAAAATGAGTAAAAGCAATCCCGATGGCGCGTTTTTACTCACCGACACCCCCGCTCACATTCGCGCGAAAATAAAAAAGGCGGCAACGGCAACTGAAGGAAACATAACAGACGTTCTAAAAAGTCACTGCTCCATTATTGAGCACATCGGAACAGAAAAAGAAAACGAACTTATGGGCGCCATCATCAAAAAGCATAAAAAAGGAGAAAAGGTTATGGGGGAGTTTAAGACATTGCTTGGAGATTGCGTAGAACGTTTTTTGGTGGGATTTCAAGAAAAACGTGCTCAAGTATTGGGAAATAAAAATTTCGTCCCGCTGGTTTTAGAAAAAGGAAATGGTTTTGCGCGTGAAAACGCGTCGCGCACGTTGGAGTTGGTAGAAAAAGCGATGAAAGAAAGATAATACATGATGCGAATATACTAATAGCGCGAATCCGCCACTACCTATTATAGTAGATTGACCCCTTTTTTCACGATCGTGAAAAAAGGGGTCAATCCATGGCGAACGAATGACTACGAATGGGAAGGAATCATTAATCTTTCATCCTTAATTATTGACCGCACAGTGCTTATCCTTAATCATTAATCGCACACTGTCGACCCATAACTCGTTCCACATTTATCATTCACGTTTCACTAAAAAGGCTATCCTTGACGGAAAGCTTTTTTTGTAGTACGTTTGTTTTTAGCATTCTGACAATGTGTCCCGAGTCAACAAACAAACCAGCCAGAGAAAGAGGGGAGAAACGCTATGTCTCATTACCCAATTTCTGACTGTACCAAGTGTGACGTAGCGACTTGTATTCACAGGAGAGCTGCGTACGTAGAAAAAACAACGCAGAGATTTTCGGTTTCTCATCATCAGAGAAAACCAGTATGCGGTAGGATTTCTTTGCCACAAGTAGGTATTGAGAGCGATTGCAGAGCTGAGGTTTTCAATATGACAAAAGAGGCGCTCCGACGCATTTCTTTTCACGTCCGAGCTTCGCGTGCTCGCGAGATTTTTGTTCTTGTGTTGTTAGAGGAAATTCGTTCAACCATTGTTGGTCGTTACCACGAGAACAGCGCGATGGGAATGATCGGCGATGAAGTGATGACGTTGTTACAGGATCTTGTGGCTCACGAAAGCTCGCAAGCTTCACCGCCATCCGCTCAAAAGAGCGACACTTCTTCTAGGTGAGCGCCTTCTAAGGAATTTCAGAGGGGGCTTGACAAATCTTTTGTAGTGTGCTAAGATGTATCTCGTACACTACAACGGAGGGAAGATGCACAGGCGCCCAAGAGACAACCCGTACTAGCTACTCAGGACAAGCCGCTCTGGCACGGTATTCGCTCACTCCACGGTTTGGGGGAGCGAAGCGGAAAGGGCATAGGTACTCCATCTGGGGGATGCTCTTTCGTGCCGTGCCGCCACTGCGCTACAGTGTCATCGTCGACGCTGTAGCACGGCCGCCCCATGCGGCGGCAGAGAGGAGGGCACTGTAGTGCCCATCGTCGAGGTCCGAGGTGGACCTTAGCCCGCTAAGATAGCACGATCGCCCCAAGAGGATTTTATTAAAGTAGACCTCTTGGAGAAGGAAAGAACCAAAGGATCAGCATGTCAAAGGCGGGCGAGGGCAAAGCCCATGCGTCCCCTCCCTTCTCTACCTAAGAAGAAACGGCATGACTCACTACGAGTCGTCTGCCGTCTCTTAGGTCAAACCCTGCGGGAAGAATGCTGGCTTGCCAGGAATCTTCTCGCGACAAGCGCGAACCTCGAAACGAAAAAGGTTCTCGGTGCCCCGTGTGTGACACGGGCGCACCGAGACCACAACCACGAGGAGCTCAACAAGAGCTTTAGTCGCCGATACAGCGAGCGCGTAGCACACTCTCGACACTTGCGGTCCGGTGGAATGATTGAAGCCGGAACCGTAGCCCTGCACCACCTGGTGTGGGGCGTTTTTTTATGCGATTAACGACGAATGTGGAAAAAGCAATTGGCTACAATTAATGATTAAGGATGAAAGATTAACGATCCCCCCTGTTTTTTTAGGTTAAGGATTAATAGTCAACGATAAACTATTTCTCTCCGCTATTCCCTCACCAATATCATCAGTACGATACCCGCAATAAAAATGAAAAAGTTTAATATAGATTTTCCCAAATGTTTTTCTTTTCGTATTTCTGGCATCAAATCTGAAGCGGCAATATAAATAAATCCTCCCGCGGCAAATGGCAATAAGTAGGGAAGTATATGTTCAAGAGGTGTGCGCACTAGATATCCCGCTATACCTCCCAATACTACAAAGAGCGATACGGTGTAATTGGCAATAAGCGCTTTAAGGCGATTAAACCCCGCGTGAAGCAACACGCCAAAATCTCCAATTTCTTGAGGAATCTCATGCAACGCAATGGCGATTGTTGTGGCTATTCCGAGAGGAATGTCGACCAGAAATGAGCTTGCGATCACAAGGCCGTCTATAAAATTATGAAGTGAATCGCCAAATAAATTCATGTGGCCGAGCGTGTGTACTTCACATATTCCTTTGTGACAGTGCCGCCAGTGGAGAATTTTTTCCATTAAAAAGAAAAAAACAAAAGCTCCCAAGGTGATGATAAAAAGCATTTCGGGGTGAATTTTTTCCGCTGCCTCGGGGAGTAAATGTATAAAAGCGCCGCCAATAAGCGCTCCAGCTGAAAACGAAACAAGATAAATAGTGATAGCGGGAAGCGACTCCTCCTTTTTTACATACAAAAAAGCAACGGCGATAAATATACACAGCGTTATCGAAAACGTCGCTAGTAAAATAAATAGAAGCATACGCTATACCACTTGCCGCTTTTTTGCGCTACATTCCCAAAAATTCAAGTAGTTTATAAACCACAAACGCCGGCCATACCGCGGCCTTCAACACTCCGAGCACCCCGACCCAAAACGTATCCGCGTGCTGGATAAAATATACAGCCGCTCCAATAAAGCCGATACCATAAAGTCCACACGAGGCCCCTGCTCGGTGGCTCTTTTTTGATCCGCACCATTTTTTAAAGCACGAGCAACATTCGTTGCATTGCTGAGTGCATGCACACTGTTCTTTTTCCATATAGGAGACATTATACACCCAAAACGTTGATGGTCAAAAATTATGACAGAGATTTTCTTTTTATCCACTCAATAAGAAAGAATACGCCGGTTATAACTGCCGGGCCCGCAATTAATACATACCAACTCCAATGACGATGAAGTCCCACCATCCATACGTAATAGAGCGCAAAACCAAAAAACGCAATTGCGCCTACTAGAGGCTTTTTCCACGCAAATATAGTTGCGACAAGAACAACCAAAGGGATGATAAGATGGATAAGGCCGCCAAGAATCATATTCCACCCGAGCGGTCCAGAAAACCCATCAAACGAGAATAAAAGCAAAAATCCGACAAACAATAGGGCTAGTATTCGTGGTGTCCAATAAAGTAACGAATTATGCATAGTAGTGTGTGTAAGATGTGTGTGATGAGTATTGTCCCATTGAATGATTCGTTTGTTAAGTAGGGGAGAAAAATGATTTTTGTATCGTTTTTGGACTTCGGGTAATTTCCAATCTTCTCCAGTAATTTGTTTTCTGCACATAGGGGAATCGCACTGGCATTTCCATGACGATCGGTAGTCGCCATCATCTTCCCAAAGAGCATAATCAGAAGTAATTTCCTCGCCGCTTGCGATAGCGCGCTTTGCGACGAGAGTGTATGTATCACTCATCCAGGTATTTGCGTCGCAGGAATGGTTGATAAAATAGCCTCGATCGACACCCCGATCTTCAACACTAAATACATCATCATCCCATTGTATTGCCAGTTTTCCACCAACCGTTTTTGCCTTTAGGGCTTCTTCTTTGTTGACGTAGTTTCCTCCCCACACAATTACTTTTTCTCCTGGGGCAATATTTTCAACAGCAAAAAGCCCCTTGCCGTATTTCTTGGTTTCTCGTAGTTCTATTTTTGGGCTTATCCAATCTTCTTGCGAGGGAGTAGTCATGGCGGTTTTGTGATGTGCTTTGATTGTTTCTAATTAAAAATTCTTTTTAAAATACGCACCTATCTTGGAAAATCTTCCATTTTCATCTCATCTTTTAATTGTTGCAATTTCTTTCGCATATCGCGATCATTAGGTTGCTCTTCTTTAATACTGTCTTGAAACTCATTCTTTTCGTCGCTATCCTCAGTAGATGGGGGATTGAGCATATTCCGCGCTTTTTCAAGAAGCTTATATTCTTTGGCGATTTCCATGCCTTTTTCATTATCAACTCCACCACACTCAAATTTGAAATTTCCAGAAAAACTAAATCCTATTCCAGAAGAACCTGCTGAACAAGATTTTTCAATTGAAAAATAATCAGGGGTGCTAAAAGCATCACCTAGAGAGAAAGCCGAGCAAAACGTTTTTGCGTCTCCTGTTGTTATGTCAACAGTCTCCTGAGTAAATCCCATCACAGTCCCTTTGCTTTTTGTCTCTATAACTACCCAATCATTCCTCTTTCTTTCTGGAGCGGGGTATATGAGCTTAGCATTATAATCAATTCTAACTGGCGCGGTAAACGGGTTATAGTACTCAACCATCAACCCGCTCTCCTCTATGTCAACCGTCCCTTCTCCAATAGAGGCCTCTACATGCCCTGTGCCGGAGTAGGTATAACGGATTTTTCTCCCCAAAATAAATAATTTATTTTTTTCCTTATCAAAGACGTTTATATCCTCTGAAATATATTCAATAGAGCCTTTTTCATTACCAAGCACCGAGCTGGTGTATGGGCCTTTTATTTCTTCTTGGCTTTGACAAAAAGAGTACTTATCTTCATCGGCAAAATCTTCAAAACGCGATTCTTCAAGTGTTTCGCGTGTTTCTTCATCTAATTGCAAATCGCCCTGTCTTCGAGTAGCTTCTTCAAAGCCAGAGTTATTCAAAAACACTCCAGTAGCAATAGCGCCACCTACAACAACTATGGCTCCGCCAATAAGGAGGGTGTTTTTGCCCATATATTACAATCCACAGGCGTTAGTAAAAGATTCGCAGTCAAAGGCGTCAATCATGCAATTAATTTTATTCGCGCTCCAAGATGAGCATTCTTTCATGCAAGAATTCAGACCATCCGCAAACAATGCCTCGGTTGCATTGGGAACAAGGGTTAGGCATTTGCCAACATAACTTCCACATGCCGCCTCGCACCCGCTTGCATTCTTATCAACTGTTTTTGGAGCTATTGCTTCTGGAATTAACATGTCGGCAATCAAATCGGGTCGCGAAGTTATTTGTTCGCAACTTTTAGATTCTTTTAAATGCTTCTTTGATTCTTCGCTTACCTTTGAGCAGGCGTTATTGCAGGTTCTTTCATTTACCAACGAAGGACAAGTTTGGCTGGCTGCTTGGCAAACATCTTTGCACGCAAGATCGCCCTGACTTGCCGATTTATCTGTTGTAAGTAAAAGGACTCCACCTCCAACCACCACTACCGCCAACAAAGCTCCTAAAACAATTTTTATACTCATATTTTTATATTAATTCTATCTATTCTACTAGTTTTTTGTGTTATTGGCGAATAAATAAGCTTCTATATACAGAAAATGAGTTACAATCACAAAATGTGATTCTTGGCGGTGACGATGCTCCGAAATTCGAATCAAAAAGGCGGCTCAAATTCAGGATTCTTGATAAAAGTATACAGGGATTACGAGCTATCTACAAAGTTCATCCAGAATGGTTTGGAATACCTAAACCGAAGTCTGATGGGGGTAAAAACGAGGTGGATTATTCTATATAAAATTTCCCCGATCCAGTGTACACACATCCCGCCCGCGAAGGGCAGAAGGGATCGCGGGCGGGGCTCCCTAGAGATTCAAGATTTAATTCCAAAAATTCTTAACAATTCACTACCGACGACCACATTTGGTAAATGTTGTGTGACCTCTCCGAAAAAAGGGCTTGCTTGTGTTCGCGCACTTCTGCCTCGTTGTCCTCCCATTATTCTGACATTCAATTTCATAGCCACACCAAAATCTATATCTCTAAACGACGACAATATCAGCGTCTGTTTTGGGCGCGTAATTGCGACGAAGAAAAGTCTTTTTGCTTCAGCTCGTAGACGATCTAACTCCGCTGTCTGGTTCTCGTTGATCAATTTCCGTTCATCTTTGATGGTCGGCACAAGACCTGCTACACATCCGATTACAAAGACTACTTTTGACGTTAGTCCCTTAGACTTGTGTAAGCTCATTATCCGTACATATCCTGCATCATTTGTAACCTCTGGAGAGCGAATTCTATCTTGCAGTTTAGTAAAAAAGGTTTTCAAATCCATCTCCTCATCAATTTTTATAGTATCAATTATGCTCAATAAAACTTCTATATCAGAGGGGTCAGTCCGATCAAATAACGATGCGACGATTTCAGTAACACTCTTGCCATCGAGACTCGTTTTGACAGATTCAATATCATCATATCGTCTGACGATTTCGTCTGAGCGCGAAATAGCAATTGTTCCGGCTTTAATATCCAGGATGACTTCTTTTGGTGTCTTGTTTAGCTCCTCTGCTTTTAGGAGAATTTTTTCGTATGTTCCTTGCAAAACCGTCGGCATACCAAGAAGCGCGCGCAAAGCAATGCGGTCATCAGGGTAAGCAATATAATTTAATAAAGAGTAAGCCCTTTTTGCCTTTTCCGTATCCAACGCTTCTTCTTGAAAAAATGTGTTTGAATTGATTGCGAAAGAAGATTTTAATTCATCCCTAAGCGCATAGCCCAACTGACGGCGCGGAGAAAGTATCAGTATGTCTTCGGCTCGTACTTCGCGTGTAGCATCTGAAATCATAGCGCTTACAATTTTTGCTGTTCCTTTTGTTTCCTCATCGATGTTGTTCCACTGGACTGCATGAACCTCACCTTCGCCATTTTCAGGATGTTCACCGAGTTTCTTAGGGTGTTCGCCTAAAAAGTAACCCATCAATTCATTTGCCAGGCGGACTACTTTTTTCGGGCATCGACGACAAATCTGAAGACTTATATCCTCAAGGGGATTGTGAGTCGTCGGAAATTCTATAATTCCGTCGGGGTGAGCGTGTTTAAAACTGTAGATGGACTGATCGTCGTCGCCGATAACCAAAAGCTCTCCATTGCTTGCAAATAGATCAATAAGCGATTGCTCCGCTTTGTTAAGGTCTTGGTATTCATCAACCAAAATATAGTCGTACTGATTTAATTCTTGAGCGGTAGGATTGTTTCTTAGATAATCGTATGTGATTGGCACAAGTTCACCAATAAGCATCGCTCTATGAATACTCAGCCAACGCAAAAGTCGAGTCTTAAATCTTGCATCATCAGCAGATTGAATTACTCCCGGGGTGTCTTGCTGTTGTCGTGCAAACGCACTTTCGTACGCTAATAGTAATTTTTCAGTATTTCTTTTTCCATTAAAATCTCCCTTGAGATCTTCCAAAAGAAAATTCGTTTCAAAATCCATCAAAGGGCGCGGAGTTCGATTCGTTATTTCTAGCACTTGCTGTCTTCGAAGTATTTCAAAACAAAGACTATGCAATGTGCGTGCGCGAACATTTTCCGCGCCAGGGGTCTGAGCCGCCGCCAAGTCTTTCTTTAGTGCATCAGCCGCCACATTCGTGAAAGTAACAACGAGTATGCGAGATGGGTCTTTTCCTTCCTCCAAAAGTCGCATTACTTTCCTTTGCAAAGCATAACTTTTCCCCGTTCCGGGTCCGGCGAGAACACGCATCGCCGATCCTTGATGGCTCGCGATTCGTAAGTGATTTCCGTCAATGTCCTGATTCCATTTAGGCATAGTCATTCAAAACTCCGGAGATTTTCTTTTCCATCGCTTCAATCAGATTGCGATTTGAGGCGATAATTTCTTCCTCTTTTTCCATTTCCTCGACCATTTGTTCTTGGACTTCGAGAGGCGGGAGCGGGATTTTTAGATCTTTGATTTGCTTAATCGTGTACTGTTGTAATGTTGCACCTCCTTGCTCCGTCTTAATCTTTCCTTGAATATCTTCAGAGTTTAAAATGTGCAAAAGAAATCTCGGCAAAATCTGCTCCTTTGATCTAAGCCAAGCCAATTGAGAATTAAGATTTGCGGAATCATACTCTTTATCAATTATTGCCACTTTCCCAATTTCTCCACGATTAGAAAAAATAACATCATTCGTTTTGAGATGTCCCTTCTTTAGTTTGTTATGTTTTTCTTCGCTTATGAATTTCATGTCCGTAGAATCAATTTTCAAATTCTGAATATTTGTCGCACGAATAAAAGGTACTCCTTGGTTGACCATTTCAGATGATTTTGGATAGTTCGAAGAATGGTTTCCGTCTCCTACTTCACAAATGTCACCAATTTTTGCCATGGGAATATCACCTAATTTTCTAAGCGACTGGCCAAAATATCGTCTCTCTCTCTCTAGATTTTCGATGATTGCTTTCGCGTGCTCGATGGCGTTCTGCTTGACCTCAATCCGCTCAACGATTTCTTTCTGCACCTCAATCGGCGGGAGCGGGATTTTTGTATCCTTTAGTTTTGAGAAATGCCTCTTGTAACCGTCTGATTCAATCGGTTTTAATTTAAGATAGAAGTATAGATACTTAGGTAGAAGTTCGTCATTTGTTTTGATTATCTTAATTCCATCAGCCCCTTGAGCAAACGGCTGTTCAAGATATTTAACCGCACAGGTATGATCACCAAAAATCACAAGAGGATTATTTGCATTGACTAGCGCAGACTCATCGTCAGTCCATCCCGAAATTTCTTCTTGTGATTGATCAATAATCGGATATTTACCATTATTACCAAATTCACTTTTTTGAATCTTTGTTGGTGGAGTAATTGTCTCTATCAACTCACCAATTTTTCTAACAGGCCACTTCTGATTTTTCTGCTCGCCAAGATTATCCAGCCGATATCGTTCCGCCGAAAGGTTATAGTCGCCACTTTGCGCTATTTGCTCTTTTGATATTTCATACGCAAAAAGACTATTTTCCTGAAGCCACGGGTTTTTCATTCCCGTTTCAATCGCTATTCTTTGCCCCTTGAGCACTTTTGTCGCGTCTACTTCGTTATCGGGGCGGACGAGATCATTTCTATCAATCGGTCGGCGCTGTGCGCCAAGATCAAAGCCGTCATTCAAAACCCGCACGAATAAAATCTTATCCGTCTTTTTTGCGACCGTATTATCAAAAAAGAGAATACTCGTTTTTACGCCCGCATACGGATTGAACACGCCCTGCGGAAGCGACACGACTGCAAACAAGCCGTCCTCAACCAGAATCTTTCGAAGCTGTTTATACGCTCCAGACGACTGGAAAATAATGCCCTCCGGCACGATGATACCGGCGCGTCCATTTGGGCGCAGATGCTCCTTGATGTAATCAACGAAAAGCACCTCCGCGCGGTTTGCCTGCACGGAAAATCGCTTGTGCGGGCGAATACCGCCTTGTGGAGACATAAACGGCGGATTCGCCATAATGACATCAAAACTTTCATCCCATTTCTCATCGCTTGAGAGCGTGTCGTATTCAAAAATCTTTGGCTCGGCGAAGCCATGCAAATACATATTCACTTTTGAGAGCTTTACCATGTCGGGCGAAATATCGTAGCCGACAAGATTATTCATCAATTTTTTCTTTTCGTCCGGAGTGAGGGGTTTGTCTTTTTGCTGTTTGAGAATGTTTTTGTATGCACTGATGAGGAAGCCAGCCGTACCGCACGCAGGGTCGAGAATCGTGTCGCCCTTTTTCGGCTCAATAACATCAACGATAAAGTCGATGATATGCCGAGGCGTGCGGAATTGCCCCGCATCGCCCTGCGAGCCGAGAATCGAGAGGAGATATTCAAAAGCGTTGCCGAGTTCTTCGCTGTGGTTGTAAGTGAAGCCGTTTATTTCTTTCAAAAAGAGCGTGAGCGTTTCGGGGCTTCGATACGGCAGAAAAGCATCTTTGAAAATATCGCGGAACAATTGCGGGATGTGCGGGTTTTGCGACATTCGCGCGACGGCTTCGCCGTACAGCTCCAATCGCTCATGTCCGCCAAGCTTTGGGTCAAGTAATTTCGTCCATGCGTACTTTTGAAAACCGTTGGTGAAAAATCGCGCCTTGCCACCAAGCTCGATAGCTTCCTTGTCCATATCATCCATAAATTTATAGATGAGTGCGGTCGTGATTTGCTCAACCTGTGCTTTTGGGTCAGGGACTTTACCGACAAGAATTTGCCGAGCGGAATCTATTTTTCGTTTTGTTTCTTGGGTAAGCATAAATTACATGAATGTATTCACGGAGACATAGTCTTTCACATATTCGGGAATAACTTCGCGGAAGCCGTTCAGTTCTTTGTAGTCCGCCATTGAAACTTTCGGATTTGTTGCGAATCGACCATATTCCTTTGACTCCACAATTTCCCGAATCTCGTTGTCGGTGATGTATGCCTTGAGGAAATTCTTGATCGGGTAGTAATACTTGCTGTCCGGCCTGTAGATGGAGATAAACTTTTCAAACTCCTCCTCAAGAAGCTCGTCCTTATTCTTGAATTTATCAAGGCGACCGAATACGCGATCTATGACTTCCCGCAAAGAAAGGCGGCGGTCTACTTTTGCAGATTTTCGCAGTTTCTCTAGGTTGTAGAAGTCCTCGGGCTTGTCGAAGATTTCAGTCTTCACATACTCCTCGATGGCTTGCATGTCGCCCTGCACGTATTTTTCTTTTACGAAACTGTCGGACTTGAGTACATCCTCAAATTTCTCAAAAAGTTTGCGATCTACTTTCATTCCCTCAACACCAATCGCTTTTTCGTTGAAAGTCTTTAGCGGGTCAGGGGTTCCGATAACTACTTCATCAATATCAATCGGCTCTCCGCCTGTTCCACCAGTGCCTACTTTCGGCACTTTTAGAACTTCGTCGTAATTAAACTTTTCCTCGAAATACTCGCAGTTGGCGAAAAAGTCGAACAGTTTGAATTTATCTTTTTCTGTCTTTGTTTCCTCCGCCTCTCCGTCCTCACGATGTTCAAATGAGAAATTGAATTTGCGAGTACCACGCCCTTTGATCTGTATGAAGTCAGTCGGCGAGAAAATCGGGCGCATAAGCCCAAGGTTCAAAATATCTTGGCAGTCATAGCCGGTCGTCATCATGCCGACAGTAACGCAAACGCGCGTCTTGCTTGATTTATATCCATCAAGCCACTTCGTGTAGCCGTTCAGGTTGTTGTTTGCAAAATTGATAGTGAATTGCTGTGCGTCGGGAATATTTGAAGTAACTTGCACGGCAAAATCCGAATTGTATTTGCCCGGCCACATTTTGTCCGCAAGCTGGTTGAGCATTTGCGTGATTTTTGTCGCGTGTTTTTGGCTTACGCAATAGATAATGCCTTTGCCAATCTCTCCGCTTACTGGATCGGGGAGCGCGTTTTTGAGAAATGTTTCGCAGAAAATCGTGTTTGTCTTGTCGGAGAAAAATTTCCTCTCAAAATCCGTTTGGTAAAAAGTCTGTTCCTCTTTGCCTTCCTCGGTGTCAATAATGAGCGAATATCCCTCGTCAGAGAGAAGTTGCGTAGTGATTTCCGTGCGCGCGTCAGCAACGACCGGATTGACCAAGAAGCCGTCTTTTACGCCATCGAGTAAACTGTAGCGGAAAGTCGGCTCGCCGTTTTCACAGCCGAAAGTTGTGTAAGTATCAAGGAGTTGGCGCCGCTCCCATGATCGCGGGTCTTTCTCATTCAATTTTGCAGGGTCTATGCCTTTAAGATAATTTCTAGGAGTAGCGGTGAGTCCGAGCTTGTAGCCGACAAAGTATTCAAAGACCGCACGGCTATTTCCACCGATTGAGCGATGGGCTTCGTCAGAAATGATGAGGTCAAAATCCGTTGGAGTGAAAAGTTTTTGGTATTTGTTGCCGGATGAAAGACTTTGTATCGTAGAAACGACAATCTCCGCCTTGCGCCAATCGTCTCGATTTTCTTTATAGATAACGGTCGTGTAATCCTTGGAAAGCCACTTTTTGAAATTTTTCGCCGCCTGATCTTCAAGCTCGATGCGGTCTACGAGAAAGAGAATCCGTTTTGCATTTCCGGTCTTGAGAAAGAGCTTGATAACGGCGGCGCAGGTAAGGGTCTTTCCAGTTCCCGTCGCCATCTCAAAGAGATAGCGATCTTTTCCGTTTTGCGCCCACGCTTGGAGTGCCTCGATAGCTTTTAGCTGATACGGGCGCAAAAATTTCAAGTCGTATTCCTTGATCAGTTCTGATTTCTGCTTTTCATCTGTCCAGCGAGGGTCTTTTTGATAGACAGGGTTTTGGGTGAGTGCGATAAAATCGGGCGCGAGTTTTTCTTCGTTCAGCCTTTTTGAGTCCGGCTTGAAGGATTCAATATGCTTGAGTGATTCCGGCGTAGGGAAAACGGTAATAATTGACGGATTGCCTCGTTCCAAATCCCAAAAATAATGAATGTTGCCGTTCGAGAGAATAATGAATCGAACATTTTGAGACTGTGCATACCGGCGAGCTTGCTCTTTGCCGTTGAGTGGGTCTTTATCTTCTGATTTTGCTTCTAGCACGACATACGGAAAACCCTTTTCATCGAGCAAAAGAAAGTCGATAAAACCGTCCTTCGTTTTATCAAAATCGTTTCCAAATTCATCAACGGCGGATTTTGTGAGCTTCACATTGTTTTCCAAAACAATATTCGCCACGCCGTTTTCATCGTCAAAAAACCTCCAGCCGGATACTTGAAGCAAGTTGTTTATTTTTATTCTTGATTTTGCTTCTTTTTGCATATAATTGGCTAAATAATCCTTATTTTGCTTGGGTTCAAACTTGGACATCTGGCGGAGAGGGAGGGATTCTCCTTCGACTCTAGTATACGCCGTCGCGTATACTAGGTCTAGGCACCAACTCGCTGTATAATCTGCTGATTACACATGCTCCGTTGTTCGAAATCCCCACAAGAGCCAAGCAGTTGGCTCTTTCCCTCTTCGTGCATAAAATCATCTCGCTTAATAACGAGAAATTTTATATGCGCGGAGAGGGAGGGATTCGAACCCTCGGACCGGTTTCCCGGTCAACATCTTAGCAGGATGCTGCTATCGACCGCTCAGCCACCTCTCCAGGGTGACTAACAACTAACAACCAACGACTTTTGAATTTTCTCTTTCCACTTTTCACCTTCCATTTATCCTGAGCGAAGTCGAAGGACTTTTCACTACCACACCATCCTACCCGCAAAATAGCTCAAAATCAATGTGGGTTATTTTTTGGTCGCAACGTGCTACTATATACGTATATGGAACAACAAGATAAAACAATGTGTTGTCCACCGTTTGATCCCACGCCGTGGACAGACAAAGAAATAGTTTGGCAAAACAAGCTGTTTATTAAAGACAAGGTCGCCGCGTTTTTTCATTTTCCCCTTAACATGGGCGCGGTTATAACGAGAATGTGGAAAAAGGTGACTGACGCGAACGCACAAACCGAGATGAACGATTGGATATTGCTCTCGGATGAGGTGTCTCCGTGGACATCAATACAGTTGATGGCGGTTACCAAAGAAGTGCCTGGTGCAGAAAATGTGTCGCTCTCGGGAACATTTTTGACAAAGGTATTTGAAGGACCGTACAAAAACGCGCCGCAGTGGTACGCGCAGATGAATGAGTATGTAAAAGAAAAAGGGTACGAAACGAAAAAATTTTACTTTTACTACACAACATGTCCCACATGTGCCAAAAAGTATGGCAAGAACTATGTGGTAACCATTGCTCAAATTAAGTAAAGCATTTACTATTTATAAACAGTAATAAAATAAAAAATATACTATGAACCCAGAAGAAGAAAAAACAACAACGTCTCAAGAAACCAGCCAAAAAAATACTAAGAATAAAAACATTATTCTTATCGCGGTGGGTGTTATTGTGGTACTCGCGATTGTGGGGACGTTGTTTGGCGGAAAGTTTAGCGTGAGTAACAAGATGGGGGAGAAAATGGGAGAAAAGTTTGCCGAAAAAATTCTTGAAGAACAATTTGGCGGTGATGTTGATGTTGACGCGAGCGATGGTTCGGTGAGTGTTAAAACAGACAAGGGAACATTTAGCGCGGGCGATAAAGCAAAATGGCCTTCAGATATACCCAGTAGCGTACCTAAGTTTTCGGGAGGAACGATTGTGATGGCTGGATCGGCGTTTGGTATGGAAGCGGGGACTGGATGGCAGATAGTGGTCTCAAATGTTTCCGAAAATGATGTCGTTGACTATCAAAAATCGCTCAAAGCCGCCGGATGGACAACGGGAGCGACCATGGATATCGGGTCTACATTTTTTCAGATGACCAAAGGAGAGCTTATGATTGTGGTGATGCATAACACCGATGACAAAACAGTGAGTATTACCGTTGGCCCGAAAAAATAAAAACCAGCAACAAAAATAAGGCATAAAAACATTCCAACATTCTTAAGAATGTTGGAATGTTTTTTGTGGGGTTGGTGTGTCGCGTATGCGGAAAATGTTCCACGTGAAGTTGACAAAATATAAAAGCGGTGTATGATAAGAATACGCACACGAGAAAGGGGTTAGAAATGACTGGCGGAGAAGTAGCGAGAGTGGTGAGATCCGTGTATGATCTAAGTTTTCAGGTATTTCTCAGGGGATTCATGCTCCAATTTTCAAATCCCATGGATCACGGAAGTTATCGAAAACTTCTTCGTTTTGAGAAAGTACTCAAGATCTTGTTGAGTATTCTCACCAAAGGAGAGTGGGCGAGCGCGACGCTTCCTCCACAAGAGTTGGGGGAAGACGGATTTAGTATGGTTGAGAACATCTTGCGTGAGAATGGGTTTCTTTTTATACAACACGACAGAGACGACGCGAGAGATCCTGGTGCCGCTACTATGTCGGTCTCTGTGGCGGCACTCTTTCTTCGTAGATTGGAAGAAGAAAATCTTTTGGGAGACGAAGCGCCGAGTCCTAAATAGAACACAAACGGTTCGTTACACCAAGACCCCACAAGGGGTCTTTTGTTAGTTGATGATCAATAACTGACGACAAACAATAAAAACAAAGAGGGGTGATACCGCAGTTGGTATAAGTCATTAGTTGGTGGTTAACTTAACGCGGTCTTGCTCCTTTCTTTTTTTTCTGGTACAGTAGTGGGCACGATGCTTACTCAAGATACAAGCGCACAGAGCGGCCCACGACCTCGTCCGCCGATTGTGGTGGTTATGGGGCACGTAGATCACGGCAAGACCACATTGCTTGATTTTTTGCGTAAGAGCCGTGTTGCCGAGCGAGAAGCTGGCGGCATTACTCAGTCAATTGGCGCATACGAAGTTGAACGCAACGGAAAAAGAATCACTTTTATTGATACGCCAGGGCATCAAGCATTTACTCACATGCGTCAGCGCGGAGCACAGGTTGCCGATGTTGCTATCCTTGTTGTCGCCGCAGATGACGGAGTACAACCACAAACAGAAGAGGCAATTTCAATTTTGCAAAATTCAGGGACTCCTTTTGTGGTGGCGATTACCAAAATAGATAAAAATAATGCTGACATAGAAAAAACAAAACAAGATTTGCTCGCGCACGGAGTGTATTTGGAGGGATTTGGAGGAGAGGTGCCGTGGCACGGGATTTCGTCAAAAACAGGTGAGGGTGTGGATGAACTTCTTGACCTGGTGTTGTTGTTGGAAGAAATGTCTGGATCAACATGTAATCCAGCCGCGCCCGCGAAAGGATTTGTATTGGAATCAAAAGTAGATAGCCGTCGAGGCATTATCGCGGTTGTCATTGTCAAAGAGGGGACGCTTCGTGTTGGTAGTACTATCGCGACATCGTCGGCGTGTGGGAAAATAAAAATCTTAGAGGATTTTACTGGTAAACGAGTTGACGAACTTACACCATGCGCGCCCGCGCTCGTGGTGGGGTTTGAGCAATTGCCGGCTATTGGAGAAGAATATACCGCCGGAGAGTTGGAGATCGAAGCATACAGAAACGCTCTGGTAAAAAAAGAGGACGCGCATACGTTACCAATGCAACAAAACAATGAAGCGGCCGCAGAAGATGTTATTTCGGTATTCGTAAAAGCGGATGTCTCAGGATCGCTGGAGGCACTCGCACAAGTTATTGCTAGCATGACAACCGATGGCGCTACGTTTCGTGTCTTGGGCCAGGGGGTGGGTGATATTAGTGACAGTGATATTAAAGACGCAAAAGCAATGAACGCGATTATCGCCGGTTTTAATGTAAAGTTGGCAAAGTCAGCCGAAAATTTAGCCCGAGCCCATGAAATAAAAATAATTACTTCAAACATAATCTATCGTATCGTTGAGGCGCTCGAAGATATAGCAAAAAATCGCGATCGAAAAGAGATCCTGGGCAAATTAGAAGTACTCGCGCTTTTTTCTAAGAAGGATAAAAAACAACTTATAGGAGGACGTGTTACCGAAGGAATATTAACGCTCAACCAAAAATTTCACATTGTTCGAGGTGATGAATCATTAGGCATGGGCCGTATTACTAATCTTCAAATGGGAAAAAAGCCGGCCACAAAAGTTGAAAACTGCGAATGTGGTCTTATGATTGAATCACCGATTGATATTGCCGTCGGAGATATTCTGGTGGTGGAAAAGTAAAGAAGACAAAAATAAACGATTAAGGATGAATGAGTTACACATAGAACGGTAAACGTGGAACGAGCTATAGATCAATGCCGTGCGGTTATCGATTAAAATTATCTCCCCGGCTTTGGTTAAGGATTATTATTCTATTCCATTGTTGGTTGTAGGTTGTTGGTTGTAAGTTAATTATCATCATGCATCATCGCAAAGAGCGTTTAGAAAGTCTCATCGCTGATTTACTCTCGGCTGAGATAGTAAAAAATTTGGAAACGCCGGATGCGCTTATCACTATCACCGGTGTTGAAATAAACGAAGAAGCGGAAACAGCAACAGTTTTAATATCTGTGTTTCCCGATGAGCGAAAAAAAGATGTTATCAAGGGACTCAAAAAAATAATTCCCGCCCTTTCGTTTATGCTACTTAAAAAAATGCGTATCAAAAAAGTTCCAACACTCTTATTTAGATGATAAAATAAAGATACGCCATACGATTTACACGTACGGCCTGATAGCCCCCCTTCTCCACCAGAGGCGGATTCGGAGGGTACGGCAAGTGGTATAATACAAACACGACCCGGTGGTAAAGTAGGATAATGTAATACATTATCCAGCGGACTGTGCGGGTAACAGAAAAGTATGGCGCGGTAGCCAAGTGGTAAGGCAGTTCTCTGCAAAAGAACTACACGGCGGTTCAATTCCGCCCCGCGCCTCAGATGTCTAAACGTTTTCAGAAAAAAGTGGAAGATTTTGTGTGCGAGCAATGTGACGCATTAGTTTCTGGTGATGGGTATACAAACCATTGTCCGCGTTGTTTATGGAGCAAACACGTTGATGTATTTCCTGGTGATCGCGCTCATACATGTAGGGGACTTATGGAGCCAATTGAAATTCGTATTCGCGCAAGAGAATACGACATTGTTCACAGATGTATTCGTTGTGGGGTAAGGCGGGTAAATAAAACTGCCGAGCATGACGATGTGGATGCTATCGTGCGGCTATCACAACATTGAAGCGGCCTAGTTTGTATGGTATAAAACCAGAAAGCCCGGGTGATGGAATGGTAGACATGAGGGACTTAAAATCCCTTGAGAGTAACATCTCGTGCCAGTTCGACTCTGGCCCCGGGCACAAAATTATATACTCTCGTTGTTTTGGTTAATTATTTTTTGTATAATACAACTATTATAAAAACGATACCTATATGGCAAACAATTATTATTTTCTCAAAAAAGAAGCGTTCTCATACGGATGAAGCACGACCAAAAAGTATTTTTGGTTTTTTGTGCAGGTGCTCGTCATCGTGGTAGTCATTTCGGGTATTTTATCGATGCTTGGAAATTACTATACGGCGCGCAATGGGGGATTGGGAGCGCTATTTATGCTTCTTAGTTATGTGATCAATTTCTTTCTCGCCGTAGGAGTAACTATGATTGCGCTTAATGTGTTTGATCAAAAACCAGCGACGTTGAAAATGCTATATGCCGATCCCGCGGTGGTGTGGAGATATTTCTTAGCGACAGTGCTCTATATGCTTATTATTCTTGGGGGAACCATCTTGCTCATTGTGCCTGGTATTATATGGGCGATTAAATATTCTCAATACAAATACATTGTTATAGAAAAAAACATTGGTCCATGGGAAGCTCTGAAGTTGAGCGGAAGAATAACCAAAGGATCGCGGTGGAATATATTCTTTTTCTTTGTTCTTGTTGGACTCCTTAACGTGCTTGGGGCTATTGTGCTTGGTGTGGGACTGTTAGTTACTATTCCGGTATCTATGATGGCATCGGTATGGGTTTATAGAAAATTACTTGGGCGCGGCGAAGCATAGCATAATGTAGTGACATAATGTTTTCCGCCAGAGGTGGGTCAGCCACAAGCTGGAGTGATAGGTAAACAGAGCGTATAAAAACCTTGACGGGGTATTCTTTGTGTATTATGTTAGTACCGGCACCTTACCAGAGAAGGAGGGCTCTATAAATGAGCGGTTCGGTTTTTACTGTTGCGTTTGCTACATTCAGCGGGGTTTTGGAAGCGCCTTTTGCCAAAACGTTTATCCTGTGCGGTCTTCATACTCTTGAGGAAATGCAAGGGCGGATTAAGAAATGGTTCCAAGATACATACGTTCCCGAGTTTCGTCGCGGAGTTCCGATGATCAGTGAGATGAAAATCAAAAATCCAGATGGGTTTGTGACGATAAGCGAGCTTGTTGTCGCCCTTCAGGATGAAGAATGCGAAGTTGTTGTTTTGGAGTGAGCGCACATGCGAGAAGATGTCAGAGTGTTTATTGCCTGTGTGCAGTGCTCAATTAAAGAGAGTAAGCACTACGGATTCAACCGGCATGTTGTAATGGATGTGCCTGAGGGCGAGCTCGTTCCCACGTCCAGACGTTTTGTCTACTCATTTTTTACCCCTCGTGTACATGCATGGATAAAAGAAACCCTAGGCATCCCCCCAGAAGATTTTCATCCGAGCGAGTGGGATATTGTTGGTATTCAGGAGATTCCTCGGGATTCTTCGATCCCCGATGTGTCTAGTAGGCAGGTACTTGGGGTGATTATTGAAGCTGGCCATGCGCACATTCCGTCTGTTGCAAAGGCCGAGTAGATCGCCAGTATCATCCTTGGCGCCCGTTCCCACGAGCGCCTTTTGTTTTTACTCTTGATTATCCGCCCTTTCTCCGCTACAGTTTGGAATGGTTATTATTGGTTTTTCACTTGGTGTTTTAGATTTTTTCTATCAGCTATAAGCCATAAGCTCTTAGCCAAATCGGCCTCATCGTCTAACGGTTAGGACAGTGCCCTTTTCCACCATCGGTGGATCGCCCATAGGGGGACACGGCATACGCGTCAATATGTTCTATGTATATGTGTTAAAATCACTTGGACATAGCCGACATTATATCGGCATAACTAATAACGGAAAGAAAAGATTGCAAAAACATAACAGCGGATCGGTTCGTTCCACAAAAGCATATAGACCATGGGCTATAGCTTGGATAGAAGAATACAATAACAAAACAGATGCTCGCAGGAGAGAATTACTACTGAAAAATAATTACACGTTAAGAAAAGAGTTATTCGAAAAAATAGAAAAATCGACCTCATCGTCTAACGGTTAGGACAGTGCCCTTTTCCACCATCGGTGGATCGCCCATAGGGGGACACGGCATACGCGTCAATATGTTCTATGTATATGTGTTAAAATCACTTGGACATAGCCGACATTATATCGGCATAACTAATAACGGAAAGAAAAGATTGCAAAAACATAACAGCGGATCGGTTCGTTCCACAAAAGCATATAGACCATGGGCTATAGCTTGGATAGAAGAATACAATAACAAAACAGATGCTCGCAGGAGAGAATTACTACTGAAAAATAATTACACGTTAAGAAAAGAGTTATTCGAAAAAATAGAAAAATCGGCCTCATCGTCTAACGGTTAGGACAGTGCCCTTTCACGGCATAAATTCGGGTTCGATTCCCGATGAGGTCACCAAAATAAATAGCACCGAAGGTGTTATTTATTTTGGTGATACTAAGCGAAATCGAACTATAAGCCCCCGTGGCGCCTGCCTGCTGTAGGCAGGGAAGATATGGAAGAATATTTGACATAGAAAAGCAACCAGGTTTATAATATTAATCATGTTCAAGGCAATATTGAGCATCTAAGGCCGGAGTCGGGGATCCTCAAGATTATAAGAGTAAATTTCTGAGATCTGTGGTCACTCAAAAGATGCTTATAAATCACAGTTCTAAAAATAGTTGCCGGAGTCGGAACCCCTCATAAAAAACATCTTGATAATTAAGGTGTTTTTTGTTTTTGATGTGGATAATGGAGGAATATTATTGTACACTGAACATATTCTCATGTGGTATTTATACTTGGATGAAAGCGGTGATTTAGGTTTTGATTTTGTTAATAAAAAACCAACAAAATTCTTCACCGTAACTATTCTAGCTGTTAGCTCTCGAGATGCTAACAGAAAGTTATTTAATGCTGCGAAAAAAACATTAAATCAAAAACTCAATAACAAAAAACATAGGAAAAGAATCATTTCTGAGCTTAAAGGAACTGGAACCACAATAATAATCAAAAAATATTTTTTTGAAAAAGTTAAGAACACAAAATTTGGCCTCTATTCTATCACTTTGAACAAAAAACGAGTGTATGCAACTCTGGCAGAAAATAAATCAAGAGTTTATAACTATATTTCAAGACAGGTTTTAGACCGCATACCTTTTGAAAAATATGACTCTGATAGAGTAGAGCTAATCATAGATAAGTCTATGGCAAAACCAGAAATCTCAGAGTTTAATTCTTATATTAGGCGCCAACTAGAAGGAAGAATCTCCCCAAACACGCCGTTGGATATATATCACCGCTTGTCTCATGAAAATTTTGGATTGCAAATTGTCGATTTGTTTTGCTGGGGCATTTTTGAAAAGTACGAAAAACCAAAAAACGATGATTGGTTTAACATTTTTAAAGAAAAAGTACTGCTTGACGAGCAGTACCTATAAAGACCCCTTGCGGGGGAGCTGCCTTATAGATTTGTAGTGTCCACACTATAGCCAACCGATGGATGGGAACATGTGGAACAATCTATAAAGGGCTAACGCTCAAATATAGATTAGCATAAATTCTATAAAAAACAACAAATTTTGTGGATAAGTTAAAAACGAATCCTAATATGAGCTAGGTTTTATTAGGTTTTTATAAATAGGATAGTATTTACAGATATATAGATAATTATTGACTCCACTCTCAAAAAGAGGCACTATTTTAATATACGGGCCAAAAGCCCTATTTCTATGGAGCAGAAAAATCCGACATTCTATCGCGCGATGGAAATAATACCTGCGGTGCTCGCGTGGACCACTATCATCGCCATGGTTGTGTTATCCGCGTTTATTCCGGCTTATGTTGCCGTGTTTATTATCCTCTTTGATATCTATTGGCTTCTTAAAACTATATATCTTTCTTTACACCTGAGAAACAGCTTCACCATCATGAAGCGCAACACAGATAAAGATTGGAGAGTTTTTTTGGAAACCGACATACGCACAAAAGCTCTATGGGAACGCGTACATCATGTGGTGATCTTGCCGATGTACAATGAGCAATACGAAGTGGTTCGTGAAACATTTGAACGTCTTTCTCGAGCGAACTATCCACTTGATAAGTTATTTGTCGTACTCGCGCTTGAAGAGCGAGCGGGAGCGCACGCTCAAGACATTGGAGAAAAAATAAAAAAAGAATTTGGAGACATGTTTGGTGCGTTTTTAGTAACCACTCACCCAGCCCATATTCCCGGGGAACGCCCTGGTAAAGGATCAAACGAGTCATATGCCGCAGAGATTGTTAAACGTGACGTCATAGACGCGCGGGGCATTGAGTACGCAACACTGTTGGTATCGGTATTTGACGTTGACACGCAGGTGTATAAGGACTACTTCGGTATTCTTACCCATACATTCTTAACCACGGAGGATAATCAACACGCAAGCTATCAACCCATTCCGTTGTTTCTTAACAACGTGTACGATTCGCCCGCGCTCGCGCGCATCGTTGGATTTTCGGGAACGTTTTGGCATTTAATGCAACAGTCACGTCCCGAAAAACTAACCACCTTCTCATCTCACTCAATGCCTTTTCAGGCGCTGTTAGATATTGGATATTGGCAAAGAGATATTGTATCGGAGGATTCGCGTGTATTTTGGCAATGCCTTATTCATTATAATGGAGCGTATAGAGTTGTCCCGCTTTTTTATCCGGTATCTATGGATGCTAACGTCGCGCCCACGTTTTGGGGAACGATGGTAAATTTATACAAACAGCAACGTCGGTGGGCATGGGGAAGTGAGAATATCGCGTACATGATGACAGGGTTTAAGAATAACAAAACGATTCCGTTTAAAACAAAATTTTTTTGGGCGTTCCATTTGATAGAGGGATGCCATTCATGGGCGACAAATTCTCTGATTATTTTCGCGCTGGGGTGGTTACCCATCTTGCTCGGGGGGCAGTTGTTTCGAGTAACTATGCTCGCGTATAATCTTCCGCAAATTACCAGGATTATTATGAACTTAGCGTCTCTGGGAATTATTAGCTCGGCGGCGCTTTCGATGACCATATTACCTCCAAAGCCCGAATGGTTTAGAAAAAAACATTATGTGTGGTATTTTATTTCGTGGGTGCTGATGCCCATCACGCTCATTGTATTTGGATCATTCGCGGCTCTGGACGCGCAGACGCGTCTGGCGTTATCGGGGAAATTCCGTTTGGATTTTTGGGTTACACCGAAGCATCGCCGAGACGGCGGTAAACGATGAAAGATTAACGATTAACGATGGCTTATGCGTATTTTGGCTATTGAAACAAGTTGTGATGAGTCGGCAATCGCGATTGTCGACATACAACAAAAAAAGAAAAACGATATCCCGCGCATCAAGGTAATTAAGCATGAAGTTGCTTCTCAGATAAAACTACACGCTCAATACGGGGGTGTAGTTCCCGCTCTTGCAAAAAGGGAGCATATAAAAAATTTGCCGATTTTGTTAAAAAAAATAATTCCTGAAAATCGCTTATCACTTATCTCCACTATTGATTGTATCGCGGTAACGGTTGGTCCAGGGTTGGAGCCGGCATTGTGGACGGGAATTGAGTTTGCAAAAGAGCTCGCGCGTAAATGGAAAAAACCTCTCATTGGCGCCAATCATATCGAAGGCCACTTGTATAGCTTCCTGTTGTCCTCATCACTTACCACTACCCACTTACCACTACCCACTAATATATTTCCCGCCATCGGGCTTATTGTAAGCGGAGGGCATACGATTGTGCTTGAGCTTAGTAATTTATCAAAGAGAAAAAAACTGGGAGAAACGCTCGATGACGCGGTGGGAGAATCGTTCGATAAAGTAGCGCGCCTACTTGAACTTCCATATCCCGGGGGACCAGCGCTTGAAAAATGTGCCAGAAATGGCGATCCGCGTAGCATCCCATTTCCCTCTCCAATGATTGATGCGCACAATTATAATTTTAGTTACAGCGGCCTCAAGACGGCAGTGCTTTATTATATGAAAGGGGTGCAAAGTGAAAAAAATAAACACTGGTGGTCTCCGGATTCCATTCACAAACATACGGGTAATTCAGATACGCTCGTACCGCGTTCGTCTGGGGATAAAAAAAGCGCAGAAAGGACTTCAAGTCGAGTGGCCGACATAGCAGCGTCGTTTCAATATGCCGCGTTTAGAGTACTTGCCAAAAAAGCAGTCAGGGCCGCTCGTGCGTGTGGTGCTCGTGCTATTACTATTGGCGGCGGAGTAGCAGCGAGCAAGAAACTCCCCGAAATGATACGGGCTGAAATTAAAAAACAAAAGTTAGAAACACGTGTCATAGCTCCACCGTTGGTGTATTGCATGGACAACGCGGTTATGATCGCGCTTGCCGGGTTTTTCGCTCAACAACAAAAAAAGAGATATCCGCTTAAAGCAAATGGTATTCTTAATATAAAATAAACCGCTCGAAGAAGGAGCCACGAGCGGGGAAGGTGTGCGATATTGATTCTCATTTATTTGGTTTTCCGTCTGGGTCTTAGGACTAAGGTAACAAACGAACGAGCTGTTTGGGCGCTCCTTTTAAGCATGTTGAGAAATCTCTCGGCGGTTCGGTTAAACTCTCTAATCTCTTCCGGTGACGGGGAAAATTGACCTCTTCTTGTGCCGTTCATCCTCTCGAATATCTCTTGGAGACGGCCCCTTTTGGTAGATTGGCTGCTCTTACGATTATGGAAATCGCTCTGAATACGAGAACGACGCAATCGTGTCACGTCTCTTTGATACCCTCTATCGTATCCCATAGAACCCTCCCTGCTGGTTGGGATAGTAAAACGAAGTAATTAATTAGTCAATTATCCCTTGGGCTCTCTAGTTCTCGGTCTGCTTTGGCAGATCGGGAGTCTTTTTATAAAAACAGTTTGTGCACACTTATGTCGTCTAGTGCTTAATATTGAGGATATTTATTTTTTTTGATACGGTTACGGAATGAATGTGCTTAAAAGAATCGATTGGCAGTTAATGATGGCCGTAGCGCTTTTGTGCGGTGCCGGGCTAGTGAGTCTTCTTTCATCCCATCAGGATTTATTTTGGAAACAGTGCGCGTGGTGTGGGGTTGGTCTTGTAGTCGCGCTTATTCTTACATTGGTTGATTTACGATCCTTCTTTTCACACCGTGGGTTTGTGCTTAGTTTTTATTATGTGACCGTCGGATTATTGGCTTTGACTTATTTTTTTGCTCCAGCGGTAAAAGGAAATCGGGCGTGGCTTTTTATCGGTCCGTTTCAATTTCAACCGGCGGAACTTGCGAAAGTTGCGTTGATTTTAGTTCTTGCTCGTTACCTCGCTAAATGTCATGTAAGCATCGGGAGGTGGAGAACCATCGCAATGTCGCTGCTGTGGTGTGTTCCCTTGGTTGGTTTTATTGCTGTTCAGCCGGATATGGGGTCTGCTCTGATGTTGCTTATTATATGGGGATGCCTGGTGTTGATGTCTGGGTTGCCACTTAAGCGAGTCGCTATCGGTGCGTTGGCGGCGATTCTTATTGGGGGGTTGCTATGGGGATTTGTATTAAAAGGGTATCAGAAGGAAAGAATTATTGGGGCCTTTAACCCAGAGCGTGATCCGCTGGGGGTCAACTATAATATTATCCAGTCAAAAATAGCGATTGGTTCTGGGGGATGGTTTGGAAAAGGGTTTGGCCAAGGCACGCAGACCCAGCTTGGTTTTCTTCCCGAAGGACACAATGATTTTATTTTCTCCGCGATAGCCGAAGAGGGTGGATTTTTTGCCATACTGGTGTTAATCATCGCGTATGTATGGATGATGGTGCGCATTCTTAAGATGGGTGCTCGCAGTGATAATAATATGTACGCGTTTGTATGTTTGGGAACCGCGGCTCTGTTCTTTGGTCAATTTTTCTTTAACGTGGGTTCCGCGACTGGATTGCTTCCCGTTATTGGGGTAACGCTCCCTTTTGTAAGCTATGGGGGGTCTAGTATTCTTGCTAATATGATACTCATCGGTATGATACAATCATTTTGGGCAAGAAAATAATAAACAACCTACAACCAACAACTTACAACATTGATATTCAGCAATAATTTGTATATCTGTTTGTTGTGGTGGATTAGTATTGAGCAACATTGCTATGTATAAATTTCTTATCACCTATATTTGTATTATTATTGGCGCGGTCGGATTATTGTGGGGGATTAATCAAATCCTTTTTTCAACAGGCGATCAGCAGGCAGTGGTAAAGGTAGTCATAGAACAAAATCAGGGCGTCTCGCACATCGCTGACGCGCTACTCGAAAAAGAGTTAATTCATTCACGATTACTTTTTTTGTTGTACTCGTATGTGTCTGGATCGTATTCAAAATATCAACCAGGCGTATATGCTGTTGCTCCCTCAAGTTCACTTCGAGAAATTATTAAGTTGCTTATCGGCGGACCCAAAGATGTAACGGTGACTATTATTCCAGGAATGACGCTTAGAGAGATAGACGAGATGCTTGCGCAAAACGGCGTTATCGCGACAGGAACGTTGCTCAAAACGGCTCCGAGCACGTTTAAAGACACGATTCGATCGCTCAAGAACGCAAAAACACTAGAAGGATTTTTAATGCCTGACACCTATCGTTTCAAGGGATCAAGCGATGTTGAGGAGGTAATAGAAACAATTCTTGCCAATTTTAAAAAAGAAAATAATTCACTTTCGTATCAAACACTTATTAAAGCATCGCTCATAGAAAAAGAAGTTCCTCAGGATGACGACCGAGTGATAGTAGCGGGGATTATAGAAAAGCGTCTCGCGATGGGGATGCCTCTTCAGATAGACGCGACCGTCCGCTACTGGGCATGTGGTGAGCGTTTTACCAATTGTGGTTCTTTTAGACGGAGTGATTTTTCGACCGATTCACCTTATAACACGTATATATACAAAGGACTCCCGCCAGCCCCTATCTGTAATCCCTCTCAGAGCGCGATAGATGCCGCGCGCTCTCCTAAAGCAAGCCCTTTCCTTTATTATTTGTCTGATCCTCAAACCAGCAAGACAATCTTTTCAAAAACACTTGAAGAACACAATAAAAATCGAGCGTTGTATCTTGGGTTGTAGTAAGTGACACGGGAGATAAAAAGGTGTATAAGTAATACTATGGAAAGTCCAGAACGGTTAATGGACGAACAAAAGGAGGCGCCGAAAGAGTTAGTGGTATGGGTTGTTGATGATTGGGAGGTTGAAACAACGGCGCAATATATACAAATGCAATTTAACGGCCGCGTTAAAGTTGTCCCTTTCAAAACGGGGGAGAGCGCGCTGGAAGAAATCAAAAAAGAAGGAGCAACGCTTCCTGATCTTATTATTGTTGATGGGGAACTTGATGCAGACGAAGAAGAGCTGAGAATGGGAGATGAGGTTGTGAAACGGTTGGTTGGAAGCGGACGATTAAAGCCCTTGTGTGGCATTATCCCATTTAGCACAAAACGTGAAATAAACCAGAAAATATATGAAGCAGGAGGAGCGCGTGTTGTTTCTGGTTTTCTTGAGGCAAAAAATACAACACCGGTGATCTCGTATATAGAGCGATTACTATCAACAAAATCAAAGAGGCACGAATAGGGGTGTGTATCGTTTCCCTACGCGGATAAATAAGGGACTTGACATTTTTAGTCCTCTTGGTTTATACTAAACCCACTCAGTCACTTCCTATTTTAAAAAGCGCGCTCACCTTGTCGCACTCGGTCTTGTTGGCCGCGGTGCATGCAAAGACGTATTGGTTGCGCCCTATGGCTCTACTGGTGCGTTCTGCCGACGGTAAGCGATATCATAATAGTGTTTACCACCAATACTAAGTAATACGTCGAAAATTAAATACCCTCACCAAGGAGAAAGAGGAGGTCTTTTTTTGCAACGTGTATAAAAAAGTATATGCATACGCTACCAATTAAGTCGTTTTCAAAACACCCGGGCGATTTTATTGAAAAGCCATACTTTGGAGAAATCCAATTGAATTCGTGGCAGTGGTTTTTGAAAAAAGGTATCAAAGAATTATTTAAAGAAATTTCTCCCATTCGCGACTACACCTCAAAGGAGTACGAGCTTTATTTTGAGGACTACTCGTTTGATGAACCAAAATTTACCGAGGAAGAATCATGGCAGCGAAGTTCAACATACGAAGCAGCGCTTCGCGCGCATGTGCGATTAGTTAATTTAAAGACAAAAAAAGAAACGGAGCAGGAGGTTTACTTGGGTGACTACCCCATGATGACTGATCGAGGAACGTTTATTATAAATGGAGTTGAGCGTGTGGTGGTATCTCAATTTATCAGATCGGCGGGGGTATACTTTACCGCAAAATCGGTTCGTGGTCGCAGATACTTTGGCGCAAAAATTATTCCCGATCGTGGGAGTTGGATGGAATTTGAAGTTGAACTCGATGGGAGTATTGGCGTTAAAATAGACAAACATCGCAAAGTTCCAGTATCCGATTTACTGCGCGTGTTTGGCTTGGAAACAAACGATACCATCACCTCCACGTTTTCTAGCGATGATGTCGGCGAAACAAAATTCATTGCCGCGACACTTAAGCGTGACGTGGCACATGATATTGATGGGTCATATATAGAAATCTACAAACGGTTGCGCCCGGGAGATTTAGTAAGTGCCGAAAACGCAAAGAGTTTGATTGATGGCATGTTCAAACGCCTAGATCGTTTTTCTATGTCGCAGGTGGGGCGTTTTAAGTTGAATCAGCGATTGGGCGTGGATCAAAAAATTGATACGCAACTTATTCGGTTGGAGGATTTGGTGCTTATTGTAAAGGAGCTTATTCGTTTGAATAACGATGAAAACGCTCAACCGGATGATTTTGACGATCTTTCTAATCGGCGCGTGCGTTCGGTTGGCGAATTATTGCAGGGGAGAATGCGCGTAGGATTTGCGCGTATGCGCAGAATCATCCAAGACCGCATGTCTACTTCCGAAGCGGCGCTCATTACCCCAATGCAGTTAATCAATCCGCGTCCGTTGGCGATGGTGGTGAGAGAATTCGTGATGTCATCACAATTGTCGCAATTTATGGATCAGGTAAACCCATTGGCTGAGTTGGAGCACAAGCGATTGCTTTCGGCTCTTGGTCCTGGGGGACTTTCTCGCGAACGAGCTGGCTTTGAAGTGCGCGATGTTCATGCCTCACACTACGGACGCATTTGTCCTATTCAAACTCCAGAAGGTCAAAACATCGGTCTTATTAACCACCTTTCTAACTTCGCGCGCGTCAACGATATGGGCTTTTTAGAAACGCCGTATGTGCGCGTAAAAAATGGAAAAGTAACTGGTGAGATAGTGTGGATGGATGCGCTTGAGGAACGCAAACACAACATCGCGCAGGGGAGTGTACGATTGGATGCGTCAAAACATCTTGTTGAGGATATTATTGAAGCTCGCATAAATGGAGAGCCGGGCGTGTGTCCACGCGATGAAGTTGAGTATATGGATGTTTCATCGTTGCAAGTGGTATCGGCCGCAACCAGTTGTATTTCGTTTTTGGAACATGACGATGCCACGCGCGCGCTGATGGGATCAAATATGCAACGTCAAGCGGTGCCAGCAGTTCGACCACAGATGCCACTAGTGGGGACGGGAGCTGAGGAACGTATCGCTCTCGACTCGGGGCGTGTAGTGCTCTCAAAAGAAGACGGAGAAGTTACGTCTGTTGATGCCTCTCATATTGTGGTGCGTGGGAAAAACGGCTCTATTGAGTACGTTTTACATAAGTTTCGTCGATCAAACAGCTATACGGGAATAAGTCAGCGTCCAATCGTAGTCCCCGGTCAAAAAGTCAAAAGAGGCCAGCCGATCGCCGACGGCCCCGCGACAGATCACGGGACGCTCGCGCTGGGACAAAATCTTCTTATTGCGTTTATTCCATTTTTTGGCGGTAATTTTGAAGACGCGGTAGTTATTTCAGAGCGTGTTGCACAACAAGATCGGTTTACGTCGGTGGCGATTGAAGATTATATTTGTGATGTTCGTGACACAAAACTTGGTCCGGAGGTAACCACATCCGACATCCCAAACGTTTCGGAAGAAAAATTGCGCAATTTGGATGAAGAGGGAATTATCCGTGTTGGCGCCGAGGTGCGTGCGGGAGATATTTTGGTGGGGAAAATTTCTCCAAAAGGTGAAACAGAGCTCACCGCTGAAGAAAAATTATTGCGATCTATCTTTGGTGAAAAAGCGCGTGACGTGAAAGATACTTCGCTCTATTTACCGCACGGGAAAATCGGTCGCGTTATTGGAATAAAAATATTCTCTCGAGAACATGGAGACAAATTGGAACCGGGAGTTATTAAAAGAATTCAAGTAGAAGTTGCTCACTTGCGAAAAATACGCGCGGGAGACAAGCTTGCTGGACGTCATGGAAACAAAGGTGTTATTTCACAGGTGCGTCCTGTTGAAGATATGCCGTATCTTGCTGATGGAACGCCGGTTGATGTGGTTCTCAATCCCGTAGGCGTACCGTCTCGCATGAACTTAGGACAAGTGCTCGAAGTCCATTTGGGACTTGCCGCTAAGAAATTAGGATATCGTGTGGTGACACCGGTGTTTGCGAGCGCGACCGAAGAAGAAATCGCGCATGAACTTAAAAAAGCGGGGTGTCCTGAAAATGGACGACTGGAATTATTTGATGGCCACACCGGAAAGAAATTCGATCAGCCGGTGACGGTGGGGTATATGTACATTATGAAACTCAATCACTTGGTTGAGGATAAGATTCACATGCGTTCAATTGGGCCGTACTCACTAGTAACTCAACAACCGCTGGGAGGGAAAGCGCAATTTGGCGGTCAGCGTTTTGGAGAAATGGAAGTATGGGCGCTCGAAGGATATGGCGCGGCTCATACACTGCAGGAAATGCTGACGATCAAATCGGATGACGTGCTTGGACGCGCGGCGGCGTTTGAATCAATTGTAAAAGGAGATGACATTCGCGTGTCGACATCTCCCTCGGCGTTTAGTGTGCTCACTAACGAAATTAACGCGCTTGGTATTAAGATTGATCCGGTGCGCAAAGAAGACGTTGGGGACAAGGACTACTAAACATAAAAACGTAACTACTATCTATCTATTTTATGGCTCTTATAGATTTTGACTATCTTCGTCTTAAAATTCCTTCGCCCGATGAAGTGCTTTCGTCGTCATACGGTGAGATAACCAAACCAGAGACAATTAACTATCGCACACAACGTCCAGAAAAAGACGGACTTTTTTCAGAACGCATATTCGGTCCGACAAAAGATTACAAATGTTACTGCGGTAAATTTAAAGGATTGCGATATAAAGGAACGGTATGTGATAAGTGTGGTGTTGAAGTTACACGCGCCATTGTGCGCCGCGAACGCATGGGGCACATTAAGCTTGCTGCCCCCGTGGCACATATCTGGTTTCTTAAGACCGGATCGTCAAAAATCGGTTTGTTTTTTGATGCCCCTGTGTCAAAACTTGAAAAAGTTGTTTACTATGCGTCGTACATCGTTACCAACGTGCACGAAGAAGCACGCAAGGAATCGTTAGCCAATCTTCAGAGTGAATATAAATCACGTCACGGAGATATTTCCGATAAAGCCCAACGCGAAACGTTCGACGCGACATTCGCACGCTCAAAAGAATTTTTGACGTCGGTTAAAATGGGGACGGTTATATCGGAAAATGATTATTTTGAACTTGCGAAAAAATTTGGCGCCGTATTTGAGGCGGGAACTGGAGCGGAAGCGCTCTATCGGATTTTGGAGAAAGTGAATCTCAAAAAAGAAATCACTGCCGTGCAACAACAGCTTGATGTGCTCAGCAAAAAGAAGGATGTAGTTTCTGAGAAAAAACTTTTAACAAAATTGCGCGTACTGCATGCGTTTGTGCGCAATAATATGCGTCCCGAATGGATGATTATGACAGTATTGCCCGTTATTCCGCCTGACTTGCGACCAATGGTTCCGCTTGATGGAGGGCGTTACGCCAGTTCTGACCTTAACGATCTATATCGTCGGGTTATTAATCGTAATAATCGTTTGCAAAAATTAGTTGAACTCAAAGCTCCAGAAATTATTGTTACTAACGAAAAGCGCATGCTTCAAGAGGCAGTTGACGCGCTCATTGATAATGCCGCTCGCTTTGGACGTCAACAGATGTCCGCGCAGAATCGTCCGCTTAAGTCTTTGGCTGATATTCTCAAGGGAAAGCAGGGACGATTTAGACAAAACTTACTAGGAAAACGCGTCGACTACTCAGGGCGTTCGGTTATCGTTGTTGGTCCCGAAATGCGCCTTAACGAGTGCGGTATTCCAAAAAAGATGGCACTGGAATTGTTTAGACCGTTTGTGATCAATCAAATTTTGGAACGCGGACTCGCGCACAATATAAAAAATGCAAATCGTTTAATCGAGCAGGGTATTCCGGAGGTATGGGAGATTGTCGAAGAAGTCACTCAAAACAAATTGGTGCTTCTTAACCGCGCGCCAACGCTACACCGATTGGGTATTCAAGCGTTCAAGCCGATTCTTATTGAAGATTTAGCAATTCGCATTCCGCCGATGGTGTGTAGCGCGTTTAACGCGGACTTTGATGGAGACCAAATGGCCGTGCATCTGCCACTCTCTGCGCAAGCGCAACAAGAGGCAAATGATCGCATGATTTCTTCAAAGAACATCATCAAACCAGCCAATGGAGATCCAATTGCCGCTCCATCGCAAGATATTGTGCTTGGGTGTTACTACTTGACGCGTATTATCGATGAAAAAAATGATTCAAAAGACGTAAAAATATTTTCGTCTCCAGAAGAAGCCCTCATGGCAATGGAACTCGGGGCGGTAAGAATAAACGAACCGATTCGTGTTGGTTCCTCAAAAGCAGAAGTAATCAGTTGTGGTCGTTTGATTTTCAATCGTATCGTTCCAAAAGAGCTGGGCTTTGTGAATACGACTATGGACAAGAAGAGCTTAAAAGCGCTCGTGGGGCGTTACATTGACACCTTTGGATTTGAATCAGCGTGGGAATTTCTTGATGCGGTTAAGCGTATTGGGTTTGAGTATGGCGCGCTCTCTGGTATTACCTGGAGTACGTTTGATATGAAGGTGCCGGAAGAAAAAGATGTTATTGTCGCGCAGGCACGTACACAGGTCAAAAAGATTCTTGAACAATACGAAGGAGGATTATTAGACGAAGGAGAACGCAAAGCGCATATTTTGCAGATTTGGGAGGGAGCGAAAAAACAACTCGCGGAACTGGTCAAAAAGGCGCTTCCTCAAAAAAGTCCTATTTTTAGCATGATTGATTCTGGCGCGAAAGGAACGTGGGCACAGGCGACACAAATGATGGGAATGAAAGGGCTAGTGAATAATCCGAAAGGAGAAACAATTGAATTGCCTGTGGTCTCATCGTATAAAGAGGGATTATCAGTGCTTGAATTCTTTATTAACACGCATGGCGCGCGCAAAGGATCAACGGACACGGCACTCAAAACGGCGCAGGCGGGATATTTAACTCGTCGTATGGTTGATGTGTGTCAGGATATTGTTATCAATAACGATGACTGTGGAACGTCTGAGGGTGTCACGATTGATCGTGCCTCAGGTGATGCGTATGGCTTTTCGTTCGCAACGAGACTTTTTGGACGAACGGCTGCTGGGGACATAAAAGAAGGTAACAAAATCCTTGTTCGTGAGGGAGACATTATTGATCGCGCCTCAGCTGACGCAATAAAAAACTCATCTATCGCGTCAGTCGTGGTTCGCTCTCCTATTACCTGTAAATCACTCTATGGCGTGTGCTCACATTGTTACGGGTTGGATCTGGGGCGTCTATCTCTTGCCAAGCAAGGAGAAGCTGTTGGTATTATCGCTGCACAGTCCATTGGTGAGCCAGGAACACAGCTTACTCTGCGTACTTTCCACGCCGGAGGGGTTGCGGAAAAAGACATTACATCAGGACTCCCTCGTATTGAAGAGGTCTTTGAGGCCCGTCCTCCAAAGGGAAGAGCGGCTTTGGCAAAAGGAGATGGTATGGTTGAAGATATTGAGGATCATGGATCTCAAAAAATCATCAAGATCAAAACCCATGCGTCGCGCGCCAAAGGAAAATCAAAAACAAAACCAAAAGAAAAAGTCATTGAATACATCGCTCCTAAAAATGTCATGCTCTTTGTTTCAATCGGCGACACCGTAAAACAAGGGGATCAACTCTTTGAAGGAAGCATTGATCTTAAGGAGTTATTCGCGCTCAAAGGAAGAGAAGAAACAGAAAAATATATCATCAATGAAGTGCAACGCATCTACGTTACCAACGGAAATACCATAAACGACAAACATATTGAGTTGATTGTGAAGCAAATGTTCTCTCGCGTAGTGGTAAAGGAAACGGGAGAGAGTGATTTTGTGGTGGGACAGGTTGTTGAAAAATCGCGCTTCTTGGAAGTAAATCGCGCGCTTAAACGAAAGGGAAAAACACTGGCGAAAGCGCGGCAACTTCTGTTGGGAATTACACGCGCGGCACTGAGCACAGGAAGTTTCCTCTCAGCCGCTTCATTCCAAGAAACGGCTCGTGTCCTGGTGAACGCGGCATCAGAAGGACGCGTGGATCGTTTGCGCGGACTTAAGGAAAACGTTATCATAGGGCGCTTGATTCCAGCGGGCACTGGATATGGACGAGTAGACGATGTCGCGCAGGGCGAAAAAACCGATTCGGACGGAGACGCTCTAACCGAAACGGCGTAAAAATGATTAAATCAGCAGTTACTTGCGTTTCTGCTTGGTATGTGATACCGTAACCACACATTGTAAATTACGAAAATGAGTATCATGTCTGAAGTTGAAAAGAAAGAATACGAAATAGCTTTGCTTGTACGCGCCGAAGGCGATGTTCAACACGCAAAAGCGTTGCTTGAAAAACATGGCGTCGTGACTACTTTTGAGAGCCCGCTCAAGCAAATACAGTTGGCTTACCCAATCGCAAAGGAAAAGGCGGCAGTGTTTTGTTTCTGGTATGGAATGGCCGACCCCGCGGTTATCAACAAGTTAACTAACGAATTACGTCATGAATCATGGTGCGTGCGTTCACTTATTGTAACCGATCCGGTTAAACACACCCATCACGAAGCGCGACGATCAGAACGCGATGGCGAATACATCGAAAAGTCACAAGAACCAAAAGAACAAATGGCACCAATACAGAATAAAAAAACAGCAGACACAGTCACTAACGAAGATTTAGAAAAAAAGCTGGAAGAAATTCTTGGGTAGTCGTTATGTGCGTATATATTACTATTTAGTAGCACTTATATGAATCTCAACAAAGTATTTCTCATCGGTCGGGTGACTACCGATATTGTGCTCAAAGCGACTCCATCAAACCAGGCGGTTACTAATTTTTCTGTTGCAACCAACAGGGTATGGACCGATAAAAGCGGCGTAAAGCAAGAGGATGCCCAGTTTCACAGCGTTGTGGTGTGGGGAAGACAAGCAGAGCTCGCGAGTCAATTCTTAAGCAAGGGAAGTTTGGTGATGATTGAGGGACGGCTCCAGACGCGAACGTGGAAAGATAATAGCAATCAAACACACCGAGTGACTGAGGTGGTATGCGAAGGGATCCAGTTTGGACCACGGAGCGCGAACGCAGGAGCATCCTCGGGGGCGCCGCGTCCAGCGGAGAAAAAAGCAGAGACGCAACCGGCAACTAACGAATTTGAGGATTCACTAGAAGAGAATCTCCCACAAATATCAATGGATGAAGAGATTAAAGCAGAAGATTTACCGTTTTAACCTATGGCAATACAACGAGTTTCAAAAAGACCGCGACAGTGTTTTTTCTGCTCGCAGAATATACAAGAGGTTGATTATAAAGATATCGCGCTTCTTAAACGTTTTATATCGGCACAGGGTAAAATTGTCGATCCTCAACATACAACCACATGCGCCAAGCACCAGCGTAGATTGGCTCAAGCGATAAAGCGCGCGCGCTTTATGTCTCTTCTTTCGTATGTGAAAAAATAAATTTAAACCCCCTCGTGAAAAAAGTTCACGAGGGGGTTTTTGTTTGATAGGTAAGTATGTACAAAAAGGTTGACGAAGGATAAAAAAACGGCGGGATTTTTGACCCCTTTTTTCACGATCGTGAAAAAAGGGGTCAAAGGGGAGCTAACGCTAGTCGGGGGTATGAGAGGTATAACGAACGAGTATATTGTGCGCGCCCCGTCGCGTGCGTTATACTACTAGTATGTTTTCTATTGATATCGCTATTGCTCATATATTTGGCGCTATCCCGCGAGTGGGAATTATTTCCGCTCTGATAGCGACCATCGGGACGTATCTTATTTATATTATTGGCGTTATCGCGATCGTATTATGGTTTCGTGAAAAAGACATCAAAAAACGTATATACGTTGTTCTTATTACTATTGTGGTTGAAGTGCTGTCACGAGGAATCATAACCGAAACGATTCGCGCGCTCTGGCATCGCGCTCGTCCGTTTGTCTCACTGGGATTTGAACCGCTTATTAGTGGAAAAACATCTCCGTCGTTTCCTTCGGGACACACAGTGTTTGCTGTTACGCTCGCGCTCTGTATTTTTATTCTTAACAAAAAGTGGGGGTGGATATCACTTGGCCTCGCTGGACTTATTATGGTTGCGCGAGTAGCCGCGGGCGTTCATTGGGTGAGTGATGTTGTTGGGGGAGCGCTTATTGCTTTGGTGGTGTGGGCGGTTACTATGTCGTACATTGGTCCCAAGCAGATACTCAAAACGGAAAAAAAGGAGCCAGAAGCGTAAGAATAATTTCTGTTGACATATATAAATTGTTATGGTTCACTACCCTCAGCACTAGAAAAAAGACCTGTTCGCAGGGAAAGGAGAGTGCGTAATGAGAAAGAGGCTAACGCTATACAAAAAAGTTGCTGTGGCAATTCTCTTAGTAGGGGTGTTGGTGATGTGCGTAGAAAGTTGTCGTATTTTCGCTTACGCTATTGATCATGTAGATCCTACAGTATTAGCTAGTGGCCTAGTGATTGATCTACTGCTTATTTTCATAGCCGCGGTGGCTATGTACGTTGGTCTTGTTTGGATTGACTGCGTAGATAGCAAGTTGCGTCAACTAGACAAGACGAGTCGAAGTTCTCAATAAGGGGGGTGAGAGATGTCTGGCGAAGAGCATTTAACAAACCCGCGAAAACCTGAGAATCCAACAGTAGTCGCGATGTATGAACTAGTTGGTTCAATTTCGCAGATTTTAATAATGCTTGGTGTGGTGGGGGTGTTTCTTGTTCTCGTTTTCATTTGCCTCGTTCTTTTCCGTAATGTTCTTGTGGGAAGTTTCTGGTTAACTAAGGTTTTAGCAATAGGTATTCCCATTCTCATCTTTGTTCTTTCTATAATCGTGTTAGTAAAAGGTGTAGAGTTACATCGAATGTATAAGAAAAGAAAACAACTTCGACGCTCTGCCGACAGTATGTTGTAACATGCTCACGCTACCCTACCCCCACCTGGGGGTTTTGTTTTTGTGACAAGCCATTCCGCGTTTACCGCTCCATTTACGCACGTCGATTTTAGTTTGGCAATGGTCCAGCGTATAGCCTCATTGATCTTTCTGGTAATTGTTGGTTGTTCTCATTTGTTTTGTTGTCTATGTGTTCAACTTGGATGGATCCTCCTGATGTTAGTTGTTGCGATTGTTCTTCGGAGATGGGGTACACTGCTGGGCTATAACTTATGAGTTTTCTATCTCTATCTAATAATAATCGTGGATTTGTTGGATCATAAATTATATCTCCTTTTGGTCCGTGTATTAAAATATAGTAGTGAGCCCCGTCTTCTCCTTCGCTGACGATGCGGCAACTAGCTGATGCGATAAGATCTGCCTCCATTCCAACAAATGCTAATAAATTTTGGGCGACAGCTGCTTTTTCCGCGCAGACGGCAAATTCACGCCCTTTTAATTCTTTAATGGATATTGGTTGGCTCTCTGCCGAAGTATGTTCAAGATAAAATTCTCGGTTTTGTACTTCAGTGTCTTGGTTTGCTGTGGCATTACCAAAATATTCCGAAAGCGACCACTGGATCGCAAACGGCACTATTTCTCTTAGTGTCTTTTCTTCCCACCCCCTGGTTGTTCTAAATGTTTTTATTGTTTTTAGAAAGTGCGTATATAAGCTAGGATCATTTACTACAAATGGATCCACAATCATACTGCGTCTAATTTTCATATCCGGACCCAAAAAGCCCGCATGAATTTGACGACTTATATGCGATATTTCGCCAGATTCAGCATTCTTGGACAAAAATGCCAGTCGTCTTTCTATAAATTCTTTCTGTTCTTCTTCTGGAGCGTCAATAATCTGTTCAAGTTCCCCGAGGATTTTTAAATACTCAGGGCTTCGTTCTTGGTGTTGTCGACTTTCGTTATTTGATGAGCCGTGTTCAAATTTAATAGGCATGCCTTACTTATCTGTTAATAGTTTTAAAAAACCAATTAGTAAAATTCTGGTGTCTTTATTGTACCATGCTCGAACCTTTTTCCAAAAAAGATGAACGAAAGGAAGTCGCACGCGCGGAACGCGTGGTAGTGAGACGTTTTTCGTACGCTCCACGACGAATTCCGCCACGGCTTGCTCGTCGCTACGACAGCCCTGTTTTTTATTTCTGTATTTTTGTGGCGGCTCTCTTTGCATTTCTTTTCCTTTAAGGTATCAAAAACAGGGCTGTCTCCGCTCTCTCGCTCTCCGTACCGCCCTCGCTTCGTCCGCCGCTATGCTTTTTTGTTTGCGCCGGTTTGAATTCTTTTAATATGGTATGGCGGCGGACGGCTCGGGCGGGTTTCTCCTTTAGGAGAAACTGGCGGAATTCTAGTGCCAATTCTTTTTCGGACGAGGTTTTGCGAAAAACTGTTTTCTGGGGAAGAGAAGGATTTTCGCAAAACCTCGGCTATTTGTATTTCTCCGCAGAAATTAGCAAAAAGAAAAAGGGGTCTGGGGAAAATGAATTTTTGCCAATCCTGCGGAGGGCGGCGACGGACTGGAAATTCAAAAACTGAAAACATAGAATACAGATGCAATGTTGTTGTTGCCCTTGCCCCTCCCGCCCGTGCGCGGGCGACAGGTCATTTTGTACTCCCTCATGAAAGCATTCATGACAAGAATAATTCACCTTACCGATTTTGCCCTTGACCAGGGAAATATGCTACAATACAAACAAGGTTGGACTAATTTAGAAACAAACAAAATGCGAAATATTTTGGGCAAAATCGAGAGAGAGAGAGAGAGAGAGTAAACGAGACTCGCCAGGTCTTCGCGTTTTTAATTTTTCAACTTAAAACATGACGCCGTTTTTTGCGGTGTCTTTTTGTATTTATTATTAACAAACTAAATTTTTTAAACTATGTGGGAACAATTATACATTTCAATCATAATCGCCGGATTCGGCGGAGGAGTCGTGCGAGGATTAGTCGGGTTCATAAAACATTTACATTCAAAAAACCAAAATTTGAAACTTTATATTTTCTAGTAATGATGTTTTTGTCAGGCATTGTTGGCTTGCTGGCGGCGGTTGTGGTGAAAGAAGCTGGGATTGATTTTGACGGACTCAAAGAATTCAGTCCGGCCATTGCTTTCATTGTTGGTTATGCCGGAGGAGATTTGTTGGAAAATATTTACAAAATTATTTTGAAGAAGCCTTCATTGTATGAGACGACAACAATCGTACAAAAATAGCAGAGTTATGCGAAGAATCTTTAATTTTCAAAAAACCATTTCCTTTGCTCTGATTTTTTTTCTGCTTTTGCAAGTGGGGTTTTTATTTGCGCCCAATCGTGCTCAAGCAGCAACTAAATCATGGGATTTTTCGAGTTCTACTGATTATACTTTTGATAACACTAAAATTGAGTTTTCATCTGGACAAGCACAGCTTAAAGCGACGAGTTCTCCGGCTTGGTACAACACGAGTTGGACGAAAAGAAAACCCATAACGATTACTGGCTCTACCGCCGGAGCTCAGACAAATTATCAGGTTAAAATCACTGTTACCTATGACTCCGACATACAAGCGGATTTTGACGATGTTCGTTTTACCGACTCTGATGGAACGACTTTATTAAATTACTGGCTGGAATCAAAAACGGACTCTACAACTGCTGATTTTTGGGTGGAAGTACTAAGTATTCCGGCGTATCCTGATACGGCCACAGTTTATATGTATTACGGAAATAGTGGAGCGAGTAGCGCTTCCAACGGAGCCAATACTTTTATTTCCGGAACTGATTTTGCACAGGATGACGGGTTTGCTTTTCGTGATAGTGGAACGAATGAAGGGTATGGAGACAGTTCTGGAACAATTCAGAGTGACAGCGGCAAGCTTTCACTCGTCAATATTGACCGCGTGAACGATAGTCATGTTAGAAAATCCTTTTTACCAGGAACCTCGAGCATAGTCGGATCTGCAACAAGTGCTACCTATTTAAACCGACCAGAGGATGTTCTTGTTGATGGGAACTATGCCTATATACCATCAAGGGCCGGAGGTAACCTTAGTGTCTATAACGTGTCAAACCCCAATTCACCAGCTTTTGTAAGTAGTTTCACTGATGCCGATTTGACTGAAGCAATGGGAGTTGCAAAAAATGGAAACACTGTATATTTAACTTCTTGGCACAATCACAAATTGCTTATTTTAGACGCAACCGATCCATCAAACATAACTAAAATTTCTTCAATTGAAATTGGAACAACCGAAGGTGGTGGTGACCCTGACGAATTAAGAAAAGTATTCTATTTAGACGGATACGCATATGTTACTCATAGTCATGATCAAAAACTTTATATTGTAGATGTTTCTAATCCTGTTTCGCCATCAATTACGGGTAGTGTTGCGACAGGCGATGGTGCATTTGCGGTTTTTGTAAAAGGAAACTATGCATACGTAGGCGGCTGTTTCGTCGGCTCGTCGTTAAAAGTTATAGATGTTTCAAATAAAACTAGCCCATCGGTAGTAAAGACGCTATCCAGCGCAAATTACAGCTGCACAGCCGGTTTTGCTAACTCGGGAAACGACCTCTATGCCGTTTACTACTCGACAAATAATTTTGTTACTTTTGACATTACTGACCCACCAAACACTTCACAAAAAGGAATCTTAAATAGTGCTTCTTTAAACTATCCCAATCGTTTAGTAGTCAATGGAACCACCGCATATGTTGCTTCAGCTGTTGGTGACGCGATTGTGTCGGTTAATATTTCTGATTCAACAAACCCTGCATTGGGTACGGTTAAATCAGACACCTTGTTGGACGGGGCTTATGGGGTAACATATAGCAATAATAAAGTGTTTGCTGTTGGCAGAAACGCGAACAGTCTCGTAGTGTATGACCCTTCCATTACTGATACAGGCGGAGTTTCAAATAACTTTTCAGTAAGAACTAAGCTTAAAATAAGTGCGGCAACCTCAGGAGCGTGGATCCCTGCAACCGGAATTAGCCAAGACGGAAGTAAAATTAATGGATTCGCCAGTTCTTTCAGTCTTAATCCGATTTGGTATAACAATACCTTGCAATTAGTTGAATTTTTCGGAGTTGGAGAAACATATTATAAAACTGCTGCCAGTGCTGTTAATACTGCTTTGAACACTACTTACATATTAGAGCTTCAGAAAAATGGCAACAGTGCTTCACTCTCTATATACCAGACGAATGGCACACTAGTTGGTGCTTCAACAATAGCAAGTTTAACAAATCCAAATACTGTTTTTTACTACTTAATGCCTTATCAAAATGTTGCAAGTAACGCAAACTGGGGCTCTGGAAAAACATCATCACAAGAAATATATTATTCATTTCTTAGAAATTTTGTTTCTCCGGAACCAACTTACAGTATCGGTTCAGAAGTTAATTTGTACCCTACCGACAGTCCTTCAATCCACAGTGCGACAACACAACCTTTTACATTGTTATCTGGTTTTTCGGAAACAGCTACCAAAAATGGAGGCGAAATAAAATATCAAATTTCAAATGACGGCGGAACAACTTGGTATTGGTACAATTCTGGTTGGACAACAACGAGCGCGGGATACACAGAGGCCAACACCGCAAGCGTTATAAATACTAACATCGCCACTTTCCCAACTGGTAGCGGACAATTTTTATTCAAGGCGTATTTAAACTCCGACGGAACACAACTTGTTCAACTAGATTCAGTTGATTTAACTTATGCAAACACAAGAACCTTGACTTACACTGCCGGAGCTAATGGATCAATCACTGGAGATTCGCCGCAAACAGTGGATTATGGCACGGACGGCACAGCCGTGACTGCCGTTCCAGATACAGGCTATCATTTTGTGGACTGGTCTGACAGCTCAACCACAAATCCACGAACCGACACAAATGTAACCGCCAATATTACTGTAACGGCAAATTTTGAAGCAACTGCGCCGACAACTTATACAATTACTTCGTCTGCTGGCTCTAACGGTTCAATTTCACCTAGCGGAGCAACGACGGTAAATAACGGAGATAATCAAACATTCACCATAACCGCAAATTCTGGCTACCACATCTCCGATGTTATGGTTGACGGTTCATCTGTCGGCGCGGTATCTTCGTACACGTTCAATAACGTAACTGCTGGTCATACTATTTCAGCAACTTTCGATAGAACCTCAAGCGGTGGTGGTGGCTGTTATGGATGTTATGTAAATCCCGTTGTCCCAAGCGGAGGGTTCAAAATGAGTATAAACAGCGGAGCGTCAACGACTGCAAACAGAAATGTTTTTCTCTGGTTTAATGCTGGAGCAGATATAAAGAAAATGGCAATATCAATGACCGGAGATTTCACTGACGCAAGCCAAGAAAATTACATGGTTTCTAGACAATGGGATTTGTGTTCAAAACTCGGCGGAGCCGTCAAAAGTCCAACTTGTCCGGACGGAAAATATACGGTATACGCTAAATTCTATACCGCCTACGGCAGATCATCCGACACATCCGTTGCTTCCAGCACCATTACGCTAAAATCCAGCGCTGTAACAGAAAATTTGCAGCAATATGCCAATCTGCCGTTTAGCAATCCTTTCACCAATTACCTGCAATACAGACAATCAAGCTCGGATATTAAACGTTTGCAAATTTTCCTCAATTCTGATCCGGACACCAGAATTGCCGACACTGGCGTAGGTTCTCCGGGCCACGAAACTAATTACTTCGGACTTTTGACATACAAAGCAGTCATAAAATTCCAAGAAAAATACGCCAAAGATATTTTAGCTCCGTGGGGGTTTGTAAAAGGAACGGGGTATGTTGGCAAAACCACTTTGCAAAAAATTAATCAATTGATTAGCAAATAATTTCGTCATGAATCTATTCATGAATAATTATGCCAACCCAAAAATTACAAAATCATAACATCAGAAAACTTTCCAAGGTCGCCAACGGCAACAGTTTTTCCATAACTCTGCCGATTGAATATGTGCGAAAATTGAAATGGAAAGAAAGACAAAAGCTAAAAGTGGAACTCAGAGGCAGGCATTTGATTATCAAAGATTGGAAAAGCTAATTTTCAGCAAAAATCCGCGAAAGCGGATTTTTGCTATCTCTGCTCTCTGTTTTTTCTTTTCTCCCATAGTCCGTCGCCGCCCATGCCTCCGTTGGTTTGAAACCATTGAGCTCTATTCTGGTGCCCAGGGAGGGACTCGAACCCTCAAGGGAATTCCCACACGATTTTGAGTCGTGCGCGTATACCAGTTCCGCCACCTGGGCAAAATTCGTTTTGATATTAGCACTCCATTAGGGTAAAATCAAACATAGATAGTGATTAGTGACTAGTGGATGGTGGTAAACCGCTCTAGTTTGTTTTTCTTTTTTCACTATTCACTCTTCACTATTCACTCTTCACTATTCACTCTTCACTATTCACTCTTCACTATTTCATGGCAAGAATCATTGCGGTTTGTAATGCGAAAGGGGGAGTTGGAAAAACAACCACGGCGGTCAATGTCGGGGCATATTTAGCCGCGCTGGGGAAGAAAGTGCTCCTTGTTGATTTTGATCCACAAGCAAATGCATCATCGGGACTCGGAGTATCTCCCCGTTTTCTTCCCGAAAGCGTATATCACGCGTTACTTGGATACGTGGAACACGAAAAAGTTATCAAACCATCGGCGATTATTAATTATCATCTCATGCCTGCGAGCGCTGATCTTGCTGGCGCGCTTGTAGAGCTCATAGAAATTCCTGATCGTGAGTATATGCTTCGGCGACTGCTTAACCGCGTGCGGCACCATTACCATTATATTATTATTGATCTTCCTCCGAGTTTAAGTTTGCTTACCGTTAACGGATTGGTTGCGGCTGATGAGGTGCTTATTCCAATTCAGGCCGAATACTATAGCTTGGAGGGACTTGGGCAACTATTGGAAACAGTTGAACTTATAAATAAAAATTTGGGGATGCGAATCGGCATTGCGGGGGCGGTGCTTACTATGTACAATAAGCGAGAGTCGCTCTCTCGGGATGTCGCAAAGGAGCTTCGCCAGCATTTTCCTCATCATGTGTATACGGTTGAAATTCCTCGCGCGGTAGCTCTAGCCGAAGCGCCAAGTTTTTCAAAACCGGTTATTCTCTACGATCCCTATTGCGCCGGCGCTAAAGCGTATGAGCTTTTGGCGCGAGAAATTATTGGACAAGAGCAGGATGCAACATTTAAACTATTAAACGATACCAATTTTGGCACTGTACAGATGTGAACAATAACCAACAACTAACGACCAACCCTTCTATTCACTTTGTTCACTTAGGGTCTGCCTGCCGCAGACAACAAATAACGTTCCGCTTATCGGTTACTAATCACTTATCACTAATCGCTACTTCTATGCTTGGAAAAGGACTTGAATCACTCATCCCCAGAAAGAATAATCAAAACGGCCAACAAACGATACGTCAACAAGGGTCGTCTTATGATGATTCTCACGTGATCGCTTCGTCTTCGCATGGGCACCACGACGACGGCGATGTGTTGCCGCAAACCACTCGAGAAACACCATCACATCAAGAGCCGCCAACAATAACGGGGCCGGTGTTTCAGATTGAAGTAGAAAAGATTCAACTCAATCCCTATCAACCACGAAAAGATTATGATGAGGAGGGATTAAACGAATTAGCGGCTTCTATTCGTGAGTTTGGAATCTTGCAACCACTACTTGTTTCAAAGATAACAGAGGAAACCGACACAGGCGCTCGAACAACATACCAACTTATTGCGGGGCATCGTCGATTACTTGCGGCAAAACAGCTCGGGTTTAAAACAGTGCCGGTAGTTATCAGAAACACGGTTAAAAAAACGGAAGCGCTTGAAATGGCTATTGTCGAAAATATCCAACGCGAGGATCTTAACATTATAGAAACCGCACGCGCGTACTCACGGTTGTCGGAGGAATTTGGAATGACGCAACGAGAGATTGCTACGCGACTGGGAAAAAGTAGAGAATCAATTGCTAACGCGATGAGATTACTGTCGCTCTCAACGGATATGCAAGACGCAATTGCGAAGGGGACGCTTAATGAAAGCCAAGCACGTCTTCTTATGCAAATTCCAGACATCGTAAAGCAAAAACAACTTTTTGAGGAGATTGCACAGAAAGGGTTGAGTGTAAGAGAAATTCAGCACCGCGTAAAAGCATATGCTGAGCCAACGCTTTTGGAACACTCATCTAGTCAAGAGCACAAAGAAGGACCAGTGGTGGTAGAAGATCTTGAGTTAAAAAACATGGAGCGCATTCTCGCTGATTTTTTGGGAGCTCCGGTAAGCGTTGAGTTTTCGCGTAATGGAGGGAAAATCGTTATTCATTTTTACTCTCCAGAGGAAGCGTTTGGTATTGCCAAAAAAATACAACAAGAAGGAACAATAGACAACTAACAACAGAAACATAGAACCTGTCTC
>JAGOQP010000004.1 GCA_017991375.1 Minisyncoccota bacterium
AATAGTAAGAGCACCTTTTTCCCATAAAAGCGTATGAGCTGGTGGCAATTTATGAATACCAATAAAACCTGTTTCGGGAGATGGAATGAATCGCACAGATAGGGCGATATCAATCATATCCCAATTAATCTGGCGGGGTATGTGAGGATATTCAAGAAGTGCTTTGATTTCTGACGCGAATACAAGCGTCCCATTATGATACCAATACTTAAACGGCTTTTCCCCTATGCGATCCCGGGCGGCAAAAAGTTTTTTTGTGACATCGTCCCAAATGGCAAACGCGAACATTCCATGTATGCGTTTAACACACGCCATCCCCCACTGCTGATATGCCGCTAGTATAACTTCGGTATCGCTTGCCGTGTTAAAGGTAGCTCCTTTTTGTTCCAGTTCTTTTTTAAGCTCTTGGTAATTGTATATTTCTCCATTAAACGTAATAGTGAACCGTCCACGCTCCCTTTGCATTGGCTGACGCCCCGTGGGACTCAAATCAATAATAGCGAGCCGTCGATGCCCTAAAAGTACTGTTTTATCCTCATTAGACCATACCCCTTGATACTCAGGGCCGCGATGCGCAATACGAGAAAGCATGCGTTCCAAAAGGTCCGCCTCATGTATTTTAGTGCTTACAATACCAGCTATTCCGCACATATGTTAATTATCCGCAAAAACCCACATTCTGTACAGCAGAAAGTTCCACAGGGTAGCAAATACGATATTAGCCAACCGAGCGATAAGATAATTTATTCCTATTATTTCAGCAAACAACCACATCCACCCGATCGAAAAAAGATAGTTTGCTCCGGCAAGTAAATAGAACTTTATCATCTGACGCCCCGCGTCTCCGTGCGCTTTAAACGACCAAAATTTATTCATTAAGAATATGTACGTCAGCATAATAATTTGGTTGCACACAACAGAAAGCACCGGCGAAAAATGAGCATATTCTTTAAGCGCATAGAGTGTAGCTATATCCAACACAACCCCAGATGTTCCGGTAATAAAATAACGAGTAAATTGTGAGCGTATTTTCTTCCCATAACGCCACAGAAGCAACAAAAAATTATTAAACGACCTCCATACATCCAACGACGCGATGGTGTTATTAAATACTTCGGGCAGTGGGTCTCTGATTTTTTTACCAATACCAAAAAAAGTAAGTCGTTCTTTTTCTAAACGAGAGGATCCCGAGCTGTAATCGTACGCATCTCCAGACGATCGCCTAAGATGAGTACAATGCCAAAATGAATGATCGAGAAAAACGGTGTTGTTCTCACCACAAAATATTTTTTTACGTTCATCGTAGAGAGTGTCGTTTTCATATACCCCTCCCCAATGAATCCCTCTCGTTTTCTTTAACGCTCGTAGCGCGTAATTTCCTTTTTTCCCATTAATAATAAAATGCCCTTTTCGTCTATGCTCATGAAAAACATCTCCCACACACAAATGAAACGGAGCAACCACGCATTCAGTGCTAGTATCTTCAATAATATGTTTAAGTTCCCGCGCTCCTTGGGTTGTCCACACTTCATCTCCATCTAAAATCATAAACCAGTCGGTGGTCGTTTTATCTACCATTTCCTGTCGCAATTGAGTATGGCGCTCTTTGTCGCAGGGACCTTTTTGCTCAAAAATTATCTTAGCGGGATATTCCTGTCGCAAACGCTGAACAATTGAAACAGTGGAATCATTGGAACCTGTATCAAAAACCAAAACAGCGTCAACGACATCAATCACCGAACGAATAGCATATTCAATAAACACGTCCTCGTTTTTTACCAGACAATGCGCTGTTATGGTTTTCATAGTTATTCGGCTTTTTTTCGCGCCACTACTACAAACTGTGTTGCAAAAAATTCAGGCCATAAAAAAAGCAGTTTTTTACCGATGCCCAGAAGCTTTCTTTTTCCAAAACGCTCGATATGTCCAGCGGCTGGGCGCATTGATTCAATAATAAGGCCTGATCGCTCAATGAGATTTTTTATGGTTTTTTTGGTGTAAAAATGCAAATGAGTTTTATCCATAATGCCAGCATCTTGCGGATCCCACCTACCCGTAAGAAGCTGCCAGCGAATAGCGTAGTTTGCGACATTAGGAAGAGAAATCACCGCATGCCCTCCTTCTTTGAGCAATCCAACTAGTCGTACAAGCACGCCATCCGGACGAGCCATGTGCTCGAGCACGTCAGCAAGTAAAAGCACATTAAAAGATTCCTTTTGCGCATAATTACACTCTAAAAATGCTTCGACTGTTTCATTAAATAATTTTTCATATCCGACGCGTTGAGCATCTTCGTATAACTCTCTCTCGGGTTCTACGCCCCACACAGAACATTTTTTTTCGTGAATAAGATACTCCCCCAAATATCCGCTCGCGGTACCAATTTCCAATACTTTTGTTTTCTCCGGAACACGCTCAAGGATAAGAGAGTGTGTGCTCGCTAAGGCGGTATCAAATGTATATATACGCTCCATAGAAATTTATAAAGATACCTCTTTTTTTCTTATAAGAATGCTGGCACATACCGCGTTGTATATCGCAGACGCGCATATGCCAAGAGCAAAGGTAGTAACCGCTCCCATCGCTCCATAACGAGGAATAAGCACAAAATTGAGACCCATATTAACCACCAATTGTATAAATCCTCCGTACGCAACCAAATGGGCCTTGTTAAACCACGTAACCACCACTGAAAGCGGAGCGGCTATAAAACTGAGGATCATGCTATAGCTTAATACCACATATAACTGCATTGCATCAATATATCGCGATCCAAATATAAGAGGGATTAAAAGTCGAGAGGGGTACACCAAAAGCGCCACAATAACGCCCGCGGGGATAATCCATTTCCATAATCGCACAATAAAGAGCTTAACGTCTTCTCTTGTCTTTAGTCCATTAATACGAGGAGTAGTTACGGCCCCAACGGCATTTTGGGCCATGGTATACGCAATCATCGGTTGATACGCGATCGAGTAAAGCGCTACCGCCTCCAACCCAAGATAATGGGATATCATCGCTTGATCAATGCGGCTCGCAATAATAGACGAGAATGACCAGATGGTAAACCAGAAACTAAAATGCTTCAATTGCTCCCCAAGTTCTTTTTTAAATTCCTGATTGGTTTCTATCGAAAGGAATCCTTTTGGTAATCTATGCATACTCGCTACCAAAAGTATCCATGGAACAATAACATACGCGATCGCAATAGTAGGGACGTGATGAACTCCACAAAGTACCAACAATCCCACCAACGCAAGACGCCCCCATCCTTTGAGCGTACTCAGCGTCGCCGCGTAAATAAACTGACGACTTGATTGAATATATAAAGAAACAAACCCAAGCAATATCACTCCGCCAATGCCCAGCGAAGAAATCCTCACCACAGCCGCTGTTTCTGGCTGACCAAGAATATGTGTCGCTATAAGCTCTGCCCCAAATACACCGCATGCTGTTGCCACCACGGCAATACGAACACGCCACTGCCATACCGTTTTTAAAAGCTGTTTGAGCTTGCTCTCATCCCCAAGCGCGTGGTAATGCGGAACAAATCTGAGTAACACCGCGTTAAGTCCAAAATCGGATATTTCCGCGGCGGTGTTAAGAACAAGAATTGCAATGGAAAAAATACCAAATTGTTTTTGGTCTAATGTGTGCGCTAGTAACGTGCTTACTAAAAAAAGCGCGGCTCCATTGGCAAACGATCCGGCATAAACGTATGCCGTTTCACGCACTGCTCGCGTATGTCGAATAGCGTATGCTATTTTTTTAATCCTTTCCCACATCATACTGTTATTCTCCTACCACCAACCCAGTGACCGCATCCTTCCCCTCAATACCGATAGTATCTTGGTTACTCACGTGTGTGCTCAGATATTTTTTCATCGTGTATTCTATCGGGTATCCGATTAATAATAAAGGGATGCTTTGAATAAGGGCTTTGTGCCATACTCTTTTTGAGGACCAGTCAAAACCATACCACCGCGTTGTCATGTAATCTGGACGTTCAATATGCGCCCTTACCCCCGCTCCATTCCACTGATCTTTGGCAAAACGATCAGTAAGATAATAACGCCCACTTATCTTAAAATAATACTCACTGTGGGGAAGTTTTTGGAAACTCCATAAAAGAAGCGCGGCTTCACCAATGCTTTTATTTTGACGCCCGCAAGCCCAACGCACTAACCATGTGCGCCCAGCATGATAGTACTCGTCCACACAGGATGAGAGTTCTGGTGATTCTTTATACCCCCCCTCGACAAAAATAATTCGCGCTTTAGGAATGTATTGCCGTATCGAATCTATCGTTTTCTTTGTTTGTTCGAGACGTTCACGTGGATCAAATAGTGATCTGCGCTCGGCATAATTTAATCGTTTATGAGAAATATGAATCACCGATGTTATCACCACGCATATACGGTGATGATCTAGTGGTAGGTTGATATGTTTTTTCCAAATGACATACCAGAGCGACACCAAAGAAACAAATGGAATCACCACACACACGCGATAGAGTTGTCGCGCAATAAAAGAAAACGGACGTTCAAAAAAACGTTCTATAGTGTTCATACATTTTTATCCACGCAAGATAGCGCATATTTTTTCTTTCTCCACAATATAAGCATTACCAATGGATACACCCATAAGACCACGATTAACCAATTAAACCAAAGCTTGCCGACAACATCAGCATTATAGAAAATAGCGTACCATGTTAATACGACATAGAACGTGAGAGGCGCTATTGCTATCCACGTTATGATCTTCTTCGCGTATCGGTTTTCTCGTATATCAGCCGATAACGACAAGAGAACCAGCCACGCGACATACCATGGCCAAAATGATTTTTGCCACACGATTATGTATGCACAAAGAGTAATAATGATTGCGCACAGATATTCAGCGGAGGTCCATTGCTCCTTTTTGGTAAGTACTCGCCACGCGCGAACCGCTAATGGCCATAGGAGATACGCCACCCCAAGTAAAAGCACTATGTGCACTATCCGCGTAAGTATCCAATGATATGATTCCCCCCATAGAGCTGCCGCGAGTGGCGCCGCGCTATAGTAAAAAGCTGAAAAAATACTCGCCACAGCCCATTTTGCTTGCAATACAATAGGCCTAAGCGTCTCAATTCCCTGCCACCAGTGTGCCCACGAAACAACCGTAACAACCACGCTCAAAACCTCCGCGACCACTAGTTGTATAACATTATGCTTCCAATTCTCCTTTTTGGTATCTTGAATCCACCATAAAAATACCCACGGTACCACGAGCAATGGTAAAAATTTGATCCATATCCCCAGCGCAAGCAAAGGAAACGAGATCCACCATTTTTTATACTGCGCGCTCATCAACGCCGCTAGTGTTATAAAAATCCACCACACATCAAAATGCCCGCTACCAACTATTTCCCATATCGCAAACGGGAAAGTGGTAATAATAAATGTGGTTATCGTTTTCGTTTTTTCTTTTTTAGTTTCAATAATAGAAGTAAGCGCCGCCACCCCAACAAGCCCCATAATCATAAACACTTTCCACGCAAGCATAAAACCAACAAATGTCTTTGCTCCCAGCACATACGCCCCCCAGAACAACCAGAGCGCTAGGGGTCCGTACGAAATACCATCAACAACCATTGACGAGGGCTCACACACAAACTGTTTATGAAGTATCCACGGCGTAGTGTACACATTCACCCCCGAGTGCACTGCCTGCGCTGCCCCAAAGTAATAACTACTATCGTGCGTATTAAAAGGAACCGAAACAAAAGCAATAAACACTCCAAGCATCCCAAAAATAAAAAGCCACGTACGCTCCCGATCGGTAACGTTACCACGCCACAACGCGTAATATGCCGTCACGCTAAAAGCAATCACAGTTAAAGACAAAAATACACCATCGGCAATATGTGTATTAGGATTGAGCCCCGCAAGTATTCCGCAGGAGGGAGCTAACAAAGAATAAGCCATCCTATATACCCCCCAAACAAAAACAAGCCCCCACGAGCTTGCAAGCGCATATACCCACGTATGGTTTTTAATCGTTCCCCACTTCATACAACCATATTACCGTTCTTTTTTCTTTCCCACAATAATAAGTGAGAGTCCGAACGGAAGGGCCTTAAACAGCGCGTACCAAACGTTTTCCACCACATATAATGTTTTAAATATCCCATTAATCGCTGGATGAATCGGCTTAACGTCAGACGTGCGTGGACGTATTGCCAGTATTTTTTTTACCAAACGACTTATGATAATAGGTACCAGCGATGTCGCGTGAATCCATGAATAATGAACAATATCCAAGTGAGGACTCACCACATCAGTAAGTTGCTTTTTGTTATAGCGCCGCTGATGCCCCAGTAGTTCGTCATGGTATGACCACAACCATTGATGAGCGGGGACTGTAATAATGCCCACCCCGCCCGGACGAAGAACGCGTTCTATTTCTCGTATAACATCTTCCTCTTTGGCAATATGTTCAACCACATCCAGGGCGCAAACCACATCGAATGATTGGTCGCCAAATGGAAGATGGGTCGCGGTTCCTTCTTTGACCGTAAGTCCTTTTTGTTCGCAGAACGCCAGCGCGGTTGGGCTAATATCAACTCCATACACACGGTGTCCTTTCTGATTGAAAAATTCCATTACCGCGCCACTGCCACACCCCACGTCGAGCACATCCAGACGATCTAACCTTTTGTTCGCGTGTCGCAACGCGTGTTTTAAAAAAAAGCGCTTTGCAACAAACCAAAAATGGCTTTGTTCTATACGATGCATATTCTCGTACTCCGCGTATTGCATATTTATCCACGATACTTTCGGCGTATATAGTTAAGTTCTATTTCAAGTAATTCTTTTGCGCTCGTAATGATTGACTTAAGCACATGGACACGCGAATCATCATCATGCGCCCACTCGACTCCCATTTGTTTAATGGGAATATGCTTTTTATGCGCGATAAAAAGAAGCTCTGTATCAAATCCCCACCGGTCAATGCGCGCCACTGGAAAAATTTTTTGCGCGGCCGGCCGAGAAAAACATTTAAACCCACAAGTAAAATCTTTTATTCCAGGAACAAGCATGTTGGAAAGTAGTGTAAACCCCTGGCCAAGCATCGTTCTTACAGACGACTCATATTTTTGAATGTGTGATTCAGCAAGACGTCTGCTTCCAATAATAACCTGGTCGTCCTTCTCCATAATAGAGCGCAGGTGATCAAACTCCTTAAGCGGCGTCGCCAAATCAATATCAAAAAACACAATCCAATCCCCTGTCGCCGCGGCAACACCTTGTCTTACCGCGTATCCTTTTCCACGATTATGTTCATACGATACCACGCGTATGTTTCCTTTTTTCTGATAGGGCTGCAAAACATCAAGCGTTTTATCTGTTGATCCATCATTAACGAAGATAACCTCAGTATCCACTGATTGTTTGGCAAAAAAATCACAAATAGCGTCAATGCTTTTGGGGATGCGACGTTCTTCGTTATATACGGGAATAACTATTGAGAATTTCATATACTAACGCGCCAGCGCTTGTTCTATGCTTTTTATACGCGCGCGTACAACTTCAAGACGCCGCGCATCCCCTTTTTTGGCAATAAATGGCTCTAATTGTTTATACACATCAAGCGTTGCTCTGTCTGTTCCTCGAGTAAACGCGGGAAGAGTAAACGCTTTTTCCATAAGGTCAATCACTTGTTCAATGGGTGGATCTTGGCGGGTGAGGAGCACCGCCGCCAAAAAGAAATACGAATTACCCACGCGTGGATTTAACTCAATTGTTTCTTTAAGTAATTGCTCTGCCTTTTCATGTTCGCCTACAAGCGCCAACGTATATCCATAATAATATCGTGTATCCTGACGCTTTGGAGCAAGCGTGAGCGCCTTTTCGTAGTACACTAACGATTGGTCCATATATTTCATGTTATTAGTTGCCTGGCCCAACGCCGCGTAGGTTTGCGCGACCACGGTAAATGCTCTTGGGTTGTATGGTTCTCGTTGAGCGAGCTCCTCGGTCGCCTGCAATACACGGATGAATATCTTATTAACCTCTTCGTTTTTCCCCACATACTGTTGAAGCGCGCCGAGCAAGCTTTGTCTAATATCTTGTTGCGCGTATGTATAGGGCTCAAGCATGCTATCCAAACTTTCTTTCATAACTTGAACGGTTGTCGAACCACTAAGCTTATTAAGCGTTACCCGCATTTGAGCATACGCGACACAAGACATCACAAACACAATCGCGAAAAAAATTCCCACTGACGCAATAATAACAGTGAGCCCAACACCGTTACGCGCGTGTTCGTGATGATCAATGGGCACCGCCTCTTTTTCTTTTTCGCTCTGGGCGTTCCACAATAGCGCGCCAAACGCGATGAACACAAAAAATGGAATGTATGTTGAAACGGACTCAAAAACAAAAAGATTTTGGATAAAATATGCTACCCCAAAAAAAGTAATCGCCCCCGTTTCAATGCTGAGCGGACGTCGTAGTACCACCCACACCAGGAATACCCACAACGCAAGATATGCCACGAGCCCAAGCACGCCATTCATAACCGCAACGTCCATTAACTTATTATGCGCGCGATCAAACCAGTTTTGTTCAAACTCAAAATATTTCGGATTGTAATACTTATTATACGCAACTGAAAAATTTTCAGGACCCCAACCAGTAAGAAACTTTACCGGCCCATTAGTAATGGGGTTGAGCGCCCGCGCGCTCACGCCAAGTGAAATTAAACGTGTCTGTAATGTGGGATCATTAAATGAAGCGGCCGCGAGACGATCTATTCCTGGAATTTTTTTCCAAAACGCATCCGATTTAGTTAGAAGAAACACTACCGAGAGCATAATAACGAGTCCCACGATAACCAGTGCTATTTTTTTAAGATGCCATCTACCAAACAACATTCGATCACCCGATTTGACCGCCATAATAAGCGCCGCCACCGCAAGTCCAGCGCCCATACCAATCATCACACCACGCGTTTGAGAGACCAAAATACCCACCAGAGAGAGTGGGAGCATCGCCCATGCGACAAGGTGCCACTTACTCCCTCGCTCACCAATAACCATAAGCGCCGCGAATATAGTAAAGAGAAAAAGAATGGCAATATATATTGGGTTTCCAGTAAATGAACTTGGACGCGCCTGCCCGAGCGACAGCCACTGATACATTTGATTAATAAAGAGAACGCCACCGGTAATCAGAGAGAGCTTGCAAAACATAAGCCAATCTTTTTTCGCAAACACCAGCATACCAAGCAAGAAAAATCCAAAAAAGAATGACATCCCGAGCAATCCTTCCGCGCGCTCGATGTCTCCAAAAAAGGCACGGAATGTATTTACCGCGGTGAGCGTGCTTACAATATAGACCACAAAAAACGCCGTTACTGAAATAACAATGGGATTTTTTTTGATTTGAGAAAAACGTTCGGCGATTTCTTTTCTGAACGCGTTGTTTGCCATCGCGTATCCCGCACACAAAAGCGTCGCAACCATAACCAATATTTTTATGGCCATGCTTTTGCCGGTAATATATGGGAAGAACACCCCCGAATCGACGATGAGTGGAACAAACGCAAGGAGCAATAAACTCCATACTATAGCTCGTTTCATATGGTATAGATAATAGAACAAAAATAAGAATTAAGAAAGAACGGGCACCACGGTATAAATCAACACATACTCACTCGCCAAGATATTTTTAGATATCTATATTAAAATAGCAAATTGGTTTTTCTATTATTGACAAACCACCCCATCCAATGTAACGTATAATCGCGCACTTTGACACAAAGGAAAAAGGAAAGGAGAAGCGCGATGATCAGCAAAGAAAGACATATCGCACTATCATGGAGGATTCCTCTGTTGGTTGGTATGCTCACGGGCCTATTTCTTCTTGCACGGTACTTTGTTGCCGGATACATCCCAGGCCTTGCGCCGTATACCCTCAATCCCTTGGGAAGGGTACACAATCTGGCAACCACAACACACATGCATGTTTCACCTCCCTCAAGTTGGTTTTATGTTCTTTCTCTCCCAGTGTTCACGTTTTTGTTCATCACATTTCTTCCAATAATAAGACATGAGACAGGCCGAGAGAGACCTTGTCGAGGTGGGATCCGCGCTGGTTTGTGTGTGGCGACCATATCTTTTTTGCTCTCACTTGCGTACTGGACTACCTGCATTGGCTCTAGTGCGCAAATTACACCTCAAGATCTTTTTACTCTCTCTATCTTCTTTTTCACCTTGGCTGGTGTTTCTATACTATCTATCACGAATATGATTGAATTGTTCACCGAATCTTCAGGAGAGATTTTTCGCTTTTTTTTCGGGTATGCTATCGGATCTGGGTTTATTGCCGATTTCGTCCTTGGGATTTCTTATGGGCTCGGGGTCACCGCGCTTATAAGTATCTTAGGGGCTGGAGTAATGTACGCGTCATGTGGAATCGGCCACGTTGTCAGACGTTGCCCTCCACGAATATTCCAGTGGTTCCTTGCCACTGACAAGTAGAGCTCACACCGCACACTTCCACGACTCGTCCTCCGACGAGTCGTTTTTGTTTACGCGTATCCAACCCGCAGTCGATTAGGTAGCAAGACAAAGCTCGCTACCTGACCCAGTTAACAATACATGTTCAATGATTACTCAGCGCTACGAAATACTAATGAAGCAATACGAATATACTAAACACCGCTCACTAATCACTACCCACCACCCTATATCCCATACGTAATCGTCGCCAATTGAATAAATTGCCACACGACGATCAGAAAAAAGAAAACAACGACTATTGGATATTTTAAGAACCATTTCCCAAGCATCCACGCCAAAAGAATAACCAGGCACAATAAAGACGGAAAGTAGTGGTATAAAAATGCCACGCGAGCGATAGCAGTGTATGCCAAAAGATTCACCCAGTACCCAAACATCAAAAAGAGTACCGCCCACGCCTCGGTGGTCATTCTTTTTTCGCGCGTTGTCTTGATAACAAACCACAGCAGCGCCCAGAAAAACGCACCCACCCCCGCGTACCAAATAATTTCATTCCCATGAAGATACATCGTTGGTGTACGAGGTGTCCCAAAGGGTCCGAGCCAATAGTAGATAGGCTTTATGCCAAACGGCCATTGATACCATGCTGAACTTTCGGTATGAGGAGCGGTTAAATCACGATTATAGGTAAACATTTTCTCATTGAGCTCAACGATTTTGTAGAGCATGTTCTGTGGAACAAAATCATTGGTGTGATAGTATTCATTTCCTACTAATGTCGCGCGAAACGGCCCCGTCATATATACATCACCTGTCCCACTCAGCGGAAGAAGCGCTAAATGAAGCCAGCACCAGAACATATAGACACCAACAGCACATAGTGCCAAAAGCGTCCCCAGTCCAAGCATTATTAGACGCTTTCCTTTTCTCGCGATAATATCAGCAAGAACTACCACCCCCGCGAGGCCGATAAAAAATACCCCTGTCATTTTGACGCTTGCAGCACATCCCACCAAAACACCCGCGACAACATAAAGGGCGATTTTTGACCATTTCCGCTCGCGCGTTCGCGCGAGCCATAATATCCACAACCCCGCAATACCAAAAAGAAGTAAAAAAATATCCATGAGCGCCAGCCGCGATTGCGTAAGTAGCGCGTTATCAAAAATAACCAAAAGTCCAGAGAAAAACGCTACGCTCTTTTTTTTAAAAAGCTGATACGAAAACGCGTACATCGCTAGCACTAACAACACTCCCGCAACGCTCACCGCGGCACGATACGCTTTATAGGAATTATCCGTATACTGCTGACCAATTTTGGTAAAGGTAAACGATGTGTTTGGTTCGTGCCCTGCTATGAGCGCGGCACCAGCCATCACCAATTTGGCAAGAGGAGGATGTATATCAAAATAATACTTTCCATCGAAATAGCGATCGGTAAATTGAGCAAAGTGAAATTCGTCAAACACAATTTGATCAGGATACCCAAACGCAAAAAAACGAGTAGCCACAGCGAGAAACAAAAGCACTATCAGCAATGTATAGTGATTAGAAAACAAAGAGGCACACCGCGTGCAAAATTTTTTCATACGAATATAGTATAGCAAACACGAGAGAAAATTATGGCGCAACAAAACCAAAACGACCCGTTAAGGGTCGTTTTGGTTTCGCGTGCCTCTTTGTGTTAAACAAGAAGCTCGCTGGCTTTAGCCATGCATTATTGCATGTTCAAAGCTGATGTCTTCCACACGTTCTCGTCCATAGTCGTGTAGCCCAACGTGCGCGTTGCGCTCGCTGCCCAACCGACTTTCTGGAGCGTGAAGTGATACAAGCCATCACCAGTTGAGTTGCCCTTATTCATGACAAAGTCAACCGTGATTGTTCCTGTAACATCCTTCGGCAGTTTGTAGATAGACGTGTCAGATTGCACTTGGAAGTTTGAATCCAACGAGACCAGCTTGCTGGTTGTGGTTGAGTTCGTGTCTTCTGTGTTTGACTTGTAGATCTTCAAAACTGTTGAAGTTGAAAGATTCAAGAAGTACAAATCGCTTCCACCTGCCTTAACGGTGAAGGTGAACTTACCCGTGAGTGAGCTGGTTGAAACACCAGATACACCTGGGAAGAATGTCAACGAGGTTGTCGGAGCTGATGCAAACACTGGAGCAACCTTGAAGACGCTCAAGCTGTCGCTCGTTGCCGAGCCAGTAGCTGTTACTGAGTCGCCCATGCTGTTCTCCGCTGTCACACCTGCTGTCGCTCCAGTTCCTTCAACGTTGATCTTAACGGTTCCCGTGTATGCGGTTGTTGTCGCGCCACGGAAGTCTCCCTTAATGGTCAACGTCTTTGTTGAATCCTTGTCGACGTATACCTCAACATTGCTGATTGATGCTAATCCCGCTGCACTCACTGATCCTGATCCAATGAGGGTTGACCCATCATAGACGTAGATCGTGTTAAGAGCCGGCGATGAACCGCTTGCCCATGTGGTTGAAGTCACGTTGAATGCAGTGACTTTAATGCGATCATTTTCTGAGCGCAAATCAAATGCCAACAAGGTCGCGGCGCTTACATCTCCCTGGTTGTCAGAGAGGATGTTTCCGGTCTTTGGTGAGTTGACGTTCTTTGAGATTGTCAACGCAGCTGAGTTTGCCAAGGTCTTCTTAGCAGTAAACGTGCGGCTGAATTCCGTGGTCGGGCCGTATTGGCTCAAACCAAGTCCGTCAAGTCCGCGAACGCCATTTTGAGGAACCGTCAATGTGTACGTAGTGTTCACATATGACGAATCAATCGTGGTGTTAACGTCTGCTGCAATGTACAAAACGCGGGTCTCATCCTTCTTTACTAAGAAGTTGAAGCCTGAAATCGTTATGTAGTACGTTGTTCCTTCTTTAACAATAGTTGAAGAATTTAACGCAACTTCTGCCAACGTTGCCGAACCATCGGTTACGTAGAGGCGATTCAAGATCTTGTTGTAGATCGTGGTTGCAGTTCCAAGGCTCAACTTCACGCGCTCGATGCTTACATCGCCGAGTGTTGCTTTTGCCTTGATACCCATCACGTTGATCTTTGAATTCCCTTCGTACACGTTTGTTCCAGCGGCCGGAGATGGGTTGACTTCAACAGTCAACGAACCTTCTGACTTTGTTGTTGGAACAACAGTTGTTGTTGGGGTCACGGTCGTGGTTGGGGTGACCGACGTAGCCAAGTAGGCACGCGTCTTTGGTCCAAAGTATCCCGATGCCGGCGTGATTCCAACTGATGCCTGCCATGCTGCCAAGGCTGTTTTGGTCAAAGGACCAAAGAATCCAGTCGGAGCAGTAATAGCGAGGAATCCTTTTGCAATCAACATTGATTGCAATGATGACACATCGTCTCCCTTTGAACCCACGGTGAGGTCGCGAGTATATGAGGTTGACGCTGTTGATGTTTGCCCAAGCTGTGCTTGCAAGGTTTGGATCTGAGCCAAGAGGGCCGCGATCTGAGCCTGCAAATCAGCTGTGCTTTGTGCGTTAACGTTAACTGAAGGGACGAGCACTATTGCCGCCAATGCAACTAACGCAACTTTCTTTAATGAACTCATGTTTCTAAATTTTGTATAGGATTTTCTTGTTTTAGTAATCGTTTCGTTTTTCCTTTTGTGGAAAAACAGTTCAGATAGCACACTCCTCTGCTACCGACCCGCTGCTTCATCGGTGAGGACGAATCAGCAAGCTAACAGTTAATACGGAATGAGCTCCTGTTTCATTACCGGTCTCTTTGTGGAGACCAGTCTCAAAAATATGGCCATATTTTTGAGACTGGTTCCCGCAAAAACAAAAAGCTCACCGGCAAGGTGAGGCAACACAATACAAGGACGGAAAGCCGCGCAAAAAACGCCGTTTCCGTTGATCAGTGATCGCTTGTATTCTGCCTCACGGTTAGAAGCGATATACTCGCCTAACCACAGAACGAAAGCTCTATTTCTACGATGCGCCCATTATACACGAGTGGGGTATTTTTGTCAATAATCCGACTTTGTGTACACCGGGAAGCACCTCTCTTGGCTTTTAATGTTCAAGCGGCGCCGAGCGCCGTTCGAGAGTATAAACGAAACACATCCATATCCGTTACGGGTGTGTGTTACGCCGTCTTTTGTTTCTTAATACGCAAGAATGATTTAGGGCCACCCGTCCCTACTCGTTCAATAATCTTCTTATCAACTAATCGTTGGATATCATACCTCAATGTCCGGTCACTAATCCCTGGAAGTATGTCTTGGATGTCTTTTATGTGGCATAATGTGCGCTTTTTTAACAAATCAACAATCATCTCCTGTCTTTCAGAAAAATATGCCGCTTTTGGTATTTCATCTACACTTTTGGCCATACTTATTGCCGGACTTTTTTGTGTCTCTGTTATTTTGGCAGTGTTTATGCCGTCTTTTTCAATATTCTCATTGCCGGACTTTTTATCTTCTTTTATATATGTTGCCGGACTTTTTTGCGATGCGTCTATATCAATAGATTTTACGCCACTATTTATCATTTTCTCATTGCCGGACTTTTGTGCTTTTGTTTTCACTTCTTCATCTTTCTCTTCGGATATGTGCGCAATCATTTTCGCGAACTCCGAAAATATCATAGGTGGTTTTGAAAACATTTCTTCTATAAGAATTCTTTCTTTGCTCCCCTTAGCAACTGTTTCCGCTTTCTCATACACCATATCCGAGAGGGTTTTTTTAAGCCCGTTTATTTCCCTGAGCAAAACCCCCGCATTGACACTACTTATTTCCCCCACCTCTTGGGTCAAGCGAACAGCATATTCAAGTTCAGCTAAGGTATCTACCGTTTTTGACCCCATATACGAAAGTGCGACATCTTCAAGATACTTTTGGAGCTGTGGACGAGAAATATGGGCCGCCACTCGGAACACGGCCCACACCACCTCAAACGATCGTTGTTTAAAAAAATCTGAGGGCATAAGATGATCATTAATCGTTAACTATTAACAACAGGACTGATACTAAAGTACTCTTTGAACGATAACCTCATGCTGATAAACCAGTAAAACAAATACTTTTAGGAAGCGGGAAGGTGGGCAAACCACCTTCCCATATTTGAACAGAAGCTTCTTACTCTTTTCTTCCTCGAGCGCTTTACAGACCACGATGTATTCAAGATCGTCCGTAGCCTCCGGCTCGTGAAGAAGTATTGAAAGAGCTTTGGCCTAGTTCGCTGTCGGCTATGACTTGGGTTGGTTTGTTGGTGGCACTTTTGCCTTTTCCTTGTCTGACGTGCCAGCTTCCGCCTGCGAAATTTCTGGCATATGAAGTCGCATGCCGGTCACGACATCGAGCCCGCCGCTCAAGCTGCACAGACAGGTAAAGCGACCGTGGTCGTCTTGTGGGAACATTTCTGCCCCACACCGAGGGCATGTCGGCCCGCGCCCATGACGACGCATGTACTGATCAGTTTCATCCCAGTACCCCATGCGACACCTCCTTTGTTTTGTTATTAGTTTTGAAGCTTCCTAAAAGTACTTGTTTTAAAGAGCAATGCATCAAATAACTACCCCACTTGCCACATACACACCCTTCCGTAGTCCACCACGGATGGACGTAGAGGGTCCACCCCGGGCCCGTCGAAGAACTACACGCTATCTGCCATAAGCTTATTAGACACGCGCTACATTACCCCTACCATAGAGCCGATAAAAATAGAAGTCAAGGCATAGCGTATAAGTAACATAAAAGAGCGCCATTTCATCGTTGTGTTATTGTAAAAAATCAATACTCTTTTTTCTTATCCTATTCTCTCTCCTCTCTATACACACCCTTCATCACCCATTTGACCCCTTTTTTCACGATCGTGAAAAAAGGGGTCAATCATACACTTCTATAAGTTATCAACACTCATATACATTTTTGTGATATACTTTTTAGTATCATGAGAACATTGGCAGAAAATGGTGCGCGCGCCAACACGGTGTGTCAGACATACGTGACCCCGTAGCATGTTAACGTTCCGCCCCGATGGGCGGTTTTTGTTAATAAAGTCACGCCTCCATTCACTGCTCTATTATAAGTAACACAACATATATGTTTGAAGGCGCACAACAAAGCGGAGTCGCTCCGCTATCGCCCACTCCGCAATCACAAACAAAACGATTGTGGAAATTTGTCGGCATGTTTGTCGGGATTATCATTATCGCCGCAGGTATTTATTACGGATGGGAGTATTATCTAAGCCCATCGGCGCGCGGGCGCATAGATGCCAGCACTATGCAAAAAAACTACGAACAATTTGCGCAACAAAAAGCTCAATATGAAGAAGCGATGAAGAACGATACTTATGGAGGGAAAACACCAGAGGAAACGCTTTCTCTGTTTATTTCAGCCCTTGAAAAAGGCGATGTCGATTTGGCAAGTAGATATTTTCTTATAGGAGAGAAAATTAGCCAGAGCGAATGGCGCGACGGCATACAAAAAATGAAGGACGCAGCACAGTTGGGATTTATAATAAATGATATAAAGTCATCTGAATTATTGGAAAGGTCGGAAATGCTTAATTACGCAATATTTAGAACAACAAATAAGGAATCGGGGCCTCATGACATATCGCTTAAACTCAATACGTATTCAAATATTTGGAAAATAGAAAGTTTATAGAAACCATGCTTTCAGCACATTACAAATATTATATCTACCATCTATGCACTCTATTAATTCAAAAAGAGCGTTTTTTGGAGCCCTGGTACTCACTGTGTTATCGGGGCTTTTTTGTTCTCATCCAGCACTCGCCTATCAACCACAGACACACCGCTTTATTACCGAGCAAGGCATATCCCTCTATAACAAAAGCCACCCCGATGCTCCTATTTCAGAAAGCGCGATATCGTTTATGACCGACGGAGCGCGACGAGAAGACGATCCCCTGCGATGGTTAAACCATTTCTACGATCCGATAAGCAAGAAGGGGCTGAGTCACAACGGAGCGATTGACCCCCTTTTTCAATTTGGTACATGGGAATCATCAAAGCTGTGGGCACAAGACGAACAGAACCAAAGTCGTATCGTATACTCACCCCTTATCGCGACGATTTTATCTAGCATCCAACAAAAGCAAGTTGAAAAATTTTTTCCCACATCAATATTTACCTGGGACCGCGCCATTACATATTGGGTAGAAGGAAACATTGAAATGGCTATGGTAACGCTCGGTCACGTACTTCATCTTACGCAAGACGCCTCTGTCCCCGACCATACCAGAAACGATCCACATGTTTCCGGAAGTCCTTATGAAGATTTTGTTGGAAAATCAAATGTATTAAAAACGAATAGCAGTATCATTTCTTTGGCAAAAGAACAGCACAAACCGCTTTCATCCCTTGAGAACGCGTTTGATCAGATAGCTCTTTATTCAAATAATAATTTCTACAGTAAAGATACCATTGGCATACAAAGTGGATATGAAGATCCACAGCCAGATTTTTTTCAAAAGGAAGGAACGAAATACTTCGGTATTAAAAATGGCATAACAAAAGATTACAAACTATACAAAAGTCTTTTGGGGAAAAGCTATTTCTTAACAAATAATTCATTAATTACATTAGCAGATGAAGATGTCCTCTCCGATTATTGGTCTCTTCTTGGTCCAAAATCAATAGCGAATACAGCTGGGGTAATTGAGTTATTTTTTAAAGAAGCTCGAGCGGCACAGCGTAATGCCTCTATTAGCCACGAAAAATCATTTTTTGCTCGAATTGTAGACGCCGCAAAAGGAGCTATTATCGACTTATTCTCATCGGCAACAAATCAAGACGAGGAAATTATCACCATTCCAATCTCAAACACCTCGCCAACTCCGAGCGTAAGCCACCAAGCCACGCCAACACCTTCCAAAACCGTTGCGCCGACAAAATCGCCAACTCCTTCGCAACCACTAATCACAACATTTCCCACTCGCGCGCGTGTACTGAGAATTATTGATGGAGATACTATTGTACTTGAAAATAATATAACCGTGCGATATCTGGGAATTGATGCTCCCGAACTGGAGGATAGCACAACAAAGAGTGGGTGTTTGGCGCAAGAATCAAAACAGCGCAATACAACACTTGTTAACGGAAAAACAATTTCTCTTGAGTACAGCGGCGAGAAAACCGATTCATTCGGACGATTACTTGCTTATGTCTCTGTCGACAACGCGCTGGTAAATCAACAACTAGTCCGCGAGGGGTTGGCGTATGCGTATAACTTCAACCACCCTCATCCAAAGGAAATGGTTTTCTCGTCTGCTCAAGAAGCGGCGCGAAAAGATAAGATTGGGTTATGGGGATCTTCATGCGCACCCACGCCGACGCCATCTCCCTCATCAACACCAAAAATAACTCAAAAGACAACAAAAACATCCGCTCCGTCGTGCTCGCTTATTTCCTCTCAAACCCCGTCACATAATCAACTTATTATAAACGAAGTCGCATGGATGGGATCTCCCACAAGCGCCAATGACGAATGGATTGAGTTAAAAAACATAGGATCTTTTCCTATTACATTATCGGGATGGTCGCTTGCCACTCAAGATGGGAATCTCCGTATTGATCTTTCAGAATCAAAGCGACTTGTTATACCTCCTGACCAGTTTGTATTACTCGAACGAACAAATGACGCAAGCGTTCCTACTATCACTGCCGATATTATTTATAGTGGGGCTCTTTCAAATTCCAACGAGCGTCTTATGCTCTTTGATCCCTCATGCGCTCTTATAGACGACGCGCTCGCGGGATCATCATGGCCAGCTGGGGATAACGCGACAAAGCGAACAATGGAACGCGCCCAATCTGGATTTGGATGGCACACATCGCAAGAAAGCGGCGGGACGCCAGGGAGAGAAAATTCATATCAATCTTTTGGCTCGGGCGGTGGGGGAGGGTCATCGGGGACATCGCCTTCTCCATCGTCATCGCCTACCCCGTCACCATCAGCGTCGCCCTCTCCGTCTCCGACACCAACAACGCTACCAAACGTGCGCATCAATGAAATCATGTATAACCCAGCAGGGGCTGATGATGATCACGAATGGATAGAGATATATAACGAAGGATCAATTGCTTTTGATGTAACGTCTTTACGTCTTATTGAAAACGAAACGGCGCATATAACTTCCGCAATCGGGCAAACCACTATCGCTCCATTAGAATACGCTATTATCGCCGACGACGTAGATACCTTTTTGACTGATCACCCTGGATTTACTGCTCCCGTATTTGATAGTTCTTTTTCTCTGAGCAACGAGGGAGAGTCCCTTTCTCTTTCATATGACAATCAAATAGTACACAGCGTACCCTATCAAGCTACGTGGGGAGCAAATGGCGATACATCATCGCTTCAATTTATGAATCCGGGATGGTACGCCTACCAACCGACGCCCGGAAAAGAAAACACGCCCTCACAAGAAATCACATCAGACCCAATATCCGCGTCGACACATATACTAATCAGCGAAATACAGGTCGCGGGGGCATCTCCTGATGATGAATTTATTGAACTATACAACCCCACCGATTCATTCATATCACTCCGTGATTATTCCATACAATACATCAGTGGACGCGCGGAGACACTTTCTGATCCTTATAAGAAAAATTTTCCCGATGATGATCTTATTGCCCCTCATGGGTTTTATTTGCTAGCAAACGGGGGTGGGTTATTTGCTCAAAAAGCCGACATGACATGGAATAGCTTTTCTCTTTCGGGAGAATCAAAGGGAGGAATTATCGTTCTTGTTGCTACCACCACGCCCATCACCACACTGGCCACCTATCCCATTATTGACCAAATCGCCTACGGAACACCAATTCTTCAGCCATCAGCAGCGCCACTCCCCGATCCGAGCATGAGCATTGAACGAAACGCCCTTATTTCAACAAAATGCTTCATCGCACAAGGCGCCTACCTTTTTAGCGGAAATGGATGCGACACAGACGCAACAAGTGATTTCATAGTCAATGAAAATCCTTTTCCACAAGGGTCATCCAATTTAGCAGAACCCAGATCGGGACCAGGATCCCCTATATCATTTGAAGCGTTATATGATCCGAGTACATTTGTGCTCTCACTCTCATGGATGCCTGCTGACGAAAATAGCTATTATGTTCCAGAAAAATCCATAACCACGAATCCATCTGATGGTTTTATTTCTCTAGGAACTACCACTGACTTAACAAGTCAAGCACGAATGATAGACATTGGCTTAGATTACACCATACAAGTTACCGCATATGATGCCGATGGATTTCCTTCTGCACCGGCGACAACAACTATTTCCATGCCGGGAATGCTTACTCATCTTTATTTTTATGAAACATCTCCGGGATCGGAAGCATATGTTCTTGAGCCAATATTCAAAACCTATCCATTCGTTATTGATCCAAACATAAAAGAAGATATCCCCCACTGGAGAGCACTCGCATTTTTTCTTGATCAGCCAACTATATCAGTTATGCCGCAATATCCGTACGGTAGTATTGAAGGCATAAGTGGCGGGATGCAAATAACCCACCCCACTTGTATAAATCCTGATGGGACCATAGTTACTCAAGCAGTGACTTTTCCCGACACGGCTGGTATGTGTGGAAGTGGTGGAGGAATTTTCAACTCAACGTATCCATACGCATTACTTGAAGATAATCGCGTTCGCCTTCCAGTGGCGCCAGACACTGCCGCTCAAATTACTCCAACGTCTACCGTTATTGTCGCGTTCTTCACCTCGGGAAAATCAACTAACGGCGACGGACGTTATCCTGAATTCTTACGTGTAGTGGTCGATCGATTTCCCGTCTCTTTAGGAGAGCCCCCAGAACCACTACCACCAACACCCCCTGTTATTACCACCACTGCCGATAATTTTGATCCAATCCGTGAGAAATTAGTTGTAACATGGGATGATTCGTCCGATCCCGACTCACTTGATCGTTATATCGCTTATGAATTTCGCGGCGGCGCCTCTACTCAACCCATAACCGATTACCCGTGGTTGCCGGCCGTACGCAGTATTGATGGATCAACGTATGTAGAACCAAGCATAGAGGCGCGCCAAGGAGAAACATATGTTATTCATATGCGCGCTGTTGATGAAGACGGGCATTATTCTGATGTTTCCACTATACCTATTTCTATTCCAGCTACAGAGATGCTATTAACGGCGCCGCTGTTGTTTTCTGCGCCTCCGTTACTGGATGACAAAAATGTGAGTAGCGCATCCAGCACTGACGAATCTATTGTCCAACCAACAACCCCATCTGAGACGCTACCAGAAAATCCAGCAACCACGCCGGCGCAAAACTCAACAGAAACAGAGGACAATGTATGAGATAAAACTACAAGTAAATGAGATACAAAAAACCACTCGACATCTGAATATTCTCCTTGACCCCTTTTTTCACGATCGTGAAAAAAGGGGTCAAAAACCGACAAGACCAATGAGCACACCGGCGATCAAACAATCAACACACCAACTATTAAAATAAAATCCCTATGATTTACGCACATTCCGCTTGTTATAAATATAAACACAAATACTCGGCATCAATAGCACTTCTTAAATTACTTATCGGCTGTGGGCATGTTTCGCTTGATGAATTTTTAAAAAACTCCAACAAAAATTTAACTAAAGACCAATTGTTAAAAAACCGCAAAGCGTATCACAAAATGATACATAAGTTACACCAAGAGGGGCTCGTCGAAAAAATAGACGACAGAAGAAAATCGCCAGTGAAAGTGGTGTCTGGCAAATTATCTACCCTTAAGGAAAAGCTACTCAAAAAAGACTTGGCCCAACATACATTGAGAGATGGGGGTCAAAAAAGCATGTTTCCAATAATTGTTGCGTTTGATATACCAGAAAAATATAGAACAAAAAGAGATTTCCTTAGACGATTACTCCAGTCATTAGGGTATCAGATGATACAAAAGAGTGTGTGGATCGGCTATTATAAACTGTCAAAAGATTTCATGGACGAGTTAAGAGAAATTAGAATTCTTCCTTATGTTGACGTATTTTCAATAAACCGATCAGGGACTATTAGAAAGTACCAATAATCACCACCATACTCTGCTTATTTTGTGTCATCACCCATTTGACCCCTTTTTTCACGATCGTGAAAAAAGGGGTCAAAGAATACACATAACACGCATAAAGCGGTGCGATATAAAACTGGTGGGTATAGCAACTATTTCTGTTCCGATAATAAGCGTAAGAAAACACACTCTAGATTTTTTTGAGTGTTGTTCACTTGCGATATTTCCACACGTTTTAGAGAACAGATTTTGATAACACTGGAAAAAACGATTATATTTTACTCCTTGTTTATTCCTCGCGTTCGGTGAGAGTAACGCTTAGTTTCATTTCTTTTCCTGAACGAGAAATAACAACCTCAACAATGTCTTTAGGACTTTTTTGAGCTACTAACGCGGCAAGTGAATGACTACTATCAACAACACGCCCATCAAAGGAAATAATAACGTCCCCTTCTTTAATCCCCGCTTTTTCGGCCGGAGAGTTTGGTTCAACCGCAAATCCCTCCCCATCTCCTTTCACCAACGCTCCTCTTTCCACTGATAAATTATATTTTTTTGCGGTTTCGGCGGTAAGCATAGTGTAACGCACTCCCAGATACGCGACTTTAAGCGTGCCATTTGAACGCACCGATTCAATGGATTTTTTTGCCGCGTCTATAGGGATCGCAAACCCGATACTCTGGGCACCTGATACCATTGCCACATTAATGCCGATGACCTCGCCGCGTAGGTTGAGTAGGGGGCCACCACTGTTTCCTGGATTTATTGCCGCGTCGGTTTGAATAACATTTTCAATTGTTTCTGACTGACCGCGACCATCTGAGGCAACCACGGTGCGAGAAAGACCCGATATAACTCCTTTTGAAATAGTATTCCTAAATTCTCCCAGCGCATTCCCAATCGCAATAGCTGTCTGCCCCAACTTCAGATTTTCTGAGCTTCCTAAGGCAACTACTGGTAAGCCGCTCGCTTTTATTTTAATGATTGCCACATCGAGTGATGGATGCCGCGCAAGCACCGTAGCCGCGAATTTCCCTCCGTCGTTCGTAAATACCGTATAGTCGGCTTTTGTATCCGAGACCACGTGTTTATTCGTTACAATAAGTCCATCTGATGACACAATAAATCCCGAGCCCCCTCCAACGCTTTCTTTGCGTGTTCCTTTCTGACATGGTTGAGAGAACTGAAAACCTCCCCCGAAAAATTGCTGAAACTCTTCTGGGAGATCTCCAAATGGGTTAAAGGGGCATTGTTCTATAACCGGAATGTCTTTGTCTATTACGATAGAGACCACCGCGGGTGAAGCTTCTGATACTGCCTGTACCACCGCGTCTTCGTACGCGACTCCACTATTTTCGTTTTTTTCTAATATTGGCGCTGTTGTCTCTTGGGGTGAGCGCTTAAATAATTCTTGATACCATTTACCAAGCACTGACGCGTGACTCGATGAGGCCTCCAGCAAGGACCCCACCATACTTATCATTAGCACCACGCCCACTAACGAAATGGGGAGCGCGTAGCGACGCACCATTTTTTGCATGCGAGATAGTTTGTGTGAAAGCATATTATTATTGGTTAAGTACTTTACTCATAATGGAAAGCGCGTGATCGCATTCTTCTTTGGTTGTGTATCGTCCAAATGAAAATCGGATGCTCTGTGTATTTCGATACTCGTCATATCCCATCGCGCTCAGAACGTGCGATGGTTTTGAAAAACGTTGCGCACATGCCGAGCCCGAAGATACCGCAAGCCCTTCTAAATCAAGCGCAATATGTAGATTGTCTTTATATGGAACGAATATATTTATAATGTGTGGCGAACATATTGTCGTATCGGTAACCGATCGCTCTATTTTTGGATATAGCTTTTTAAACGACTTATAGAAATATTCCGAGAGATCAAAAATTTTTTGATACTCGTCCACCCGGTTTTCGCACGCTATCTGGGACGCGCGAGAAAAACCAACAATACCCGCGACATTTTCTGTCCCCGATCTTATGCCGTATTCTTGGCCTCCACCCGTGATAAGCGCCGCTAAACCGGATGGCTCGCGCATATACAGCGCGCCTATTCCTTTTGGACCGTATATTTTATGAGCGCAGAGCGTCATATAATCCACTTTATGTGAGGTAACGTCCACCTTATGCAACGCATATGCTTGAGCCGCATCTGTGTGCACCAATGGATACATGCTTTTTCCCCCATGCTCCGAGCGAAATTGCTCTACCAGCGAAATAATTTCTTTTATCGGTTGTATAGCGCCCGTTTCATTGTTCACCCACATAACCGACACCAGTATCGTTCGATTATCCAGGTGTTTTCCAAGCGCTTTAAGATCAACCGTGCCGTTTGAGTCGACCGGGACATACACTATTTGAGCAGATCCATCTTTCTCGATGTCGGCAACTGTTTCTATAATCGAGGGATGTTCAATGGCGCTCACTATTATTTTGGGAATAACGCCACATCCTTTGTTGTTTCTGAAAAATGTTTTAAGCGCTCCTCTGATAACTATATTGTTTGCTTCTGTCGCGCTTGCGGTAAATATAAGTTCTCGATGATTTGCCCCGATGCATTTTGCGATTGTTACTCGAGCAGTATCAACAGCGGCTAGTGCTCGCTGACCATACGCGTGGAGCGAATTTGGGTTTCCATAAATACTATCACTTTCCCCCTCTATATATGGAAGCATTGCCGCGGCAACGCGCTTGTCAATTGGCGTTGTGGCGGCGTAATCAAAATAAAGTGGAGATTTTTTAGCCATAATCATCATTCTCCAGTATGACACGACTTTTAGAATAACCTTTGATAGAGCAACTTTTCCGTCCAATCGAGAGGAACCTTAAGCACATCGGTGGTATTGCGCTGTGGAACTAAAAGATGTCCCTGTTTTTTGGCGAGCTCGTAGAGATCCTTGGTGATTTTTACATCGTTTAAGCAATATGACTTGAGCTCGTCGATACGTCCCTCTTTATAGAAACTCACCGCGTCCAAGCCATGGCCCGTTTTGCCTAGTCCGATGTTTGCTTGAGCTAACAAATCCAGACCGATACGCTTTCCTATTGCCAACTCGATGTCATCGAGCATATCTATATGTGGGATCGAAAAGATATCAAAATCAAAATGTTTCGCCATCACTGGCAAATCAAACCGCGTAATAGCAAATCCTATGATGAGCTCTGTGTTTTTGAGTAGTTGAGCCACGTCGTTTAGTTCGTGCTCTTGGAAAGCTATAAACTCATCTTTGTTGTATGAATATACTCCCACCAGCGAGACATCCAACCCAGCAAAGTTGTCTCGCCCTACGTCCGCAAATGTGTTTTTTGTTTCGATATCAATAACTAAAGTATCTTTTTTCATGCGCGTAGATTAGTACGTTTGCGTCGTTTTTCTATTGATGTCTGATGCGGCCTAAAAAGCGGCCACTAAAGTATGGAAAAACAATTCAAAGAGAGCACGACCATCAAAGATTATTCACCCACACAATTGTGAATTCCTTGTGGAACTATGTTACGGTAGCACGCGCGCGCAAATGATGTCAAAGTATTTAACTTGACGAATACGTCAATGTAGTACATGTACCCGTTTTGCCATGCTGCGAATGTCATTTTTGAGCACTTTACATACGGACATATTCACTCCCGCGATATTTACACGCGCCACCGACTCGGTATTGGCGTATCGTACATTACACCACGCGTTATCGCTTGTGAGAGAAATTCCATCGCTATCTGATACCTTGTATGCATTCTTGCGGCCATATGCTAAAAGCAGCTTATATATGCGTTTTAGGTGATTTTTGGATGCAGTAACGGTTTGTTCTGGTATTTGATAGACCCCTGGAAGCATGTCAACGTACCGCGATAACGCGTAGGGTAGTCGCGAGAGCGCGTTTATCACGCTTAGCGCCGCCATAACTGCTGAGTCAGAATAGAAGAACGATGAAAAATAGTAGTGCCCCGACCCTTCGATTCCTATATCGCTTTTTGTTTTTCTCATAAGAGAGCGCAAGAATACATGCCCCACGGGACTGGCAGTTATATATACCGGATGAGTCAGTGTTTTTTTAAACACATTAACGTGAAATGCGTTTACCACCGACACAACACTTTTTTTTATTTTTTTGTATGCCGCTAACAGACGCCAGATGTGTCCCGCCGACACCACATTTCCTTGTTCGTCCAGAAACACCGCGCGATCTCCATCCCCATCAATAATAACTCCCATATCAGCGTGATGTTTTTTTATCGCGTCTTTGGTGTCTTGATGCGCCGATGATATGAGTGGATTAGGTCCATGCGCGCTAAACACTCCATCACATTTTTTGTTAAGTATGATACATGTAACACCTTGCTTTCGCATCGTTCGCGCAAGTATTTCCCATATCGGACCCGTTGATCCGTTTGATGTGTCTATCACCACTTTCAGTGGACGATTTACACTAATAAATCGTTTTAAAAAATGCGCGTACTGTTGATGATATTTTGATTTTCCGAGATTTGTTTTTTGCGCAGTCTCATTGTACTTTTCCGGTTGGATCCTTCCTAGTTGTTTTTTTATATTAGTGCCACCAATTCCCATTCCGCGCGCATCAAAAAATTTTAGGCCGTTGTACTCCTTTGGGTTGTGTGATGCCGTTACCATAATTCCCCCGGCTGATTTTAGTGTATGCACAAAATATACCACCATAGGCGTGGAGCAAAACCCTATATCGTAATACGCTATATTCGCTCGAGAGAGTCCCTCGCGCAATGCCGTATGTAGACCATACGAGCTCACCCGCGCATCATACCCAATAACCACAGCCCCCTGGCCACTAAACACCTTTTTTAGCTTACGCGCGATAGAAAAAACAACTCGTTCATTAATTTGGCTCGGATAGGTGCCCCTTATATCGTATAATCTGAATATAGAGTCGTTCATGGTTTATTAAGAATACCACAAAATTACCGTCAGTCGCACCATGTTGTTTTTTAATTGACATTCATTGCCAAACATCCTTATTTGCGCTTTAATTGAGTAAGAGATACATACTGTTTCTTTTTTGTTTATTTTCATGTCTAAAAAAAATAAAAAGAAGGGTGGGCAGATCAGAGAGAATCTTATTAAACCTCCGCAGCTTGGACAACAGACGATACGAACCGTGTGGGCGCTTATTTTTTTAGCTGGCGCTATCGTCCTAACTCTCGCTGGGTTTCATAAGGCGGGAGACGCGGGAGAAATGCTTTTTGAGGGCTTGTATGCTCTTTTTGGATGGGGGTACGCGTTATTACCCGTAACGCTTGCCGGCATGAGCATCGAACTCCTTCTGCGACGTGACGAGCGAACCATATACGGACCAACCCTTTGGGGGGCGCTTTTGTTTGTTGTCGCCGCGCTTGGTTTTATTGACGTTTGCGCTAACGCTCAAGCGGGATTTGTTGGAATCGGCGCTGGATATATTAAGGTGTTCTTGGGAGATGTCGCGTGGGGAATGGTTCTTCTTGTCGCCGCGGCTATTGGTATTGTCGTCTCGCTTGATCGTCCTATTGTATTAAAAAGAGAAAAAAGCGAAGGAGATCAAGGTACTAATACAAAAAAGATTATTCCCTCATTGCCGTCATTTGAGACGCTTAACCGCGTAGAAGACAAAAAAGAAAACGATAAGAAAGATGGGGTAGAAGAAAAAAAGAATACCGAGGATGTTCCTGTCCGCGCATTTAAATCAGATGATCGTAGGCGTACCGAAAGCGGCGTCATCAAAAAGTTTTCTGATTATAAGGCTCCCCCCATAGAACTCCTTAAGTCATCCATTGAAAAACCGAATGGAGGCGATCTTAAGGCAAACATGAACATCATCCAGAGAACGCTGGAAAGTTTTGGCATTCCCGTTGAAATGGGTGAAATCAATATCGGTCCAAAAGTTACTCGCTACGCACTCAGACCCGCCGAGGGCATTAAACTCTCCCGCATAACAGCGCTTCACCAGGATTTATCACTTGCTCTATCCGCGCATCCTATCCGCATTGAAGCTCCTATTCCCGGAAAGCCGTATGTGGGCATTGAGGTACCAAATAAAAACGCCGCAGTCGTACGTCTTGGTAGTCTTATTTCGTATCCTGAGTTTGCTCAGGCGGGAAATCTTGGATTTGCTATCGGGCGAGACGTTACTGGAGAGCCGGTGTTTGCTAATGTTGAAAAAATGCCCCACATGCTCATCGCCGGCGCAACTGGATCGGGGAAATCCATTATGCTTCATTCTGTGCTTATTTCGCTTCTGTATAAGAATTCCCCACAAACACTCCGACTGGTGCTTATTGACCCAAAGCGCGTTGAACTCTCCGCGTATAACGGATTGCCGCACCTTATTGCTCCTGTGGTTACTCAAGGCAAAAAGGCATTGAGTGTATTTAAATGGGCAATTGCTGAAATGGAGAAGCGCTATGAAACTCTTTTGAAAGCCGGCGTGCGCGACATTCAAAGCTACAACAAAAAGAATACTGGCGATCTTATGGCGTATGTAGTGATTGTTGTTGATGAAATGGCTGACTTGATGGCCGCTTATGGACGTGATGTTGAAAACGCGATTGTCCGTCTCGCGCAAATGGCGCGCGCGACAGGGATTCACCTTGTTCTTTCGACACAACGACCGTCGGTTGAGGTTATCACCGGTCTTATAAAAGCAAACATCACCGCACGTATCGCTCTCCAAGTAGCAAGCCAGATTGATTCACGAACTATTTTGGATTCCGCTGGCGCTGAGAAATTACTTGGCGGAGGAGATTTACTTTTTGTATCCGCTGAATTATCAAAACCAAAACGTATTCAAGGATCATATCTCAGTGAAGATGAAATAAAAAAGGTAACCGATTTTATAAAAGAGAATAACGCTGATTGGGCGGGAGGAGTTGATGAAGAAGATATTTCTTTTGCCCAAGCAACCCAAGAGAACGATAAAGAGCCGCGCGGAGACCAGAGCGCTAAAGATCTCTTTGAAGAGTACGCGGAGAACGAAGAAGATGATGATTTGTACAATGACGCTGTTGAATTGGTGCGACAATATCAAAAGGCATCAGCAACATTTTTGCAACGAAAGTTGGGGGTTGGATATTCACGCGCGGCGCGATTACTCGATCTTATGGAAGAACGTAATATCATCGGCCCAGGAAATGGCGCAAAGGCACGCGAGGTTTATGTGCTACCCGATAACCCTCAGGCCGCTCTTCCTCGAGACGACGAACAAGAGGAAGATGTTGCCTAATAACTCTTCTTTACTTATTCCTTTTTTATATATAGGATATAAGTGCATATTGCCTTTTTTACTGTCTATAGGTCATTTTTGGGGCTTTGTATATGGAAATAAAAGATTTTGCGGCAACAATTAAAGAGGCCATGCGAGCGCACGGTTTTAGCGAAGACCGCCTCGGGGAAGAGACGGGGATCGCCCCACGACATTTGAGGGCTCTTTTTGATCATGATACCGACAATTTGCCTGCCGCGCCTTATGTTCGAGGATACATACAAAATATAGCCGAGGTTCTCGATTTAAACGGTGATCAACTGTGGAGTGAATACACCGTTACCCAGAACATCAAACGATCTGGGGTTGATGACACTTTGCCTATTAATCGCTTCGCGCAACGAGCGATTCATAAGAAATGGATTTTCATAGCGATTATCGGACTTATCGTGATTGCATATGCTATCCCCAAGGTAGCGAACTTTTTTGGAAGACCATCACTTGAAATTACCACTCCCGCCGTTGATAAAATCACCGTGGACAACCAACTGCTTACTATCAGCGGGCGGATTGCCAACCGACAAGACAAGGTTACCATAAACGATGAGGAAATCGTTGTGCGTGATGATGGAGCGTTTGAAAAAGAGGTTCCTCTTTCTGAAGGTATTAACACTTTTGAAATAAAAGCTTCTCGTTTCTTGGGGAGTCAGATGATTGTTGAACGGACGGTTATTTATCAATCAAAAGCCGTGTTCAAGCCAGCAGCCGGCACCACCACATCGGCAACTTCTTCCGTTAGAGGCGATTATATTATTGAAGAATAATCCCTTTCACACCAAAACGTTTTTTTTGAAAAACTTTGCCTGCCGCATGGAGATATTTTTATACTCTGAATAAGGCCTGTGTATTTGATACTACTTTTTTTCTTGTTTGTTCCAACGACACCCCCCATACATTAGCAAGCGCTTCATATATCTCGGTGATATAGGAAGGTTCGTTTGCTTGCCCGCGATGGGATTTGGGAGCAACCCATGGCGCGTCTGTTTCCAAAAGGATATTTTCCCGCGGAATTGTTTTTATTACCTCATCAAATGTTCTATTAAACGTAATAAGCCCTCCAAACGTAAAATAAAAACCCATACTCATAAGCTCATGAGCATCAGATAGCGTTCCGGTAAAAAAGTGAAGAGCCCCCGGACGAGAAAGAAGTTTTTCTTTGTTTTGTTTTAGCATCTCTATCGTATCCGCGAATGCTTCGCGACAATGAATCACGAGTGGTTTTTGCACCTGGTGCGCAAGATCAATGTGTTTTTGAAACAGTTTTTTTTGTCCTTCTTTCTTTGATTCGTCGTTTAAACGAAAATACTCCAACCCACATTCACCTATGCCAACGACTTTTTCGTCACGCGCATATTCCGCTATTTCCTCTACCGTTCCGGCTTCTGTCGGGTGGATACCAATGGTTGCCCACATAGTATTGTGTTGATGTGCCAAGATAATCGCGTCTTTGCTTGTTTTAACATCGGCCCCAGCGTTTATCATGGCCACTCCCGCCTCTTTAGCACGCAGAATAATACCCTCTCTGTCGGCATCGCATGATTTAAATTGAATATGTGTGTGGGCGTCGATAAAAGAGTAACTCATAACAAAGGACCTACGATTAACAACAATAAATCCCATTTACTGTAAACCGCCCGGCATCTTTTTGCAAACAAAAAGGTCCCCACGGGGGACCATCGAGAACATGGGGCTTTAGGGTTATGACAATTTCTGCAGAATCAAAATATCTCCCCAAAAAAGATCGTCGTCCCCTAACTCAGCCACAACACATTCTGGGTTGGTGTTTTCGCGCCAGCTACATTTTAGCGACTTTCTTTTCCCCGACGCATTTTCTACAAAGATAAGAGTGCTACAGAGACGAGATAGATAGAAAGGGCTTTCTCCCTCGGCAATGTTATCCAAAACAACAAGCACAAAGCCCGTGGGTACCCATGGATCAATCGCGGCTGTCTCAAACCATTTAAGAATATCAACGACCTTTGCTGGTATATCACCAACAAGAGAAAATTTATTCGCGACGCTACATCTAGGGCTCGCTAGGAAGTCAATGATTTCTGGCGATATCTCTATTTCTTGAGGCAACCAAAAGCCGTGTGGAACAGTACACATCGGTTCGCGACGAAGGATGATCACGCCACCCCTCCTTTCTTAAAGTACGTGGTTTATTTATATCCTATCTGGAATGCGCAGTCAATCGCTATTCCAACCGAGGAAATAGATTTGTTCCTTTTTTGACTGATACTATTTTTCCTTTAAGAGTGATGCTGTTTCCTATCTTTTTTGCCGTATCCGGGAGAAATGGCGTTAGTAACACACCTACCGCATTGGCTATAACCGCGAGATTGTAGAGCGTCTTTTCGTTTTCTATGAGAGAGTGCTTTTCATCCCATGGCTTTTTTTCATTGATATACATATCGCCGAACGCGATAAGATTCCAAAGAGTATTTACCGCATCATTGAGATGAAATGTGTTTATATGTTCGTCTATTGCCTGCGCTGTTGTTTTTATTTTGTTTTCAACAATCAGATCCATCATGCGATGATCATTGTTAACTGGATAGTGGCGCTTTGAGATCATCCCCACCACTCGCGCGATAAAATTACCCAGCCCATTAGCAAGATCCGCGTTGTATCTGTTTTTGAACTTTTCTTCTGAATAGTCCCCGTCCTCGGTTGTCGCAATTTCTCGTATAAGATAGTGACGTACCGCGTCGGTCCCATAGCGCGATACCAAATCGACTGGCGAAATTACATTCCCTAGCGACTTTGACATTTTTTGTCCGTTTACGTTTATATGCCCATGTACGAGCAGTTTTTTTGGCAAAGGAAGTTTCGCGGACAACAACATCGCTGGCCATATAGCGGCATGGAATCGCAAAATATCTTTCCCAATGACGTGCACATATGCCGGCCACCATTTATTAAATTCTTCTTCGTCTCGTCCATATCCAATTCCCGATATGTAGTTAGTTAACGCATCGGCCCATACATACATTGTTTGAGTGGCGTCCTCTGGGACCGCAATCCCCCATTTGAGTTTTTGCGCCGAGCGAGAAAAACTTACATCTTCTAGACCTTTTTCCATAAGCGACAATATTTCGTTTGCTTTTGATTCGGGGATTATTTCTAATTCTTTTTCTTTGATCTTATTTTTGAGTGTTTTGGTGTACGCGGAAAGACGGAAAAACCAATTTTCTTCTTGAATCAGTTCGGGTTCTTTGCAGTGAATGGCGCATTTACCGTCTATAAGATCTTTATCGGTTACAAATGCTTCACATCCAGCGCAATAAAGCCCATGATATGTTCTCTTATATAAATCTCCCGATTCGGCCAGAGCCGCCCACATTTTTTGAACTCCTGGCAGATGATTTTTTTTATCAGTTGTTCTTATGAATTGGTTCCACGCTATGTTGAGTGTTTTTTTAAGATCTTTGAATGCTTTGCTATTTTTATCTACTAGTTTTTTTGGAGTAATTCCAACTTTTTGGGCTGTTTTTTCGATTTTCGTTCCATGCTCATCCGATCCTGTCATAAAGAACACATTGTGTCCTTGTTGGCGATAATATCGAGCAATAACGTCTGCTTGGACAAACTCAAGCGCGTGCCCTATATGAGGGACGTCGTTTACATACGGAATTGATGTAGTTATGTATATCTTTTTATCCGTGTTACCCATTTGTCTTTTCTCGTAAAATTCTTTTTCGTTCGGACCAATCGTCGGCAACTTCCTGCAAAATAATAACCACTGGAACCGCTAAAACTACCCCCACCAGTCCGGATATTTCCGACCCCGCGATCATCGCGATAACAATCATCACTGGATCTACTCCGATAGCCCTACTCATAATAAGCGGGACTAGTACATGATTTTCTATTTGCTGAATTAGTATGAACACCGCGACTGCTATAATTGCTAATGTCAATGATTTTGGCAATGTTATCAAAAACGTTATGATACCAACCACAATTGGACCGACATAGGGAATAAGTTCCAACACCGCCGCTAATAACGCGAGCACGAGCGCGTAATCAACACCCATAATCACTAAACCAATAAACGTGAGTGCGCCCACAATAAAACTTAGTAATAATTGACCACTTAACCATTTGCCCAACTTATGTCGCGTTCGCGTGTAGAGTCCCACTACATACTCTTCCTTGCTCGTTGGGAGAACTGCTCGAATGAATCGCTCAACGCCATCTCTACTCAAAGCCATATAAAATGAGAGTACTAGCGAGACGCCGATAAGGAACATATTACCTACTATGGCGGCGATAACACTCCAGAAATCGGCCCCACCACCCGCCAGCATACCAATAAGGCCCCCAACTCCTTTGTCTAATTGCATCACCACATCAGATGTTCCTAGCGACTCTAATGCGGGAATTTTCAGTTCGTTTATATGATCCAATAGATAGCGGAGTTGTATGAGCGATATAGGAACTAATGTGTATAGTAATAGCGCTATTATTGCCGTCCCAACAATAAATATCGTCAAAACACCCAATAATCGAGGGATTCCTTTGCGTTCTAAGTACGCCACCGGCGCGTGAAGCGCTGACGAAATAATAATAGCCACTCCTACCATAACTAACGCCGAGCGCGCATAAAACAACGCCACCATCAAGACGATCATTGCCGCTATTTTCCATAGCGTTGCCCACGATATATCAAACTGTTTTTGCTCCATCTATATTTTTAATAATACGTAACTATTTGCTATACAACAAGAGCGTCCCGCTGGACGCTCCATGTTGATTTCTCACTTTTTAGCCCCACAAGGCCTTCTCAATCTTTTTAGTATCTTCATGTGGGCCAACAACCGCGAGAGACCATCTATCTGGAGTGAGTAGCTGTTTTGATAAACGATTAACATCACGCACTGTTACTGCGCGCAACTTTTTAACTACTTGCTGGGGCGTATATACTTTACCCGTTGCCGCCATCTGCCCCGCGTACCAAAATCCTAAACTAGATGGCGTTTCAAGGGAAAGGAGAAGCGATCCAATTCGATGATTTTTTGCCCGAGAGAGTTCTTTTTCGGTGATCCCATCGCGAATGAGTAATTGTATTTGTTTTCTAATCTCCGCGAGTCCTTGGCCCAAACGATCATTACTGAGGCCTCCAGATATCGTTACGTGACCATGCGTTCTCCATATATCAAGAGAGCTTCTGATATAGTACGCCATCCCGAGCTTTTCTCGAATTGTCTGAAAAAGTCGTGAACTCATTCCTCCTCCGAGAATGTCTACCATGAGCATTCCCGCAAATTGTGATGAGTCGTTCGTTGTCATTGCTTTTGCGCCTACTATAATATGCGCCTGATCAAGAGCGCGACGCACAACGGCAATTTTTTGCTGTTTGTTTTTTACTATTTTTGGCATTACTATCCTTTTCCCTCGTGGAAGTTCCCCAAATAGTTTTTTTACTTCTTTTTCTGCTTGAGCCGGCGTTATATTGCCCGTCATTACAATTGTGGTTGTCGCGGCGTGATAATACTTATCACGATACGCATGTATGTCGTTTTTTGTCATCGCTAAAATATTTTCTTTCGGGCCCGCGATGTCACGCCCTGCATGTTGGTTGCCATAGAGCGCTTTTTCAAAAATCTGTTCAACTTTTGCTCGAGGCTGATCTTCATACATATTAATTTCTTCTATAATCACCCCTTTTTCTTTCTCTAATTCTTTTTGGTCTATTATCGGGTGAAGGTATAAATCAGCTACAATTTCGGCGATTTTTTCTCTGTGCTCGGCAGCTGCCTTTGCGTGATATCCTGTTAATTCTCTCTCGGTAAACGCGTTATAGTGAGCGCCTAGTCCTTCTAGTTCTGATGATATATCAATGGCATGTGGGCGTTTTTTTGTCCCTTTGAAACACAGGTGTTCGAGAAAATGCGATATGCCATTTTGTTTTTGCGTTTCGTACGAGCTTCCGGCGCTTACTAAAACCGCGCACATTACCGAAGGATTTTTACTATCTGGAACGACTACTAAACGTAGTTTATTTGAAAATGTTTTTTGACTAATACGATACATACTATGTGATTATTTTTATTATGATTTCATAGAGCACATATACCATACTCACCACAAAAACCCCTCGCATAATAATCATCCACCAAGAAGGGATTTTCCCCGCGATAGGAACGTTAGATTCTTTTTTGTGTTTGTTCCACATACATATAATCATAAGCCCCTCAAGAGATACAAATATGCCGCCCGCAACCTCTAGTAGTTGCACGAGAGACCCGAGATGAGCCATGTATATCGCCACCGGGATAAACACCGTGACAATCCCCGCTATCCACGAAGAAAGGGAAACATCATGCTCAAGTGATTTTTTGACATCTTGCGCGACCGCGATGTAAGAAGTTATAACCGCCAAAATTCCCAGAACTCCCAGAAGGACCTGCGCCCACGCAGGCACCATAAGTCCACTGATGGTATCTTGGGTTACTTTTTCTGAGGCACCAATAACTCCTATCACAAATAACACATACACCAACGCCGCAGATATGGTTCCTATAATAATCGCTTTCCTTATTCTTTTTTTCCGCTCACCTTCTTCACCACCATATGCTACCACGCTTGGAATCGCCGGCCGCCCATTGAGCGCGAAAAGAATAACTCCAAATGGCACTAGCAGAGACACGATGGAATTACCCATCACAGGAATACTCGCGTGCACGTCACTTGTTATTCCGTATATCACCACCATACCAACAATCATCATCATCCCCACAACCGCGATTGTTTCTACTATGCTCACCGCTCTTACGCTCATATATGCCGCGATTGACCCGCCTATCCAAAAAAGTATTGCTCCGTATACGCTCCACTCCGATGGTAGAATAATCTTAAAAAAATCGACTGCGAAAAGAATATATATAGCTAGCACAAAAAGCATGTGCACAATTGTCATCGCTATCGCTCCCGTATATCCTTTTTTCCCCATGTACTTTTTTGCCACCCCCGCGAATCGGTGTTGATGCCCAATATCCGCAACCACATCCGCATACATCGTATGGATTGAAACCATCAACGCGGTGAACAACACCGCGGCCGCCGACGCTACAACGATTCCCGCCTTGGTGCTTACGTATGGTAGGGCAAAGATGCCGGCCCCGATAATGGTGCCGGCAAGTAATGCCGCTGGAATAATAGTCGTTTTTATCATAGCTTATTGATCTTGAGAACCAAATTCTTGTGTGATGACTTCATCGTCACTCTGCGTCTGTACCTCTTCCCTTTCTTGTTTAATAAGTTCTATAACTTTTTGCACCAATTCTTTGGGATCTGATGAGTATACAATTTTCCCTCTCCCTCGGTGTGATTTTGCAATCATGTCTTTTATAATATCGTCTGTCTCCCATGGTCCCTCTAAAACACCGATTGGCTTGTGATCTTCAAACGCGATAGTAAATTCGTTAAGCGTGCCTAAGCGTCCGCATCCAATAATAACCGCGTCAGTAGATCTAGTTAAGATCAGGTTGCGCCCAGAATAGCCAAATCCGGTGTATACGATAAGATCGTGATATTCAGATGGCAATTTATATACCCTTACATGTTCTTTGAATGTCGCCGCCGGCGAAAAACCTATAACCAGCCCGCCCTCTTCCTTTGCTCCTTTGGAGGCGAGAAAGGGGAATCCCGTCGTTGCCCCATCAACAAGTAGCGCCCCCTGGCGTACAATTTCTTTTCCAATTTCCGTTGCCTGAACAAACGCACGATCGCCGCAATGAGATGTTTCAGCTGCTCCTGATACGCATATACGATATTTGGGAACCGCAAGATTGATATTTGAGTGGTTAATCACCGTGTTTTTTTCCATATTTTTATAATTCTACCACGCTCCCCGCGCGGGGGACAGATGCATCAATTGCAAACGTATCTCTTATTTTTGCCGCTAGAGGTTCACTCTGGTCCAACTCTCCTTGAACAACAAAAACTTTCTTGACTGAATTACGCATTGATTCGATCCATTTAATAAGTAACGGCTGGTCAGCATGAGCAGAATATCCTCCAATTGCTCTTACTCGACAACGGACTGGAATTTTTTCTCCAAAAATAGTCACTGAGGGCGTCTTATCTATAATTCTTCTTCCTAGTGTCCCCTCTGACTGGAATCCTACAAAGAGAATTGTGCTCTGAGGATCTGATAAATACCTCATCTCGTGATGTAGAATTCTCCCCCCATTTGACATACCAGATCCGGCGATAATAACTTTTGGTGGGAGCACATTGTTTATTTCTTTTGATTCTTCTTTGGTGAGCGTGAAGTGAAGCCCGCTGAAATTAAATATTTCCCCTTCTTTTCTCAGTTTTGCAATTGCTTCTTTATCAAAGTATTCTGGGTCATCCGCGTATTTCTGGTATACCGACGTAAGCTTTATCGCTAACGGACTATCAATATACACGGGTACCCGCGGGATGCGCCCGTGCTCAATAAGGTCATTTATCTCATACAACAAGTCCTGCGTGCGCTCTAGCGCAAATGCCGGAATCATAAGCGTTCCTTTTAGTCGTACCGTGTCTTCAATAAGGTCTTCTAAGATATTTTTTCTCTCTTCTACTGATTCATGGACTCTATTTCCATACGCCGATTCGATGAGCGCGTAGTCCGCGTCGGCAATGTACTCCGTATCCTTAACGAGCGGAGCGGGAATGTTCCCTAAATCGCCCGAAAAAACAATCTTTTTCCCCTCTGCTTCTACCACAATCGATGCTGATCCTAAAATATGTCCTGAGTTAAAAAATTTTATGCCAAAAGGACCAACTGAAAATGATTCGTGGTACCGCACTGTTTTCCAGTGACTCATCGCGGTATCTATATCATCAATGGTATACAATGCGGGATGAGTTTCGGTCGCGTCGTGCTCCATAAGATGGTGAGCATCTAACAATAATTCATACGCGGAGTCGTGTGTGGGTGGCGTTGAATAGATTGGCCCCGTATATCCTTTGCTTATTAACTGCGGAATGCGTCCTATGTGGTCTATGTGACCGTGTGTTACTAATACCGCACTAATCTTTTTGGGATCAAAAGCAAATCCATTTTCATTTACTCGTCGTGCGTCATCTTGTCCTTGGTGCAATCCACAATCAATAAGGATACTCATATCATCGCTTTGGAGTAGATAGTTTGATCCAGTCACCTCTTGTGCTCCTCCCAGAAATGTTAATTTCATAGTTGTTTTTTTGACCAATAGTGATTAATTGCTTCGCGTACTACTTGGCTTTCTGACCATGGTTGTTTTATCCCCCGCTGTAAACGAATGGAGGATTCTGACCCTTTTCCCGTGAACACAACCACATCTCCGCTAGCCGCCGTTTTCACCGCATACTGTATTGCTTCTTTTCTATCAAGAATAAGCTGCGTATTTCCTTTGTATGTATTAGGAATGCCCCTTTTGATGTCTTTTATTATATTCATCGGATCTTCATCGAAAGGATCTTCATTAGTGAGAACAACAATATCACAGTAGCGAGACGCCACCTCCCCCATTCGTGGGCGCTTTGCACTATCGCGCCCTCCGCCCGCAGAACCCAACACGCATATAAGTCGTGCCGATGGCGCCTTTTTTTCTCTGAGTAATTGATACAATCCCTCTAATGATTCTGGAGTGTGCGCGTAATCGACGACCGCGCGTATTGGTGTTGTGGTTATTACTTCCATTCTTCCCGGAACACCTGGAAATGTTTCTATCGCTCGCTGAATAGATTCATCAGCAATGTTCCATCGACGCGCGACCGCACACGCGGCGGCAGCATCTATTCTATTTTCTCCCTCTAATGATTCTGGGATGCGCCACGACGAAGGAATGTCTTCTTTTTGAAATTGATGCACTAGGTGATTTCCCGCCGCCTCTATAAAGTGTGTTGATTCTTTGTCTTTTGCGTACACAAAAAAATGGGGATGTCTGCTATACACATCTTTGGCAACATATGAGAAGAATTCTTTTTTGGCGTCTCTGTATCTCTCAAAAGACCCGTGACTTTCGATATGTTCGGGATGGATGCCTAAAAACACCGCATCATCCCAAGGAATATATAAGTGTCGATACTGCGTAACTCCTTGAGACGTAACCTCGGTAATGGCAAAATCACATTTTTGTCTTTGTGCTCGCATGAGCCATCTTTTTACAAACGCCCTGCCTGGCATCGTGTTTCCGGTCATGTTTGGCGTTTCTACCACGTCCACGCAGATACGCGCCGTGGAAAGAGAGGCGGTTTTATATCCCGCGGTCTTAAATATATGCTCTACTAGTGCCACCGTTGTCGTCTTCCCCTTCGTGCCCGTTATCCCAATAATGCGCATCGGCGATTTAGTGTTTAACAAAAAAGAGCTGATGATACTCCAGCTATAATGATATGCGTTTTTTACTATAGTGCGTAATGATTTCATTTTTATTTGCCTGCCAACGCGCGGAGCGCCTGCTTTACCTGCTCTTCTATGGTATGCGTGTCTTTGTGTATGTGTTCTATTGCCGTCTTGATATCACTCCGCGCATATCCCAAACGCGCAAGTACTTGTTCAACCTCTTTGTGCGCGCGTGGCACCCCTGAAACGACGATGCCTTCTTTTTTTAGACGCTCGTTGAGTTCGATAATTATTTTTGATGCCACTTTCTCGGTAATACCACACACCGCTGAAAGAGATTTTGGTTCGCGACACATAATCGCCGCGTGAATGTCTTGAATTGAGGCGCTGTTTAGTATCTTAAGCGCACCTCGTGGTCCAATACCCGATACTAAGTTAAGCAATTCAAAGAGCCGCATCTCTTCTTCGTGCTCAAACCCGAATAGTTGAATTGTTTGTGGATATAACCAGGTAAATAACGATGTTTCTTCTCCTATTTTTGTTCTTTGTGCTTTATCTTTCAATACCTGCACCGCGATCCCGATACCGGCGATAGAAATAACTACTGCGTCTTCATTTTTAGCAATACACGGACCCGTAATTGAATATACCATTGATGATGCTGTAACCATTAGCAGTATTATACGGCTTTTGTTTTGATGTGTACATTGACTTAGTTATTTTATTGTAGTACTATGCCATCCGTTACTAGATACTTATTTTATGCCTAAAATACAATCCGCTCGGAAAGCGCTCCGTCAAAATGCCCGCCGGCGTGCTCAAAACAGCGCTCGTAGAAACGCGCTTAAAAAAGTGGTCAAGGAATTCAAAAAACTCACCACTGAAAAGCAATTATCAGAAGCCCAGCGCGCCTTAGAAGCTGTGTACGCCATGGCCGATAAAGTCGCCAAGACACACGCTATCGCAAAAAACAAGGCGTCGCGCGTTAAATCACGCATGGCCACGCTGCTCAAAAAAGCATCGTCACGGTAATATAAATGAAAGTAACGCTTGATCCGGATCTAATAGTCCGGATTTTAGTTTCCTGTCTATTTCTAAAAGTTTTTTTGTATGCTCTGGGGATTGTATGGCTTTTGCTATATAATTTAATACTGCAGCTGGTTCAATTCGCGTATACATTATGCGTTCTCCTATTGCTAATACCGTTTCTTTGTGCCTTTGTTGTATCGCACGCACAAGCTCTCCACTTGTTGCTGTTTTTTTATACTCATACAACTGGTCGAGTTCTTTCTCTGTTATATTTTTCCCGAGCAGAGCGAGACGATCTATTTCATTTTCAACCGCACTCATGTCATACCCAATAACACGACTCCCTATTTTTTGAGCTCCGCATGTGTCGCAGACACGCGTGACTGACGCATTGTCTATGTGCATATTTTTATCCTGAGCTCTTTTTTTTATATATTCTATAATCGTCTTTCTGTCATACGGCATGTGCCGCTCCGTTTTGTACGCATACTCTTTGAGTATTTTCCCCACGGGACTCATTTCTTGGGACTTAGTAGTTCTGCTGGCGATGATAAGCATTACTTCTTGCGCATCTCGCGCGCATGAAAGATTCTTTTTAAGCTCCTCTTCATCTGTGATGGTATATACATTTTTAACCGTTATAATCCTCCGCTGAGCACCAAATATACTTCTGGATACTATATGTTCGTACAGCTTTTCCTTCGCATCATCTTCTTGGCCATCAATAACAAAAAGAGCGCTTTCTGGGTAACGTTTTTGCAGTTGTTGTGTTAATTCTCTAGCACGGTGGGAGATCGCATGCTCGTTATCCCCCCATATTAATACCACCATGGCCGTATTGTACGCCGCTTGCTATGTGAGACGCAAGCAACATTCACTGATTCGCACGAAGTAGCCACCGATCAACGCAGATTGTATGCAGTGCATTAAAATTTATAAAAAAATCAGCCCCGCTCCCGACGAATCGGGAATAGGGCTAAGGGTTCAAACCAAAGGGATTGAAGTCCCGAGGGTCTTAGGATTGAGAGCTGACCTGTGTGTCCTCCGTAGCTTACGCGGAGGTGGACGACACGGCGAACGCGAACCCGTCGCCACGAGGCCACCTGACGCCAGGCCAGCCGTCGTATGCGCTGAGCCAGCGACCAGCGCCGTTACGGCGCGCGCCCAGCAAGCTCGGATCGCCTTCGGAGTTGTTGATGGGCTCGTGCATGGCAACGATCGACCGCAGACCCATTGCTTCGATCTCCTCGTCCGTGAACTTCTCGCGGATGAGGCATGCGAGTTCGGCGTTGGGCTTTATGAGCTTGCGTATGAATGCATACATCCGAATGCTCCACGTGGTCCGATCGTTGTCCTCAAAGAGCATACCCTTGAGAATGGCCACCTGGGTGGTCACGCCGCTGGTCGGCGTGAAGTATGGGCTTTGGAGCACCCGCTTGGCGTAGTCATCCACCCGAAAGCCCTTGAGTCGGGTGATCCACTCCTCGCCGGTCGTGCCGTCCGAAGTGACGGAGAAGTAGATGATGCCGTCTTCCTCGCGCCACGGGTGGGGTGGTTCGCACACCACAATCTCGCCGCGGAGAAAACGGAGCGCCATGTCGTGGCCACCGAGCTTCTTGACGATGGCGTTGAGTTGGCCGGCAGTGAGGCCGGCTGATGCGAATTCTCTACTCATAGTTATCTCTCCCTTCCTTGGGGTGTTTTTCTCCTCTACGCCGAGGAGGCACTATGAGCTGGGTATAGTCATAGCAAGATGGGGCCTATGAGATAAGCCACATATTGCTATGACTATATGCGTGTTTTATAAAAGAACTATAGATGCGTTATACACCTAAAGGATGTGTTTGTCAAGCAGTAAAAATTCGTTTATCACTCCGTTTCTGTTAGCTCCTTTTTGGGAATTAGTTGTGGATCCGTGGGGAGCGTTAAGTAGAAAACCGATCCTCTGTTTATTTCCGATTCCGCCCATATACGTCCTCCATGTCGTTCAATAATGTTTTTGGTAATATATAATCCCAATCCAGATCCATCTGACATCGTTTTTACCGCATTCTCGGCGCGGAAAAATTTGGTAAATAACTTTTCTAACTCTTCCTTCGATACGCCTATCCCCGTATCTTTGATGCTTATTCTTATAAATGATTTGTCTTCTTTTTCAATAGACACGGTCACCGTTCCATTTTCAACATTGTATTTAATCGCGTTGTCTAACAGGTTGAAAAATGCCATGCTCAATTTTTGTGGGTCAATGTATACACGCGGCAACGCTTCTTGTGGTCGGTTGAAATATAATTTTATTCCGTATTGCTTTGCCGTGTCGTTTATCTGAACAAGAACTTCTTCTACAAACGAGATGATGTCTTTTTCCTCGAATTGATAGCCAAATTTTCCCTCTTCTATTTTCGATATATCAAGCAGATCGTTTACTGTCTTGAGCATTTTTTTGGCAGCTAAAAATCCCGTGTTTACTAACTCTTTTTGTTGAGGCGCGAGCGATTCTTCTCTTTCCAATGCTTCGAATGTCCAGTTAACCGCGGTGAGCGGCGTACGAAGTTGATGCGCCGCAACAGTGATAAAATCGGTTTTTGATTTTAGTAGTTGGGCCTCACGCGTTTTGTCGGTTATAATTTTTACAAATCCACCTGGTGACTCATCGCTCTCGATGACACGATCTGTTATTACTCGAAGTTCCAATTTGGGATTATCAAACGATATATCAACTACTTGTGGATACATACCAGGATCTGAGTGTTTTACCACCACTGGAGCGAGTGACGAAAATATTACCTGCGCGAGCGTTCGCAATGCCGGATCGGATGCCATTGCCGCCGTGATAACCTTTCCTATAACCTGATTTTCTTGTAGTCTAAATATTTCTTGCGCCGCTTTGTTGAATATCAATATCTTAAATGACTGGTCATACGCAATAACCCCATTGGCAAGATTAGTAAACACACTCTCTACCTGCTGTGTTTTTGTTCTGAGTTCAACGCTCGCGCGTGTTAGCTTTAAACTAAGTCCCAGGAGAATGGAAATGATAACAACTATAATGGCTGGCGCCACTACTCTGAGTATTCCTTGGCCATATATCCCATCAAGAATTGCAACCACCACCGCTAGGGGCGTTAAATAAAGAGCTGGCCTAAATTCGGGCTGGTTTAGATATTTTATTTTTGTTGTTTGAGATACCATTTATTCCAGTGAATACTGATATAGCCGATCGTCGTATCGATTGATAAAGTAGAGATTATTTCCAACGTGCTGAATGGCATAAACATCGAGCATTGTTTCTCCAGAGTCCAGTATGGTATCAACAGATTTTTTTTCTACATCAAGACGCACCACAGTATCTTTGGTATATGTTGCTCTTTTGTTTATGTCGTCTGGCCACATAACCGTTCCCTCTTTTGAAGCCGCGTATGGAATCGCACACCATACCAATGCGTTTTCCCCAAACGCACACTTCTCTTTTATAGTCGAAAATGCCGCGTCAACAATTGACGTTCCAATTGTGTCTATGATTCGCACCTGCATCGATCGTCCGTTATTACTCTTAAAAAGCATTGCCCGCGTTCCATTGGTATCCCATATAACTTGAATCCCATTGCCGCTATCTAAAACCGACGCTGTTTTATTTTTTATATTAAACTGGACTATTGACGCTTCGGTTTTATAGGAGGACCGTGGTGCTAGCGTTATTACGTCTTTTGCCCCCCATATTATGTTCACATCTTGAATCGCCAGCGTTGTTATTGGTGTTGGTTTTTTACTTCCCGCTGGACTCTGACGAATATATATCGTTTTTTCTGAAGCGCTCGTTTTGCTTAATAGAGCAATCTGAGTACCATCTGGAGAGAATGCAACTGATATCACATCAGGGCTGAGCCATTCCCATGTTTTTTTAACTCCATCAAAAAGGACCTTTTGTCCATTTTCTAATGTTATGACCGCGTATGGTTTCCCTAAAGCTCCTATAACCGATTGTGCCGTTTGATTTGCGAGAGAGAGTACTACCTGATGGGTACTCGTACCCGTGCCAGAGAAAATATCAACATTTTTTGTCGCATACCAAAGGATAGGCGTGCTCGTCGGAGATTGTTTTGAAAACCAATATCCGACAATGTTTTTATCTGAAACAATACTTAGACGCTTTTTTTGATTCTCATAGAATTCCAAAAGGTCTTTTTCTGTTATGTCGTTCTCCTGCGTTGCCCCTCCTCCGCCTTGATATCCAGAAGATGTAATAGGAAGCACGCTGTTGTTTTTTTGCCCACCCTCCGAAATGGTAAGAGTTGCTCTTTGTAGCCCAACATATACACCAACACCAATTGCTCCTATAATAGCAACAACTATCACGCTTATAATTATTCTTTTTCCTTTTTGATTCATATAGTATTACAAACATCCCCCAGAGAGCACATCCCAATGATCTCCCTCGAGCGCGTAGATGGCACCTGTTGATGGGTTTTTATATTTCTTCGCCCCATCACTTGGACGAATCCCGACGTATGTAAAGTTTCCTTCTATGTACTGCTTTAGTGACTCATTGAGCCGCAGATCAACCTTCCACCCATTTTGATGCGAGCACACCCCTATCGAGTGATTACCTTCTGTCCCTGATGTTATAAATACTTCACACCCTGATCCTTGGCAATTTTGTTTAAGATTTATTATTTCGTTGATAATCGACTGCTTTAGGCCTCCCAACAACGTGCATCCTGTTGTTTGTCCTTCTTGGCATTGTGGTTTTGCTTCAACGCCACCAGCTTGGAGTCTCTGACGTACCGCGGCATCATCGCCCCCTGTTGCCGGTGTTTGATTGACTCCCGTTGAAAGATCTCCTGGTTTCACTTTTAGCTGTGTGAGGCCTGGATTTATTGTATTAAGAATAAGATATGCCCCAAATAAAAGAAGTATGCCTATTATCGCTTCTTCAATTATTTTTCTCGCGTCGGCCAGTTTAGCGGGCGCCCCTTGGTTAAACACAACCATCAGTCCTCCATATACAATACGAATGATCGCAAGCGCCCCTGCTACTCCCAACGCGTATATATATATTTTATTCACAAAATCCGCTGGGTTTGTCGCACTAGCAAAACTAGGGAATCCAAACTCAACATAGGTTGTTGATGCTGTGACCGATGAAGCGGCCTGGGCAGATGTCGCTGCTAACATAGCCCATACTACTACAATCATTCTTATTATGTCCGCTTTTGTTTTCATCATTGCTCTATTCTAAAATTAACGGCACGAGATGCTTGTTCTAGCTCGTCGGTTCTGCTTTGCGCGTTTGCGGTTACTTTTATGCCCTGTCCTATAATCGGTTCTTTTATCCCGACCTCCAATGCAAAGGGAGCGTTTTCGTTTGTTGTCACTTTCGTACTATTGATCGCCCACCTCATGGCTAGATCTGCATTCTTCGTGTTGAAGAAGAATGGGAATGCGTTAACCCGTATCGCTACCGGCGATGTATTTTTTATTATTCTTGTTTTTGTCTCCAATACCAACTCGGGTTCACCTAGTGGAATTTTAAAAAACGTTCTTACAAATGATGCGTTTTGTGTTTGTGCGTCTTGGTAGTTAAACTCAACCTGTACTTCAAGATCTAGCCCTCTAAATAGCGTTCCGGGAATTTCTATTGATTTTTTACCCACGCCTTTTTCAAGGAGCGAGTCATTTACATACCAACGTACCTCACTTTTTTTAAGATCGATAAACTTTCCCTTATCTTGTGGATTTTGGCTGATTGCTTCGATAGAGGCCGTGACCGTTGCTTGATCGCTTGGGATATGTTTTCCTTCAAACCATAGCGGCGCGTTGTTGTTCGCGTGCCATGTCACTATGAAATGCGGCTGAGCGGCGTATGTATGCGTCGTAACCACTAACAACCACATCGCCCCTAATATTACTACAGCATTAGACCATTTCATGTGGTTTAGTATAACACATTTTTATAGTTTGTGTTATTTTTTTAGTATTTTCCCCTTAATTTTCATTACGTCGGCTGCGTGACCGAATGTCTTTTTAAACGATTCGGGGTTGTTCGTCTGCCATATAGTGAGCACTGCCGCTACCGTGCTGATCGGAAGCCATCCAACAAATGGAACCATTTCCGTTAATTGAGCAACGATGTTCTTCCCAATCGCGGCGTCAACTCCTTTTAGGTATAACCACGCGACCGTCGCGGGCCCAAACACTACCCGCGTTACCCAAATGGAGTCCCCCAAATCTCCAATAACAGCCATAGACACGTACAAAAAAATATCGACACCATCAAAACGGGCACTATTTTGTCTTGGTTTATCGCTGTCTAAAGAGTTTTCTTCTTCCTCGTCTGTATCTTTTCCCTCGTTATCTTCTTCGTCCTCCTCGTCATTATCGTATTCCTCTAATTCGCTCTCGTCGTTTATTTTCGTATTTTTTTCTCCTTCATCCACGCTCGCATCCCCTTTTTTCAAAAGGGTTTTATTTTCTTCTTTCTCCATCTTTTCCGATTGAACCATAACTAAACCAGTTGCGCTTCTTCTCCGAGAAGTTGTTGCGGTTTTGTGGTTACCACCTTGTCTTCAAAGAATGACGCGACTACTTGCATCGCCACATGCTTGAGGCCCGCAAAAAAGAGTCCCTGCCCCACTCCGGCTTCTAGCAATAGATTCTTTTCCGCTTCGGTGAGATTGAATGTTTTTGCGACTACATCAACACTCGCTGGAGCTTGTTTAAGCAGTAATTGCAGTGATGAGTTTGTGATAATTGGCTTTCCGTACGGAGAACTAAGAAAATCTTCAACCTCTTGCGTGATTGTTGTGAGTCCTAGGTAGTATTTGCGACCCCTTTTTGCCAAACTGAATAAAAACGCGGCTCCCTCGGGATATTTCATCATAACCCACGCTTCATCGATAACCAGAATACGACGCTTCAACTGAGAACGTACTAGATTCCAGATGAAATTCAAAATGACGTACATTGCAATAGGACGAAGCTCTTCATCTAGATCGCGAATCGAAAACACCACTAGACGGTTGTTGATGTCTATGTTTGTTTTTTGGTTGATAAAGCCCGAATAGGTCCCCTGCGTGAATCGGTAGAGTTTTTCCGCCATTATTCGCCCGCCTTCCATGTTGCGCAACACTGTTTCAAAGTCAGAAAGACGCGGGGGTTCCATGTTCAAGAAATTCGGATTTTCAGGAGTGATGTCAAATGACGCATATGTCTCCGTTAGTGCTCTGTCTAAAATGGCTTCTTCTTCAACGGAAATGTCGCCAAGCATAATTTTCATCAAACCCGTCAGCGTGAGAATGTTTGACTTAAACACGTCTGCCGGGTCTTCCCCAGGGGGAACTTTTGGAATATCAAAAGGGTTTATATGCTGATCGGAGGTGAGGGATACTTTAAAGTACGTTCCTCCTACGGTGTCACATAAATTTTTGTACTCATCTTCCGGATCAATAACCAACACCTCGGTCCCCACCATAAGAGATCGCAGTATTTCCAATTTAGTCGCGTATGATTTTCCAGATCCGGATTTCGCAAATACAACCTGGTTTCCATTTTCGAGAGAAAAGCGATCAAAAATAACTAGTGTGTTATTGTGTTGATTTATACCGTACAGTATTCCCGTTTCCGACGTGAGATCCATAGACACAAATGGAAAAAATGACGACGCTGGGCCAGAGTTGAGAGGCGTTTTGATTTGAAGTTTATCATTCCCCAGCGGAATGGTTGAGATAAACCCTTCTACTTGTTGGAATATTGCTGGTTTTATGTAGATGAGTTTACTTTCGAAGATGTTATTGATAATTTCTTCAAGTTCGTTGAGTTTCTCTATGGTGTCGGCATAGATGGTTACATACACTGCCGTTTCAAAGAGCCGTTCGCGCGCTTGTTGCAAGTTGTCTCGAAGCGCTTCCACATCGGAAAAAGCCGTCTCCAACATAGGGTCGCGTACGAATCCCTTTTCTTCTCTATCGGAAAGCTCTGCTTCTATTTGAGCGGCTTTTTTCCTCAGGTTTTTCATTGCTAGAGCTGTATCAACCGGATGCACGAAAATAGAGACATCAAAGAGCTTTGCCATATTCACGATTGGAGAAAACCACCCACTGGATAGAAAGCGGGGATATGAGAACACAAACATCGTTTTGGCAAGTTTATTTCCTATTTTGATGTGATCGTGCTCAACCTCAACCGCCGCAGGAGCGAGGAGATTTTGCGTCTCTTGTTTATCTTGGTTGTTATATGGCTTTTGAAGACGGATGTCGTCCATATTTATTGTTGTTTTGTTGGTTCTTTTTCTTTGATCAATTCTTTTTCTACCGCCTCCGGATTGTATAGATTGTAGTACAATTCTTTGAGTTCATCGTCATTGAGCGTCACCGCTCGTAATTCTATCCGCTCAAGTCCTCCAATTACTTGATCTATGCGCTGGCGTAGTTGAAACATTTTTTGGTCCATTGTTTCTTCTTTTTCTTTCGCACTCTGTTTTTTGCCAAACGGCAAGAATCCAAGCAGACCCTTTTTCACCTCTCCTAGTCCAACTCCATCATAAGGAACTACGACAAAAAAGTTTTTTGTCATAATTTCATTCTGCTTTACAAAGTCCCGTATAAACGTAATGTGTTCACTTATCTGGTTGCGTAACAGTTCGTTTGTCTCCTTTGTTTTGAGCTGCTCCATGTACGTGAGATAGTTTTCTATATTGAGCTTCCTGGAGTGAATTACTATTTGCACTGAAAAATCGAGCGAGTTAAGAAAATCTTGATACGATCCGATAACCATTTCCTGTTCTTCTTCCGACTTAAGGTCAAAATTCATTCCCGTTACCATCAATACCGCTCGCATCGCGCCGTTTTTGAGAGTAACTACTCCATCTTTTATTTGTTCAACTTCAACGAATTGTTGCGTTGAGTTTGTTGATGATTGATTTGCCATTTAATAGTGCTTTTCCGCTTCTGGCGGAAAAAGCGATTAGTGAATAGTGAAAAGTGGGGGAGCGTATGTCGTATTTAGTATAGCGTATTTAAGAGATAAGCGCTATTTACTATCTAAAATCAACCCGTTTCGCGACCTCGCGAGCGCCGCTCACCTTTCTGAAAACCATAAACTGCTCTTTGATATCTCCGATTGATTTCTTTGCCACTGATTTTTCACGTTGAGGGATCGGATTTTTCGATGTGGTAATGTCTTGCCACAGTTTTCCTATGTTAGAAAGTCCTTTAAGCGCATTTCTAAGCGCATTTCGGCGTGCTTCTATATTTGTGGAACGAGTCAATGATGGGATTGTTATAACCTCTTCGGCCGCCGGCCGTTTCCATAAAAACATTTTTGGTTTCCATATAAACTTAAGCGCGAGTAGCCCAACCGCATATAGTGGTCTTCCATTTATTTTAATAAACGCGCTCAGAACTCCCCCACCAACCAAGACCACCGCGATAGGAATCCAGAATCCCAGGCGAAGAACGAAAAACAGAAAAAAAGCTACTAATGAAGGCGCCGCAATAAGTCCAAACTGCTTTAGAGTCAGTGGCCCTACGATTTTACTTTCTAAATCTATAAATTGTGGGACTTCGAATTGGGACATGAAAAGAAACTAACAACTCACAACCGACAACTAACAACGGATGTGATGTAAATAGAATTATTTTATTTTTTGAGAGTTAAGTCGTCCAGATTAACCGTGCCTTGCGGCTCACTTGGTTTTGGAATCTCTGGGCTTTTGGGAGTGGTATAGTTGACCATTTTTATCTTTTCTTCTTTTTTCGGCTGAACTCCAAATTCTTTTACCGTCAGGGGAATTTTTTTCTCTTCTTGCGTCTGAGTGGCTTCATCTCCTGCTACTTGGATTTGCGCTTTTGAAATTGACGCTGTGGTTGATCGTGGAGTAAATGAAGTGTTAAATGATCCTTTATATCCTCCGTATGATATTTGTTTATACTCCTCCTGTGGGCGTGTTTGCGTGGCAGATGGAATTTCGTCTTTCTTATGGATAATAAATGGTCCGTCGGGCATAATCATTGTTCCCATTTTCTTCTCGGTGGGTCCTTGATTTTGCATGGGGACGCTTTTTAACTTATCAAACATCGCCGAACCGTCTATGCGTTCGAACATGTCTTCTTTTTTGAGATTCACCGTTCCCGTGCCTTTGAGGTTTACTTCTTTGTCTATGCGTGGTTTTTGGATATCTTGTGATTGGACTGCTCCTAATTTAAACGCCACGAAATTTTTTTCTATATCTTGCTTCCACGGCGCGAACACTTTTTCATCAACTGTTTGATATATCTGCAACGTTATATTATTCTCTGTTTTTATCACTTCTTTAAGCTCGTCAAATAGTTGCTGAGGCGCCAAAAATCCGTATATCACCAGATCACACGCATGGATAAGATTATTGATCTGCCAATCATCCAGTTGGAATCTTTCACCGATTTCATATAACGCATCGTCTTTGTTTGGATCCTGCAATAATTCGCGCAAAATTATGGGAAGATTATCCCATCGTTCAAGTTGTTGTTGTGGTGTAACACTAACCATATATTATTACTTTCCTTTTTCACCACCCGAAGGCGGCGTTTGAGGAGTTGATGTTGTTTCTTGCTGAGGAGTGGCCCCTGATGTATACCCACCCATAATACTAGCCCTACTTGAAGCCAGTTTTTGCCCCAGCTCACTTAATTCTTGATCAATCACTTGTTCGCTGGATGTTACGGCCTTCTTCTTTCCTTCCTTGCCTTTCTTGCTCCTCGTGACCCCTTGTTGCATTATTTCTAATTTTTTTTGTATTTCTGCTGGGTCTAGTATCTTTTTTGGATCTACTGATCCTATTTTGTCGGCGAGCTCTTTTAGTTTCTTTTTTCTTTCTTCTAATATTGCGACTTCTTTTTCTTTACCACCTTCCTCTCTCTTTTGCGCAATAGCAGTATCAACATCGCTTATTCTTTTTCTAAGACCTCTTATGCCTTCTGCTATTGTTTGCGTGTAGAAAATATCAAGATTTTTTCCTTCCAATCTTGGCGCGGTTGAGTGGACTGCTCGCCCTCGACTGCTTACTATAGCGCTCGCATACGCTTGTCTAAATGTTGTCGCTTGATCCTCGCCACCCAGCCCTTCTATTTGTGGGTCGCTAGAAAATGCTGCCGATCCTACCGTCTCTGCCATTTGGCTCCAATCGCTTGGACTGAATTTCCCATAGAACGCTCCCGCAAGATCTTGGTATTTTTTTCTTTTAATCTCTTTGATCTCTTCATGGGTAACCGGATCGCGTTTCGGAAGACCTGTTTCTGGGTCCTTTACTGTCTCCTCAACCTCAATTTCTCCCGTGGGCGCTTGCAATGCGCGCATCATGTCGTATGTCATGCCAAACTTCTTTTCCATATCGGCCGCATCTTGAGCACGACCAACTTTTCTCATTGTTTCTATCGCGGCGATGCGATCACTTAAAGACGTTAGCGCCACGACTTCTTTTACCTTCTTTTTCTTAGTGAGCCATGCTATGGTCGCGGCTCTTCTTTCTCCCGTCATGGTTGAAATAAGCTTCATTACCTGTTCGGGCTTCATGGTATCGAGCTCCTTTTCAAACTCGCGCGAGTATTCGCTTGAGACTTTTTCTGCCTCAAGTTCCTTTTCTTCTATCTTTCTTGCCGCCACCCCAAGTCCAAACATTCTTCCAAACCGGTTGGACCCCGCCGCAATAACTTTTTTTCTCCCCCATTTTCCCGGTTTGCTCTCTAAAGTTGCCCGACCCATGCGACCACCAGCTCGACGTAGTTTTGTTTTACTCCACGCGGTTGTTTTTTGGGTTGCTTTGTTTGCTAACCCCAGAGCCATTTGTGCTCCGCCACCTGCAAAACTAAGAGCAAATTTCATTCCAAATATCATCATTGCTAACACTATAATTGGTAGCATAATGTCTCTAAACCGAGCGTTCCCTAAATTTGCCCCCACATCTTCAGTCTGAGCGGAAGGATTACTCGATGATCCAATATTCGAAAGTCGTGATGTGAATACGTCTTGGCTCATGCTCGAAAATGATATAACGAGCCACATAAAAAGAAGAACAATCGGAACGTAAAAAACCCATTTATTGAAAACTCCCCACCATTTGCCCCAGTACGCTTTTCCAAAAGGTATTACCCTCAACAGCCATACCATAGGAGATATTATGAGCAGCATAGCGAGATAAAAATATCTCACAAAGAGAGATGCCCCTAACCCCAAAAAGACCAAGAAAATGACGAGTCCTACTACAACAGACACAAAGAGACTTATAGTATCTTGAAGTTGGATCGAGACGAAGTCGGTTATTTTTTGGAAAATACTTTTATCATCAGATACAATTAAGTTTTTATAATTTCCCACCTCTCCCATCAGTGAATTACCTAATTCATAGAACTGTTCAGTTCCTTTTCCTCCTATTTGTTCTATAAGGAAGTTAGAAAACACGTCGGATACCCGTATGATGGTCCCCGCAATAACTAAACTAAAATTCACTAAAAGAGCGCTTACGATCAAACCAAAAAGCATTTTATTCCATACATATTCTTTATATCTAAGGATGGTCCCGATGGCCATCGCGATTATTGCAAGAACGAAACCCAAATTCGCAATATCTCTAAAAACTGTCCACCCTATATATATAAAACTCTCTTTTCGTGTTATGTCCTCTGCTAACAATTGGTTAAATTGAACCCCTACGTTTATTAACATTGCTCCAAATTTAACCAGAGCACCCGCTATACTATTAATAGTGAGTAAGATTGTATTGATTATTGGCAATGCTGGTATTGCCCCTATAAGGGCCGAGGCGTGAGCGGACAACGGAGCCACGATTAACACCACGATTATCGCTGTTATTATTCCTATGTTCTTTTTGTACCCCAACCACTTCATATTATTGAACACATTCTGGATGCTCTGATTTTATTGTTAATAACTCATCAAGCTTTGCCTGCGCTTCTTGTAGCGCCGTATTATTTCCCATCTCTGCGTTATCGGATTCCATTAATTGGATAAGGCCAGCGTACATAGATCTAAATGTATCCATCAGTTGTTGTAGTCCAATGAGTTGCTCTGAAAAATCAGACGACCTTACATCGACTCCTTGTAGCCCCTGCAGATTTTCCATCGCTTTGGTTAACGCCGTTTGTATGCCGTCGATAACTGCTTGTATTTCTGTCACTGTCGCCTCGCCAACACCCGAGGTCGCGCACTGTGCAAGCGATTGAGCGAGGGTGAGCGCTTCGTTATATTTTTGGGCAACGGGATCGAAATAATCAATAAACTGCTGGTACTCTGCTATCATATTGTCTACTTGCTCCTGATTATACTGAGCGATAATTTCATCACCGTCCCCCGAATCACCGCTTCCTGTTGAAGAAAAACCATCTTGGAAGTACGATACTAACCTATCTATAAGCGCGTTTATTACTGCCGCGTAAATGCTTTGAATGTTACTTGTAAAATCAAACTTACCGTCAACAATTTTGTTTGCCGCGTTCGCCACAACTGATGCTGGAGCCATAATATTCCACTTTTCGCACTCCTTGCTCTGATCGTCGTTTGTGTACTTGAGACATTTTTTAGGAGCAAGGAATCCTCCCGCTGACGTCGATTCGTTTTGTCGCGCCTCTTTTTCCGCAGACGCTTTTGTCAGGAATTGACCCTCGAGCCGCAAGCTGATCCAATAAGGATTTACTTCTGGTGAAAACATCGCGTCGTATGTCAGCCAATCGCCCCTTCTTAGAAAATCTTTGGTGTTTTCCAGGTTTTGTCTAAAATCCTCAAAACGACAAGTTACCGGCATATTATTTCCCCTTACATTGTAGTACTTATACATCGCAATCAATCTGACGCGCAGTTGTTGCGAAAATGGAGCACAAAGATTGAGGCCTTCTGTTTTTAGGTATTCATTGAGCGAATCAAACGCGATGTTCCCCGCATCATTTAGAAATGCCTTCCAATCGCCGACAAATTTAGGCTTTCCGCCTCCGTTGATCCAATTGATAATTTCCTCGGTCATCAAGTCGACGATACGACGCACCATTAAGTCCCTGACCATTTTCCACTTATCATTCTTTCTATCTATTACCTGATCTTGTACTGTTTGTTTTGTCGTCACCATCTGATGTTCAAAATCGTTGACTGGAACACCTGTGCCAACCGCTTTTACATCAGTTATACCAAAAACTAGCGCGCTTAACACACACAACAGAAAAAGTGCCCCTATTACTTTAACTTTCATAACGGGATTACACTTTTAGTATACCACATCGATGATTTTACTGCTTGTGTATTACTGCAGTCCTGTACCAAAATAGGAGATCATTCCTTGCCCCCACGAATAATAATCGTATAAGGAGTGCGTGCAGATGCCCGGACCACCAATCGCTTCTCCCAAAATCCAGTTTCCTGTTATTACCATTTTGTACAGAAATGGATTGTAGAGATACACGACCCAATACAAGAAGAACGCTCCACCGGTTGGAGGTGATATGGTAAGGGCCAATCCCGTTAAACAGGTATCCGTTATGGTGATAATCCCCCCAAATGGAATAAGTCCTGGTGTCGCGTAGGTGGGGGTCGCCATGCCTATTAATGTTGCCACCGCGCGCCAAAAACCGCTTGGTTTTTGGGCGGTTAGTTTTAGGGCTTTTTTTATAACATCCGACTGAGCCGCGTATGTGTTTTTGTATTCATTTGATTTTTGCTCAAGCGTCGCCGGCGTGCCGTCTCCGCTCAATACCGCGTCCACAAATGATACGTTGTACTGGGCCCAGTTTATAAGGTCTTTTTTTTGACTATGTGTTATTGATGCCGCACCTAACTGTGCTTGAGCTTGAATACCAATCTTTTTCCACACACTCAATGTTTTTTTGGTCTGATCAGTAAGACCATTTTTGAGCGCATCCTCTAGGGCCGCAGGGATTGTTGCTGGAATTCCATTTACAGTAAGCATGCCAGCTATATCGTCCTTACTTACCATAACGTTTTTCGCTATGGCTGTTATCTCTTGAGCGAGTGTCTGCGTTGGATTATTTATTGACACACTTGGTGAGGATGAAACAGTTAACGCTGTTTTTGGCGTTTGGACTACTACCGGTGTTACACTCGGTGATCGTGATACGGCAACGTTTTTTTCTAGTATTTTATTTTTAATCGCTAATTTCGTTTTGATGCCTACGTATCCATATGCGGGCGTTATTCCCTGCTCTTTTTGAAATCGGATTACTGCTTTTTTGGTAAGTTGTCCAAAGTATCCGGTTACGAGTCGCTCGGGATATGTAGTTTTGTTGTTATATTTTTCGTCAGACAAAAATGTTTGTAATGTTGCCACCGCGTCCCCTCGTGAGCCACTATATATGTCTTGAGACGAGGCTGTTAACTCATCATATGATAAGATCTGCGCTTGTGCGACGCCACACCACAGAGACACAAGAAAAACAAAAATTATTATCCTTTTCATATTTTTAATACGCTGTTATTTGTGACTGTATTTTGACCCAATCCTTGAGAACGTCTGGGAGCGCATCAAGACCGAGCGACGCCTTGAGTGGATCTTTATCAAACACTATAAAGGAGTCGAATATTTTTTGGAGGTTTTCAAAAAAAATAATGTTTTGTTTGTGAAATGTAGTAAATACTCGTGGCACGGGAAGTGTTTTTAAACTACTTACAATCTTTCTGTTCATATCACTTGCCTCCTTGGCGGGCGTTGTATTGTTTCTCAAAAAAACATCATCAACCATCGTGTCAATCCATGTTCCTTTTTTAATAAGCCCTATTTCTTTCTCAACTATTGTTGCGTATGCATCTCCATACTCTTTCTTTCTCGCGTCTGATATGTCATCTACTATGCGGATGTCGCTATCTTTTACTGCTCGGTATAATTCTAAAATATTGGTACTCGTCGCTCCCAAATTTTTTATATTCACCGCCGCCAATGATTGACTCAGCGAAGAAATATCAGCACTCCCATCCCATGAACTTAGAAGTTGATCGGTAATATCTTGTGTGATGTTTCCCGTCACGTTGTTTGATGATTCACTCACGCTCTTTGGTGATGAGGTAGCACCTTCTTTAATGCTTATATTTTGCTTTATAATTCCCTCCTGCTGGATTGACTGAGACGTTCCTAATTGTGTTGATTTATCCTCTTTAACCCCGCCGACAAAAAAGAACCATCCCACAAGAAAGGCGGCGATGAGAACTGCAAATACTATACCGATTCGCTGCGATTGTTTCATTGCGTGTATTGTATCACGCGACTCGCGGGCTCACAATTGAGTTGCTATTTTTTCTATTAATTCAACACTTAAATCTTGAGGGCGTGCTTGTTTTGATAGATCATACATCCTCAGAACATTTTCTATTTTTTCTCTTTCATATCCCCCTTGCGCCAGGTTTGAGACAGCCATTTTTCTTGGCTGTTTGAATACCGCGCGCATACATTTATAAAACAGCTCTGGGGCGCACCGCGCTTTCTCGACGCGAGGAATAATCTCTATAACAGCCGAGCTCACTTTGGGAGGTGGATTAAAGTTTCCCGCAGCAACGATGAATTTTTTACGGGGAACTCCCCAATATTGAACCGATGCGGCGAGCATATTCATTTTGGGCGGACGGACGGTGAGACGGCTAGCTACTTCTTCTTGGATAAGCGCGATTGTTTGAGTTGGTTTTACTTTCGCATCCCCTATAACACGCAATAAACTTCCGGTTATGTAGTATGGGATGTTGCCAATAACTACATAAGACGCGTGACGGGCGCGTCGTGATGAGGCGATCAACGGAAAAACATCAAGAGCATCTTGATTGATTATTTTGACGTACTCTCCTTTTATATTTTCTTTTAACGCGGGGATAAGTGCTTTATCTTTTTCTATGCACACTAACTGCCATTTTTTTATGCGCGCGTTTTTAAAGCGTTCTATGATGTGCTTGGTCAACTGCCCCGTTCCCGAGCCAATTTCGATTACCACCATGTTCTCGCATGGCTCTATTATTCTGGCGATTTTTTCCAATATCGCTTCATTCTTAAGAAAATGTTGGCCTAGTCGTCTTCCCATATTATTGGCTAATCATACTCGATAAAACGCTCCTCGTCATCAAGTGTTTTTTCTCCCATAAAAGTCGTGTGCTGGGGTGGTAATTCGTAGATAAATCGTGACGGAGTAGTATAGAAACTGATCGTAAGCGATTCTTTTGCTCGCGTCATCGCCACATACATTAGACGGCGCTCTTCTTCCATTTCCCGCTCAGAAAACAACGCTCGTTGGTGTGGTAGTATTCCCTCGTTGACGCCCACAATAAATACCGCATCAAACTCAAGCCCTTTAGCAAGATGGATGGTCATTAGATACAATCCTCCCGTGACAACCTTTTGGCGCTTTTTTCTTTTTGCATCAAGTGGGCTTGCGAGCGCTATTTTTTGAAGCACGTCGTCGATTGACGAGAATTGGTGAGTAAAATATACAAGCTCTTGCACGTTTTCTATTCGGTCCTGATAATTTTCGAACTCTTTTTGCAACATCGCAAAAAAATCCGCCCGCTTGAGCGCGTACTCAAGTACTTGTGCTGGTGGCATGAGCGCTGCTTTTTGAGGTAATACTTGTTCAAACTCTGTGTATATATTTTTATAAAACGTTTTTTTGATCCGCTCTAGACTAATAGAGTCGCTTGGGTTGGCCGCATACCGCAATATAGCAATGCAATCTTTTATCTCTTTGCGCTCATAGAAAGACTGCGCTCCAAAAAGATTATATTCCGCTCCATGCTCAACACATGACTGCTCCAATGCTCGACTCTGCGCGTTTGTTCGAAAGAGCACACCAACTGACTTTCCCTCTTTTGCTAGATCGTTTGCTTTTTCTATAACATAGTCGGCCTCTATAAATTCATTATCTAATTCGGTAATAGTGATTGGGTCTCCTTGGTTATTTTGAGTCCATAACTCTTTGTGTTTTTGAGCGCTGTTGCGCGCGATAAGCGCAGACGATGACTCTATAATGGTTTTTGTGGATCGATAGTTTTGGTCCAATACGACGATGCGCGTCTGAGGCCATTCTTTTTCGAAGTTGAGAAAGTTTCTGAAGTCGGCGAACCTAAACGCGTATATAGATTGAGCATCGTCTCCTACTACATTTATGTTTTTATGTTCTTGCGCGAGCATTTTTACCATTGCATACTGGGCTGTGTTTATATCTTGATACTCATCGATAAGGATGTAGTCATATCGCGCCTGGTATGCCTTTTTGACTACTGGGTGCTTCTCGAACGCGCGCACTACTTTTTCGATTAAGTCATCAAAATCAAACGCATTATTCTTTTGTAACGCCTGCTCGTATAACACATACAGCGACATTTCAATCTGATACATGCCCGCGTTCATTTCGCTTTTGTTCGCGCCGCAACACCATTCATTCTTAACCTTTGAAAAGAACCGCATTAGTTTTGGTGGAGCATATTTTTTTGGATCAGTGTTTGATTCTTTGACAATGTTTTTAATAACGCGCAGAGAATCGTCGTCGTCATAAATGGTAAATCCTGGCGTTCTTCCCCATAGAGCGCTCTGTTCACGAAGGATGCGCGCGCCGAATGAGTGAAACGTTCCCACAAATGGCTCGTCTGTTATGGTGATATGGTGATCATCTATTATTTTTTTTACTCGCGATTTCATTTCGTCCGCCGCCTTGTTTGTGAATGTTATAGCAACAATACGTTTTGGATCAACGTGTTTTTCCGCGATTAAATATGCTAGTCGCGCAGTGAGCGTCTTTGTTTTCCCCGACCCAGCGCCCGCAACAATTAGCAATGGGCCCTCCGAGGAATACACAGCTTCTTTTTGTTTTTCGTTAAGATCGTGGAACATAACTCGATGCGAATTTACGAATGGAGACGACTGACAACTAACAACCTACAACAGCGGGGAGGCAATCGTTGATCATCTACTACCAGAAAATAACAAAAGAGTAAGTACCACTATAGCATAGTGGGTTTTAATACAAAATAAACTTTTAATCACATTACGCTCCGACGCGAGAGCGATACGAGAACGCTTCATTCGCGCAATCTGTATCAACTATGTCCTTTTGATCACAATCTGCTATTGTTTGGGCTACTTTGAGCATTTTAAAATATCCTCTTGCTGAAATGTGCCCCTTGTCGAGCATTTGATTCATTATATTTTTGGCGTCCGGGGTGAGTTGTATTGTCTCTTGTGCTTGTTTTGATGAAAGATGCGCGTTCTTTACGTTTTTTATCTGATGGCGTTGACATCGATCGCCTTGTCGCGCGCGTGCTTTTTCTATTGTTTCTTTGCGCGTTATTGTTTCATATTCATCATCTTTTTTTTCTAAATCATCTGAAGTAACGCGTCCTACCCATATATGCATATCGATACGATCCATTAGGGGCCCTGACAGCTTCTTTTGGTACCTTTGAATCTCATACGCACCACACACGCATCTTTTTTGATCATCTCCCCAGTATCCACAAGGGCACGGATTGGCTGCCGCAACCAGCATAAACTCAGCGGGGAAGGTTACTGTTTGTTTCGCGCGAGAAACAATTACCACTCCTTGTTCCAGTGGCTGTCTGAGCGCTTCAAGCACGTCCCGATGAAATTCGGGGAACTCATCCATAAAAAGAACCCCTTTGTGCGCTAGACTAATTTCTCCCGGTCGTGGATTTTGACCACCACCCACAATCGCAACCGTTGACGCTGAGTGGTGGGGTGAGCGGAACGGTCTTTGTAACACATAAGGTTGTCCCACCAAAAGACCTGCCGCGCTGTGAATTCGCGTTACCTCAATCGCTTCTTTTCTATCGAGATCCGAAAGTAGCGACACAAGCCCTTGCGCCAACATTGTTTTCCCCGTTCCTGGAGGGCCCATCATAAATATATTGTGTCCTCCTGCCGCGGCAATAGTAAGAGCTCTCTTTGCCGCTTGTTGTCCTTTGATGTGAGAGATGTCCGCTGTGTTACTTGTGCTTATTCTTTCCTGCTGAGATTCGAGGGCTCCTTTTTGTATTCGTCCCTCTACATACTCAATAATTTCTCTTAAGTGCCCCACTGGAATAATTTTTACACCATCAATGAGCGCTACTTCTTTTTTGTTTTCTTCTGGAATAATTATTTCATCAAATCCATTCTCTTTTGCCACGCAACACATATTGAGCGCCCCCACCACCGGGCGAACCATGCCGTTGAGCGCAAGTTCTCCAACCACCATTCTTTTTTTTGTGTCCTGTATCGCGATCTGACCTGACGCACGTAAATATCCTAATGCAATGGCAACGTCGTATTGCGATCCGTTCTTTTTTATATCAGCTGGAGCGAGATTAATCGTTACTCTTCTATTTTCACGCGTCGGTGGTTTGACTCCACAATTTTTTAGCGCTGAAGCAACCCGCTCGCGCGCTTCTGATACCGCTTTGTCAGCAAGACCAACGATAGTAAACGACGACAAACCAATGTTGATATCGGTTTCCACTTCTATAACCCGCGCGTAGATGCCATCAAGCTCTGCCGCAAAAAACGTCGCCGTTGTTTTTTCTCCCATAAAATAATTTAAAGAACTTTTGTTTTGCTATAAGAAAAATCCCCTTGGGTCCTCCGTTACGGCGGACTCGAGGGGATTTATTTATTTTTCGTGGGCATTTATTTTACATGAGCGACACAGATGCGATTCGGGAACAATATCAAGAATATCATCCTCTATTATTCCCTGGCATACATCGCACACCCCGTACGTACCACGCTCTATACGAGCAAGCGCTGATTCAATCGCCGACAATCGTTGACGCATAGTGGTTTCTTTTGCTCCCTGTTCAAACGAAAGCGTTGATTCATCCACCTCGTCCTCATTGCCGGGAAAATCCCCTAGATCAACCGGCGACCCAAATTCCTGTATGGCTTTTTCTGTTTCCTCTTTTTCTTTGAGCAGTTTTTCTTTGTAGAAATTTAGTTTTGCTTCATCCATATTATTATGGGTTAGTTGGTGTGGCTGGAGTTCCCTGTGGAACATTGGTTGCTTGAGGCGTACTTGTTGCCGGGGGCGTTGGTGTTGTTTGACCCATAGATGTCTTGAGTCGTCTTATCACATCAACCATCTGATTATACGATGTTGCTAGTACTATATATTTCCCCGTTGTTGTTTCGACAAACCCATACTCAAACACCTGTCCTAATTTTGTATTGTAAGCGATATACCGCACAGGAAATCCTTCAATGAGACCATCTTTGAACGCCGCTCCTGTTGGAAGTTTTACGTCTGATAGAAATAGGTTTTTGCTCTCTTGTCCTGATTCAATAAGCATTCCAATAGTTGAGGTTACCTGAGAAATAACCACCGCCGGCTGCAATTTAAACACAACCCCTACTTTGTTTCCACCAACCTTATCGGCATACAACCACATCGTCGCATCTTTTTGAATGTATTGAGAGGCATTTTGCGCAAATGTTGGCAGTAACATCTGAGCAATAACAGCCGCTTCTATTGGTTTTTGAGCTGCGTCAACTACGGGCATTTCTTTTACGCTTCCTACCACCATCTTATCTTGAGCCGCAACCGCCAGGGCAGATTTTATCCCCACAAGAGAGATGTCCGAAAGAATAAGCGGCTCTGTTTTTGTTGGATTACTAATTACCGAATTGTGAATTACTTGTTCCGGTGTTGGCTCTGGCGTCTGAGTTATCTCGGGTGTTGGCTGTATTGTTGCCAGAGGAAGCTCTCCCTCTGGTGTTACCACTGGAACTGGTTGATTAAGCGCGGTTACTAAATAATACGCTCCAAATCCAAGCGCTCCTAACAGAATAACTATTCCGATAGTCCAACCGATTTTTTTAGCAATTCCAGATGATGGGGTGGTTTCTTCCTGCACCACTTGTGGCGCTGGAGTGCTTTCTTGAGGCGGTGTGCTTTGTTGAGGTTGCTGGTATATATTCGTTGCCTGATTAGTTGTTGAAAGCTCTGGCGCGTTTATTACCTGTGATTGAGGCATTTCCCCTCCGCTTTGTTGCACTGACTGTACATCGCTTGCCATTGTTCGGACCCCCACCTGCTCCTCCGGAGATGGTGGTGATGGAGGAATATTTGTTTGATTATTTTGCTGATAATTATTTTGGTTTTGATCCATGATTTTTTTGGCTCTCGCCGCTAATAAATAGAACCTTTTTTACAGTGTACCACACCACAACTAAAACAAAAAGGTTTTTGGGTTAATAACTTATTTAGTGTCTATTGCACGCTATGTTTGACGATTATTGTTGGTACTTTACGCGACCAATCTTAGCCATTTTGCCTATGGTTAGTGTGGTATACTTGTTGCATGAAAACTCTTTTGCTCATAGATGCCCATTCGCTGATTCACCGGTGTTTTCACGCTCTTCCTCCTCTTACCAACACCAACAGAGAGCACGTCGGGGCACTCTATGGAGTTTCTAGTGTCCTGATCAAAATCATCACCCAAAAAAAACCTGACTATGCCGCCGCGCTTTTTGACCGACCGGAACCAACGTTCCGCAAAGAGAAATTCTCCGCGTATAAAGCGCACCGCCCTAAAGCGCCAGATGAACTCATATCTCAACTCATTCGCGCGCGCGAGCTTTTTGGAGCTTTTTCTATTCCCGTATTTGAAAAACCTGGGTTTGAGGGGGATGATCTTATCGGCACGCTTGCGACATCGCTTGGAAAAACCAAGGGGGTAACCGCGGTCGTTCTCACGGGAGACCTTGATTCGCTCCAACTTGTTTCTGATGGTAATGTGATCGTTGAAACGTTCAAAAAGGGAATTTCCGATACTATAATCTACGACGAGGCGGCGGTGTTTGAGCGATACCACCTTACTCCATCACAACTTATTGACTACAAAGCGCTTGTTGGCGATCAATCGGATAACATACCCGGCGTTGCTGGGGTTGGACCTAAAACAGCCGTGACTCTTTTACAAAAATATTCAACACTCGACTTGTTCTTTAAAAATGGTCAAGGTGAATCTTTTTATGACAAGATTATCTCCCAAAAAGAGACGGCTATCCTTTCCCGAGAGCTTGCCACTATTGATTGTGCCGTTCCTCTGTCTGTCTCTCTTGACGATCTTATTTTTGACCCCTCTTATGAACGAATAGCCACTTATTTTTCATCTCAGGGATTTTCAAGTTTACTGCGAAGAATTCCATCACCGCACCAATCGTCACCCGCTACTCAATCGCCATCGCCAATCGCCACTATTAACACAAGAGATGTTGTTTTTTTGGATACACACGCAACCACACTACAACAAAACGAATATGCTTCATCCAAACTTAAGATTGGTTGGGATATAAAAGATATATATAAAGTAACCCCTTTTTGCCCTCCTTTTTTTGATATAAAAATTGCTCTTGATTTACTTGGAGTTGATACCACTGACTGGCGCGCGACGAGCGAACATCTTTTTAAACAACTACTCGAAAAGGAAGATTTTTTAATTCATTCATATGAATGGATAAAACAAAAACTAGAACATCACCATCTCTCATCCCTTTATAACACCGTAGAGTTACCACTTATTCCTATTTTGGCACGCATGGAGATGCGTGGAATCGCTATCGACAACGCATCTCTTTCGCGCGTTTCGCACGAGATGGAACTCCAACTCTCTCGAGCACGGGAAGCGATTGCCTCTGAGGTGGGTCCGCATATTAACCCAAATTCACCCAAACAACTTCTTACTTACTTAAAAGAAGAACGCGGACTTCGTTTATCATCGACATCCGCCGAGGCAATTGAAAAAATAAAAGAAAAAAATCCTCTACCTCTTTTTGATAAACTTGCGGCTTATCGAGAGCTCTTTAAACTTAAAACGACCTATGTGGACGCGTTTTCCCGTCTTGTGTACAAAGACGGTCGCATACACCCTACCTTTTTACAACTTGGGGCCGCTACCGGAAGAATGTCTTGTCAAAATCCCAATATCCAAAACATCCCCCAAGAGTCCACATGGTCTGCCCCCATTAGAAACGTCTTTGTGCCATCGCGTGGTTTTTCTCTTGTTTCTTTAGATTATTCACAAATAGAGCTCCGCGTTCTTGCTTCACTCTCTGGTGATCCCGATATGACGCGCGCGTTCACTGAAGGAAGAGACATTCACACCCTGACTGCATCAAAGATTTTTAATACACCACTTGAGGCCATCACTCCACACATGAGACGTCTTGCTAAAACGCTTAATTTTGGAATGATTTATGGCATGGGTGCTCGCGCTCTCGCGCACACCGCGCATATTCCACTTGCTCAAGCGAAGGAATTTATTGATCGTTACTTTGATGAGTTTTCCACTATTAAACAGTGGCAGGGTGGTGTGTTGGAGGGTGCGCGCGCGCATGGTGTTGTTTCTAATATTAATGGGCGATTTAGATCACTGCCACACATTCACTCCCCAAACCGCTATCTTGCCGCCGAGGCCGAGCGTATGGCTATTAACATGCCAACCCAAAGTCTGGCCGCTGATATTCTCAAACTTGCCATGATTTCAGTTGATGCCTACATCCAAAAAGACAATTTGGGTGATGTTGTTCGTTTGCTTCTTTCTATTCACGACGAGCTTGTCTTCGAGATACACCATTCACTACTCAATAGTAGTAAGTCGAGCTCTGTTGTATGCGACCTGCAAGAAATTATGGAGCGCGCCTTTTCTCTTTCTGTGCCACTGCGCGTTGACGTGAAAATGGGAATTCGTTGGGGAGAGATGGAATAAAAATTCCCCTTACTGAACTCTGTCGCGGGGGAATTTTTATATTATATGTTTGATAACTATTTTTCTCTCTTTTCCTATTCCTTCGCTTTCTGTTTTTAAATCTGGATTCATAGCGAGCTCCGTGTGCACAATTCTTCGCTCATACGCATTCATTGGTGGGAGTGTAATACTCTCTTTTGTAGCGAGCGCTTTGCGTGCCGCCGCTTTTGCTAGTTTTATAATCAATTCCTCTCGTTCTTTTCTATAATTGTTCACATCCACAAACACCAGCGCGTCATCATGTTTTTTTGAAATCATTTTTGCCACGAAATCAAGATCAGAAACAAATTGCGGTAATAGTTTTATTAAAAACGGAGCGTCGTTTATAAAAATAGAAAAGCGCCTTGATTCGTCTGTATATGAGACGGACACATCGGAAAACCCCATGTGTTTTATTAAATTAGTTAGAATCTCCTGTGTTTTTTTCATTGTCTTTGTTTATCTTTCTGTTTATTACTATCTGTTGTATAACCGAAAAAACAGATGTCGTCAACCAGTATATCGCGATAGCCGAAGGGAGGTTGTACAAAATAACAATAGTCAGTAGCGGCCCTACAACCATCATTTGTTTTGACACTCGTTCTGTTGTTGAGAGCTCTTTTTTGGGATCGCGATTTTTTTTAGCCACACCAAACAACAACGCCGACTGAATATACTGCGCCACCGCGGCCATTACCACCAACACCACGCTTTTTTTGCTTAAATCAAATACTCCTAGAAAAGAGTAGTTTATTACTGTGGGGTGGGCTATAAAAGTATATAATTTATCTAAAACGTCCTGGGAAAAACCCTTAAAAAAAACTTGGTATAACCCGATGAGAATGGGTAGTTGGATAAACAACAAAAGAAAGCCGGCAAAGGGATTTACTTTGTGCTCTTTGTACACATTCATTATTTCTTGTACTTGCTTCTCTTTGTTTTCTTTGTGTTCTTGTTGTATTTCTCTAATACGCGGCGCGATTTTTTGCATAATTGTCTGATCCTTCGCGCTTTTGTAAAACAGTGGCAGTAAAATTGTTCTAATGATCACCGTCACAATCACAATCGCGATTCCCAAATCTGCCCACGTATTGTTGTACACCAAAAACAGCAGGTTAAGTAACGGTCTGTATATTATTTCATTAAACAAAGCGATCATGATTGTTTTAGTAGTTTTACTACGTCTTTTTTTAATTCTTCTTTTGTTTTATGGGCGACTCCCGGCAGTGCCAGTATAACATACGCGCATTCTTTTTGTTCACATACTTTTTCCAGGCGTAGTGTTTCGTATACCACTCTTTTGATTCTATTTCTCTCTGTTGCGTTTTTTGCAACCTTCGTAGACACTACCACCGCACACCCTCCTTTGGTTGTTTGGGTTTTATATTGTTTAATTAAAAAGAGCGACGAGCGTTTTGAGATTAGTTGTTTTTTTTCGCTCTCTGCCGCTCTTTTGAAAAACAGTGTTGTGAGTCGGTGTTTTTTCTTAAGCATTTATCGCTGTTCTTACTTTTTTCTTCGCACCGCGAGCTTTTTTCGTCCCTTAGCTCGCCTACGCGAGAGCACTTTCCTTCCCGGGGCTGTTTTCATTCGTTTTAAGAACCCGTGTGTTTTTGATCTCTTTTTTTTCTTTGGTCTGTATGTTAATGACATAGTTTTTTCATACTATCACCTTTTTTTCTGAATAACAACCTTTGGCGTGCTATTTGCGTCTCTCTTTATTTTTTGTTATCCACACCTTATTCACACCCGCAACCTTGTTGCCACTTTTATTTGTTTCCTGTTTGGATTACAATACAAACGCTCCTGTTGTTTTTTATAAAAACCCGCATTATTACTATCTTATTTTTTATACCTTTTTTAAATCATGGACCTTAAGAAGTTGTGGGAAAAGACGCTTTCTGAAATCGAGCTTCAAATTTCAAAGCCCAATTTTCTTACCTGGTTTAAAAATAGTCGCCTAATCGAAAAAAACGACCAAACAAACGTTGTTACTATCGGGGTAGGAAATAATTTTGCTAAAGAGTGGATATCAAGTAAGTATAATAAGCTTATTTTAGAGCTTTTAAGAGGAGCCGATGATTCTATTCATCATATAAACTATATTGTTTTTACTGAAAACGTTGAGCCCAAAATCTTTTCTCCACAAAAAGAATCCCCCGCTGTGCCTATTGGTCAGGGAGGATTTTCTGACTTTGCGGTAGATCCCGAGAGTAATCTCCATCCGCGATATACGTTTAAAAATTTTATTGTTGGTTCATCAAACGAACTAGCGTACGCGGCTTCTTGCGCTGTTGCTAAAGATGTTGGTAAAAGATATAACCCTCTTTTTATTTATGGAGGGACCGGTTTGGGTAAGACGCATCTTATTCAGGCAATTGGAAATGAAATTATAAAAGCGTTTAAAAATCGCGTTCGCGTTCGTTATATCCCATCTGAAAAATTTGTTAATGATATCGTTTGGGCCATCAAGACAAAGCGCATGGAGGATATAAAGAACAAATACCGATCGGTTGATGTTCTTATTATTGATGATATTCAGTTTATCGGAGGAAAAGAGCGCAGCCAAGAGGAGTTTTTTCACACGTTTAACATGCTTCATCAAAACAATAAACAAATTATCATCTCATCTGATCGTCCTCCATCTCAAATATCCACCCTTGAGGAACGTCTTAGATCTCGTTTTGAGGCGGGTATGACTGTTGATATTACCTATCCTGATTATGAGATGAAAATGGCTATTATTAAGAATAAAAGCCAGGAAAAAGGACTTTCCTTGTTAGATGACGTTGCCCATCTTATTGCCACAAAAATACAAAGAAACGTTAGGGAAATAGAGGGTATTATTAACAAGTTATATTTTTACAAAGAGTTTAAAAATGTTGATGTTTCAGTAAAAATTGCCGAAGATATTATAAGTGCCACGCTACAACAGACAATGGCAAATGTGAATCCCGCCCATATTATCAAGTGCGTTGGTGATTTTTTTGAACTATCAAATAATGAATTAATAAATAAATCCCGTAGAAAAGAAGTTGTTGTTCCACGACAGGTTGCTATGTTTTTGCTTCGGGATATGTTGGGGATGTCTTATCCTGAAATTGGGGAAAAAATGGGGAAACGCGATCATACTACCGCTATACACTCTTACGAGAAGATAAGTAAAGAAATAGTGCATAATAAAAACCTTAACCAAAAAATTGTTCTTATTAAAGAATTAGTTAATAAAAACTCTTCTTAATTTTATTGCTTTTTATCCACACTCTTTTCCACATATTATTATTTAATTATCCTGTATATTTATTCGTTTATTTCTAGTTATTCCCATTATCCACACCTTCTATAACTACTACTATATTTATATATAAGAACACATACATATGAATGTTATTATTTTAAAGAATAATTTAAAGGATGGTTTATGGGCTATCTCCGGAGCTCGAAAAGATTCCGGGCAGCTTCCTATTTTGAAGAACTTTCTACTTGAGACACGTGATGATAAATTATGCCTTTCTTCTACCGATTTAGAGTTAGGAGTTATTCATACTATATCTGCTAAAATTATAGAAAATGGCTCTGTAACAGTTCCTTTTTCCGTCTTTTTTCAGATAATCAATAATATTAGTAGCGAGCGGATTACTTTAGAGACAAAAGGAAATTCTTTATTTATAAACACTGACAATTACAAAGCAAAAATATCAATCGTTGCTCGTGATGAATTTCCTATTATCCCCCACCTTACTTCTGTTAACGCTTCCTTCTCATTTGATTCATCGCACATCACGGATGTTTTCTCTTCTGTTGTTCCCGCGTGTCATATTTCAGATCTACGCCCTGAGTTGAGTGGCGTTTTGTTTTCTTATAAAGATTCCATTCTTTTGTGTGCCGCGACCGATAGTTTTCGTCTTGCCGAGAAAACCGTGTATTCAAAAAAATACGAAACATCTTTTGATGGTGATATTGCTGTTATTATTCCGCTTAAAACCGTTCTTGAAGTTATTAGGCTTTTTTCTCAAAAAACAGATTCGTCTATTACCGTTTCTTTTGATGAACACCAGGTTTTATTTGAAAACAATTCAACAAAACTTATATCTCGTCTTATAGAGGGAACGTTTCCTGATTATACCGCGTATATTCCAAAAGAATTTGAAACAGAGGTTATTATTGATAGAGAAGATATAACCTCAGCGTTGAAGCTTACTAGCTCATTAACTAATCGACTTAATGAGATTCAATTTTTTACCGACGAACACTTAAAAAACCTCACCGTGTTTTCTTCCAGTCAAGAATTTGGAGAGAATGAGTATCTTTTGTCGGCAAAAATTTCTGGATCACAAACTCGCGTTGCTTTTAACTGGAAGTTTATTCTCGATGGTCTTAAAAACATAAAAACAAAAACAGTTTTTTTGGGTTTTAATGGCGAGCAAAAACCGAGCGTTATTAAATCACCAGACGATCCTCTCTTTTTGTATATTATTATGCCGATTAAAAGTTCGTAGTTTATCACACACCCCCGCTCATGCGGGGGTGTGTGATAAAAACTAATTTGATAGCATGTTTTCTAGTCCATTTTGTCTTGCCCAACTAGAGACACCAAATTCCCAATTTAAATACTGAGGATCGTTTTGAGGATTTTGTGGTTGCGGCCCTAGAATATTTCCTTTATCTACAAAATGCAAAATTGAGTGCACGGTGTTTTTTTCCGTTAGGGGATCTTTGGTTATGTATTGTCCGTCAAGCATTGGTTTTTGTGGCGTAACCGACTCTGGTTTTGGAAATGTTTCTGGTGAGTACATTGTAACAATATTTCTCATAAAATCGCTCCATATCGGCACTGCGGCAAGAATACTACCTCCTTGTTTTTGCATTGGTGTGTTATCGCTGTTTCCCGCCCATACTCCTACGGTGATAAACGGCGCATAGCCAACCACCCACGCGTCTTTGTAGTCATTTGTGGTACCTGTTTTTAAAGCGACGTCGTAGCCCTCAAATTGCGTTAACGAGAGGCTGGAGTGTAATAATCCTGAGCGTGCGCTTGTGTCTGATAAAATATTATTAAGCATTCTAATATATTGCGGCTCTATAACTTGTGTCCCTGTATTTTTATACTCTTCGAGTTTGTTATTGCGCGCGTCTTTTACTGACAGTATAAAAACTTGATCGTGCTTTACGCCATCTTGCGCAAATGTTGAGTATGCTCCTACTAATTCCGATAACTTTACCTCTCCTCCACCAAGCACTAACGAGAGACCAAACCGCGACTCATCTTCAAGTGTTGTTATTCCAAGAGACCGCGCTGTTTCTAGTGTGTCTTTTATCCCCGCTAGATATAATATCTTTACCGCCACCACGTTTATTGATTCGGCGAGCGCTCTACGAAGCGTTATGGGGCCCAAAAATGTTCCATTAAAGTTTTGTGGATGAAAGCATAGTTGGTTTTTTGTTGAAAAGTCGGGCGCGAGTGGACACTGATTATTACTTGAAAATTCCGTTGGTGTATCGAATATAACCGACTCAGTTGAAAAACCTTTTTTGAACGCGGTTATATACGCAAAGGGTTTGAAAGCTGATCCTGGTTGTCTTAATCCTTGAGTGGCCACGCTAAAGTTTCCATCAATTTCTTTATTAAAATAGTCCGCTGATCCCACTAATGCCATAACTTGGCCCGTTTTTGGGTCTTGGGCTACTAGCGAAGCGTTTTTTCCTTGGTATAGTTTTGTGTTCTGTTCAACCCCCTTTTTAATTGCCTTTTCCGCCTCCTCTTGTTGTTTCCAGTCAAGAGTTGTTACAACGCGCAATCCTCCGTTTTCTACCACATCCTCCCCATATTTTTTTACCAAATAGTCCTTAACCATTAATGAAAAGTGAGGAGCTTTTATCGAGCCGATTGATTGGGGTTGAAAAATTAGTTCTTGTGATTTTGCCGCGGTCGCCTCTTCTTTTGATATAAAACCAAGCGCGCTCATTTGATCAATAACATAATTTTTTCTTTTAATGAGCTCAGAGACGCGCTTTCCCCAAGGTGAGTAATATGATGGAGATTGAATCATTGCCGCGAGTGTTGCGTGTTGGGCGATAGAGAGCTCCCTTGCTGATTTTCCAAAATAAAGACGACTCGCGGATTCTATTCCGTACGCATTTGACCCATAGGGAATTTGGTTTAAGTACAAACCTAAAATTTCATCTTTTGAGTAATTATTTTCTATCCAATAGGCAAGTATCCACTCCTTTATTTTTCTTGTCACTGTTTTTTCTGGTGTTAGAAAAACATTTTTCACCAACTGTTGGGTAATTGTTGATCCTCCTTGTGAATACCCCCCTTTTAGAATGTTTATGACAATTGCTCGCCCAAAACTTTTCCAATCAACGGCCGCGTGTTCATAAAATCCTTGATCTTCGATTGCGATTACCGCCTTCTTTGCTATTTCCGGTATGTCGTTTTTTGCTAAAATTGTTCGATTTTGTTCACCGTGAATTTCATACAACAACACCTCTCCTGTTCGATCGTATATTTTAGTCGATTGAGTTGGTTGAAAGTCGGTTAGTTGTTCTGGGTGTGGGAGGTCTTTTACTATTTTTACCACTTGAATCATCCCCACAATACCAAAAAGCAACACCGCACAAATAATTCCTATTAGCAAAACAGTTTTTTTATTTTTATTACGCATATTCATTCATTATATATAGGTCTTGCCTATTTAAAAACACCTCTTTCTCGCCTTTCTATTTTGGAAAGAATGAGGTGTTTTTAAATTGTGCTATTCTTCTGTTTCTTCATCGTCTGTGTTCCCAGAAAATGACTCGTCGAGTTCATCCTCGCCTCTCTCTGAGAGAGACCCCTCTTTTGGTGATTTTTTTTCTATCGACGAATCTTTTTCTCCCTCGAATACCTCTACATCTTCTTCTTCATCTCCATCGGTCGTTATTCCAAGATCTTCGTCTGATAGATGAGCAAACGGATCTTGTGATGATTTTTTGTTCGACATATTTTTACGTAATCACTCTACTGTTTTTTTATAAAAAGTCAACTTATTTTATTTTGATATGGCGTAGCCAGTAATGAGCGCCGTCGCGAGCGCGTCGTATACATCATCGGGTTGTTTTAAATCATCCAGTTTTAAAATCATGCGAACCATTTTTGTTACCGCTTTTTTGTCCGCTGTTCCGTACCCCGTTATTCCTTGTTTAATCTCATTTGGTGTAAATTCGTTTATGGGTATATTATTTTTTGCGACAATTAACGTCAACACTCCTCGCGACTGAGCAACCTCTAGTCCCGTTTTTTGATTTTTGACAAAATATAATTTTTCTATACCCGCATGATCTGGTTTATATTTTTTAATTATTTTCTCAAACGATTTTTCTAGGTCAACAAGACGCTCGTTTTTATTTGTTGATAATACTTTTACAATACCAGCCGCAATAAATACCGCCCTCCTTTTAGTAAAAGATATCACGCCCCATCCGGCTCGCGTACTCCCTGGGTCTATGCCAATAATAATCATAATAAGATTGGTCTAATTGTTTTTATAACTTTAACACACAAACTTTTCTAGACGATGTTTTTATAATGACGCGCCAAATACATATCTCCATTTATGTTTATCGCCACCACATCCAATCTATAACCATTACTAGCAAGGTCCTCATTCTTGTTCGCATACCATTGGGCCGTTCTTTTAAATTTTGCTATCTTTGCCCGAGTCATATTATCTTCTGGATCCAACCCCTCCATAAGTCCGGCAACATTGCCAGACTTTTGTGGATAACTTGCCGGACTTTTTTGTTGTCCACTTGCCGGACTTTTTATTGTTTTTACCTCTATAAATACCAAGGTTTTATCTGGTGATTTTGCTATTATATCTATCTCGCCAAATCTTTCCATTACATTTCTTCCTATAATTTTATACCCATTCTCCACTAGATATCCACAGGCGATTTCCTCACCTATGTCGCCAACACCTCTGTTTTTACTCTTCATTTTCTTTTTATTTTAATAGTCCGGCAAAAGTCCGGCAATGACGTATATTGTTTGCCGGACTCTATTGCCGGACTCAAAACGACACAAAATGTTTCACGTGAAACATTTTGAACCATATTTTGACCCTTGTGATAGGGTGTTTTTCTAAAAACCCAGTATTCATGCGATAGGTGACTTTTTATCTTGACTAACAACTTACGACTGACAACCGACAACGAGATGAATCGTTCATCTTTGATTGTTAATCATTGACCAGAGCCGATGGGATAATCTTTGATTATTAATTGAGGGCAGTGGTGTAACTATAATCACTTTTGATAATTGAGTTATTTTTGATCGTACTTTATACAAACTGATTTCTAAGTATTCTTTATATTGATTATTTCACAGACAAGCGAATCTTTCAATTTATTCATCTTAAATAGTCCGGCAAAAGTCCGGCAATGACGTATATTGTTTGCCGGACTCTATTGCCGGACTCAAAACGACACAAAATGTTTCACGTGAAACATTTTGAACCATATTTTGACCCTTGTGATAGGGTGTTTTTCTAAAAACCCAGTATTCATGCGATAGGTGACTTTTTATCTTGACTAACAACTTACGACTGACAACAAACCTTTCGACTCGCTTTGCTCGCTAGTTCGACTAATCTCACTATAAATCAGGGCAAGCCCTCCTACCCCGCCGCGGCGTGTTTGGAAGGGCAAGCAGTTTATGACTAATAATAAACAATTAAAAGTAAACAATCTGTGAGATAATTGCTAAGTTTTAAATCTTATGTTGTTGGTTAAAGGTGGTGTGTGGTGAGACGCGAAGGAGGTGGAGTGTTAATTTTTTAGTTGTAATCGGAGTAGGTGATTAATTGTTTTTTATTTAAGATGCGCGCCCTCCGGTTTTTTGTACTTATAATCAAAAGGATGTTTTATTGGATTTATGATAAAGTTTTTTAGGTTGAAAAGTGCGCTCGTTTTAGTGTATTCTTGTTTTTGTAGTCGCGCCCGTAGCTCAATGGTAGAGCGTCCGTCTTATACACGGATGGTTCTAGGTTCGAGTCCTAGCGGGCGCACATACTAACTAACAACTAACGACTCACAATCAACAACTAAGAAGAAGCAGACAACTATTAATTTTAAATTCTTGGCCGCACAAATTTCTGTTATTGGTTGAAAATAGAGGTGAATCTTTAGTTAATCCATCTTTACTTATATTTATATTATGGATTGGTTCGGACATTTTGTAGAATCTTATTATTCCCTCTCTTACGTTATTGTTTTTTTTGCAACTATTATAGAGGGGGATATTACTCTTCTTGTTTTGGGAGCCCTTACTAAAGAGCGACACTTGTCTTTTCTGAAAGTATTTTTTATTGGATGTGCCGCAGCTGTTGTTCATGATATTATTTTCTGGCACATTGGTGTTCGACTTAAGCGTCTTAAGAGAAAAAAATATCTTTTTGTCGATCTGGAAAAAATAAATGAAGCTCTCGAGCGTATTCGTCCAGTCATTGGGGCCTCCATTGTTCTTTCAAAATTTGCTTGGAATTTTAACAGGGTTGTATTGGTTTCTAGTGGATACGTTGGCGTCCCTTTTCGTCGGCTTATAAAACTCTCTATCCCCGCGGCGTTTTTGTGGGTGCTCTCGTATCTTTCTTTGGGATACGTGTTTGCTGATCAAACTGATTTGTTTAAACAGCGCATTGAGTACGTGGGACTCTTGGTTATGGGGATTATCTTAGCAGTTGTTCTTTTTGAGCTTTATTTGAAAAAGCTCGCGCAAAAATATTTTTATAACGCACTTGGTGTGCTTAATGGATCATATTCCAAACAAACAGAATCGTGCCAGTCGAGCAATAAGCAAGGCGACTCTAAAGAGAGTGGCTTTATTGAAAAATAATTTTTTGTTGTGTAAGATATCGACAGTTTTTATTTTTAATTGGACGATCGACTCATTTTTAGCCGAGGGCGGATCAACTCTTAGTTGAGGGGTTTATGGACGATTAGCTCAGTTGGTTAGAGCGCCTCGTTTACACCGAGGAGGTCATAGGTTCGAATCCTATATCGTCCACTACTTTTCTGTTGTGGCGAGTTCGTAGCGTACCCAAAGGACGCGGCGCGATGCGCTTTTTGTTTTTGTTGTTGACTTACTATTGTTTTTGGTTTAATATATTTTTGTCGTTATTGGTGACGACGTTTGTTCTTTCATATACAACACACACAAAACAACAACTCACGGGGAGGTGATCATGATAAGCGCTTTTGTTTTTTTGATGTTTGTGGTTTTTGGTTGGGTTGCTTGGTTTGGTTTTTTGAGATGGCGACGAATCGCGCAGATCAAGACCGAGGCGTTGCGATATGTTTGGAGTGCTGGCGAGCTCTTGTCTTCACTGAGGGTTGTGGTGGGCGAACTTAGAGGTCTTCTCCTTGGCGCTGATGAGCTTTTTTCTTCTTTCAAGGAAGAAGCTCCCTCTTCAGCGTGGAATCCCTATAACAACGCGATACCCGAAATTCGCAGCTTCGTTCGTAGGTGTGAGGGTCCTGATGATTCTACGGGGTTACTACGTGTTTTTACTCGAAGGTTGTTTCAGGCACGGGACAAGAAGCTCTCTTGGGTTGGTCGTTGTAATATTGCTGTTAGTGTCCACTCAAGCGTGGTTGATCTCTTAGATGAGGCGCGGGCACACCGGTCTACCTTCTATCATCTTAGCGCCGCGGTAGAAAAAAATAAGCGTCACAAGAGAGAGGCGCGCTATCTTATCAGCTTTGCGAGCGCTTTGCGCGATGAAGCCATTCGCTTAGGAGTGGTTTGCGGCGCCGCGGTCGCTCTTGAGCGAGAAATTGAGTTGTTTAACGAGGATCTTGTTTCTGGTGTTGTTCCTGATTGGGAGAATGTGTGTACTCGACTCTCTCCTCTTGCCACAGAGCTTCAGCGAGTGATTACTGAAATTTGTTCCCGGCGTCCTGCCTCGTACGATGACTTATTGGGACAAACGCGTATTGCTGTTTCTCGGGCTGCCGTTGCGGCATATCATATTGGTGATGGAAAAAAGCGCGAAGAAGTAAGCGAGCGAGCGCATATTCTTGCGGCTCGACTTGAGCGCTTAGTCGCCAACTCTAAGGATTCTATCTGGGAACGCGACCGTCTTTTGTGGGAGCTTTTGAGCGATGCTCGGACCCTCGTTGGCTCAATTCCCGATACTAATAGAGAAGAAGAAGTTTTTTGTGTTGTGGTACCGTTCTCTCGTCGTCGCGCCTCCACTTGTTCGTAGTGGAGGTTTTTATTTTATCGCGAGTGATTTAATGAGCACGTCGTATTCCTCTTTTTCAATCGTTTCTTTTTCTATAAGTACTTGCGCGATGGCATCGAGCGCTTTTTTATTTTTAACAAGCACTCTTTTTGCGTTTTCGTGCGCTTCTTTAATAATACGTTCCACCTCTCGGTCTATTTCAAGCGCCGTTGTTTCTGAGTAATTTTTTTCTGTTGCTATTTCCTTTCCCAAAAATACCAATTCCTGTGTTTTTCCAAATGTAATAGGGCCAAGTTTCTCGCTCATGCCGTATCTAGTCACCATTTTTCTTGCCGTCTCGGACGCAACCGCTAAATCATTCGACGCGCCAGTGCTTATGTCTTTGAAGAGTAGTTCTTCGGCGGCATATCCTCCAAACGAAACCGCGAGCTCGGCGATAAATTGTTTTTTGGTGCGCAGATACTTTTCCTCTAGAGGGAGTTTGAGGGTGTATCCACCTGCTTGTCCGCGCGCGACAATGGAAACTTTGTGTACCGGGTCGGCGTCCTTAAGTGCCGATGATATGAGCGCGTGCCCCGCTTCATGGTACGCGGTAACCTTTTTCTCGTGCTTTGAGAGTGAGCGAGAGCGCCGCTCGGGGCCCAATAGTACTTTTTCTATTGATTCATAGAGGTGCTGTTGGCCCACTTCTTTTTTATTTTCTCTTGCCGCCAGAATTGCCGCTTCGTTCATAAGGTTTGCGAGATCGGCTCCTGAAAACCCTGGTGTTCTTATGGCAATTTGACGCAGGTCCACGTCTTTGGTGAATGTCTTGTTTCTTGAGTGAATTTTGAGTATCGCTTCACGATCATTGATATCGGGAAGGTCTAGAGTAACGCGTCTATCAAATCGTCCTGGTCTTAATAGCGCCGCGTCTAAAATATCGGGTCGGTTTGTCGCGGCGAGTACGATGACTTGCGTGTCTTTTTCAAAACCGTCCATTTCCACTAGAATTTGATTAAGCGTCTGTTCTCGCTCATCGTGGCCTCCACCAACACCGGCACCACGCTCTCTTCCAACGGCGTCTATTTCGTCAACAAATAGTATTGAGGGTGCTGCTTTTTTTGCAACCGCGAACGCATCTCGTGTTCGCGATGCTCCAACACCTACAAACATTTCTACAAATTCAGACGCGCTAATATGAAAGAAGGGGACACCCGCTTCTCCTGCCACCGCTCGCGCAAGGAGCGTTTTCCCTGTTCCTGGCTGTCCGAGTAGTAATACGCCGCGTGGTATCGTGGCTCCTAGATCAAGATACTTTTTTGGATTTTTGAGAAAATCAACCACTTCTAATAATTCTTGTTTTGCTTCTTTTAATCCGGCAACATCCGCAAAGGTGACGCGGTCCTTAAATGGGGCAAAGAGTTTTATATTCGACTTGCCAAACGTGAATGCTTGCGAAGCTCCAGATTTTGCCTGGCGGAAGGTAAACCAGAAGAAAAATCCTATAATAATTACCGGAATTAATGTTGGAAGCAGTACACTCATCCAAAATTGAAAACCCGACTCGTCTTTAACTTCCAGCGGTATCGTGCTCAGTTTTTTCGCGTCTACGTTGTAGTTTGCGAGCGTTTGAGAAAGTCCACTCTCGGCTTCTTTTTGCGTTGTTCCTTTTGTGCCGTCTTTAAATTCGATCGACACTACGTTTCCTTTGACGGTTATCTTGGTGACGTCTTGGGCGTTGATGCTATTTGCTAGTTCGTTGAGGGATATGTTTTTTATTGTTTCTTTTGGTGCGTACGCTGAAGAAAAAATAAGCAGTATTGAGATAAAGAGAAGAAAGGCAATGGCGACGTTCTTAAAAAGTTTTTGGGTATTATTATTTTGTTTCTTTTTCATACTGACTAAGTATACATCAAAAAATTAACAATTTTAATTTAAAAAAACTCCCGCGTCCGCGGCGCGGGAGGGATGGGGAGCAAAGAGCTACTTCTTGGGGTGGTTGGGCGGCCTGTCTGGTATGCCACTCACGAACGGCTTCTGCCTGTTCATGCGCCAGACCACGATCGCGATGACGACCAGCGCTGCGATGGCCGCAAGAACCTGGACGAATCCCTGTTGCAGGATCGACGACATATTTTCTCCTTTCTGGTCGTTCTTATTATACACTTGACCCTGCTATTTTCAATGGATTACCGTTGTTTTGTTTTTGTTTGCTATGGTGTAGGGATTTGCGCCCTTGCATAGAATAGGGGAGTGTGGTATAAAAATATCAGTTATCTGACAAGAAGACCTCAAGAAAATTGTTCTCCACGAGCCATATCGTCAAAAGAATCTTGACGATCAAGATTCTGCTGGTGGCGAGTAATCATTTCGCGAGGCAAGAAAGGAGGTGTTTTAGAAGAAAGAGTCGCCATAGAGGTCAACGTCAACCGACCTAAGCAGAGAAAGGAAGTGGGCAATGAGCAAGATTGGAACCCCGAACACAACCACGCCAAGCTATCCTCACAGCAGTGATTCCACTGGTGGGAAGACTCACGTTGACTGGGAACATCGTGGGTCTGATGGCAAGATCGAGTCAACCACAAGGCACGATACTTCTGAGAGCGCTGTTAAGTGGGGAGAGACCAGAAGAGAACACGACTCTGACGGGAAGTGAACATCAAAAAGGGTCTCAATTGAGACCCTTTGAATAAATTTGTGCGCTTTGTTATTATACATAATATAAAATTAGTAAATAATATATGTCATACGAAAGCAACATCTTTAATATAGATACATTTTTTGAAGAAAGTGCTTCAAAGAGAGGATGGGACAACAAGGAACAATTAGCTAAAATCCTTTCTATTTTGGAGTCAATGAACCATCAACAGCTCGTGCGACTATGTAAGTTACCAAGCATAGGAATACATTTTAATGGAGATGATTGGGAAAGCATGGTTCCCGATGATCAGATTATTTGTGCTCTCATAAATGATGCTGATTCGAAACTTCTTGAGTCAGCGCTTAAAGAGATTGGATGAGCGGAACGAGAACAAAGTCAGTGATTCCCCAGAGGGATCCGCCATCATGGACTTCATCAGGTCTTTCTTTGACTGATGAGTCCTCGGCGGATGAAATGGGCATGTCTATGATGATGTGCCCATCATTTTTTTTAATTTATACCAAAAACTTTCCTTTTTGAAACGTTGGTGTATATACCAAGTAAAATAAACTGCAAATGAATACTTATTTCTTATCCCATCTAGATTTTTCATAAAGCGTTGAGCGGCGGTAGCAACATCATTTTCTAAATCTTTTATCATTTGCTCTCTTTTTTCCTGGTTTTTTATTTTTTGTGTTGCCTGGACAATAAGTGGGAGTAGATATTTTTTTGTGTTGATAAAATCATTACTGTCTTTGCAGAGCATTTGACACTCCTCCTGGTTTGGGCGTCGTTTGAACATATTTTTTTCAGTATAGACAGTGCCTCTATTCTTTGCAACGAGGGATTTGCGCTCTTGCATAAAATGGGGGAGTGTGGTATAAAAATATCAGTCATCTGGCAAAAAGTCCTCAAGAAAGCTATCCACCACCAGTCATATCGTCAAAAGAATCTTGATTGCCAAGATTCTGCTGGTGGCGAATAATTATTTCACGAGGCAGGGAAGGAGGTGAAGATTATGAAGGAGAATCAGAATGTTCCGCTGGTTCTTTTGCAAGCTCGAGAGCGAGCGAAGCAAAAGAACTCGGGCGATGGCCCATGGGACAAGGGTCATTGGGCCAACAGGCGGTAGGCAAGTTGGACCGTAAGGTAGGTAGCGATAAACTACCTACCGTTTTTTATTGCATCAATCAAAGATAACAAATAATTTTTATCTATTTTTCTTTTACTATTAATGTATGCTTGTGTCATTTTTCTTAATTGATGCGCGCAGTATGTTCTTGCTGAGGCAAAACTGTCCTTGTTTTTACCTGTTTCGATGCGTTTTTTCGGTGTTATACGCGTTCCAAAAAAGAGTTGACTTAAATACCCCTCAGGTACGAAAGAGCTTAACAGTAATTCTTCAAGAGCGAGGGTTGGCGGCATGCCATCGGAGATGGCGACTAGTGCCTTTTGTTCTTGGCGCGCAGTTGTTTCTATATCATGTTTTAGAGATGCGCTTTTTTCGACCGCGTAATGGAATAATTCATGAACAAAAATCGGCTCTAGGTAATTATCAGCTGACAACCCAGAGCATTCAAGCACCAGATCGGTCCTGTTATTAAAACGAGAAAACCACCCAACCACATCTTTTTTTCTGGAACTACTTATAGTGAGATAAATCGGAATAGTACCATAAGCAGAAAACATACGTGCTCCAGTGAGGTGGTGTATGATGCGCAGGGCGCGTTCTATAATATGTTTTTTGTTAAACAGATGTTGTCGTAGAGCAACGAGCTTCGGTTCTTCTTGTTGCCACAACACACTAAATCGTTTTTCAAACGACCGTATGATGCTCTGGCAAAGACGTGTTTTGCGCGCCGTGTGTTTTTTGGTTGTCTTTTCCCACATTTTTTCTTTATAGCGTATCGCGTATGCCTCTGCGAGATTCATGTGAGCTGGTTCTATGAGAGCAGAAAGTGCCTTTAGTTTATTTTTTTCATCTGTGGAAAATACTCCTCCAGTTTTTGCAATCCATTCTTGAACGCGTTCAGTGTTCCAGGGGCTTTGCCTCATTCGTGCTAGCTCTGTCACAAATATAAAAAGATTTGTGAAAGCATGTATGTGTATATTGTTTCTAGTCGCCATAGTAATACTCTAAAACAACTACTTGTATAAAGGCAATAGGGCACTGGGCGTGAATATTATCATAATATATTGACATGGTATTAATATTATTTTATTTTTATTTTTGGAACATTGACATTAGAAAGAGGAGGGTCAGATGAGGAATCCTATTAGTGTGCCCATCATTAAACCAGTCAACGGATTGTGCAATCTCTGCTGTCACTATTGTTATATGCAGTCGATAAGAGAGCCACAACGATCAGATCGTCGAGTTATGAAAACGCGCGTGCTTCGTGCCACTATTGATTTCTTTTGTTCTCAACATGATGAGGTGGAGTTTATTTGGCATGGGGGTGAGCCTCTCTTAGCTGGAAAATTGTTTTTCAGAAAAGTTGTTGAATATCAATCACGGTGGCAACATCGAGGCAAAAGGATTGCTAATTTTGTTCAAACAAATGCTCTTCTTATTGACAGTGAATGGGTCAATTTGTTTAGCCAGGCCGGTTTTCACGTAGGAGTTAGCCTTGACGGCCCAGCAACCGCGCATAAAGCGTTGCGAACTTCTTTTTGTGGGTCAGATACTACTCAACAAACACTTGAGAAGATTAGTCTCTTAAGAGAAGGTGGGGTTTTTAATGGTGTTAGCTGTTGTGTTGGCAGGCACAATTACCAATTGCTTCGAGAGATGTTCGATTTCTTTTTAGGGCATGACATCAAAGCGATCAAATTCCTTCGTATTCGAGATGGGGTCGAATCAATTTCTCCCCTTGAATATGCAGACTTTTTGATTAGGGCTTTTCACTTCTGGCTGGATCTAGACGATGTTGATTTAGAGATTCGTGATGTAAAAAGTGTGGTGGAAGTTCTACTCGGTGGCGAATTTCGCGAATGTACGTTGATGGGGCGTTGTGACCAATTTGTCACAGTCTATAGTGATGGCTCTATCTTTCCTTGCGATAGTTTTCTTAACGAAGACCAGTCGAGGTTTGGAACAGTTTTTGATTTATATCAAACTGTTCTTCAGGGTAGAAATTTTCAAAATTTTCTAAAGCATATGGAACAACGCCCTCTACTTTGTGATTCTTGCCGGTGGGCTTCTCTTTGTAATGGGGGGTGCCTCAAAACTCGTCTTTCTAGCGAACACGAAGATTCATGCAGAGCTAATAGAATATTCTTTGAGGAAGTTGAGAGCACGCTCAATCGTTATGGATTGCTTCAGTAGTAATTTAGATGTCGCAAAAAGACCTAGGGTATGTCTATAAACTACCCTTTTTCTTTTTTAATATATCACCCAATTCTTTTTTAAGTTTTTTCTTATCCACCCCGTCATCGATAAGTAAAATAAAATCTTCTTTAGTTGCGGTTCTTTGATCGCGCGGCGCAACAAATCTTGTGCCTAACTTATCTGCGAGGTCTTTTACTTCCCTCTTTGTTAATCTCCATAAGTTTTTGAATGTATCTTGCCATTCTTCTTTTTCCCATCCCGGTGGCGTCCATCCCGTCTCTCCTATTTTTTTCTTTCTTATATATATACTCTTATGTGCTATTCGTTGGTGTATGTACCAAGTAAAATAACTCGCAAAAGACATATCTTTACGTGCATTATTTATATTTCTAATAAATCGTTCTACTGCGAGAGACACGTCTCTTCTCAATTGTTTGGTGATGCGTTGTCGTTCATATGTATCGTCAACTTTTTTTATAGCTTGTTCAATCAAGGGATATATATATTCTCTTGTGTGTGAAAGCTTTTTATCGTCACCTGCGAGGATTTGGTATTCTTGCCAGGATGGTCGTCGTTTAAACATATCTTTTTAGTATAGACACCACCTCTGACCTTTGCAACGGGGGTGTGAGCCCTTGCATAAAATAGAGGAGTGTGGTATAATGGGAGACAGCAACTTGGCACGTTAATACCTACTACAATAATGCGGGCATACGGAACATTGTCCCTCGATTACACTCGGGACAATTTTCTGGAAAAACTGCCTCCTCGATTACACTCGGGACAATTTTCTGGAAAGAAAATTGGAGGATCTCATGAAGATCAACCGTCTTGGCACGTTTCTCATCGGCGTGATCGCTCTGATCGCGTTGACGGCGACCGCGACGTTCGCGGTAGTGAATCCCTCAGCGGATTCGTACATCGTGTCCATCGGGCACCTGCAGGGCAGTTGTCCGGGGGGGGTGTGCGCCCAGTGGCGCGGGGATGTGTGGATCTACAACCCCACGGATGGGGTGATCTTCGTTACGGTGCATTTTCTGCCCCGTGACCAAGAGAACGCCAACCCGGATTCACGACAGGTCGTTATGAATCCTTTCCAGACGCGCTACTTCCCAGACATATTGGGGAGTGGGCTTTTCAACCTGCCCACCGCAGTGGGTGCTCTGCGATTTACCACCACGGGATTTCCCGTCGTGGTCACGGGACGTTCCTATGACGCGAACGTGAAGGTGAGCGCCAAGGGGAATGTGACTGGTACCGCCGGTCAGTTCCTCGCTGGTCATTCCTCACTTGAAGAGTCGCTTGGCATCGGTATGAGCACCGACATCATCGGACTGGGCCATAGCGCCGACTGGCGCAGTAACCTGGCGATGGTGGAAACGCAGGGAAAGCCAGTAACGCTTTCTCTTGCCGCGCTTGACTCAAACAACCTCCCCGTGGGAACGCCATTGGAGAATGTTGTTCTTCGCGCGCGCGAACCCAAGCAGATCAACAACATCATCACCGCGCTCGGGGTATCCTCGGGTGAAAACATCCGCGTGCGAGTGACCGTGGTCTCGGGCGAGGGGAAGGTGCTTGTTGGCGCTTCGCGTATTGACAATCGTACCGGCGACCCCTACACCATAGACGCCACCCCTCCAGCAGTCATCCGTGAGGGCGTGTACGTGGTGGCGATGGTTCGTCGCGGATTCTCGTACGGAGATCCCTACTCTATGGCTGCTCCTGATGGAACCATTGGGGGCGTGATGACATTCAACGTCCTCTACGAGGGAAATCCTCCTGTTCCCACCATGCGTACGATCGGCTGGATCGTCACTATTGAGTGTGGCGGGAAGATGATCGCTATGCAGGATGTGCTCGCGGATCAGGGATTGAGAAAACCACTCGAACACTCGTTCACCATGACTAGTGGATCGGGATTAGTCCTTTACAATAACGAGCAGATCAATGAATTGCATGGCTTGTGGTTGCAGTTTAACGAGAATGGGAGTGGAAGAGTTTGGGGATGGATTGACATCTACCCGAAATCATCCACTATCCCACTCTTCAACTACTGCGGTCTTTCTGGCCCAAGCGAAGATGCTATCCACTATAAGTACCAACTCATAGGTGGATGGGTTGGGCCTCCGGGATCCGATGGGTATGTTTGGCCTTCACCAACATCCACACAAAACAGCGAGAGTACCTCTTTGGGGTATCGGCTGTTTGACTCTCATCGCTTCGGTAGGTAGAAGTTGTTCTAAAAGCCCCAACGCTACGTTGGGGCGCTTTTTTTATTCATTACGTGGATAGTTTCTAATTTCTTATTTTTATACGCGTGATGTATACTATAGACATAGTGTTTATATTCTTATGAAAAAATATTTGTTTATTGTGTTAGTAGCGACAGGACTTTTTCTTGCCGCGCACACGACTCTTGCCGCGTGTGACCCCATTTCTGGCACGGGGACAGGGATGACAGGCCCCCTCGTCCAGTCGATGACATGGGCATTTGATGATTTGGATCAAAACAGTTTGAAAGTAACCACTATCGCGTATCCGGGGAGAAATTGTGATACGGGCGATTGGCATATGACGATCCGCAGTGATATAAGCACTCTCTCTGTTTCCAAGACATACACCAAAACAAACCCTGGAGGGTCACTCCCCAAAACAGACGTCTCTACTTTGGATATACAAATACTTCCCAATGGCACGTATCCATTGACTGTTATGGTCTCAAGTTCGTACGGAGCATCGGTTACCAACACGTATCAGATTACGATCGCGCGTGCCGTTCCTGGGCAGGTGATCAAACAAAATCAGGGACAATGTTCGTCTTCTGTTGATCCGTTTGTCGCGAGCTTTATTCCTCCTCTGTGCCCCTTTGTTGACGGCAATCCTCCCTATCAACCAACGCCTACTAACATTTCTGAAGGAGCGACCATTACTACGCGCATTGACAACGTTCCCGTTCCCAATGCTATCGTCAGCGATCTTGATACGGTACTCTTTACCGTCTCCACCGGCAATCTCTCATCGGGAGGGCATATCATAAATGCTAAACGTACCATTTCGTTTAACTGCGGATCAATTCATTACTCTGGATTCCGTACGGCGCAGGGAATATTCTCATGCCCTTTGCAAACAGGAACGATACAATTCAAAGCAGAAACAAATGATATTCCCGCTATTCCTGTGTCGGGTATTGTCGCTCGTGTTGTCCCTAATGTTGGTGATTTGTCGCCTACCGATACAAATGGAAATTCATCAAAATCAGATGTTCCATCAGAAACATACAGAGTTTCAGACGCTGTCCCAGAAATAAAGATAATAAATGGATCAGAATATAATATTGATTGGAACGCTTCAAACTTCAATCCCCAGCTCCTCCCTTCAGGTGGCACCATACAGTTTCTTGCAAAATACAAAAAGAAAGTAATCACTC
>JAGOQP010000005.1 GCA_017991375.1 Minisyncoccota bacterium
TGACCACCCCCACTCCTCCCACCCAAGCACCCCAGAGCGCCAAGACCGCACAACTCAAAACAGATACCACCTTCACCCTGCGCTGTGCGCAAGAGGGATTTGCCGACGTGACCGATCAGGCAACAGTCGTGGTCAAAGGATACCTTCCTATCTTGAGAGAGATAGTGCCTCGGTAGGTGGTTCAGGGTGTGTGAAAATACCAACTACTTATCACTGACAACAGACAACGAATAATGGATAGTTGAGCATAAAATGGATGAACAGTGTCCTGAGCTCTGGTGGATGTGGTACGTGAAAAACGTGCAAGATTGATAAAATATACAAAACCACAAATCTCCACGATCGTGGAGATTGGTGGGAAGTAATAGTGGGTGTGGATGTGTTGCATTATCTGTTTTTGTGTGTTGTAATACAATCAGTAACTCAGAGAGTGTCTCTGGGTATAAACGTACCTTAACAATCAGTGGGATTGGGTGAGATTTCCCCAGAGAGGGGTGGCGCTATGCGAAAAATTCTCATCATATCTGAATCAGTTGATGTTCATGCAAATGAAGTTGGCAAAGCTCTCCAAGATGTTGGCCATACTGTTATTCGTTTTGACACCGATTTATTTTCCTCCTCGTTTGTTGAATTAATTTTTGCTCTAACTGGTCCCGAAGAAGGAATAGTAATCAATGGTAAATTTTTTGCTTTTAGGGATATTTTCAGCGTTCTCTATCGTAGGCCGGGTGTTCCTATGCTTAATGTAACTGCTCAAGGGCAGAGAGAGTTTGCTGAGAAGGAAATCCAAGAGCTCATAAAACAAATCTATTTTTATTTAGATAATGTATTATGGGTTAGTCATTATCCCTCGCTTGATAAGGCTCGTCGTAAATATCTCCAACTAAAAGTCGCCGCCTCTTTTGGGATGGCTGTTCCCAAAACATTAGTCACAAATTCTCCTCAACGCATCCGCGATTTTTTTAATCTGTGTTCTGGTGGCATGGTATACAAAACGCTTCATTCGCCCGTTATTCGAAGTGATAGTGGGCCAGAATTGTGGGGTGTTCCAACTACGCTTATCAATTCCCAACTTGTTGATTTTTGTGTGGATCTTATAAGACCGACAGGGGGAATATTTCAGGAATATATTCCAAAAGATTACGAAGTCAGAGTAACTATTATTGGAGAAGATGTTTTCGCGTCAAAAATTGATTCACAAAGTGATCCATCTGCAATTATTGATTGGCGCGAAGCCGTTGCTTATGGAAAGGTTAAAGTATCCCCATACGTCTTGCCCGAAGAGATAAGAATCCGATGTCTTTCTATTGTTCGTTGGTACGGTCTTTCGTTTGGTGCTATTGATTTGATACGAAAGCCCAACGGAGACTATGTTTTTCTTGAGTTAAATCCAAACGGACAATGGCTGTGGGTAGAGGAACTGACTGATCAGCCACTTCTTTCTAGTATGTGCGACTTGCTAGGCAAAGGTTTGAAAAGAAAAGGTAATTGATGTATAGTTTTTATGGCAACTGGCCGAGAAAGGAGGTGATTGTTATGGATCCCGCTCAGGTTTTTGCCGCACTCATCGCGACCCCTCCATTAGATCAATGTCCCTTAGGTGGAAAAGCGACGCTGACCACTTGGAAGGGAACTGATCCTGATGACTAGGGCCGTATCCTCAAATGAGCCCCTCGAATATTCTTGGGGCTCAATAGTTTTATATGTTTATACGGAAACCATTAGTAATTATTGGAGAAACTCATGGAGTCGCAAGCAACCCCGCTGTTATTGACTGGGTTGTTCGTGTCGTTAATGCTCATTCTATTTTGCTTGAGTTGGAGAAAAAATGGACGTCGTATCTTAAAAATATTGCTTCAAAAAAATCAGCTCATTCGTTTGTGCGTGCACTAGCAAAAGAACAGTGGATTGTTCAGAGTGGCCTCATTGGGAAAGAGCATCTTCCTTTTCTTTTACGGTGGTCCAAAGAAAAAAGAAACATAGTGGGGATAAAAGTGGAGCATCCTGCGTGGAATGATGCCGAACGGTTAACTGCTCAAGAAATCAGAAGAAATTTGAACGTATTAAAAAGAAACAGACAAAACATAGCAGTGGTTGGGAATCTTCACGCACGCACAAAACCATTTCGTCTTTTTTCGGCCGGAGAAGGTGTGCGGCGATATATACCTCTTGGTTATCTACTCAGAGACGTGGCGGTTTCAATTCGTGTCGTGTATTGCGGCGGGACATGCATGAATTTTGGTTTCAAGAAGATACAAAAACATCGTCTAATTCATGTCAATCAAGAAGGCGCATATGTCATCAGAAAGAGTAGAAGTAGTTATTTTGACTACGATATTTTTGTTGGGCGCGCTGTTCCCATGAAGCCACTTTTATAGTCATACCTATCTACTTCGTGTGGGAGATTTTGATGGGTATAAGAATGCGATGAACGTAGCGTGTAAAAAGGTACATAACCTGCGCTAGATTGGAATACATATTACCATGGTAATCCCCACCACTCTCTACAATCGTGGAGAGTGGGGGGGGTATAAAAAAGTGGAAGGCGAATACAACAACCCCTCAACATAATTGAGGGGTGGAGACGGCGGCGTTGGCGGGACGCTTACCGTATCTAGCGCCTTTTTTTATTTTTTGAGTTTTAGAATAATTCTTTTTTCTGCTGGTTTGAGTTGAGAAATTGTAAACACATACGACTTACCCGTCTCAAGCTCTTCTTTCATTTTCTCCATACTCTCAAACTCAGATACATGGATTAGTCCTTGTAGGTCACTTCCTAGAGATACCAGTGCCCCAAATGGATTAAATTTAGCGACTACCCCTTCCACCTCTTGATCTACCTTAAAGAGTGACTCTGCTTGATCCCATGGGTTTGCTTTTAACGCCTTGAATGAAAGCGATACTTTTCCATCTTTGAGCTCTATTATTTTTGCTTTCATTGAATCGTTTACCTTTACTACCTCTTTGGGGGAGTCAATAAGCTTGTGGTCGATTTCGCTGATATGTACCAGCCCTTCGATACTTGGATTATCCACAAATCTCACAAAGACACCAAAGTCGGCGACGCCAGAAACCATAACCTCAACCACGTCTCCTTCGTGGTACTTTTCCAACGATTTTCTCACATCTTCCCCTGTCACCTCTCTTTCTGAGAGGATTAATTTTTCATTTTTCGCGTTGAAATCCAGAATTTTTACTTCGAGGTCTTGTCCAATGAATTTTTTTAACTCTTCTAATATCTTATTTTTATCTCCATCTTCCACGTGCGGGTAATGCTCCGCCGAAAGCTGTGATACTGGCACAAAGGCCTTAACCCCGTTAAACTCGGCCAATAGCCCACCGCTGTTTGCCGCCGTTATTTTTATCACTACCGACTCTCCCGAGTCCTTAACTTTCTTTATCTCTTGCCAGTTTTGCTGCCACATTGCTCTAATAAGAGATATTTCAATGAGCCCATCCTCATTCTCGGCGTTTACGATTGTTGCCGTGCATGCCTGATCTGGCTCTAGGTTTTTGATGATATCTTTTGCGTTGAGAAATTCTATGCCATAGATAATACCAGTACCCTTTCCCCCTAAATCAAAATATGCCCTTTTGCCGTCTTTATATATGAGGCGCGCCTCATACGTGTCCCCTTCTTTAAGAGGGACTGCCATTTCCGGGTGAGATTTTAGGAGCGTGCCCAATGGATGTCCTTTTTTTGATTCTTCTAATAATGTCATATAAAACGAATTGCGCGTATGGAAATACGCCAGGCAAGTATACGTCAGACAACTTTGCAAATCAAGTTTTTTTATGATATATTCTATATGGATAGAGGCAAACAACACACTGTTTTGTTGGTCTGTTGTGTTGTTTTTTAAATTGATTTTCTATGATTATCACATGGCATGGAGAGGGGTGTTTCCGCTTACAGAACGGAGAGACGTCGCTTCTTATAGATCCCCCTGAGCAATCGACGGGGATCACCGCTCCTCGGTTTAAAACGGACATTCTTTTAAAGACGCTTTCTTTGTGGCCCGCTCCATTTGTCCCAGAGACCAATGCTGACGTTGTTATCGCGGGCGCTGGCGAGTATGATGTTCGAGGCGTTGTAGTACGCGGATTTGAGCTTTCTGGAGAATCAACTGATGCTTATTTTAAAACCATTTATACTATTACTTGGGATGATGTTGTTGTTGGTGTTCTTGGGCATGTTTCCAATGATATCCCCCCGGCTCTTTTGGAGCACTTCGAAGAGCTTGATGTTCTTATTGTCCCCGCGGGTGGCGCTCCCTTTTTATCCATTGAAAAAGTTTTTCCCCTTCTTAAAATGCTCACACCTAAGGTTGTCCTTCCGTCGTTTACTAAAGTTCCCGGGCTCAAACGAGCGGCACTTGATATAAAGAAAGTCATTGAACAATTTAGCGGAGAGAGCGAGTCCCAAATGGATAAATTTGTTTTTAAGAAAAAAGATTTACTTGAGATCAAAAAGACGAAGATGGTATGTCTAACGGTATAACTAAGTGGGTACAGTCGCTCCGCTATGGAGATGTTGGACTTCGTAGAAAGTGGTTTTTTGTTGTTACTTCAATTCTTTTTGTTTTTGTGGTGATTTGTTGGGCCGTCTTTCTAAGTCCTTTTTCTGTTGGCGAGAGATCGGCTCAGGTTGAATCTTTTGGATCCCTATCTCATTTTTGGGGGGTGCTCAAATCCGGCATGTCGGTTGCGTGGGATCAATTTACCGGTGATTTTACTCAGTCGACCACCTCTACCACGTCTACTATTTATGAAGCAACGTCATCTATTTTAATAGCGCCGCTGGCAACGTCTTCGCTTAACTAAATCTATGGATCAACACAAAAAAGATACTCATTTATCGGGTGAATCATCTGTGGCTCGTATCGTGCCTGCCGAGATCACCTCTGAACTTGAGACGTCGTATTTGGATTACGCGATGTCTGTTATTGTTTCGCGCGCGCTCCCCGATGCGCGTGATGGACTCAAGCCCGTGCATCGTAGAATTTTGTGGGCTATGTGGGATAGCGGACTTACTCATAGCGCCAAGTATCGCAAATCAGCAAATGTTGTTGGTGAGGTTCTTGGACGTTATCATCCACATGGGGATTCTTCGGTGTATGATGCTATGGTTCGCATGGCTCAGGATTTTTCTTTGCGGTATCCTCTTATTGATGGGCAGGGCAACTGGGGATCTGTTGATGGAGACAATGCCGCGGCGATGCGGTATACCGAATGTCGTCTTTCTAAATTCGCTCAAGAATTACTTATTGATATTGAAAAAAACACCGTTGCGTTTGCTCCTAACTATGATGCCTCGCGCCAAGAACCGATGGTGCTTCCCTCCAAGGTTCCACATTTACTTCTTAATGGCGCGGTGGGTATTGCCGTTGGTATGGCGACCGATATTCCTCCCCACAACTTGGGAGAGATTATTGACGCCACACTTTTTCTCATTAAACATCCACAGGCCTCCGTTGCCGATCTTTTAACCTTTATTCAAGGACCTGATTTCCCAACAGGGGGTATTATTTATGATCGTAAGCAAATCGCCGATGTTTACGCGACTGGTCAGGGGTCTATCACTTGTCGCGCTAAAACAGAGATTGTTGAGCGTAAGGCCGGTCAGTTTAATATCGTTATTTCCGAGATCCCATATCGGGTTAATAAGTCAGAGCTTATCCAAAAAATCGCTGAACTGGTTGGAGAGAAGAAACTTGAGGGGATCAAGGATTTACGCGACGAGAGCGATAAAGACGGCCTTTCTATTGTCATCGAGTTGAAAAATGACGCATCCGCTCAGAAGGTGCTCAACCAACTGTATAAACATACCGAACTGCAGAAGGATTTTCATATGAATACCATCGCTTTAGTTAACGGTATTCAACCCCAGCTTCTTTCTATTAAAGATTTGTTAGAGCAGTATGTCGCTCATCGAGCGGTTGTTGTTCGTCGCCGCACCGAATTTGATCTGGGGAAAGCAAAGGAGCGCGCTCATATATTAGAAGGATTGGTGACCGCGCTTGATTCCATTGATGCTGTTATTGCCACCATCAAAAAATCCAAAGATAAAGAGGATGCTCATCGCAATCTTGTTTCCAAGTTTAAATTATCATCGGCCCAAGCAACTGCTATTTTGGAAATGCGTTTGCAGACACTCGCGAGCCTTGAACGACACAAGATAGAAGATGAACTCAAAGAGAAGAAAACCATTATCAAAGAATTGGAATCAATTCTTGCTTCAGAGAAAAAGATTTTAGGCGTTGTTGAAACAGAGCTTGATGATATGAAGCGTCTGTACGGCGACGCGCGTCGCACACACGTTGTCGCGCACGGACTTACCGACTTTAAAGATGAGGATCTTATCGCGCAAGAAGAAACTATTATCACGCTTTCTTCTGGTGGATACATCAAACGAGTAAGCCCCGATTCATTCCGTGTTCAGAATCGAGGCGGCAAAGGGCTCATTGGTTCTGATGTTGGCGATGAGGATTTTCTCACTCATCTCGCACAGGCAAATACTCACGATAACATTCTCTTTTTCACCGATAGCGGTAAGGTGTTTCAGACAAAGGTATATGATATTCCTCAGGGGTCTCGCACTTCAAAGGGGAAAATTGTTCATAATTTTCTTGATATTCCTCCAACCGAAACAGTGCGCGCTTTCGTGGCTCATAACTCAAAGAAAGGATCAGCTACTCATTTAGCGATGATTACGAAACAAGGGGTTATCAAGAAAACTGCTCTGGAAGATTTTACTCACGTTCGTCGGACCGGTATTATCGCTCTTTCTCTTTCTAAGGGCGACGCGCTTGTTGGAGTTGTGCCACTGGGAGCATCCGATCATCTTATTGTCGCAACCGCGCAAGGGCAAGCGATCCGATTTAAAGAGTCACAACTTCGTCCCATGGGTCGTGCCGCCGCGGGTGTGCGGGCGATCAAGTTGAAGAAAAACGATTTTGTTGTCGGTTTTGATCGCATTGGATCGGAACAAAGCGCGAATAAGAAACAGAACGTGCTTGTTGTCACCGAACAAGGATTTGCTAAACAGACACCGCTCAAGGAGTATAAAGTACAATCGCGTGGGGGGCAGGGTATTAAAACAGCTCAATTGGGCGCTAAAACAGGACTATTGGGGGCCCTCCGGGTTATTGCCGACGAGCAAGAAGTTATTGTTCTTTCCGCAAAAGGACAGGTTATTAAAACTCGCATAGCTGATATTCGTGAAAGTTCGCGCGCGACTAGTGGTGTTAGGGTTATGAAGGTGTCTGATGGTGACAAGATAGTAGCTATTAGTTGCTTGTAGCATGAGGCGAAATCATAAATAGAGCAAACCAACAACTTACAACCTACGACAGTGGAGGACGATGAAATCGTTAATCGCTAACCGGAGAACGTGTATCGCATATCACATCTGTGAATGATCATTAGTTATTGACTGCAGATAGGATTTGCAAAGAGGGGGGCAACACGAGATAATATACATATGAATTTACATAAAGGACAACTTATTATTATAGGTGTCGTTTTGTTTGTTGTTCTTGTGGTGGTGTTGGGAATTTTTGGGGTGTTTCCTCTCTTTAAAAAATCGGGGCCGGCTGATCCTAATTTTCCAACTACTCCCGTCACGTTAGAAATGTGGGGAGTTGGTGATTCGTCCGCGGCCTTTTCCTCGGCGATTAAGGCATATACTGCCAGCGCGAAGAATGTAAAGATAAACTATACTCAGTTTTCATCCTTGGATCAGTACGAAAAAGCGCTCGTTGACGCGCTCGCGGCGAAAAAGGGCCCTGATATTTTTATGATTCATAACACGTGGGTTTCAAAGCATCTTAACAAGATGATGCCCGCGTATTCCGCGCTTCTAACCTCGGCAAGCGTTTCGTCGTTGTATCCGGCTGTGGTTTCTTCTGACTTTGTTCGTGATGGATATGTGTACGCGTTGCCGCTTAATTTGGACGCGCTCGCGCTTCTTTACAATAAAGATATTTTTAACGCGCGAGCGATTGTATATCCTCCCACCACGTGGGATGAAGTACTCTCTCTTGTCCGCACACTACGAGTCACCGATACGCAAGGAAAGGTGACTACTGCCGCCATCGCTCTAGGCGGTGCGTATAACATAGAACCTATTCGTGATATTTTAAGCGTGCTTGGGTTACAACTAGGGACTTCTTTTTCTTCTCCCGACGGATCGGTGCGGCTTAATGACACAAAGTTTTCCCAAGCGGTTAGTTTTTATCTTCAGTTTTCCGATCCTCTTAAGGATTCATATACATGGAACGAGAGTTTCTCTCCGTCTCGAGAGGCGTTAGCAAACGGCCAAGTCGCGATGACTCTTGATTATTTCAGTGCGCTCGACGCTATAACTAAAAAGAATCCATTTGCTCCTATTGAAGCGGTGCCACTTCCTCAACTTAGTGGAGCGGTGGCGGGTTCGATTGCTAACTTCGTTTCGTATATGGGTCTTGCTGTTTCCAAGCAGTCGTCATATCCGTATGTCGCGTGGCATTTTGCGAGTTATCTTACCATGAGCGATGCTGTCTCTGATACATATCTTCAACAAACAGGGAAACTTCCCGCGCTTAAAACACTCATTAACAAAGGTATTCAAGCAGGGGATCGCAAAAGCGTTTTTCTTAAGTCGTTTTTAACCGCTAAAACATGGGGGCAAGCTGACGCTACCGCTATTGCCTCTATATTTCGTTCAATGATATTTAATATTATTTCCGGGAAACTTGATCAGGGTAAGGCGATCGGGGCGGCTCAAGAACAAATAAATCAATTGGGTGCTTACTGATGATGTGGTATACTTTTTATTATGACAAAGCGTCTGTTGGTTCTATGTGCTAGTGGTTTTTTGGGGGCTACCTTTTTTGTTTTTTCCATGCCGGCACACGCGGCTTTGGTGACCTGCGGGAACACTGACCAGAATCCATGCACGTTTACTGATCTTCTTAATCTAGCTAATGTTGTTATACGTTTTGCGCTCTTTAACATCGCGCTTCCCCTTGTAACCGCGCTTGTTGTTTTTTTGGGGATTAAACTAGTTATCTCCCGGGGAAAACCGGGGGAGTTTGCTCAAGCCAGAAAACAGCTTACCAATACACTCATTGGACTCGCGATTGCGTTTGGGGCGTGGATTATTGTTGGTACTCTTTTGCGGTTTATCGCGATGCTTAAGTAGGATATACTTACGATATATGAAACATTTTCTCTTCTCACTTCTTGCTTATGGTCTTGCTCTTAACGCTCGAGCTCAATCGGGGGGTGAGAGTGTAATATTAGAAAACCCCATCCCTGGAACAACCAGTTTGGAAGGGCTTATTGATAAGGTCATTAACTACTTGTTCATTATCGCGACTCCTATCGCTACTATTATGGCGCTTTACGCCGGGTTTGTTATATTAACCGGGAAGGGAAACCCGGCTAAATTGAAAGAGGGATATTCTATACTAAAGAATATCGCGATTGGTTATGGTGTTATTATATGCGCCAAGGGTGTCTCACTTTTAGTTATGGAGTTTTTAGGGGTTAACCAATAATTATTTATTATTTTTATGAAAAAACTAGCATATACATTGTTTGCGATAGTTCTTGGGGTCACTATTTTTACTCCAATCGCCCTGGGGGTGACCACGACCCCTCTTCCTGAATCGCCTATACAGAATTTTGAAGGGGAAAAAAGTGTTATGGGATTGCTGGAGAAGGCCGTTGTGTGGATGTACCGTATATTTTTTGTGATAGCTGTTTTATATATTCTTATCGCGGCATTCACTATCTTGACCGAAAAAGATAAGGCAAAAGCGTGGGAAAAAGGAAAGGCGCAACTTACTAACGCGGCAATCGCTATTGTGGTTGCCTTGGTCGCAAGCGGATTTGCGGCAGTCGTTAAATCGTTTCTTACCTCTTAAATTATGCGACTATTTTTTATTTCGCTTTTTTTGCTCATTACTCTTCTTTTTACTGTTTCGGTTGCGTTGGCAGCAAACACGAGTGATTATGTTTCACCACTTCAGGATACGCTCAAATCCCCCATTACCGACTACAAACAGATTGCTGACGTGAGTACGTCGCGCGGGCTTATCTTTACCGTCATTACGTTCGCGTACTATCTTCTCTTTGCCGTCGCGACGCTTTTTATTATTATCGCGGCGTACAATTTTGTTCTTGGTGGCGCTGATAAAAGTGGCAAGAAAGTTCAACTTGCTCAAGCGCAACTTAAGTATGCTATTATCGCGCTTATTGTTGGGCTTCTTGTTTTAGTGATTCCTAAATTGGTTACTAACACCGTGGAAAATGCCGGCACTGGCGCTAATACAACCGTGCCCCCTCAGAGCACCGCACGGGGGAATGATACGGATTATTGCACGCTTTATCCACTTGATCCGTATTGTCGCGTGGGGCCATATTAATTCGTGCTATGTACATAGAGCCATCGCTGTTTGTACTTTTTATTTCTTTGTGCTATCATAGTATCAATAAGTAATTTATTATTAATATTTATTATGAATAAAAAGACGTTGTTAGCGACAGGTATTACCGTGTTGATTCTCGGTGTGTCTTTGGTTACCGCATTTGCTCAACCAAGCGGGCCGATCAACATTCCTGGTGTTGGGGTGCAGAATGCAAATCTGACCAGCGTTGGTGGGTGGGTCGGTGTTTTAATCACTGTTATTCGTTGGTTGTACCATATTCTATTTGTTGTTGCTGTTTTGATGATTATATGGGCGGCGTTCTTGTTCGTTACGAGCAAGGGAGATCCAAAAAAGACAGATGTGGCAAAGAATATGATCAAATACGCGATCATTGGTATGATTGTCGCCCTTCTTTCTTACGTGATTGTGCAGTTCATTCAGAACGCTGTTACTAACACACTTACTTCGTAGTAAACAAAATAAAAAACCGCCCCCTGATCGGGGTGGTTTTTTATTTTGCTTACACGGTGTTGGCGGAAACTCCTAACCTTTGGTCTTGTGTCGGAGGGGAGATTTGAACTCCCAAGACATTTCTGTCACTAGCTCCTAAGGCTAGCGCGTCTGCCAATTTCGCCACTCCGACGTTGTCATGCAGAGATTATATTGTTTCTGTTTTGCCATTCTGATACAGAGCGTACATTGTTATGTATGTGATTGCAAATTACGCGCGACGTTTTCCGTGGAATGCTTGGTGGACATTTTTGAGCTCTTTGTTGGTAATATGTGTGTATACTTGTGTCGTGGCGATATTAGCATGTCCCAAAAGCGCTTGTACTGAGCGAATATCGGCTCCGTTCATAAGTAGATCGGTTGCAAATTGGTGTCTCAATTGGTGCGGGGTTATTTTTTTTACGATCCCTGCTTTTTTTGCGTAGTGTTGAACAAGACGTTGTATAGTGCGAGGGAGTATTTTTCCAAGAACTTTTGGATTTTTTGCTTTCGACATACTCACAAAAAGCGCTTCTTCCGCGTCGGGTCTTTTTTCTAGGTATTCTTTTATTGCTTTTTGAGCGCGCGGAGAAAGAAATACCACACGTAACTTTTGTCCTTTGCCTCTTACTGTTATTTCCCCGCGAGATATATCAAGATATCGAGAAAGCGAACAGAGCTCGCTGATACGCAGACCCGTTGAGAAAAGAGTTTCTAATAGCGCTCGATCACGCAGAGCTTTTAAGGAGGTGCCCTGAGGGCCCTTGAGAAATCGCTCCAGGTCCGCGTAGTCCACTACTTCTATCTGGCGTTGCTCTATTTTAGGAAGCTCTATTTGTTCGGGGAGTATGTTGAGAGGAACCTCGTTCTTTACGCAGTATTTTAGAAAATTTCGCAGAGCGATTGCGTAATAACTTTGTGTTTTGCGTTTTAGATATTCTAATTCCTTTCCTTTTTTTCGAGATAGAGAGAGTCGAAACTGTTTGACTGCGTACTGCGTGACTTCTTTTATTGTTTTAGCACTGCTTTCTTTTACAAACGTGTTTAGGTAGCGGCGATAATTTTCCACCGTTTTTGGTGAACGATTTTTTTCTATTTCAAGATAGTCCAGGTAGTCATTTATAAGTTGTTGGAGAGACATAACATGATGCTAATACTAACTAACGACTAACCACCTACAACTAACAACAAGAGAAATCGTTAATCTTTGACCAGGACCGGGAAGACGATCTTTCATCTTTAGTCATTAATCCTTGACTGGGAGCGGGGAGGGAATCATTAATCTTTTATCGTTAATTGTTGACCGAGAGCGGGTAGCTATTAACCTTTGGTTTTTGATCGCCGGTCGTTAATTGCCGAATCTTATTATACACTTTTTAATATTGTGCGACAGATGGGTATATTGATTGTGGCTAATGGCCTTCCTATCTCGTCGCGGCGGGTTTGGAATGGTGCTCATGCATATGATTGACTTTTGGGGCTAAATGGCATATACTATAGATGATGCTTACTACACGAAAAAAGCAAAACATTATTAAGGATGTTCGGGTTCATGACCAAGATACCGGTTCTGCACAGGTTCAGATAGGGCTTTTGAGTCGCCAGATCGACGAACTTGCAAAGCATCTTAAGACAAACCCCAAAGATAATTCCTCACGACGGGGGCTTTTGAAGATGGTCTCTAAGCGTCGCAAGCTCTTGGATTTTCTTGCGCGCACCGACGAAAAAGAATACGGGAGAGTGGTTAAGAAGCTTGGATTGAAGAAATAATGAGCACCACACACAATCGAGATCAGCGCGTTGGGGTTTTTGTTGATGTACAAAATCTCTACCATTCGGCGAAGCATTTATATAATGCGCGGGTTAACTTTGCGCAACTTCTTACTTCGCTTGTGGGGCCACGCAAGCTGATTCGTGCGGTTGCGTATGTGGTAAAAAGCGATCAGATGCTTGAGGGAGTTCGGTTGGAAAATAATAACGCGCCTACGCGTGTCGGGCGAGGCGCATCTGTCGCAAGCGGAACCGCAGAGGGACGTCATCTTTCACCCGAGGCGGCTTTTTTTGATGCGCTGGAGAAAAGTGGTATGGAACTTCGCGTGAAGGACCTACAGATTTTTCCTGGCGGGGCAAAAAAGGCTGATTGGGATGTTGGTTTGGCGGTCGATGCAATTCGCATGGCGTCGTTTTTAGATGTGATTATCCTCGTTACGGGAGATGGAGATTTCGTCCCATTAGTTGAATATCTCAAATGGGGACTTGGGAGGCAGGTTGAAGTCGCGTCCTTTTCGCGCAGTACTTCATCTCGGCTCAGAGAATCTGCCGATGTATACATCAATCTTGAAGACGATCCTTCGTTTTTGCTTCGCTCTCGGCCTTCGCGCGCGCGGGCACATAAACGTTAATTAGTAACTTATGCAGCTTCGTAACAAGAAAGAATTTACCCTTCCTTTCGCGGGGAGGGATTTGACGTTCACTGTTTCGGATGTTGCCGGGCAAGCGAATGCCTCGGTGATTGGGCAGTATGGCGATACTGCCGTATTAGTCACGGTCGTGATGGGGAAAGAAGATCGCGCCATTGATTTTTTTCCACTTACTGTTGATTATGAAGAGCGATTTTATGCCGCAGGAAAAATTTTAGGGAGTCGCTTTGTTCGTCGCGAAGGTCGCCCTACCGATTTTGCCGTTCTTTCAGGAAGATTAATTGATCGTACTATTAGACCTCTTTTTGATCCACGACTGAGACGTGATGTTCAAGTGGTGGTTACTATTCTCTCGTACGACGACGAAAACGATCCTGATTTCATCGCTCTCGCGACTGCCTCACTCGCGCTTTCCATCTCTGATATTCCGTGGGATGGTCCAGCGTTGGGGGTTCGTGTGTTGCGTACTGCTGATGGCGTGGTGCTTAATCCTCTCAATAGTGCCGTGGCGGAACATGGGCTTACCGAAGGAAACTTTAGCGCGTTTTTCTCGGGGACTGAGCGTCGTATAAATATGATAGAGCTTTCTGGTCTTAACGCGCGCAGTGCCGATGTTGAACAGGCGTTTTCGAGCGCGTTTAGCGAAATACAAAAACTCATCGCGTTTGAAAAAGACATTTGCAACGAAATTGGGAAGCCAAAAGCAACAATTGCGTTGGCTACGATAGATGCTGATTTTGAAAAGATGGTGCGTGATCTTGCGTATGAGAAATTGCGTGACGCGCTCTTTCTTTCAAATAAAACAGAGCGGGCCACAGCTGTTTCCGCGTTGCGCAAAGATGTTGCCGAGCGTTTAACGCGTGATGGTGTTATCTACACCGAGGGAGATCTTGGGTCTATTTGGGAAGACCTTATAAACGAAATTGTCCATCAGGAAGCGCTTGATGGAAAACGACGTGTCGATGGCAGGGCGTTTGATGAAGTTCGACCCCTTTATGCCGAGATTGGACTTTTTAAGCGACTTCATGGATCCGCTCTTTTTATGCGTGGCGAGACACAATCATTGGCGGTGACCACGCTGGCGGCTCCTGGATCGGAACAACTCGTTGAAAGCATGGAAGGATCGGCAAAGCGTCGATTTATGTTGCACTACAACTTTCCCCCATTTTCCACGGGCGAGATTGGTCGCATGGGAATGCCGGGGAGGCGTGAGATTGGACATGGGGCTCTTGCTGAAAAAGCGCTCAGACCTGTTATTCCTTCTCAAGAAATTTTTCCTTATACGGTTCGCGTAGTGTCGGAAATTCTCTCGTCCAATGGGTCGTCTTCCATGGCGTCAGTGTGCGCTGGCACCATGGCTCTCATGGATGCCGGGGTTCCCATCTCTCATCCAGTCGCAGGTATCGCGATGGGGCTCATGACTCGTCAGGGATATGACCTTTCTTCTTCAAGTGATGAGTTTGTCGTGTTAACCGATATTCAAGGACCCGAGGATCACTACGGGGATATGGATCTTAAGATTGCGGGGACTCGCGAGGGAATTACCGCGATTCAAATGGATGTGAAAGTCGAAGGGATTACTCAAGCTATTTTTTCTCGCGCTATTTCGGATGGACAAAAAGCGCGGGAGCATATTCTCGAGGTTATTGAAAAAACTATTGCTGCTCCGAAAAAAGAACTTTCACCTTTTGCGCCTGTTATTATGTCCTTGACTATAAAGCCGTATCAAATTGGAGGCGTTATTGGCCCTGGGGGCAAGATTATCAATGGCATGATTGAGGACTTTGGGCTTCAGTCCATTGATATTGATGAATCTGGGCGCGTGTATGTAGCTGCCGATTCCGCCGAAAAAGCCGCCAAAGCCGTTGATCACATTCGTGGTATGACAAAAGAGTACGAAGTCGGAGATGTTGTTGAAGGTCCTATTGTTCGTCTTTTGGAGTTTGGTGGCATTGTTGACCTTGGTGGAGGCAAAGATGGCATGGTGCATATTTCAGAGGTGAAAAATGGATTTGTAAATAAAATTACCGACGTGCTCAAAGAAGGGCAGGTTGTTAAGGCGAAAGTTATCAAGGTAGACGAGAGCGGAAAAATAGGGCTTTCGATCAAAGCACTTGGGACTAATTAATTGATTATGATATCAAAATCCCCCTCGTAACAAACGTTACGAGGGGGATTTTGTTTTTCTTATAAGACGTTGATAGTTACTATCTTCTTTCCGAACGAATGAGCCGTGTCATTATTAGCAAACCAAATATCTATAATATTCTGGTTATTGTATCGTTGGTTCATGCGATCCTCAACAGTAAATACCTTATCTCCAAATACGTCTGGAATGGTCACCTTAGTTCCCAAAGGCAAAAAGTTTGCAGCGATTACGCCATCATATACAAACGCTCCCGAAGCAGTAATGAATGGCGTGTCGTCTGTCTGGCTTTCTTGACTTGCGTATGCTGTTGCCCACACGGTCATTTCTTTCTTTGTTACCGTGGCAGCTTTCTTTGTTTTAACCACTGCTCTTTCAATAATAGAGTCGGTGACTGGTTGCTGAGTGCTGGGTTTTAACGCTTCTGATTTGACCGTGTATAACGTGTCAAAACCAGCTGCGTTGTTTGTTTGGATGCTTGTTATTTGCCCAACGGTAGAGCTTATAAGGGTTGCGGCAAAGGCAAATGACAGCGCTAAACGTTTACCCATATAGTGTTATTTTATGCTTATAAATCCTTATTAATGGCTATTTTTCTTGCTTTTTAGAGCAACAAAAAAGTCCCTGGGAGACCCCTGGACTGTACCTCCATTATACACGAGTGGGGGAAAAAGTCAAGTGGGGGCACTGGGTAGTGGTAAGTGAAAAGAGAAAAGTGGAAAGTGGGAAGAGGGGTGAAACATTTAAAGTGGAAAGTCCCCCTTCGTCCACCGTAGGTGGACTACGGAAGGATGAATGAAAAGCGGAACACTGGGTGAAGAAGAGGGGGTAAATGACTGTTAGTTTATGACTCGTTCCGCGTTTATCGTTTCACATGTAACTCGTCTATCTTTAATCGTTAACCAGGGACGCGTTTAGTATTTCGTATGGCGTACTTTGTTGGGGTGGATTTGCAACGAAATTGCGTGTTCTTATAGCGGAGGAGAGTATATGCTGGTATTATGTGTTGTATGAAAGAGATCCTTACGCGGGCATTGGTACTAGGGTGTTTTGATGTTGGAGAGATGGATGGATTGGTCCGCCTGTATACAAAAGAGCTTGGCAAGGTGACGGCTCGTGCTCGGAGTATTCGCAAGATAACGTCAAAATCTGGCGGACATTTACAGCCACTCCATTTTGTAGTCACTCGGCTTGTTCGGCGATCGGGTGGTGGTGACGGATATGGCATCGTTGATGCAAGTGTTGATCCTATGTTTATAGGAGCATCTCCTCAAAAGCGATTTGATCTCATTCCTTTGATCGGGCTTTTAGACCGACTCACTCTAGATTATATGGCTGATGGTCGACTTTGGCTTTTTGTCGAAAAACTTTTTTTAAAACGATATGATCACCTTGACGCGGTGCGCACGCTCATTTCATTGTTAGGGTTTGACCCACGCTCCGCGGCATGTGCTCACTGTCACGCATGGTCTGTTTCCGCTTTTGTTTCTGGGCATGATGTTTTTTTATGTGATTCGTGTGCTTTGTCTGTTGATTCAAATGCGGTAGAATGGATAGGAGAGGACAAACAACCAACGACTCATAACTAACGACGCGTATTTTTTTGAGAATAAAATTTTATATGTCACTTGAGGATTTAGAAAAAGAACTTTATAGTGGTCGTCCCATTCACCGAGAGGCGCCTAACCAATCGTCCTCTACGCCCTCATTAGAAAATCCATCGCCTTTGGGGAGTCCGTGGGGGGTTGCTTCTTTAGACGACAACTCTCGTCCTATTCAAGTTGGAAGGTACTGGAAATTTATTCTTGTTTTTCTTGTTGTGGTGCTTGTAGGACTTGCTGGACTTGCTGGTTTTTATTTGTATCAATACTTTACCACTCGTGATGTTTCGCTTGTGGCCGATGCCCCCAGTGAAATTTCTGTCGGGGTTCCGTTTACTCTTTCTCTTACCGTTGAAAACCTTTCACAAAAAGTACTTCAAGATTCTCGTGTCGCACTCGCGCTTCCTGATGGAGCGGTTTATTTAGATGATCCATCAAAACGCATCGTATCCATTGATCTTGATCCATTGGCCTCTGGTGAAGCGTCTCGGCGTGAAATTTCACTTGTTATTACCGGCGCATCGCTTGCCACCTATCGTTTTGAAAGTGTTTTTTCGTATCGCTACGATTCGGGAACGCTCTCTAGTCGATTTGATAAGAAAAAAACCGTCGAGCTTCTTGCTCGGGATCCCGTGCTCGCACTTGAGCTTTCTGCTCCGGAAAAAGTGCTTCCTGGGGAAGATTTTGAAGTCAATATATCATATCAAAACACCGGACAGGTGACGCTTTTGGGGGCGCGTATCGCTCTTACTCTCCCGGTCGGATTTTCTGTTAAGAACTCAGATTTTGTTGTTGGTAGTGACGGTGTTGTCATTCTTTCCGATATTGCTCCAGGAGGGCGTGGGGTGGTAACACTCTCTGCGACCATGAGTGGCAAAGCGTATACTTTTTTTTCCATTGACGCGATCGCGCGCATTCCCCTTGGGTCTGTGATGTACGATATTGCGAAAAAGAGTGTTTCTGTTTCGCTTTCTCCGTCACCGCTCTCGTTGGATATTGGTGTTTCTGGTGGTAGCACCACTACCTATCCTGGGGACCTTCTTTCTTACCAGCTTTCTTTTTCAAATAATTCCGATATTAATCTTTCTGATGTGATTGTTTCGGCAACACTTAGCGGGGACTCTTTTGATCTTTCTTCTGTTGAATCAAGCGGTCACTTTGATGATGTTAAGAAAACGATTACATGGACCGCCGCTTCAGAGGGTATTTTAAAAGAACTTCGCGCGCATGATTCGGGGAACGTTTCCTTTCGTGTTCGTATCAAAAAGACATTACCCACTTCTCAATTAAGCGACAAGAATTTCTCTGTACGCGTTCATGGGGAGGTGACCTCTCCTACCGTCCCTTACTCTGTTGTTGCACAAAAAACAATTGGAAGCGCAGATCTTGAGGTATCTGTTGGTGGGTCATTGAGCGTTGAGCAGCATGCCTATTTTGCAGATTCATCTAGTGATATAGCAAATGATGGCATGATTCCTCCACGCGTCGGAATTCCGACGGAATACACTATTCATTGGGACGCGTATGCTTTTTCAACTGATTGGGATGGGGTGCGCGTATCGGCATTTTTGGGTCCTGGTGTGAAATGGACGGGGAAGGTGAAAACGAATGGAAAAACCGTTCCAACGTATAATGAACGCACGCAAGAGATTGTGTGGGATATTGGACGTGTTAACGCTGGGCGAGGGACCGTTGACCCTCCTTTAAGCGCTGTTTTTCAGATTAGTATTATTCCATCATTGAACCAAGTCGGCCAAACTCCTACGCTTGTGGCAAGCCCTGTTATAACGGGAACTGATGTATTTGTTGGTAAATCAATAACGCGTTCATTGCAGTCGGTCTCCACGCGCGATATAAGCGATGCAGATCGTCCTCTTAATTACGATAGGGTGGCGGGCAGTGGGCAGTGAAAAGTTGAACGTTGAACGAAGGAAAGATGAATAAATAATCATTAATCTTTTATCTTTAATCATTGACCGCGCAGTGTTTATCGTCCATCTTTGACCACACACAGGTCAGGGCAACCTCCCATGTCTACCCATAGTGGACTACGGAAGGGCACGCAAATGGCATATAGCTAATAGCTAGGGGCAAAGAGTGTATGGCGAACATGAAGAAAGTGGAATGTCGAACGTTAAACGAGGGAGAGAGAAAGCAGATAATATTCATCTTTAGTCGCAATTTATTGCTCGTTCCGCGGTTATCTTTTTACGTTTAACTCATCTATCTTTTATCTTTGATTGTTAATCCTTGATTTATGGAGCTTCTTTTTTGTGGGGTTGCGAAAGAGCTCAAATGTCTATAAGCTTATTTGTATGAAAAAAGAAGATACACAAAAAGATGCCGATTTGATGGATAAAATTGTTTCGCTCTGTAAGCGGAGGGGGTTTGTGTTTCCCGGGTCTGAAATTTATGGGGGGCTTGCCAATTCATGGGATTATGGACCGCTAGGGGTTGAGCTGAAAAACAATATTAAGCAATCGTGGTGGAATTTTTTTGTTCATCGGCGATCGGATATGTATGGGCTTGATGCCGCGATTATCATGAATTCAAAAGTATGGGAGGCGAGCGGGCATACAGGAAGCGGATTTGCTGATCCGTTACGTGAATGTATCGCGTGTCATCATCGTTTTCGGAGCGATCAACTTACCATGCACGCGTGTCCTGACTGTGGAGGAGTGCTTGGTGATGAGCGGCGATTTAATATTTTAATGAAAACATTTATTGGGCCGATTGAGGATTCAACTGCGCAAACGTATTTGCGGGGAGAAACGGCGCAGGGGATGTTTGTTGATTTTAAAAATATCCTTGACTCCATGTCCCCAAAACTTCCTTTTGGCGTTGCTCAGATTGGGAAGGCGTTTCGTAACGAAATCACTCCAGGCAACTTCATTTTTCGCACGCGTGAGTTTGAGCAGATGGAGATAGAGTATTTCATCAAACCGACCGACGATTGGAACGTGTATTTTGAAGAGTGGCTTTTAGCGATGAAAAAATGGATGGCGACTGTCGGTATTGCCATAGACTATGTGCATGATCTTGAAGTTCCCGAAACGGAGCGAGCGCATTATTCAAAGCGCACTGTTGATCTGGAGTTCGATTTTCCCTTTGGTCGCAAGGAGCTTTTTGGTATCGCGTATCGAGGAGATTTTGATCTTGCTAATCATCAGCGGGCGACTGGTTATGCGTTAACCTATTTTGATGAGGAAACAAAAGAGCGATATCTTCCTCATGTTATTGAACCAACATTCGGCGTTGAGCGCGGGCTTTTAGCTGTCCTAGTGTCTTCATATCGCGAAGAGACGGTCGGCGATGATACTCGCGCGTACCTTTCTCTTCCCGCGTCGATCGCTCCGTATAAAGCCGCTGTTTTTCCACTCATGGCTAATAAACCAGATCTTGTTGCTAAAGCTCAGGATATATACGCCACACTTAGTGGCGCGCGGCTGGGAGCTATCGCGTTTGATGGGGGAGGAAATGTTGGAAAACGATACCGGAAACAAGACGAAATTGGAACCCCGTATTGCTTTACCGTTGATTATCAGACGCTTGAGGATGATACCGTGACTGTGCGTGATCGAGATACTATGACGCAAGAACGTATTGCGGTTGATGATTTGATCGCGTTCTTAAAAGAAAAATGTTCGTAATGTATGCACATAAAAAAAGAGAGGGTAAGTCCTCTCTTTTTTGTTTTTCTACACCTCTATAATTGATGGCAGAATCATTGGGCGCCGCTTGGTTTTGCTGAAAACATATTGTCCGATTTGATCTCTAATGAGATTTCTCAAATAGTCATCGTCGACTGATTGCACACGCGGTACGCGCGTGATGAGGGACTTTATTTTTTTGCGAATTTCTTCGATAAGGTCTTTGTTGTTGTTTAGGTAGATAAATCCACGGGAAATTATGTCTGGGTTTTTGAGTAATTTTCCCGTGCGACGATCTAGAGTAGTAATAATAACCAACATTCCTTCTTGGGCGAGCATCATTCGGTCACGCAGAACCACTTCTTCTACGTCTCCCACGCCCAATCCGTCGACCATAACGTAATACGCTGGCAATGATTCATTGGCAACAGTAACACCATCTTTGTAGATATTAAGTATTTGTCCGTTATCAATAAGAAATGTGTGATCTGACGGAATGCCAATACTTTCGGCTAGGCGTACATTTGCCGCTCGCATGAAGTACATTCCATGGATAGGGACAAAAAATCTGGGGCGCATAATTTCTTGAATAAGCTTGAGATCTTCCGAGGGTCCATGTCCGCTTGCGTGAATGTCCACGTGTTGTGTTTGATACACACGCGCTCCCTGGCGCGTGAGGTTGTCTTTGAGTGTCTGAATGGGGCGTTCGTTTCCCGGAATTGCCGATGCCGAGAAAATAATCGTGTCACCTTTTTTAATCGTGACTGTTTTGTGTTCTCCGTTTACTATTTTCATTAATCCCGCGCGTGACTCGCCTTGCGCTCCCGTCGTGAGGATCAGGATCCGGTCATCTGGGTAGTTGTTCATTTCTTCCGCGGAAATAATCGCGCCCTTTTTTGATTTGAGATATCCGAGGTTTTGGGCTATTTGAACGTTATTTTTGAGGGAGAGGCCGTTTAGGATTATTTTTCTGTTGTGTTGTTCCGCGATTCTGAAAATATCAACGACGCGCGTAATAAGCGATGCAAATAAGCCGATTATAATTCTCCCTTGCGCGTTTTTGAAAAACTCATCGAGATTGTTAATCACTGTTTCTTCCGACACCGACGCGCCCGGTTTCTCGGCGTTAGTGCTTTCAAGAAAAAGCGTGTGCACCCCCTGCTTGGCTATTTCTCTGTATACATTTACATCCTCTGGGTGTGGTGTTCCGTTGATGTCTCGTTCTACTTTGAGATCTGAGCAGTACACCATGTTTCCTACTGGTGTCTTTAACATAAATGATATGGAATCGGGAATGGTGTGTGTCGCGTTGAAAAATTCAGCCTCGAGATTTTGAGAAAGACGCACTTTTTCTCCGTGTTGTACCACGTGGATGTTGAGCTTTGGAGCATTTGGGAAATCCTCTTGTCGTTTGGTGATAATCGCCTTTGAAAACGCGGCTGTGTAGACCGGGATGTTGGCGCCTAGTTTATCAACTAAATAGGGGATCGCTCCTATGTGGTCATAGTGTCCATGCGTGATGATGATCGCCTTTACGTTGGCGCGTTTTTTTTGTAACCCCGTTATGTTGGGAATAATGTAGTCAATTCCTGGGGTGTCTTCTTCTGGGAATTGAAGTCCCATATCCGCGATAATAATCTCGTTTTTATACTCAAACACTGACATATTGCGCCCGATCTCTTCTAATCCTCCCAGGGCGCAAAAACGTACCGCTTCCAAGTTTGGTTGGCTTTGTACTGGTGTGTGTTGCACGCCTGACGCGTGTTTTTTTGGGGGCTTGATCACGTGATGGGGTGCTAATTTGCGGCCATGGTGAGCGCCTCTGCTTTTTTGGTGCTGACGGTCTTGCCCCTGGAGAGGAATACTAGAATATGTGCGTAGGCGTGGTTTTTGTTTTGCCTGTTGTTCTTTTGATTGATGATGCATACTCATTGATTATCTTTGTTGCGCAATCGCCTAATGAAAGTTTGTTTAAGCGAATACGCGTGTGAATTAATAATTATTTTTTGTGTGGGGATGGGGAGATTTGAACTCCCATAACCTTGCGGTTACAGCGCCCTGAACGCTGCGTGTCTGCCAGTTTCACCACATCCCCGTTTTTTAATCCTTTCTTGAGTATAAGTTTTTGACCGCCAGCTGGGTTAGATAGTGCTCTGGGTGACCAAGAAATGCAAATGTTTTTGGATTGTTTACTAATGCCCTATATAGCGATTGCCCGCGCGCATTTTTCAGTTTTTTGCTTGTTCCGTGTATCGGTTTTGCTGTTTCTTTGTAGTTCCAGTTTCGTTCCCACGCGAGAGCGGCGTTTTTCCATACGGGGTACCATAGTGGGCCATGTGTTTTTTTGAAAAAGTTGTATTGCTGCGCATTTTTTTTATCGATGAATATGTTAGCAACGATTAATGACTCCTTTGGTGACGCGTTTACCGTGCTGTGCGCGCATCCTGGGGGAATTATTACCGTGTCGTCTTTTTTCGCGGATATGATAAAAAGGATATTTGTTTTTTGTTGCTGTATGAGAAACGCGCCCCTTCCTTTGAGTACTTGATATACTTCCGGGTAGCCAACCTTCTCTTTATTTTTGGTATGCGTATGGCCAATCGTACGCGTTGCTTCGTCGCCGATTCTCCGCGGGTATATCATTGTTATGTCGTAGCGAAAGCCGTTTTTTTTGAACAACGCGATATCTTTTTTAAGCGCGACGCCACGATACACGCGATATAATAGGATATCTTTTTTGAGAGACGCATTCTTGAAAAAAGCTTTTGCGTCGCGATATGTCTTTATTGTTGTGTTCTCTACGCGCGTTTGGTGGTCAAATACGAGGCCGTTTGCGGTTTCGCGAAATAATGGAACAGTTTGTGTTTGGCGCGTCATACTTATTTAAAGACCCGTTTTGTCTTGAGATACCAGTACGTACTACTGGCAAAACGATCTGAGGGAATAGCAATTGTTCCCATGACAATTCCGTCTATGCTTGAGCGGTGCGCGTATATGTAGAGCGGTGATGTAATGAATAACGCGGGTACATCGTGTGAAATAAGTTGTTGAATTTCGTTAAGGGTTTGTTTTCTCTGCGCGCTATCGGGTGGGGATTTTCTCAGGGCCGTGAGCCGCGTGTCAACCGCGCTGTTTTCGTATAAGGAAAGGTTGAGCCCAGGAGCAAATTTTTCTGATGAGTGCCAGAATGAGAAAAGCTCCGGTTGCGTTGCCACCGTGCTTCCAAATAAGAGTAATTGATAATCACGTGTTTTTATAACATCTTCCGCTATATTTTGTGGATCTATGAGAACCACTGTTGTTTTTATTCCTACGCGTTCCCATTGCACTTTAATCGCGTTGGCTATTTCTTTGAGGCCCAAGATGTCCGGTGTCTTTATGGTTACTAGCAACTCTTGTGTTCCCGATTTGTCTTTTTTTTCAAACCACCCATTCGCGTTTTTTGTCCACCCCATTTGTTCTATGACTGTTTGTGCTTGTTGTGGGTTGTGGGTATCATTTTCTTCTATCGCTTTGTTGTATGTATCTAGCGTTGGAGGAATCGGACCATGAGCTTCGAGGGCGGCATCTCCATAGACCGTTTCTATAATCTCTTTTTTGTTCGTCGCATACGCCAACGCCTGTCTAAAGGCCGTTTGAGCTAGTGGCGCGTAGGCGTTTTGATTTATAAAGAGCACGTACTGTTTTGTTGTGGGAGTTTTAATAATGCCGGTGCTTATGGTTGTTTTTTCGGTCGTCTTTTTATCTACTCCCCCAAATCCATCAAGTAATCCTTTGTTGTACGCGCGGATAAGCTCATCCTCATTTTCAAAGAATTTGATGACTATTGTCTTGATATAGGGAGTTTTTTCTATTTTTTCGAATGCTGGGTTGGATTGTAGTGTGTAGCTGGTCACGAACGCATCTTTGCGTTTTTCTAATGATATAAATTTAAATGGGCCGCTCCCTATGGGTTCGCTGTTGTATTGCGATAGTCGTATGTTCGCGGGCGCTATGTCCGCAAACAATTTTTTTGGAATTGGTCGGAGATTGCTCAGTAAAAGTGATTGAAATGGGGCGTAACTGCTAGCGCTGTTGAATCGAACCTCTCGTTCGCTCACGCGCGTAGGCATAATACCTTGCCATTCGCTAAAAAGTGGAGAAAGGGTATCGGCGTTTTGTATAAGCGCTATCGTAAAGATAATATCGTCGCTTGTTATTGGGGTGCCGTCGTGCCACTGCGCGTTTTCTTTGATGCGTACTGTCCACGTTTTAAATTGGTCATCGTGCGTGACGCTCTCTGCTAGGTCGTTTATATTCGCAAATAAAAGCGTTACTAGGTCACTTTGGGGAGCTAGTATCGGGTTAATAAACGACGGTTGGCCGATCACCCCTTCGGTGTATGTTCCTCCGTATGTCGGTATGGTTTGCGTGTGAACACGTATTACGCGCGCGCCTACAAATGTTCCCGAGACGCCAGCGCACAATATCATGCACGCGATTATAAATCGTTCACGCCGCGAAAACGATCGCGCGAGCGCTTTTGACAATGCTATGAGTCGTTTCATAATGCGTACGCGTTTTTTGGCGCGTATGGTTCCGTTTTTACAGTAAGAGAATGACTAGCGATGTTATAGCAAAGAGAGCCACGCAGACCACCGTGATTACAAATAGTGTTTTTTCCCATCCACGACGCTGTTGGGTAAACCCTCCCTCAGATCCTCCCAACGCTTCTGACATACCACCTCCGCGCTCTTGCAGTAGCACTAGTACGATTAATACCACTGATACCACTAATTGAGCTATAGCAATAATGCTTTTCATAGAAGAAAGAGTTAGTCGCTATTTTGTTTAGCGAGTGTGTTTATCGCGAACATACATGCAAAGTTGATAACGCTGATGATGAGGGTAGCATAGACCAATGGATAAAGTCCAGAGATACTCAATTCTTGCACAAATGAATCAAGTCCCCATAAAAGGAGAGCGTTTATAATAAGTGATCCTAACCCCAATGTTATGATCATTATAGGGGTGAGTAATATCTTAATAAGTGGTCGTATAAGAATATACGCGATAGTGAAAACGCCAGCGACTTTTATGTATGCTTGGAGTGTTTGTTGGAGCGTTAGTCCGTCCACATAATGACTCGCGATATAAAAGCCAATCACATTACCCAATAGCAATATAATAAACCGAGCGAGTGTTTTCATATATATTAGTATAGCATATTCTAGTAATTCATCTTTGTGGTATACTAACTGTATTATTAAATCCTTTAACTAACGTGCTCAAGCGTACGCGTATGAAATATACTAATCTTTTTGTTTTCGTGGTTATAGCCGCTTGGTTGTGTGCTGCTGTTGGGGTCTTTGCTCAGGACGTGACAGCGCAACTTGACCGCATACAGAGCGTTCTTAATCAATTACAGGATCAAACGCGTGTTTTTCAGACATCGCAGGTCGAACCTATCGGGAATGTGTTTGAGGGTCCGTTACGGCTTGCTCTTTCTCGGGGAGATGCTCATATTGATATTGAAGAGCTTTTTGATGGTACCTTTGATATATGGGTGAGACGAGCTATTGTTTCGGGGATTGATGTTGGAGAGGGTGTTTTAGATGTCGATGCGCTCGGGCTCTCTGCCTCAGTTGGCATTTCCTCGTCGACACGCATTGTTTCTGAGGGGTGGAATTCTACCTCCCTTTCTTCTTTCTCTGTTGGTGATCGTGTGAATGTGTGGGGAATGTATGTCGACGGTGTTGATAATACGCTCTCTGATTTAGTAGCAAGAACCGTGAGAAAGGTTCGGTAGTTGGTAATATGATGCTCATCTACTCACTAACGACTAATAACCAACAACTAACAACAGCGGTAAGGAAAACTATTAACTGTTGATCCTTGACAAAATGGTTGGCGTTGTTTATGCTTAGTTTATTGAAATCCGCCGAACCGAGCGGATTTGTTCTTAAAAAGTAACTTATAATCGAGACCTTACCAGCATAAAAAAATAACTCAACTTCGTATTGGTTTTGATTAAGCATGTTTGAGTACTACACACACAAAGAAAATATATGTTAGATATAAAAAATTTACACAAAGCGATCGAGCAATTAGCAAGCGAAAAGGACTTGCCTGCTCGATTGATTTTTGAAGCGGTCGAAGCGGCGCTTGCTTCTGCGTATAAAAAAGAATACGAAAAGAGAGGTGAAATTATTCGTTGTGTTTTAAATGACAAAGATGGAACCGCGCAATTTTATCAGATAAAAACCGTCGTCGATGAATCGACGATTCGTTTTCCTGAGCCAGAGGTTGAGGGCGAGGACGTAGCGCCCACCCCTGTGTCTGTCGATGAGTCCGGAGAACCACTACTCCCTCTATACAATGAGGATCGACATATCCTATTGGAGGATGCTCAGCGTATAAAAAAAGACACGTTTGTCGGTGATGAAATTCTTTTTGAGTTGGAAGCTCCCTCGAGTGATTTTGGACGTATTGCCGCACAAACCGCGAAGCAGGTGGTGCTTCAAAAATTACGTGAGATAGAAAAAGATTCGGTCAAGCACGAATTTGAAGGACGTGTGGGAAATTTGGTGACGGGGTTGGTACAACGTGTTGAGCGAGGCACTGTTTTTGTTGATCTGGGGAAAACAGCTGGTGTTATGCCATTTTCAGAAAGCATACCAGGAGAGCACTACCGCACAGGAGAACGACTCAAGTTTTATTTGCTTTCGGTACAAGAAGGAGGAAAATCTCCCAATCTTGTCCTTTCTCGATCACATCCCCAGTTTGTCGCAAAATTGTTTGAATTGGAGGTGCCCGAAATAAATGATGGCGTTATCGAAATTAAGGGTATTGTTCGTGAAGCTGGCAGTCGAACTAAAATCGCGGTTACCTCTTTTACAGAAGGAGTTGATCCCGTTGGCGCGTGCGTGGGACAGCGTGGCGCGCGCGTGATGGCTGTTAATAACGAACTTGGCAATGAACGTATCGATATTATTGAATGGTCAGACGATCCCGAGGCATTTGTCGCGGCGGCGCTTTCTCCCGCGGAGGTTGCTTCTGTTGAGCTTGTTTCCCAGCGCGAAGCACTCGTGCTCGTTCCCGAGGATCAGCTTAGCTTGGCTATTGGTCGCGGTGGGCAAAATGTGCGGCTAGCAGCAAAACTTACCGGGTGGAAAATTGATGTGCGTTCTGAATCAAGCCCCGATAAAGTTCAAGAGGGCGGCGTTGGTACCGATGAGATTGTGTCTGAGGAGCTCTCCAACGAAGAAGAAAAGGAATAGAATTTTTATCAATTAATTTTTTTCATTTATCTTATGAGTACATACGCATTTTATCTTATTTTCGCACCTATCGCGGCGGCACTGGTCTATGGAGTGTATTTGGCACTTTGGCTCAAGAGCAAAAAAGTATCAGATGAAAAAATGGTTGCTATTTCTCGCGCGATTGAGGAGGGATCTATGGCGTACCTTAAGAGACAATACAAGACCGTTGCTATTGTTGCCGCTGTTCTATTTGTTGTTATTGCTGCTCTTCCTGAGCACTATGGTTTTGGTTTGTGGACCGCAATTGGGTTTTTGGTTGGAGGGGCCGCGTCTGCGCTCACTGGATTTATTGGGATGAAGGTGTCGGTTCGCTCAAATGCAAAGACAGCACAAGAGGCTCATCGCGGGTTGGGGAGCGCTCTTTCACTGGCGTTTAAAGCAGGATCGGTTACTGGACTTATGGTATCTGGGCTTGGGTTACTCGTCGTTGCTGCGTTCTATTTGTTTTCTGGGGGCGATTTTCAAGGTCTTATCGGGCTTTCTTTTGGTGCGAGTTTAATTTCGGTTTTTGCTCGTTTGGGAGGAGGTATATTTACTAAAGCAGCGGATGTGGGAACTGATTTAGTTGGAAAGGTTGAAGCCGGTATTCCCGAAGATGATCCTCGTAATCCTGGTGTTATCGCCGATAATGTCGGTGATAATGTTGGTGATTGCGCGGGTATGGCGGCTGATCTTTTTGAAACATATGCGGTAACACTCACGGCCGCGATTTTGCTTGGTACTACTGTCACTCAAACAGCTCCGTCTATTTTATTCCCCTTGGCGCTCAGCGGTGTCTCTATTATTGCCTCTATCTTAGGATCATTTTTTGTGCGACTAGGAAAGCGCAAAAATATTATGGGCGCTCTCTACAAAGGACTTATCGCGGCGCTTATATTGGCTGCGGTTGGTTTTTATTTTGTATCGCAGGCGTTTTTTGGCGCTGCGTACCTTCGTGTGTATTTGGCGGCGCTTATCGGGTTGGTGGTTACTGGGCTTATGGTTGTGGTTACCGATTACTATACGGCGAAAAAATATCGACCAGTTCAATCAATCGCGCGCGCTTCGGCTTCGGGGCATGGAACGAACATTATTATGGGCATGTCTGTTGGATTTGAATCAACCATTGTTCCGATTATTGTTATTTGTGCGGCTATTGTTGGTAGTTTCGCGGCGGCCGGGCTTTATGGTGTCGCTATCGCGTCTGTCGCGATGCTTTCGGTTGCTGGTATTATTGTGTCCATCGATTCGTTTGGGCCAATAACTGATAATGCTGGAGGTATTGCCGAAATGAGCGGACAACCCGAGGACGTGCGAACTGTTACTGATGCATTGGACGCGGTTGGTAATACTACTAAAGCAGTTACCAAAGGATACGCTATCGCGTCCGCAGGACTCGCGGCCCTTGTTCTCTTTTCTAGTTACGTGAGCGAGATGCGCCAGTCCGTTTCTACTATTACTTTTGACCTTTCTGATCATTTTGTGCTCATTGGGCTTCTTATCGGGGCTGCTATTCCATACTTCTTTGGCGCGTTGACGCTCAAATCAGTTGGACGCGCGGCTGGAGCGATTGTTGAGGAAATCCGCAGACAGTTTCGTGAGATTAAAGGTCTTTTGGAGGGTACTGCCCAACCTGAATATGGAAAAGCGGTTGATATTGTAACTAAGGCAGCGCTCAAGGAGATGATTATACCAGCCCTCGTGCCTATTGTGGTTGTTCTTGTTGTTGGGTTTGGACTTGGAGCGAAAGCGCTTGGAGGGCTTTTAATTGGAACGATTGTATCGGGACTTTTTATGGCTCTTTCTATGACTTCGGGTGGTGCCGCATGGGATAATGCGAAGAAATATATCGAGGGAGGAAATTTTGGTGGAAAAGGATCTGATGCTCACAAAGCTGCTGTGACTGGTGATACTGTTGGTGATCCATATAAAGACACAACCGGTCCTGCTATCAATCCACTTATTAAGGTTATCAACATTGTCGCGTTGCTTATCGTGAAGTTTATTAGGTAGTGGGTAGTGGTAAGTGACCTTCTTCAGAGGCGGGCCAACTCATAGCTGGAGTGAATAGTGATTAGTGGAAAACGTGGGGCGCACATCGTATGTGGTGTCGCGTCACGCTCGTTCGAAGTTTGTAGAGCAAAAAAATTTATTCGTCGGGGCGAATCAATTGAGGAGGGGATATACAACATATAAAAAACAGATATACTTATTATTATGAATCTTGTACCAACAGTTATAGAAAAATCTCAATATGGGGAGCGCGCGTACGATATTTACTCGCGTCTACTCAAAGAGCGCATTATCTTTTTAGGTGGACCGGTTACCGACGATGTTGCCAACGCGGTCATCGCGCAACTGCTCCTTTTGGATCATGAAGATCCCAAAAAAGATATTATTATGTACATCAACAGTCCGGGCGGTTCGGTAACGGCGGGACTCGCGATTTACGACACTATGCAACACGTCAAGCCGGATGTTTCTACTATGTGCGTGGGCATGGCGGCGTCTATGGCGGCGGTTCTTTTAGGAGCGGGAGCAAAAGGAAAGCGATTTGCTCTTCCGAATGCTGAGATTCTACTTCACCAAGTTATGGGTGGAGCCGAAGGACAAGCGACCGAAATTGAAATCACCGCGCGGCAGATTCTTAAGATTAAAGCGAAGCTTAACGAGATCCTTTCAAAACATACTGGGCAGACACTCTCAAAAATAGAAAAAGATACCGATCGGGACTATTATCTTAGCGCGTCGGAAGCAAAGGAGTATGGACTTATAGACACGATTATCAAGCAGAAGGGCAAATAAACAGATAATCATTAACCATTAATCTTTAATCCTTGACCGAGGAATGTATGGCGGGATATGAAGAAAGTGGGATGTCACAAGTTAAACGTTCTTCGATTCCGGTCTCATTCGAGTCTGAGGGCCTATCCCTCAGAGTCGAAGACAGGATAAATGGAAAAGAGGAAAGGGGTGGCTGTTTATTGTTAATCGCATAATGTTAGTTGCTAATTGAAAAGTGTTCCTTAAGTGGGGCGCTTTTTGGTTGGGTATTGTTTTGCTATACTCTGTGTATGACTATTGCTTTATTTCAAGCGCAGGGGTGGGAGCGGGAATACATACAAAAAAAATTACATGAAGCTGGCATTGCATGTGATTTTTATGATGAACCGCTTTCTTTTGAAACGCTCCCTGAAAAACGTGATTATGACGCGCTTTCGGTGTTTGTTGGGTCATCTGTTACCAAAGAGGTTATCGACGCGTTTCCTCACTTGAAACTTATTACCACCCGGTCAACCGGATTTGATCATATTGATTGTTCCTACGCGCGATCAAAAAATATCGCGCTTGGATATGTTCCTTTTTATGGCGAGCATACTGTTGCCGAATTCACGATGGGACTCATTCTAACACTATCTCGGAAATTGTATTGGGGTATTGATCGGATTAAGCGAGATAACTCATTTTCATATGATGGGCTTACCGGGTTTGATTTGAAGGGTAAGACGCTTGGTGTTATTGGGGCTGGGCGTATTGGGAGACGTGTGATTCGTATGGCGCGCGGCTTTGATATGAATGTTATTGCATACGATCGTTCGCCACAACCCTCTTTTGAAAAAGAGCTTGAGTTTTCGTACGCGAGTATTGACGATGTGCTCACGCAGGCGGACATTATTACTTTGCATGTGTTTTATTCTCCCGAAACGCATCATCTTATTAATATGGAGAACATACACAAGATTAAACGGGGCGCGTATTTAATAAATACCGCTCGCGGTCCTGTGGTTGACACCAAAGCGCTCGTGCTCGCGTTGGAGAAGGGTATTTTGGCGGGAGTGGGGCTCGACGTGCTCGAAGAGGAAGGGATTATGAAAGATGAAATGGGGTATTGGTGGAAAGAATCGCCGGGGAATGAATATGGAGCCTTAGAAACCATACTACTTAACTCTGTGCTGGCGAATATGCCGAATGTGGTGATTACTCCCCATAACGCGTTTAACACGCACGAAGCGATTGGGCGTATCTTAGATGCTGATGTGGAAAATATTAAAGCGTTTTTGGAAAAGAGCGCGGTTGCTTACCCTATTTTGTAGTGTATATAAAACCCCGCTTTGAGGCGCTTTGCCTGGAGAGCGGGGTTTTTATGCGCGGGTGATTTTCGAAAAAAGGGTTAGGATTATTGAGAGCGCTTGTTTTTTGAGCTGTTGTACTTTCGGGTGGTTGGATATTCGTTCAAGATGTTTGTGAAAAAGCGTCGTCAATATTGTGTAGGCAATGAGCGCTTGGAACCCTCTTGATTTAAGTAGTGGATACAATTTTGCTGGATATTCAACCGTATCTTTTATAGTTGACACCACTGGCAAGCAACAGAGCACTGATATTACATAGAACGATGCTACTCGTGCCCAAAATGGCCAGTGAATCTTTGTCGCGTGATTGAGGCGGTACGCGTAGAATGGATACATCACAAAAATCCAAATCGTTGGGATAACTGGCAATACAATAAGCAAGACAATTGGGCCAGCTACTATTTCAAGTAGCGTTATGATTGCTTCTCTCATCCCTCCTCCTTCTTTTGTAGAGTGCTGTTTTTGGACAGTACCAGATGTGTTATGCGTTGTAAAGTTATTTTGTTATCGAAAAAGCGGCAATACCAAACGCAACCGCAACATTCAAAGATTCTTTTTTACCGCGCATTGGAATCTCTATAATACAGTCCGCTTTTTTTAGAATGGTTTTTGGAAGACCTGTTGTTTCTGTTCCTAGTATAAGAGCTACTTTCTTGTTTTTTGTTTCTTTTATTTTTGTGTATTTAATGGAGTGGGGTGATTGTTCAAGGGCGACCATACTATATCCTTCTTTCTTTGCCTTCGCGATGACACGCGTCACTGACTTTTTGTATTCCCAGGGTACAAAAAATTCAGCGCCGAGCGCTGCTTTGTGTATATCTGGTCTCGCGCGTCCAAATTTGTCGTGCGGTGTTGGCGTGATACCGCACAGGTATATTTTTTCAACTCCTACCGCGTCCGCTGTTCTTAAGATAGAGCCGACATTGTGCGCGCTTCGTATATTGTGCGCAATTACTACCATGTGTGGCACTATACCTTTTTGGGGCATCGCGCGCAACAGTATTTGTTTTCCTACTCTTTTTTGGTGTACACTAGCTTATATGTTTTCCTATCTCAAAAAAACCGATTCTGCGTTGTGGCACCTGGTGCATCGAGAGGCGCGGCGGCAAAAGGATTCTATCGATCTCATTGCCTCTGAGAATGAAGCTCCCGAAGGGGTTCTTGAATTACTCGGGAGTGTGTTGACTAATAAGTATTCCGAAGGGTATCCAGCCAAACGTTATTATCCCGGGAACGAGATAATAGATTCCATTGAATTACTGGCGCATAAACGCGCACGGGCTCTTTTTGGTCTTTCTGAGCGATGGCACGTGAATGCGCAGGCGTACTCTGGTGCTATTGCAAACTTGGCGGTATATCTTGGGCTTCTTGAGAAAGGGGATACTATCTTAAGTTTATCTCTTGATGCTGGAGGGCATCTTTCGCATGGCGCAAAGGCTAGTTTTGTAAGTACATTTTTTACTATCGTTCACTACGGCGTTGACGCGCGTTATGTTATTGATTACGGCGGCCTTGAGCGCGCTATACAGAAACACAAACCAAAACTTGTTATCGCGGGGGCTTCCGCGTATCCGCGTGCTATAGATTTTGCTCGTATCGCTCGTTACGCACACGCGCGCGGAGCTTTTGTGCTTGCTGACATCTCTCACTACGCGGGACTTATAAGTGCTGGTGTGTATCCATCTCCATTTGATCATTCCGATGTGGTGATGACCACTACACATAAATCTCTTTTTGGTCCACGCGCTGCTCTCATTTTTTGTGATACGCAGTCCGCGCTTGCGCGCAGGAAAAAAATTTCCATTGGCCACGCGATAGATAAAGCAATTTTCCCCGGGCTTCAGGGGGGACCTCATAACAATACTATTGCGGCGATTGCTCATGGGTTGTTACTTTCGAAAAAATCAAAGGGGTATTTTAAACGAGTACTTGCTAATGCTCTTTCTCTATGTGCCGCTTGTACACGCGAGGGGTTTACCGTTGTTGGCCGCACGACCGATTCACATCTTATGCTTTTGGATATGCGGCCGCTTGGTATAGATGGCGCCGCGGCCGAAAAACTTTTGGAGCGAGCGGGAATCTTAGCTAATCGTAATACTATTGCTGGTGATCTGAGGGCTCTTTTTCCTTCCGCTATACGCGTGGGAACGTACGCGGTTACCGCGCGCGGCATGCGAGAGCGTGATATGAATATAGTTGCACGATTTTTGGGAGACATACTTATCAAACGCTTATCTCCCGAGCGCGTGAGAAAGAACGTTTTGCGCTTCTTGAGTCGGTTTTCTGTCTAGTTGAAACGCCATCCTTTTTATCTTACTATAGACATACTTTCTATGATCATCGTTGATGGAAAAGCTATTGCTCGCTCACTTATTGACGAGCTTAAAAAGAAGCCGACTCCCAATCGTTTTTTGGCCGTTTTTGTAGTGGGTGATCATATCGCGTCGCATACATTTATTTCTCGAAAAGAAAAAATTGCTCAAGAGCTTGGCGTTGATTTTAGAATTACTCATCTTGCTCAAGAAAGTTTAACGAGTCAGGTGTGTGATGCCGTATCTCGCGTCGCGAGTGACGATTTGTGTGGGGGTATTGTTGTTCAACTTCCGCTTCCCGCGCACATTGACGCGCACGCGGTGCTCAATACCATTCCACCAGAGAAAGATATAGAGGTTCTTTCGGAAAAATCGCTTGGTGCTTTTTATACGCGTCGTTCTTTAGTGCTTCCTCCTGCTGTTTCTGTTGTTGATATTGTGTTAAATCGTGTCGGTATTCCGCGCGAAAATCTTTTTTCAGTTGCGGTGGTTGGGCAGGGCTTACTGGTGGGGCGGCCGGTTACCGCGTGGTTTGCGGGGGCTGTTCCAGTGGTGTACGCTCTTAACAAAGGAAGTGATCTTGGGCTTTTGTCTCATGCTGATATTGTTATCTGTGGCGCTGGGCACTCTCATCTTATTAAATCATCCATGCTCAAAACTGGGGCGGGGGTTATCGATTTTGGATGTGATTTTGATGAACAAACGCGTATGGTGTGCGGAGATTTTGACGCGTCATCGGTTGAGGGACTTTCTTTTTATACCCCCACTCCGGGAGGCACCGGACCAATCTTGATCGCGTGTCTTTTTTCTAATTTTTTCATGTGCGCGCACGCGTAATGTAGCTTTATCCCATTCGTTTTATTTTAGTATGCGCCCTCTTTTTCGGTATGGTCTTGTGGTTGCCGCCTGTGTTATCGTTGGCGTTTTTTTATACGCGCTCATTATGTATCTTCCTGGTCGAAGCGTCGAGCTTGCAACATCGGTTGTTGCCGATGGAGCGGGGACATTTACTACCTTGCTCAAAAACATATTTGCTCCACGTGACGTCTCTCTGGTTGTATTTGGAAAGCCCGGAGGATCACATCAGGGCGCCGATCTTGCTGATGCGATTATTGTTGTTCACTACTCCCCAGATCGTAACGCGCTCACGCTCATTTCTATTCCACGAGATTTGTGGATCGCAGACGACCGTCGTCAATTTAAAATTAACGAAGTGTTTCGTTTGAGCACTCCATCGGCGGTTATTAATACTATTGAACAAATCACTGGATTGAGTATTCGGGGGTATGTGACCGTTGACTTGTCTGTGGTTGAGCGTTTTATTGATGATCTTGGCGGTGTTGATGTTACTTTGCGTGCTCCCGCCGTCGATTGGGTGAGTGGATATACTATGCTTCCTGGTTTACACCATCTTTCTGGGGAAGATGCCGTGTGGTTGATGCGTAATAGATTTAGTTCCGAGGGTGATTTTTTTCGTGAAAAAAACCAACACGCCATCGCGCGCGATGTCCTTTTGAAATTCAGAGCACTTGATCGAGACGCGCAACTCGCGCTTATGAATGCCTATATCTTTGACACATCGCTTCTTTCGGACGCGCACATTGATGCTGATACCATTTTCTCTTATCTTCTTAACGCGCATCTTGAAACGCTTTCTGTGCGTAGTGTTGTGTTGGATTTTTCTACCAAACTACTAGTCAATTCTTCGGTGCTACTTCCTGGTGTGGGGACTACTACTCGCGTTTCGGTTCTTTTACCTACGCAGGGATTTGAGCGTTACGATGCCATGCGAGCATATATTCAACAGATGCTCAAATAGCCACTCTTTTGAAGGTAAGAGGGTTTATAGAGCGGCATTGGTGGCGTTACTTTTTACTCAGATTCTGTTTCTGACGCCGTGCCACTATCTGGTTTTTCTTTAAGGACTTCGCGAATGCGATGTTCTATGTCTTTGAGGAGTTTTTTATCCTCTTCTAATCTCTGTCTGGCGGCGTCTTGGCCAACTCCTAACTTTTCTCCGCTGAACGACAATGTGTTTCCTGATTTCGTTACCACGCCCACTTTGAGACCACTATTTATGATGTCATTTTCGTACGAGATTCCCTTGCCGTAGAGAATATCAAATTCCGCGATTTTAAACGGCGCGGCTACTTTGTTTTTTACTACCTTTACTTTAACGCGGTTTCCAACAACTTCTTCTCCTTTTTTGATTTGGGCAATACGGCGAATATCCAAACGAACCGACGCGTAAAACTTAAGTGCTCGCCCGCCGGGGGTTGTTTCCGGGTTTCCCCACATAACTGTTCCGATTTGAGATCTAATTTGGTTGATGAAAATGATAATCGTGTCTGATTTTGACGCGATTGAGGTTATTTTTCGCAATGCTTGCGACATGAGGCGCGCTTGCAATCCAATCTGTTGATCTCCGATCTCTCCTTCTATTTCCGCACGGGGCGTTAGCGCCGCAACGGAGTCAACAACAACCATACTAATAATTCCCGATCGTGTTAGATTTTCTAAAATTTGAAGCGCTTCTTCTCCACTGTCTGGCTGAGATATTAGGAGCTCTGATGTTTTTACACCAATTCGCTTTGCGTAATCGGGGTCAAGCGCGTGTTCGGCATCTATGAACGCGCATTTTCCACCTTTTTTCTGTGCTTGCGCAATGACCGAAAGCGCGAGTGTTGTTTTCCCCGACATTTCTGGTCCAAATATTTCTATAATTCTTCCTTTAGGGAGCCCTTGTACACCAAGCGCGGCATCTAACGAAAATGATCCAGTGGGGATTGTTTCCACCTTCATCGTTGCTCGGTGGTCATCTAGCTTCATAATAGACCCTTCTCCGAACTTGCTCTGGAGGGATTCTATGAGGTCCTGGAGATCTTTTTGGTCTTCTGTTTGTTTCTGTGCTGGTTTTTTATCTTCTTTTTTTGGCATACGATTGTTGTTAATGAGGGAAGTATATCAAAAAAACGAATCACTCACAAATTATCTTTTTGCGTATGTTTTGACGCTTGCTGTTGAGGCGATAACCAATATACGCAGGTCCCCCGACCCCTTTTTTCACGATCGTGAAAAAAGGGGGTTGGGGAGGACAAGGGGCGAGCCAGAGTGCTTGTTGGATTGATTGGTGACTTATTATAAACGTAAAAAACACCGCGAGGGCGGTGTTTTGCATATTGGATGAATGTACTGTTATTTCTGATCTGTACCCTGCGTGTTAGAAGATGGTTTCACAAACAAACTTATTATCGAGAAGACAATGAAAATTACTCCAACAATGACTAGCAATGCTACCCTATTTTTTTCTGAGCCAAGAAACGCAGTCCAGAAAAACAAAACTGCAAAAACAAAAAACATAATCGTTATCCCGAGATTATCCACCACATTCTTGGTCATTTCCGGTCTCCTTTCGCGTACTTCGGATGCTAATTGTATGATATATTAGAAATACAATTCTGTCAAGATAAGTATACAACTATAAGTATCTCACGTTCGTGAGATACTTGACGTGAGAGGAGTGAATTTGATACTCTGTTCAAACAACGATGCTTCATATTAGTGTATAATAGAACTGATTGTTACTATGAATAATTTCAATCGTTTCACTATCAAAGCCCAAGAGGCACTGCAAGGAGCGCAAGAAACCGCGCTTGAACATGGACATACGGAGCTACGCGCGGTGCATCTTCTTGCTTCCCTTCTTGAGGACGCTCAGACATTGGTAACGCCCATGCTTCAACATGCGGGAGTTTCTGTTGACTCGTTTAAACAAGAAGTTGCTAAAGAATTACAGCGCCAACCCAAAGTGTTTTCATCTCAACCGCTTTCGCCACACCAACTCTTTTTATCATCGGAGTTGTTGCAGATACTTGATCGAGCCACAAAAATTGCTGGAGAAAAAAAAGATGAATATATCTCGTGTGAACATTTGCTTGTCGCGCTTGCTCAAACGCCATCTTCGGCTGGAATGTTATTACAACAGGTTGGATTTCACCCAGAAATTGCCCTAAAAGCACTTGATGTGATACGAGGGAGTTCTCATGTGACGGACGAAATGCCAGAGACGAAATTTAACGTTCTTGAGAAATATTCCATCAATCTCACCACGCGCGCACGCGAAGGAAAGTTGGATCCAGTGATTGGGCGCGATGAGGAGCTTCGGCGTGTTATTCAGATTCTCTCTCGTCGTACCAAAAATAATCCCGTGCTTATTGGAGAGCCGGGCGTTGGAAAAACTGCCGTTGTTGAAGGGCTTGCCCAACGTATCGTGTCGGGAAATGTTCCAGAAAGTTTGAAAGGAAAAGAGCTCCTCATGCTTGATTTAGCGTCGTTAGTCGCCGGAACAAAATTTCGCGGTGACTTTGAGGATCGTCTCAAGGCGTTTATGAAAGAGGTCCAGCAATCCGAGGGCAAAATCATTTTGTTTATAGATGAAATTCATACTATTGTCGGCGCGGGAGCTGCTGAAGGAGCCATAGATGCTTCAAATATGCTCAAACCCGCACTCGCGCGCGGAGAGTTGCGCGCCATTGGGGCCACTACTATTCGCGAGTACCAGCGGTATATCGAAAAAGACGCGGCGCTTGAGCGCAGATTCCAACCTATTATGGTTGACGAGCCGTCTATCGATGATAGCGTGGCTATTTTACGCGGACTCAAAGAAAAGTATGAGGTACATCATGGCATCCGCATATCGGATCAGGCTATTATCGCGGCGGTAAATCTTTCCGCGCGGTATCTTGCCGATCGTTTCTTGCCTGACAAGGCAATCGATTTAGTGGACGAAGCGGCCGCGGCGCTGCGACTTGAGTTTGATAGTGTGCCGCACCATATTGAAAAAGTAAGGCGCGAACTCACTCGGCTTGAAATTGAAAAACGCGCCCTCTCGAGCGAAAAAGGATCAAAACGATCGGCGCGTTTAAGCGAGGTGGAAAAAAAGATCGCGCAACTTAAGAAGGAAGACGAGGCGTTTTCATCTCAGTGGCAAGGAGAAAAAGAAGTTTTTACCAAAGGACACGAGCTTCAACGTTCCATTGAGGATCTGAAACATAAAGCCGAACTTGAGGAGCGCGCTGGTAATCTTGAGCGTGTGGCTCAAATTACTTATGGAGAACTTCCCGTTCTGGAAAAAGAACTCAAGCAATTTGAGAAAAAGCGCGTGCTTCAAACAAAACAAAAAACAGCTGGCACGGTACGCGAAGTAGTTGATGAGCAGGACATTGCGGCAGTCGTTTCTCGCTGGACCGGCATTCCTGTTTCTAAGATGCTTCAATCAGAAGAGGAAAAACTGCTTCACATCGAAGATATATTACGCGCGCGCGTTATCGGGCAGGAGCAGGCGCTTGGTGCTGTCTCTAACGCTCTCCGTCGCGCGCGCGCAGGACTTTCTGATGAGCACCGCCCTTTAGGCGCGTTTGCGTTTTTGGGGCCTACAGGTGTTGGGAAAACAGAGCTTGCGCGGGCACTCGCCGAATTTATGTTCAACGACGAGAAGGCGCTTATTCGTGTTGATATGTCGGAGTTTATGGAGAAACACTCGGTTTCAAAACTCATCGGATCCCCGCCGGGATATGTGGGTTATGAAGAGGGGGGACACCTTACGGAACTTATTCGTCATCGTCCTTATAGTCTTGTTCTCTTTGACGAGATAGAAAAAGCGCATCCAGAGGTGTTTAATATTTTACTTCAGGTAATGGACAATGGGCGACTCACAGACGCAAAAGGAAAGAGCGTCAATTTTCGCAATACGATTATTATTTTAACCTCAAATATTGGAAGTGAATTTTTCAAAGAATCTTCGTCATCGGTTGGTTTTGAGCGTGAGCAGAGCGAACAAGCAAAACAAAAAGAAGCACTTAAAGAGACGCACGAGAAGATTCGTCAGGAACTCAGAGAATATTTCCGTCCTGAGTTTCTTAACCGTCTGGATGAAGTTATTATCTTTAATCCACTAAGCGAAAAAGATATCAGTGCTATTGTTGATATCCAACTTGAGCAGATGGTCGTTAAACGCATGGCGGCCCGGGGATTTAGCGTTTCTATTGATACCGCGGTGCGTACGTTTGTGGCGCGCCAGGGATACGATCCATTGTATGGAGCGCGTCCAATAAAACGCGTTATCCAACGATCGATTTTAGACGTGCTTGCTGATAAGATAATCAAACATGAAGTTACCGATGGTAAAAAAATTAGGATTGGTTTTAAAGCGCCCGCTACTATTACTGTCTCTTGAGGCGTTAGTGGGGGTGGCGCTTGTTCAGTGGACGAACATATCTCGCTCATGGTTCGTGGCGTTTTTGTTTATTGGTTATGCGTTATGGCTTTACACGGCGCGCGCTGTCGAGGGAGCGGTGCCTCTGGGGGTTTTGTATGTTGTTTTTATTGGGATTACTATATGTGTCGCGTTCGTGCTTCCCGCTGGGCTTTCGAATGCGGTCATATTTCTTTTCCTTGGTTTTTTGTTGTGGGTTGTTGTAGCTGTTCGAAGATTGTTATTCGCCACGCATGCTCGGCAAATGCTCGGTATCTTCTTTTATTTTGTGGTGTTTCTTGTTTCGGCATACGCAAGCGCGGCAAGTCCTTCGGGCGCATGGTGGGCGACCTTTCTATTTCTATTTCTCTTTTTCTTTTTAACGGTGCGCGAATATGTACGCATGGTTCTTGCCGATCATTCGTCTCGTATCACTCTTTTCTCGCTAGTTATTGGACTTTTGTGCGCTCAGCTTTTGTGGGTACTTTCGTTGTTATCGGTCGGGTTTTTAAACGTTGCTTCACTCGTGTTGGTGTTTTTGATTGTCGCGCTTGATTTAAGTGGACATTTCTTTGCTGGAACACTCAGTCGGCGGACGCTTTTGAACAGTGTTGGTTTTCTGAGTTTTTTTGTGTTGCTTATTGTGGTTCTTCCTCTTTTATTTTCCTAACGTATGAATCACATTCGTTTTTGTAGTGATAGCGCTACTGTTACGCAACAACTGGGAGCTACCGTGGCGCGCCATCTTTTTCGCTCTCGCCATCGAGGGGCCTATACTCTTTTACTTAAAGGTGATTTAGGAGCGGGGAAGACGACATTTACTCTTGGTTTTTTGAAGGCGCTGGGGGTTCGTCCTTTGGCCGCGAGTCCTACGTTTGTGATTATGAAGAGATACGGGGTTAACAAACAACAGACAACAAACAACAGACAACAAAGAAAAAAAACAAACAGACCTAAAAAACAATTGACTATTTATCATTTGGATGCATATCGGTTGCGGGGAAAAAAAGACCTGAGAGCTTTAGATTTTGATTCAATTATGAATGATTCATACGCGATTGTTCTTATTGAATGGCCAGAGAATATAAAAGGAATACTGTTTCCCAACAAACTCACCATCCGATTTTCTTATGGGAAAAAAGAGAATGAGCGGGTGATATCTGTTGGATAATTTACATAAAACAAAAAGCCCCCTCGGGGGGCGGGAAGAAGGTGTTGATTTAACACCGCTGTTGGTTAGGGGATGCTTGCGAGCGCTGTTTGGGCTAAATCGTTACAGACGTCTCTCATGCGAGCAATAGATTCTCTTGGTATGTTATTGGAGCTTTGGATAAACAGTTTCAGCAGGTCAATGAAAGATACAACCATAGATACCAACTCTTTTATTTTAATCGTGCCGATATTTGGCGAAACGAGCAACATGTTCACTACTGACGACAGTATCGATATGTCTGAAATATCGCCCATCTCAACTCTTTCAATCGCGCTGAACAAATCCGCTATGAGTTGTTCCGTGATAAAATGGAGATTAGGAGCTCGTTTTCCTGTTAGATACATCTCAAAAATCGTCGCCATATCTGAGGCATGAGTCGCAAACACACGTGAACTCAATGTACTAGTAAACATAACTCCTTGTTGGCTTCGCATAAGCCCTCCTTCTGAGTTATGTCTGCATAGTACTCTTTTTTTGATGTGAGTCAACAAAAACCGCCCTGGGGCATTGCCGTTTGGGCGGTGGTGTTCGAAACGATCCTCTTGGTGACTAGTATAGCCACTCGTCTGTCTTCTGGTTTAGATGCTCTGGGAGCACCTTCCAGTGTCTCTCCCTTCCTGGTCCGCATACTTCAACTTGGATTTTCCTCCAGGCGGACGCTCCGGTTGTTTTCGGCAGAGGGTACACCGAAACAACTTTCTGGAATGAGTAGAAGTTGTTACAGAGACCCCTTCTCGTGAGGGGGATGGACACGACTTTCCATGGTTCCAGTTTCTCCCACACGATCTTTCTGTCCAGGACGACAAAGAGTGTCGTGCCGGTGGCGTTCTCGATGGTGATCGAATCGCCAGTCGAGATGACAAGGCCGGTCCTGACCTGGACTCCGGCGACTGTTTCCCCGCCGAGTCCGGGAACCTCGATGAGATACGCCTGGCTGGCGCATCCCACCAAGATGATGACGGAGACAACAACGAAGAGGACGCTCAACATTCTTGTGGCTTTCATGGCGCCACCTCCTTTTGGGTTCTGGTACAAATCATATCATATTATCAATATATTGTCAATTCTCTTTGAAAAAGTAAGCATGAAAGCTCTTTTTATTCGTTTTTAAATACAAAAGGGGTATAATAAAGCATGATGCTAATACTAACTAACGACTAACCACCTACAACTAACAACAAGAGAAATCGTTAACCTTTTATCACTATTCATGTCTGACATCCAAGATCAACTATCACGAATGCGTAGAGACGCGGAAGAACGTGACGCGCAACGCAGGGCATCGTCATATGGACTCTCGTACCTTGCTCCCGAAAAGGTTTCGGTCTCTTTAGACGCGCTTGGGCTTATCCCAGAAGAAAAAGCAAAACAAAGCCAGTGCGCAACTATTGCCATCAAAGGAAAGCGTATCGCGGTCATCGCCTGTGACTCTAAATTCTCTCAGACCGTCGCTCAGCTCAAAGAGCTTGAGACACAAGGATACTCAGTTAATCTTTTTATCGTTTCTCTTAGTTCGTTACTGTACGCCTTTTCTTTTTATAAATTTGTTCAAAAAGAACGCGGGGCGATTTCTGGGAAAGTCCGCGTTGGATCTCAAATAAATGAGTCATCGGACACTTCTTCCGAAAAAACCGTTTCTCAAAAAGGACTTGATACTATAGCGGCGGTGCATGCCGCGCTTGAGAATCGTATCGCTGGGGGACAAATTTCCGATATGGTTGATACGTTACTCGCGGGCGCTTTGGGAACGCGCGCATCCGATATTCATTTGGAACCAGGGGACTCGGTTTCCAAATTACGTTATCGCATTGATGGTAATTTAAATGATGTGCATGGCTCTCTAAGCAACAATATATATCACTCAATTGTTTCTCGGATAAAACTTCTTTCAAATCTTAAACTTAACGTAAAAGATGAACCGCAAGACGGACGTTTCACTATTAATTTTCCCAACAAAGATGTGCAGGTGCGTGTTGCACTAGCGCCATCAGAATTTGGCGAAGTGGTGGTGATGCGTCTTTTGGACCCGGACGCGATTAACCTTTCGCTTTCTGACTTAGGTCTTCGTGACGATGATCGTGTAATCGTGGAGGAGCAACTTGCAAAGCCGTATGGAATGGCGCTCAATACCGGTCCTACTGGGTCGGGTAAAACAACTACTTTGTACGCGTTCCTGCGACACAAAATTACTTCTGAGGTGAAAATTATTACTATTGAAGATCCTATTGAATACCATCTTGATGGTATCCAACAAACGCAAGTTGACAATGAAGCAGGATACACGTTTGCCTCTGGTTTGCGATCGCTCATGAGGCAGGACCCTGATGTTATTCTAGTTGGTGAAATCAGAGACAAAGAAACCGCCGAAATCGGGGTGCAAGCGGCGCTTACTGGGCATTTGGTGTTCTCAACTGTTCACGCCAATGAGGCCGCGGGAGCGATCCCTCGTCTTTTTGATTTAGGAGTAAAAGCAGCAAGTCTCGCGCCAGCTCTCAATTTACTTATTGCTCAACGCTTAGTTCGTCGATTGTGTTCGTCGTGCAAGGAGAAAGATGAAGCAATAAATGCAGACATAAAGGAAAAAATAAAAGCTCACGCGCTTGCGCTTCCTGCTCGCGTGGACGGGAAAAAATTTGTTGATGCGTGTGAGTTTTATAAACCGGCTGGGTGTGAAAAATGCAATAATACCGGATTTAAGGGGCGCGTGGGTATTTATGAGCTACTAGTGGTGACTGATTCATTGCGTGCGCTCATTCAAAAAGAAGTTGGACAAATAGAATTTCAACAAGCGATCGCGCATACCGATTTTGTTTCAATGCAAAGCGACGGCGTGTTAAAAGTTATGTCGGGCCTTACGACACTTGAAGAAGTTGAGAGTGTGACGGGGAAGATAGCATGGGGGAATCTAGGCGTTAAAAGTAAAGAGTAGAATAATCCAGGATTGCGAATACATTCGAATACCTTACGGATTCAAAAAATAAATAAGCACATAACTAGAAACGAGATGCTAAACACCAATAAGGTTAAGCAAATAAGATAACAAATAAAGCAGAATTCACACAAAAACACCCTCGATGTTATATCAAGGGTGTTTTGAATATAAAATTATTTTTTGACTACTTTTACGATTTCGGTAAATACAGTAGGGTATTTTTCCGCGATTTCAGCAAGGACTTTGCGATCGAGTTCAATGTTATTCTTCTTAAGACCAGCGATGAATTTACTATAGGACAATTCATGAGTTCGTACGGCAGCGTTTAATTTCACTAGCCATAACGCGCGCGCGGTTCGTTTTCTCTCTTTACGTCCGCGGAACATTCTGCTTTGAGCATGAAGGAGCGCTTCTTTCGCGGCGCGTTCTTTTGATTTTCTTCCCCAACGGAACCCCTTTACTTTTTTAAGTAGTCGCTCTCGTTTTTTGTGGGCAATAGTACCTCGTTTTACTCGTGTCATATGTTATATAGTTGAACGTGATGTTTTTATAGTGAACCTGGACGTTTAATTATTTTTTTAGTAAAGACCGATTCAGTAATGAGCCGCTTTTTTCTTCGAATCTGATTCCCGGTCTTTTTAGCGCGAAAATGGCACTGCGCTATCGTGCGGGTGATTCCTTTTTTGTTTTTGGTTATTTTGACTCGTGTCGTGATTGATTTTTTCATAACATTATTTACCACTCTTTTTTATTATCTGCATAATAATTCCTTTACCGCCTAAACGATGAGGCATAGTGACGGTGTAAGGGACCTGAATCATAGCAAGAAATGCTTTAAGACGTTCCTCGGCCCATTCTCTTTTCCCCTTTTCTCTTCCGCGGAGCACTAAACAAATTTCTATCTTGTTATTTTCCTCTAGAAACTCTTCTGTTTTCTTTGCTCTGATGCGTAGATCATTTTCTGCCGCGCGAGCGGTAATGCGTACCTGCTTGAAATCTCCAGCGCTTTTGTGAGCTTGTGCCGCTTGCTTTTTTGCCTCTTTCTCCTGTTGATAGCGGAATTTGTCAAAGCTCATTATTTTAGCAATCGGTGGTTGAGCAGTTGGGGAAACCTCAATCAGGTCAAGATTTTGTTCGAGCGCGCGCTTTAGCGCCTCGTCTTTTTGCATGACGCCGAGGTTTTTACCTTCCTCATCAATAACCCGCAACTCGGGCGTGGTAATTTGATGGTTGATTTTATACTGCTTGGTAACGATAAGCTAAAAAATTATTTTTTTTGATGCGAACGTGCATATAGGGCTTTCTTTATGCGTTCAAATCTCAATAACAGTAGCTGATTTAGGGGTGGATGTCAAATGATCGGATATCAGATGTCAGAGGTCGGAGATCAGATATCGGATGGCAGAGATCAGATGGCGGATATCGGACGTCAGATGTCAGGGGTCAGATATCGGAGGGCCGGAAGCAAATGGCGGGAGTTTTTCTTCCCCATCCTCTTTCGTTAAAACTACGGATGACACTCCTAAAACAAAATAAGCCGTCTGGCTTATTTTGTTTACGAAGCGCTGCGCACTTCGTAGTCCACTGTAGTGGACGAAGGAGTGGAGATGGCGGGAGTTGAACCCGCATCCAGGATAGACCACTATAAACGTCTACATGTTTAGTTTCAGAAAGAAACGATTTTCGCTCTCTTGATGTCCGTGCGTGTACGAGAGCGCTCTACGCACGTAAGTTCCATATATAACACCGGTTAACTCCCTATGAAACATCAGGAACCGATGGCCTGCGGCTAAGATACCTTAAGGTTCTTATGCGTAGGCAAGAGCTAATTTTTGGTTAGCATCTATTTTGTGTGTCGGATTAATGAGGCGACGGCTCAACATGCAATTTGTAGCGCGCGTATCCTGTCGAGGCCTGGCATCCCCGGTAGTGACTAATAACCTATAACTAACAGCTAACGACGAGACAGAAGAATGAATTACTCAATTCCTCTGCTGGCAGAACGTTGGGTGTCGCGTTTTTTTATCGTTTCACGCTTGTCTCCCTTGGTTTTGCTTTTAGCAAGCCCTAATTCCAACTTTATTTTGCCATGATTATTATACAATTTTAGTGGCACTAGCGTCAAGCCCTTCTGTTGCGTGGCACCTAGGAGCTCTTTTATTTCTTTTTTATTGAGCAATAATGCGCGTGCCCGCGTGGGGTCATACCCCGGAGCCGTGTTTTTTTGTTGGTAGGGGCCGATAGTGGCGCCTACAAGCCATGCGGTATTATTGTATATTTTTGCGAACGAGCCGATAATACTTGCTTTGCCAACCGTTACCGCTTTTGCTTCGTGTCCGAGTAATGAAAGCCCCGCCTCGTAGGTTGAGAGGATTTCATAATCGAATCGTGCTTTTTTATTTACAATCGGTTCCATGCTCTTTTGTAGTATACATAAAAACGACGCATTGTTATATGCGTTACCGTATTAGTTGAAGAAAGGGCGCATATTTGCTATAGTTTTTTGTATGCTACGAAATCTTAAATCGTTTACCCCTCCCGAACTAGAAGAAAAAGTGCTGGCACTCTGGAAAGAAAAGAATGTATTCAAAAAATCTATTACTCCCAAGAAAGGCGCGCGTGTTCGCCGATTTAATTTTTGGGAAGGACCGCCAACTGCCAACGGACGCCCCGGGATTCATCATGTGCTCGCGCGAGCGTTTAAAGACGTGGTGTTGCGATTTAAAACGATGCAGGGCTTTATTGTTCCTCGAAAAGGGGGGTGGGATACGCACGGATTACCAGTTGAACTACAAGTAGAAAAGCAACTAGGATTTACATCAAAAAAAGACATTGAAGCATTTGGTGTCGCTTCGTTTAACCAAAAGTGTAAAGAGTCGGTGTGGCTGTATAAGAGTGAGTGGGAGAAGCTCACTGAACGTATGGGGTATTGGTTGGATCTTGAACACCCATATGTGACGTATCACAAGAGCTATATGGAGTCGCTGTGGTGGATTATCAAACAGATTTGGGACAAGGGGTTGTTGTATAAAGGACACAAAGTTGTTCCCTGGTGCACGCGTTGTGGCACGGCTCTTTCGTCTCACGAATTGGCACAAGGGTACAAAGAAGTAACTGATACATCGGTGTATGTAAAGTTTAAATTATTACCAAAACAAAAAATCGGTTCTTTTGTTACTGATGATAATACATTCATTCTTTCGTGGACGACAACGCCGTGGACATTGCCAGGAAATGTTGCGCTCGCGGTTGGAGAAAAGATTCAATACAAAGCAGTGAAAGACCAAGAGAGTAAAGAAGTGTACATCTTAGCATATGAATTAATAGAGAATGTGTTAAAGAAGGATGGATTGGAACCTATATCCGATATAAAAGGAAAGGATCTTGTCGGACTTTCGTACGAACCTCTTTTTAACGTGCCGTCACTCCATTCGGGCACATCATACCGCGTATATCCTGCTGATTTTGTGACGACAACCGATGGAACCGGTGTTGTGCACACCGCGGTTATGTACGGTGAAGATGATTACGTCTTAGGAAAAGAAGTTGAATTGCCACAAAAACACACCGTTGATGAGCAAGGATTTTTTACTAAGGAGGTAGTCGATCTTGCGGGTCTCTACGCCAAAGATAAAAAAACAGAAGAAACTATTGTGCGTATTCTTTCGCAAAAAAATCTAATTCTTTCCACAGTTCCTCACACACATGACTATCCTCATTGCTGGAGATGTGGCACGCCTCTTTTGTACTACGCTCGCTCATCGTGGTTTGTCGCGATGTCGAAATTACGCGCCCAACTTATTGAATCAAACAAGGACACCATTTGGGTCCCCTCACATATTAAAGAAGGACGATTTGGTGAATGGCTTTCTGAAGTTAAGGATTGGAATTTTTCCCGTGAGCGGTATTGGGGAACACCGCTTCCTATATGGGAATGTTCGTGCGGTCATCAAGAGGCGATAGGGAGTTATATGGAATTAAGTGCGCGTCTGCCACACTCTACTAACCGCTACATTTTCGTGCGGCACGGAGAAGCGGGCCATAATATAAAACATATCATTAACTCAGATCCTAAAAATAAAGACGAATTTTCTCTCACTAAAAAAGGAGAACAACAGGTTGCAAAAACAGCGGCACAACTTAAAAAAACATTTAAGCGAGTAGACGCGCTCTATTCATCCGATTTTATTCGTGCCAGAGAAACGGCGAGTATTATCGCTCGCGCAGTGGGGGCATCTCACGTTCATTATGACCCGAGATTAAGAGAAATTTTTGTCGGTTCATTTGAAGGAGAGCATATGGATCGATACCATCACTACTACGCATCACTCGAAGAAAAATTTATAAAACCAGCTCCCGAGGGAGAAAGTTTACAAGATGTTGCCGCTCGCGTGTGGGATTTTATCTCCGCGTGTGAAAAGAAGCATACAAATGAAACCATTGTGGTGGTAAGTCACGAGTATCCTATATGGATGCTTGAAGCAGTGCTTTCCGGTTGGAGTCAAGAGGAGGCGGTAGCCAAAAAAGAAAGCCGTGGCGATGATTTTATTGCTCTTGCCGAGTCGCGCGCGGTAGAGTGCGTCGCCGCGTCACGTGACGAGAAGGGTTTTGCTGATTATCACAAACCATACATTGACGCGGTTACTATTCCCTGTAAGAAATGCGGTGCTCATATGACGCGCGTGAAGGAGGTTGTAGATGTGTGGTTTGATTCTGGCGCAATGCCGTTTGCGCAATCGCATTATCCATTTGGGGCAACCAACAACCAACCCTTCGATCCCTCAGGATCTGCCATAAGCAGACAACCAACAACCAACGAAAAAAAATAGGGAACGAAAGATAAAAAACAAAACATCGATGAGCTTGTCTATCCGGCGGAGTATATTTCCGAAGCCATTGATCAAACACGTGGGTGGTTCTACACCCTATTAGCGGTGGCAACGCTTTTGGGAAAGCCCACCCCGTATAAAAACATTATTTGTCTTGGACACATCAACGACAAAAATGGACAAAAAATGTCCAAGTCAAAAGGAAATATTGTTGATCCATGGGGAGTGGCCAACAAATATGGCATGGATGCTATTCGGTGGTATTTGTACTCCGTCAACAGCCCGGGAGATCCAAAGAACTTTGATGAGGACGAGGTGGCAAAAATTGTACGTAGCGTACTACTCACACTCTATAACTCGTTTGTATTTTTAAACGTGTATGGAAAAGACAAGTTGTTGCTTACCAGACAGCCGGCGGCAGTGGGGGCGCTTGATACATGGATCTACGCGCGCGTTGCCCAGGTAAGTGCCGCGGTACGTGAACGTATGGACGCATACGACATTACCAAATCCACTCAACTCATAGAAGAATTTATCGACGATTTGTCGCGGTGGTATATTCGTCGTTCTCGCAAGCGATTTCAGCGCCCTCAAAACGCGGCCGAACATCAACGCGTGTCCGCGGTTCTTGCATTTGTGCTTTTTGAAACAAGTAAAATAATCGCTCCATTTCTTCCTTTTTTTGCCGAGGAGCTTTATCAGTCGCTTGTTCATATGTATCGATGCGATGCTAAGGACTCTGTTCATCTGGCGTCATGGCCGCAAAGTTCAAAATCAACATTTAATAATGCTTTGTGCGAGCATATGACGCGAGTGCGTTCCATTGCTTCACTCGCATTAGCGTTGCGCGCTGAGCTTGGTATAAAAGTTCGTCAACCGCTTGCCACTCTGACGGTTAAGGGAGATGTTTTTTCGGGAGTATTTGCACAAGAACTTCTGGATATTCTTAAAGAGGAGGTGAACGTAAAAAACGTGGTGTTCGATAAAAATCTTGATACCGATGTTATATTAGATACTGTTATTACGCCAGAACTTAGAGCAGAAGGATTGCTTCGCGAAATGACTCGTGTGGTACAAGATCTTCGTCAAGAGGCGGGGTATGTGCCGCAAGATACTATCGCGCTGTGGATCGACACCAATGGTTCGCTCGCGCCGCTTCTTCGTACGCATCAGGAACGGTTTGCAAAAGACGTTGGAGCATACGTAGTTAATTTTGAAAAAAGCGCACTCTTTGACGCAGAAATAGAGACCAAGGTTGATGATCAGCGGGTGTGGGTGGGGGTCAAAAAAGAGACAAACAACTCACGACATACAACCAACAACAAGAAAGAAAAGAAGAATAAGAGGCATTAAATTCAACACTGTTTCTGGCGGTTTTAAATTGTGCTGTATCAAAAAAAGAAGGGATATCCTTCTCTTTTTGAATTCACCAACCTCCACGATCGTGGAGGTTAACGGGAGAGTTATTTGAGGTATGCTTTTACGTTCGTGCTCATTTTCATAAAGATGTCATAAGTCCCCCGTATTTGAGAAAGGGCCTTGGTAACCAGCTCTTCTATGTGCTGGTTGATAAGAACTTCCTCTGGTGGTCTTTTTTCAGTTGAGCTCGCGTCCAATTCTTTTTCATACGCAATAGCAAGGTCGGTAGAGAGTTTTTCTATGAATAACTTTGTCGACGTACCTTGATGGGGAGTGTAAAGATTAAACACAATAGTAGTTGCCTGATCGTTATATTGGTGCGCGTTTTTTGCTGACACACTTGCTTGGTCGAACATTTTACGAAGCGACTGATTTTTAGTGAGCTTTTTTTCGTAGATGTTATTAATATCCACGCCAATTTTTTCTAGTCGTTGATCGGTGAGTTTTAAAATTGAATCGATTGACGCCGTGACAGCAATATTATTTGCTTGAGTAAGAAGAGGGTCTATAACAGTGGTTTTTATCGTCTCGATTTCCTTTGCGACGTTTTTTAGTTCATCAAGGGTTGTGCTCTGCGTAAGCGTGTCTTGACTTTTTTCTAACGTGTCGGTGGCGTTTTCTAACGACTTCGTAAGCGTCTCTTTTATGGCGTCCCACTCATCCGAATCGGGAAGTATCGCGTCAGACACTCTCTTTTTCATTTCTAATACCTGTGTTTTTGATACATCGATAACGTCCGCGATGATACTTTTTTTCAATTTCAACTCAAGCTCTGCTTTTTGCTCGGCAGAGAGCGTGGTGTCATCCTTGATAGTGGCAAGTTTTTGAAGATCGTCTTTGGTTGTTGAAAGTTTTTGTTCAATATCAGGTGACTGCGCCCACACCGGAACCGCGCTTGTAAGGAGCGCGATTGATATCATGCTTATAGCAAAATAATAAAATAATCTTTTTCTCATACTATTATTTACTTATCGTGTCTAAGATATTATTTATTTCTGTATTTATATCGTGTATTGCGCTGGGATCTTCTACTTGCGTTATTTTCTGCGCCTCAGTTCCAATAACTGTTTCGTTAAGATGATTGAGTTGTTGTGTTGATACATTATTAAGAGCGCTTGTTGTTTCACGCGCTGTTTTCTTAAAATGTTCGATTTGTGCCAATTGTATTGAAATCGTTTGATTAATCATATCTGCTTCGGCGACAATTTTCTTTTCGTTTAATCCTGGCAAGAGCAAAGGAGAGAGTTGTATGGTGGCAACATATACACCCATTGCCAAAAGTCCAACCACCATAACCAAAGAGGCGGTATTTACCAAAGAGAGTACAAATGGCCGGCGCGCGATTCCGATAGGCAACGATTCCACGGTTTCTCTTGTTGATTGTTTTGGCGCCGCGAGAATCAACCGTTTTGCCATACGGGAATAATCCGCGTCCGGGCGGATTGTTTTTAATTGGTTAAATACATTGCGTAAACGGTTATTCATACTACTGTTCTATTGCTTTTTTTATCTTTTTTAGCGCCCTCATCTGTATAATGCGGACGGCTCCTTGTGTTTTTCCTATGGCTCGGGCTATTTCTTTATGTGATAACTCCTGTACGAATCGCATGAGGATAATATCCTGCTGTTCATGGGAGAGCATCTTAAGCGCTTCCATAACGCGTTGCATATCTAATCGTGTCGCTGTTTCTTTTTCGATCCCCTCTGTCGCGCCAAGCGCTTCTTCGGCGATTGCCTCTATGTGTATTGGCGTGTGTTGTGTTCGGTAGTGATCGATAACTTTATTTCGCGCGATCCGGTAGAGCCAACTCGCAAAAGGGAGTCCATGGTCTATAAAATGTTCTATGGTTTGCCACGCGCTCAAAAATACTTGGTGGGTGAGATCCTCGGCGTCCTCACGACGGCTTACTTTGAGATAAATAAACCGATAGATGGCTGGCTGATACCGGTCATAGAGCAAGCCAAAAGCCGAGGACTCACCCTCCGTGGCTCTTTGTATCAGCTCTTTTTCATTATCGGTGTGTCCATCTACCATACTTTATAACGAATTATATTCCCTTTAGTTTCACTAACTCTCTTAAAAAAGGCCTTTTTTGGCCCGATACTCCTTATTTTAGCACATATTTTTCTATTAACCACCTTTTTGCCTTTTGAGATTGGCTCATCTATTATATGAGCAATGAACAAGTGGGTAATCGGCTTTTGTGCTATCCTTCTCTTTTTTGTTGGAGGCGCTTTTTTGCTTTGGGTACATCGAACGTCGTCTCTGTCGTTAGTAGACAATAAAGAAGCCCACACATCTCCCTCTCTGGATTCGACTTCAACCCCATTGGTAGTAGACGACTTTCAAAAAAATGTAACCGCATATTGCGGGCCAGATACGGTTCTTTTTGATCAAGTTGATACATATTACTGTCAGTCATCTCCCAAGTTGGATCGGTTTAGACTTTTTGAAATAAATTTAACCGACAATCGTATTCTTTTTTATGAAAATGGTATGTTGGGGCGCACATTCCCAGTTGCGTATCAGGCGCCCTATGGGGCGTGGTTTCAAACTCCAACGGGATATTTTACCGTGGGCGTCAAAAAACAGAAATTCCTATCGTCGATCGTCCCGGTTTTTATGGAAAACGCCGTTCAGATGTACGAAGATTTTTTTATCCATAATATTCCCTATTATCGGGATGGAACAAAAGTGACCAGTCAGTTTTCTGGGGGGTGTCTTCGTCTCGAGGACGATATTGCCAGGGATTTTTTTGACTTGGTACAGTCAGGAGATTCTGTGGTGTCGTACACCACACTTACTAACCTCACGGTACGTTCCGGTTTTGCTAGTCCGGTACAACAAAATATGTTTTGGATTCGCCAGCGGTTTAATTCTCCGCTCAAAGTGCAGTGGAAATGGTCTGCCGATAAGCGCGATGATTACATTCAACACGCGGGCCTTGATCTTGCTCCCATTCCTCACTCATTAGATCGGGGAGTATACAGCATCGGGTCGGGCGTTGTCGATCGTATTATTTATAATGGTCAGGATGACGCAGGATTGGGTAATACGATTATTATTAAGCATTTGTTTGACGGCACGGCTGTTTATTCACTTTATGGGCACCTAGCTTCGATTTCCGAATCGCTTTCTGTTGGTCAGAGTATCGCGACGGGAACATCTATTGGTATTGTCGGTAATACTGGGTACGGGTGTTCGTATTGGCATGTTGGTGCTGATGGGTGTGAGGTAATCGATGATCCAGATGTCCATCTTCATTTTGAGTTAAAAAAATCACCAACACTTGAACCCCCAATAGATGCATCGTGCCCGATCGCTAACCATAAAGGAGATCGATGTATCGGATACACACCAGAAAATCCAATGCAATTTGGTTATTATGATCCGTTCACCTTTCTGTTTGAAGATCAATCGTTTGGACTATGAGGCGCATATTAATCAATGGCGTGCTTTTTATAGCGGTGTTTGTCATCGTCGGTTTTTTCTTTATTCATCACAATTCATTTTTCCCTCTCGTTAATAGAGAGCCTTTTTCTGACTATAGTTCATTCCCAAAACTGCGCGTTGCCACGCCGTACCCTTTTTTGGGTAATCTTATTTCTACTGTTGGGGGAGATCGCGTTGATATTATCTATATGCGTTGTGAAATTGATGACGCTGATTGTGTAGGTACTTTTAAAAATACTATTGATCGGGACGATATTAAAGCTCTTTTTGTGCTTGGGCTCGCGGTGGATTCATGGGCGACGTCGCTTGACGACAAAATTGCAGTCGTCTCTTTTTTTGACGCGCTCAATTCGTCAACGGTTCACTCCGATTCTCAGAATGAACGCGTATTTCCAAAACGGGATTCATATTTTTGGCTCGCTCCCTCTCGTGTACGGAAAATGACGGACTATATAGCTCGAACTTTGGCACAATTAGACGCGCTTCATCGGGAGCTTTATATCAGCAATGCGTATGACTATGGCGCTATGCTTGATATCGCGCGTCGCCAAGCGCGCGATGGAATCGCTCATAACAATCGCAAACCTCTTTTTGTGTACGGTGATACCTGGGGCGATTTTCTAAGCGATATAGAAATTACTCCACGAGAAAATATTATTCCCGCTTCGTCTTCCAATGTATTTTTTGACAAAGTAGCCAAACAAATCAGAGCGCATAATGGAGTCCTTTTAGTTGACACGACATTTCCCCTTTCTGATTTTGCTCTGCGTACGCGAGAGCATCCTATCGCCACGGCTCTTATCGATCCTTTGGGGGATCTTTTTAATACTGATTATATTGATGTGTTCCGTTACAACGTTGCTCAGATTGCTCGTGTTGTGTTGCCATAATACACAGACATTTTATTGTTTGTGGGTAGGAGATTGGTGCGGTATACTCAATAGGTGTCTTGAGCGCGACACATTTTGTGTATGAGAACGTCTTTTCTATGGAACGATTGAATCTCAAAAAACTTGTTACTCAATCGCGCGAGCTTGATCAGGAAGCATTTTCTATTTTGTATAAAGAATATATCACTCCGGTGTATCGGTTTTTATATATTCGCACGGGCAACCGAGATCTCGCGCAGGATCTTACCCACACTACTTTCGTTAAAGCATGGGAGGCGCGAAGTACCCTTATTCAATCTCATCGGGCATGGCTTATCTCCATCGCGCGCAACACGCTCATCGATTATTGGCGGAAAAAAAAGGAGATTCCGCTTGATGACACGCATACACAATCGCTTTTGGATGAGAGTAGCTCATTAGAATATCAGCTTGATAAAGATAGACAACGCAAGGGTGTTTATGCCGCGTTATCGCAATTGAGTGATGAGCAACAAGAAATTATTATACTAAAGTTTATTTCGGAGCTTGATAACAAAACCATTGCTCGTGTTACTAAAAAATCACAAACAGCTATTCGCTCGTTGCAGTATCGCGCGCTTACTCAACTTCGTCGTGTGTTAAGAAAAGAAAATAATCAGGGTTACCAATAATATGCGCCAAACAGTCACACGCCATACTAGCATAGAGCAGGCAGTGCAGGCCGCTGATCCACATCAAGCACTAACGTTTTTAAAAGAGCTTTCCGATACTGAGCTGGCGGATGCGTTATCGGCGCTCAGCGCGCATGCCGATACCATAGAGCCCGATAAGGCGTTTGTACTCTCTTTGATTAGCGAACTGTCAAATCGGGGAGCGTCAACTAAATCTTCACTGAAACAATCAATAATACCCATGGGGAACACGCGTTTTCGGATGCGGGTTAGACTTTTGTCTATGGTACGTTTTGTCGCGCCAGCTGTTTTAGTGATGCTTGTTGGCGTAGTGGTCCTTCTCCATCCATTTTCGAGAGAGCAGCAGCAGGTAGCCGAATTAAAAACGATTGGTAGTAGTGAAAAAACATTTTCTGAATCATCGTCTCACATTGCGCCCTATTTTACCGAAGAGAAAGCGCTTTCTGGTGTTGATCAGTCCATTGCTGATATTGCTCAACTTTCGGCACCAGTGGAACAGAATTCATTTGATGTTACAGCAGTCGATAAGGAGGCAGCGCAAGCTATGGCGAGTGCCGATCTTAACATATTGTGGGCAAGCGATTCTGCAATCAAGGAAATTGACATTGCCTTGAGTAATTTTTAAAAGTGGTGTATGTATACATATATGGAAAAAGTTCGTTATGCTCGGGTGGTAGTGGCTCTATGCGCAGGTATTATTTGTGTCTTTTGCATTGTGCGCACTGCGGGGGCTCAAGAAAACGATGATGATTTTGATCGTTCACTTAATCGTTTCCGTGTAGAGCAAGAAGAGTTACAGAAAATACGCGTGGAAAGCCAGAAAGAAAATCAATCAAAAGCACGCCAAAATCAAAATGATCGCGTTGTTGAAAAAAGTAGGGCCGTTTTAGAGCGAAGTATTGATGTATTGTTGGCACGCACCACCCAACTAAAAAAACGCGTTGACACACAAAAATCACTCTATGGGGATTTATTATCGCGTATTAATCAACTACTTCTTGCCGAACGTGAGACGCTTAATGATTTTCTGGAGCGCATCCGTGGGGCGTCAAACGCATCTGAATTACGCATGATTGCCCAAGACATCAAATCGTACCGTGACGAGCATGGCGATGATGTGGGGGAGGTTATGATCTTAGCTCATCTGGCTCAGCTCAAAAATACGGTGCTCGCGCAGGCAACTGCCCGCGCCGATGCTCTGGGAGAACGCTTGGGCGATTTAAAAAATGACGGTCGTGATACAAAAGAATTAGAAGTGCTTTTGGGAACGGTTCAAGAAAAAATAACCGAAGTTCAAAAAAGAGTATCTGAAGTGGAAAGAAAAATAGCTATTGAAACCTTGAGTCGTCTTGATAAAACAGAAATTCAAAAAACACTTTCTGAGGCACAGAGTCTTATCAAAGATATATATGGGCTGTTTAGAACAATCGCGCTGCGAGGGTCGGTGTTGTTTGGGTCATCTACAACCGACGGAGTTTCCACATCTACTCAGTAGTAATTAAGTAATCTTGAAAAAAGTCAGATACAATGGCACAATAACAAGCGCCGGCGTTTTTTATCTCCCCTCATAGCTCAATTGGTAGAGCTGCTCCCTCTTAAGGAGAAGGTTCTAGGTTCGAGTCCTAGTGGGGGGACTCTTCCTGTGTTTGTTTACAAAAATGTGGGAGGATGAGATCGGAGAGTGAATATCGGAAGGATATCAGATATCTGAAATCTGGCGTCTGACCTTTGAATAATTGCGGGTGTCGTATAGTGGCTTATTATACTTCCTTGCCAAGGAAGAGATGGGAGTTCGATTCTCCTCACCCGCTCGTTGAAATAACTCACAACCTACAACCTACAACTTACAACAGGGACTTGTGTAGTTAGTCGTCAGTCGTCAGTTGTTAGTCATCTCTGTACCTCCGGAGGGATTTGAACCCCCAATAACAGGTTCGAAGCCTGTGGTGATATCCGTTTCACTACGGAGGCGACTTTTAACGCGTAGACGCGCTTGGTGTATAATAAAACGATTATATGGTTTCCGTCAAAGTTCCACATGAAATTATTGCCCTCATGACCACGTTAAAAAACGCGGGTTTTGAGGCATATGTGGTTGGAGGATGTGTGCGCGATGCTCTATTGGGAATCGTTCCACATGATTGGGATGTTACTACAAATGCCACCCCAGATCGTGTCCAAGAGTTATTCCCAGAACATGTCTATGAAAATGCATTTGGAACAGTGGGTGTCAAAACTGGAAGTGATGATCCCACCTGCGCGATTGTTGAAGTAACCACCTATCGCGTTGAGCAAGGATATTCTGACGCGCGCCATCCCGACTCTGTTTCTTTTGCGCGCACTGTTTCAGAAGATCTTGCTCGCCGTGATTTTACGGTTAATGCTATCGCGCTTGCTGTTGACGATAATGGTTCGGTGATTGAAATAATAGACCCGTTTGGGGGACAAGATGATAATACAAAAAAGATTATTCGCGCTGTTGGTGATGCTCGAACACGATTTGGAGAAGACGCACTTCGTATGATGCGCGCGGTGCGATTATCTGCACAACTAGATTTTACTATTGACATAGACACGCAGCGCGCCATTTCTGATCAGGCACACCTTCTTAAGCGTATTTCAAAAGAACGTGTGCGGGATGAATTTATTAAAATAATTATGACTCCGCGTGCCGCGTGGGGAGTTCAACTATTAGAATCATTTGGGTTACTCACTTTTATCGCCCCCGGTCTTCGAGAAGGAATTGGTGTTACTCAAAATTTGCATCACATTTATACCGTGTGGGAACACAATTTGCGAACGCTTGATTATGCGGCGACAAAAGGGTTCTCTCTCCCCATTCGATTGGCCGCGCTTTTTCATGATGTGGGTAAGCCTCGTTCAAAACGTGGAGAAGGGGAATATTCAACATTCTATTCGCACGAAATGGTAAGTACGCGCATTATTCGTGATACTCTGCGCGATTTGAAATTTTCTTCCGATGTTGAACGGGATGCGACACATTTGGTGCGATATCATATGTTTAACTATGCCGTGGGTGACGTATCCCCTGCGGGAGTTAGACGCTTGGTTGCTCGCGTGGGAGAACACTATATTGATGATCTTATCAAGCTGCGTGAGGCGGATCGTATCGGATCAGGAGTCCCTAAAGCAATGCCGTATAAGTTGCGGCATCTTCTGTTTATGATCGAGAAGGTAAAAAACGACCCCATTTCTCCAAAAAAATTAGTTATTAACGGTACGCAGATTATGGACATGCTCACTCTTTATCCCAGTCCACGAGTGGGGCATATTCTTAATGCGTTGTTGGAGGAAGTTATTGATGATCCTACGCGTAATGAGTATGGCTATCTTTCGACGCGCGCGCGGGAACTTAATATGTTATCTGACCAGGAGCTTGAGAAACTTCACATAAAAGCACAGCAAGCAAAAGAAGCATTTGACGCGGTCGCCGAAGAAGAAATAAAGAAAAAACACAAGGTATAAATAGTAAATAACTTTATCTTAGGTTTGAGTGAGAGTTTATCGAAGAGAGTTTGTGCGCAGAAGAATGGCAATGAATCAAGTATCTGTTGTCGGTCGTTGGTTATTAGTCGTAGGTTATACTAGTATTATGCTTGGATTTTTTGATTCGGGGCTTGGGGGGCTTACGGTGTTGCGTGAAGTAGCAAAAGAACTTCCGCAGTATTCGTATATCTATTTAGGAGATAATGCGCGCACTCCTTATGGATCGCACAGTCACGAAGTTATCTATCGCTTTACTAAGCAGGGAGTGTTGGAACTTTTTAAACGTGGGGCGCGGGTGGTTATTCTTGCGTGCAACACCGCTTCTTCTGTCGCGTTGCGTAGAATCCAGCAAGAATTTTTACCACAGCGCTATCCTGATAGGCGCGTGCTAGGGATTATTATCCCTACCGCCGAAGAAATTGTTTTACGCACCACCTCAAAAGAAGTGGGAATTTTTGGAACCGAAGCGACGATTCATTCATTCGCCTACGCGAAAGAAATCACAAAACTTAATGATTCTATCAAAGTTCACCAACAAGCATGTCCGATGCTTGTTCCTATCATTGAAGCGGGAGAGATTGAATGGGAGGGGCTTTCTCTTGCGGTAAAAAAATACACAAACGAACTTTTTTCTCAAAGTAAAAAAATTGATTCGGTTGTGTTGGGGTGTACGCACTACGCGCTTATAGAAGATATTTTTACTCGTCACATTCCTGATGATGTTGCGGTTATTTCTCAAGGAACGCTTGTCGCGCGCAAACTTGCTGACTACTTAACTCGGCACCCAGAGATTGAAATCACCCTTGATCGTTCGCGAGAGCGAACCTTTCTTTCGACCGAGGATTCATTTCGAGTGCGAAACCTTTTCTCTCTTTTTTGGGGTGAATCCGTCGAGATGAAAAAAATAGCCTTTACCTAACACTCGAGCATTAAAACGAAATAGCAATACACGCGCTTTTTCTTTGGGGCGCGCATTATAGCAAGTAGTCGCGTGTTGCGCCTAGTCATTGATATATGTTTTTTGCTATACTTACCATAATCATTAGCAAAAGATACTTGGGTAGATTATTATCTCATGCTGCCGCCTTTTTATTCGTTTAAACTTCTTTCTCGAGATGAAGCGCGTCGTGTCCGTACGCCGTCTTCATTGTCTTCTGGCGACGCTCGTCGCGTTGATAATAATAAACGCGCTTTTATAAAACTACTAGGTGTTGTTGGGCTCGGTTTTATTGTGACAGCTCTTTTTCCTAAAAAAGCCGACGCGCTCGTTTTTGGCAGCGCTCCAGCGTCAAATGTTGTGGGGGTAAAAAATGCTTCAAATACTAGAATTAATCCGGCAACTGACGAGAAGCTAGACGCGATTGTGACGGCGCTTAATGCGTCGGGCGGATACAAGATTTCCGATTTAGACGATTCGGGAACAATAAATTATTTTGGATATGTCGCGTCTACTGGCGCATGGTACATTTTGGCGTATAACACGTCTACAAACACATTCCGGTATATCAAAGGAGATTCAAGTTATTCAACAAACTGGACCAATAGATCTTCTCTCTCATACGATTACTACGATGTTGTGTTTTAAATAATTTTTATTATCAAATAATGTTTGCGATGATATACATATGAAGGCGATATTAAAACAAGTTACCGATTTTGATTCGACATCTTCTGACGAATCTCTGATCAAAAAAAATACTATAGTCAAAGAAGAAAAAATAACTTCTAACGATGGTGGCCAAGAGCGTGTTGAACTGATAAAAAAAGAAATTGAGGTTATCGAGCCGATATTTATTGAAGTGGATGATCGGACATATATCAAGTTCGATAAAAGTTCGCATCGTTCTGAAACTATTAATGTTGGCGAATTACGGGATCGCAAACAAGAAATTGAAACACGGCTTGCTCTTTTAAACGACTACTCCGATGAAAACTTACTAGCATGGGCAAAGAGTAATTACCCAGGAGAAACGGGTGTCAAAGAAAGAGAGCAGTTAATAAGCGAGCTTAATACTATTAACGGTAATTTAAACGAAATCGATGGCGATTAAGGTTGCTACATCATCGGGGAACTTCAACACCGCAGGTACGTGGTACACGGGAACAGAAACCAATACTGGAAGCACGGGCGGTACAACTATGTCGACTACCCGTTACACGGCTGCTTTTACCGCCCCAAACACGACGAACACTTGTCAAGGGATAGTCGTATTAATGTATAGTTTGCCAACGTCGTCTCTTTCAAGTGTTACTGCGCAACTGCAAGAGTATAATGGGAGTACGTGGAATGATTGCGCCGGGGCGTCGATGACTCTTAACGAAAGCGACATTGACGCGTTCCGTTACTACACCGCTTCAACCACTGTTGCGTTGTTCTTGTATTTCAAGTTCGGAACGCCTTACACGTACACGACGACCTCTGCGGGTTATTATCGCGTAAAGCTTTCTCGCGCAGTGGCGAGCGCGTCAACCGCCGTGTATGCAAGCACGGTGACGAGTGAGGTGTGGGGGGTTATTGTTGATGACCGCACAGGCGCACCAGCTTCTTCAGATACGTGTTATGTGGTTGGCGTAACGGGGACGAAGACGACGGTGACGCTTGATGGTGCTTGCGCTTGCGGCCCAACGGTTGCGACTGATGGTACTGATTATAGTACGATAACACCCTCTAACTCTGCTAACTGGGGGTTGTGCATAGGTTATCAAGGACAAGTCATTCCCGATTCAACGCAAAACACAACTCTGACAATGAATGGTTCTGCTCCGATTGTCGTTGCTGGAGGTCAGCTTAACTTCGGAACAGCTTCCGCGCCTTACACCGCTTCGTATACCGCGCAGATTGTTTATAACCCAAAAACGGCTTATTCGTGTGGTATTAGGGTTTATGGGTACAATGCTTCGTTAGAGCATTTCAGTATGGTTGGTCAGAGTAAGACATACAAGACCACCTATACTTCTGGCGCTGGAACGACCGCGAGTCCTTTAGTGGTCGCTGACGCGACTGGCTGGGCGGTTGGAGACCTCATCGGAGTGTCGGGCGATGCTTACAACAAACACGAGTTTAAGTACATAAAGACACTTGCGGGAACGTCTATCACCACTGCCGATAGTGTTGGTGGCGCAGAAAGCGGTTTTTCAAACACTCATTACGCGGCTGATTGGGTGCTGAACCTTTCTCGTAACGTGAAAATGGTTTCTTCGGGCGCGAACAAGTTTTGGTTCGGTTTTTTGAACAATGTTTCTACGACTGCGGGGATTATGAAGTACGCAGAGTTTTCAGACATCGGAGGAAACGCGAGTTCACGGTTTACTTTTTTCATCGCGAACACTGCTCGCCACGCAATCAATATTGAAGGGTGCGCCATTTATGACATTCGCAACACGACTAATCTTACACAACCGTTGATTTACGGCTACGACACCTCTAACGCAAGCAACACATACAAGAACAACGTGCATTTCGTGGCGGTGCTCGCAACAGTTCCTTATGTGAGTACGATGGCGCGGTTGTCGTTGAAGAACAACTCTGCCACGAACGTTACAAACAATTATTTCGTCGGCGGTAGATACATTGGGTGTGACTTGTATGGCTATGGAGCGACGTACGATAATTTTCACGTCAGAAACGCGAGCGCAGGATATTCAAGCTCAACTTCTTACGCGGGAATAATCGCCAATAGTGGCGCTAACGTCACGCTACAAAACTGCACAGTCAATGCTTCGCGGAGTCACGCACTAACCATAAACGCCAATGACAACAATCTTCTCGTGAAAAACTGTTCTTTTGGGACGGTGTATGCGAACAGCGCGCTTGGCGATGTTTCGCTCAATTCATTTGGTTCGTACAGCACGGCAGTTTTTGACTCGTGCGACTTCAGTAGCGCTGGCGGGTGGTATTTCTATGTAGCAGGATCCAATGGGTATATGTATAACTCTGCGGGTTCTCAGTATGCTTTCCAAAACTATGATAATTCAAGTGGCGACCACAGGGTGTATAAACCTGAGGGTGATATACAAAGAACTGCAGCGGGACTTACCGATACAACGGTCAGAACGACTGGCGGGAGTTGTTTAAGATTTACTCCGATAGATACGACAAACAGATTAGAATGGTCGCAGGATGTTCCTGTCGGCGACGTTACCGCGCAAACAATGACTGTCGGCGTGTGGTGCAAGATTAACAGCGCGACATATTACGCGGGAACGAATCAGATGCCTCGCCTTACAGTAGATTATGATAACGGCACGACGGCTTACGCGGAGGCGGCAGAATCAACTGATTGGCAATTTCTATCTATCCCCGTTACCGCCACAACTTCATATCCTAAATGGGAACTAACCGTCTCTGCATTGACTGATGCTACAAGCACAGATGCTTATGTTTACTTCACCGACTTCTCGGTGCTCTACCCTGCGGGTTATCAGCTGAAACTCGGAGAACTGGCTTACTTTGCAGATGGAGAGCCGTTAAAGCCGACGATAGCGACCAATTTGTCACCTGCTGATGTATGGGCGGTGAGCACGAGCGGGCTTACTGGTGATGGGACAATAGGAAGGTTTGTTACAAAGTTATTAACGGTGGCGAAGTTTTTGGGGCTAAAGTAATATCATATGCGCGCGAGGCAATCTTCTGGAAAAAAAATTTCTACTTTTTATCCATACCTTGATGATATTCGTCAGCGTGTGTATGGATTAGCGGTTATCTTTCTCGCGCTCTTTACTATTGGATTTTTAAGTTCGGGGGTGTTATTGCGTGCCGTTGTATTATTCTTTACAATTCCTGGCGTTTCGATCGTGACTACATCTCCGTTTCAATTTGTTGATCTCGCGATGACCATTGGCATTTTAATGGCGCTTATCGGATGTATTCCACTTTGTGTTTATCACCTATACGCTTTTTTAAAAGATTGTCTCCATACTCGTGAGCGATTCTTATTCTTTTTGCTTCTTCCTGCAAGCGCGTTACTTTTTGCGCTTGGCTTTGCCTATGGATTTGGCGTTTTATACTACGCGTTGAGCGCTATAGCCGCTCTTAATATTTCCCTAGGGACTCCTAACTTATGGGACATAGGACGATTTCTCTCTCAAATTGGGGTGAGCGCTGCCTTACTTGGACTTTTATTTCAATTTCCAATCATACTCATTTTTTTGCTTCGCGGAGGCATTATGAGTCCTGATTTTCTTAAATCAAAATGGCGTCACGCGATTATGATTATTCTCATTTTTACCGCGCTCCTTCCTCCTACTGATGGACTCTCTCTTGTTATTATGGTTGTTCCGCTTATCGTATTATATGTATGTGTCTCTTTTATGGCGCCGTTTATTGTTCGTCGCCGGACGGCGGCGTAATACTCTGGTGGTGATTATGTGTATAAAGTATACTATTACTATGCGCGCACGTTTTGGAATTTTTCTTTTTGTATGTTGTGGGGCGTTTTGGTGTATTGGAACGTCCTCGTATGCGTATGAAACCGTTCTTCCAGGAGGCGCTATTACCATAGGCGAGTTTGTCTACGATGATGATTTTCAAGCAACCACAACCCCTTGCACGGTGTCAGTATATAATCCTTCGGGTGGGTTGGCAGTAAATACAGCAATGACTGCCGAAAGTAATGGGTGGCACTATTATGTGTTTACCGGCACAACGGCAGAGGGTACATGGCCGACATTAATTCAATGTGGATCAACAACGACGGGGGATCTTATTAAAATGGATAAAACATTCTATGTGGGGTACGCTCCTGTTGTGACGTCAACTATTCCTGATCTTGTAGCGCAAACGGTGTGGGGGTATGCCACGCGCACGCTTTCATCCGGAGCATCTATTGTAAGTGATATTTGGGGAGGAGCTGGACGATCGCTCACGACGTTTGGAACGCTTGTGTCTGACGTATGGAGCGATGTTTCTGTTCCCATCAGGCGACTAAGCGACAACTTATTTAGCGGTGGCGGATCTATTGCGACAGAACAACAACTTCAAACCGCAACTAGTACATTGCAACAGGGAATCACCTCAATCGGAGCGACACTCAACGCTCGTTGGGATGTTTCTTTGTCAAACGTTGAGCGGGTTCTTGTTGGAAAAACATATCGCGCAAAAGTGAGCGTGCTTATGGCGTCCTCTACGCCGGCTGACTCATACGCGCTTCCTCTGGTAACATTGTACGATGCTGACCGAAATGCCGTGGTATCAGCAGTTGCAATGACGAAACTTTCGGCGGGCGTGTATGAATACACCTATAGCGTTCCAGGATCAGCCGCCGAGGGCCTGTGGGAAACAGTAGTAACAACGGAAGTGGAAGCGGGAAAAACATTAACAACAAACGACTATTGGAGTGTTGAGGGTTCTCCCGCGCAAGTTATTATTAATGGAGTGACCGATACCACTATTCCCGATATTGTTGCCAATGTGACCATTACCAATGAAGGACTGACCGGATATGAGTATCACTATGAATGGTGTGTTGTGGCAGAAAGTTCAAATACTTGTGGTGATGGAGATGATATGTATTACGCGTCCGCGTCAAAATACATAAATGCGGGAGAAGATTGGAACACTAATTTAACCGCTGTCGTTTCTTCAGTCGGATCGTATCTATTTAAATTAGTTGTGTATTATGGCACTGAACAATCGGGCTCGTCTAGAACATTTACTGCTCAAACAGCATCCGCGCCTCCTGGAGGGGGTGGAGGAGCCGGGGGTGGGGGTGGCACGCAACAAACAACTGCACCAACTCCGTCGGGGACACCACTGGTTAACACTCAATGTCGTGGCGCGGATTTTAATTTGGATTCAAAGGTAAACTCAATTGATTTTTCAATTTTACTCGCGTTTTGGAAGACAGCGTCGCCATTCAAAAACCCTTGCGTGGATATTAATACGGATTTGAGAGTTGATTCAGTCGATTTTTCTATACTTATGTATCAGTGGGGTAAAAAGGGAATATAATATTCATAACTATGAAGCGCTATTACGTTGTATATCTGTTCGTGTTGGTTATTGCAGTGTTTCTTATGCGTGGCGGCGAGGTTTTTGCCGCGACTGTTTATCCAGTTATTGATTCTTCGTCCGTGCGCGTTGGTGATACGGCGGTCATTACTCTTTTTCTGGATACCGAAGGAGAGACCATAAACACCGTTGATGGGTCGTTTTCTCTTGGGGCCAATACGCAACTACTCGCGGTAAAAGATTTTTCTTTCGCGGGAAGCGGATTTTCATATTGGGTTCATCATCCTTCTCTCTCGTTAGAGAGCGGAATCATTTCTTTTGTTGGGGGCGCCCCAGGAGGAGTATCTGGCTCGTCCGTCGTGCTTTTTAAAACGATTGTGTTAGCCAAAAAGACGGGGACCATATCCATTACTCCAGGAGCTATTAACGCCTATCTTAATGATGGGAAAGGGACGTTGATTTCTGTTCGCACAAAAACACTTTCAGTTACGGCGGAAAAACAAACGGGAGAACCAAATGATTCATGGGCGCGAGTGCTTGCGTCCGACACGCGTCCTCCTTCTGATCTGCGTGTTGAATTTGGAAAAAGTACTGAACTTTTTGAAGGAAGATGGTTTGCATCAATACGCGCGGCCGATAGCGAATCGGGGATAGACCGATATGAGGTCATGGAAAACGGTCGTTCCGTTGTCCTGGCAACTCCTTTATATGAACTCTCCAACCAATCAGGAAATGCTCGTCTTAACGTCGTTGTCTACGATAAAGCTGGTAATAAAAGCGAGATAACAATCAGTCAAGACAAGGGATGGCCATGGTGGTATGTTGTTGTCATCGTCGTTGTTATCGTTTGTGCGTTATATATTATTCGTAGATTTATACGAAGAAAAAAAATTATTCAATGGTAACAGCACATGTTCGTCGAGCTCTACTTTTTTTCGCGTGTGGAAGCGCGTTTGTTTTAGGACACCTTTTTTTGCCTCAGAGTGTTTACGCGGCGACATTGTCGTTGAGTCCGTCTGTTGCGGTTTCTCACGTTGGTGATGTTTTTACCGCGCGCGCGCTGATAAATACCGAGGGAAAATTCATTAACAATGCCGAAGCGATCATCACATTTCCTACTGATATTGTTGAGGTTGTTTCTGTAAGCGCAAAAAACTCCATCTTTTCTCTCTGGGTAGAACAGCCCAGTTTCTCAAACGCGTCTGGTCAAATTTCATTTAACGGTGGTGTTGTTAATCCGGGTTACTCTGGGGTTGGCGGAGAAGCGATTAGTATTGTTTTTCGTTCCAAAAAAGAAGGAGTTGCTCATCTGCTGTTGAGTAATGTAGCCATTCGTGAAAATGATGGATTGGGCACCAATGTGCTTAGTTCGTTCTATTCAACACAGGTTGTTATCCAAGGCGCGATAAAGCCGACTCCGTCTCTTGGTCCAGCGGTTGATGCTGATGAACAAGCGGCCCGAGCTGATGAATCGCTTGGTAATGGTGAAGCTCCTGTTGTATCTTCTCCGACGTGCCCCGATCAAAGCGCGTGGTGCTCAGATTCCTCTCTCACGTTCAATTGGGAGCTTCCTTCACATGCGTTTGCGGTGCAGACATTACTCGGAGCAAAACCGGACTCTGTGCCGTCGGTATATTATAGTTCTGGCATCAATACAAAAAAGGTAGATACTATAGAAGATGGAACATGGTATTTTCACGTTCGTTACCGTGACGCGAGCGGATGGTCAAAGACAGCGCACTATCGAGTGAATATAGATACAACAGCACCCACACTTTCGCTTTCAGTAAAGCGACAAGGACAAACAAATGGGTTGCATATTGTTTCACAGGACACTTTATCGGGAATTTCTCGATACGAAGTAGTCATTGACGGTCGTAAGCAATTTGGTATTGCGGCGCATGAAGCTCAACAAATGATTTTACTCCCAGGCGTTTCTACTGGAGAACATACTGTTGCCGTAAGCGCGTTTGATAACGCGGGGAATAGAGCGAGTAAGGAGGTTGTATTTATCGCGCCCGATCCGATTGCTCCGACCATCTCTCTTGAATCAGAGCGCGTGAACGCTCGAGAGCCATTTGTTCTCTTGGGGTCATCGTTATATCCTCGATCGGCGGTACGGGTTGCCGTTATGCCCGAAATAGGAGAAGCGATTGTTTATGATGTTAGCACCGATGCCGCGGGGCGGTTTGAGGTGACTGGGAAATCGCTTATGTCTTCTGGTGTTTATTCTATTTCAGCACGAATTGTTTTACTGGATGGATCTCTCGGCCCAGAATCAAACAAAGTGTTTTTGATTGTTGATACCTCTTTTGAATTTTCAATTGGATCATTGAGTATCGCGCTCTCTTTGTGGATGATAGTTATCATTATTATAGGCGTCATCATAGTAGTAGGAGGTGGGGTTTACCTAGCGCACAGAACACGGAGACACAAAAAAACACACCGCACTGCTCAACAGCGAACCCATGAAATGTTCGATCTTCTTATTGAGCGCGCGCGGCATCAGATGAAACTACTCGAGCAGATTAGACGCCAAGATGGATCGGCAAGCGAATATACAACGGCAATGCGCGAGCTTGATAAAACACTTGATAAACTTTCGGAACTTTTTAAATCAAAAATTTAAAAAGACGTAATATATAAAACCCCGCCACTGGCGGGGTTTTATATATTACTTTTTCTTTTGATCGTCATCCTTAAACGCTCCTCGTAAATGTTTTACGGACTCTACGATACTTTTGGTTAATTCTGGTATTTTCTTTGCGCCAAACAAGAGGACGAGGACGATTGCGATGATTATTATCTCTTTTGTTCCAAGACCGAACATATTATGTTATGGCTTAATACTAATATAAGAAGTATAGCATACCATACAAAAAAGTCACTACGGGCTTATTATGAAGATCATTACTATCTAAATATACGCAACGAGTTTTTCTTGCGCGGGAGCGCTTTTTGCTGTAGAGTTTAAGCACTCGAAATGAATCGGGATATCGTATAGTGGTAGTATACACGTTTCGGGTGCGTGAGGCTTGGGTTCGATTCCCAATATCCCGACAAAGAATAGTGACCAGTGATTAGTGAATAGTGGATAGTGAACAGTTCTCCTAACGAAAACAAAGATCTTCCGTTAAGAGGGTTTTTGTTGTGGTTGGGTGGTTTGTTTTAGCGGTTCAGTGCTCTATAATATATATGTATGAATTCATCAAAAAACCAACCAGTGCTTATTACTATTCTTTTGGTCGGAATGCTTATTTTGGCATTCTTTATTATGTTGCCATATCTTACCGCCATCATTTTGGCGATGGTGTTGGCGATTGTGTGCGAGCCGTTATATCTGCGGATAAAGAAAGTTGTTCGTATCAACTGGATTGCGTCGTTAGCGATGACGCTCTGCGTGTTAATCATCTTTCTACTGCCGCTTTCATTTTTTGGAACACTGGTATTTAACGAAGCCCGGGATATGTATATAGGGTCAATAGAGGGAGCGGATCTTGATACTGTTGGTGGGCTTCCCTCTCTTGTCCAACAATATGTCGCGCGGCACATTCCTACGCTTGCGGGAACGCTTGACGTAGCACAATATACTCAGGATGTATTGGCGTGGGTGGTGCAAAACGTAGGGGGAGTGTTTTCTAGCATTGTTCAAGGAGTGGTGACATTCGCGCTCAGTTTATTTATATTCTTTTACTTTCTTAAGGACCAAAAACTATTTGAACAATTTCTCTCGCGGTTTAGCCCGCTTACCGAAGAAAACACCAATAAGATTGTTGATAAAATTAAACGGAGCGTGAACTCGGTTGTGGGGGGATCCTTAGTAGTCGCGGTCTTGCAGGGTATTGTAACTGGTTGTGGGTTTGCGCTTTTTGGCATCCCCAATCCAGCACTCTGGGGAGGCATCGCGGTTGTTGCCGCCTTGGTGCCCACATTTGGAACATCGTTGGTTGTCGTTCCCGCGATCGTCTATCTTTTTGCAAACCATCATATTGGAGCGGCGATTGGGTTGTTGGCGTGGGGGTTTCTCGCGGTTGGCATGCTAGACAACTTTTTGGGGCCACAGCTCGTCAAACGAGGTACAAAAGTACATCCGCTCATCGTGCTTTTGAGCGTGCTCGGCGGCGTAGGAATATTCGGGCCGATTGGATTTATTATGGGACCGTTGGTGTTTAGTTTATTATTTGCCCTGTTGGAAATGTATCGAGAAACATGGCATGAGGAAGCTCGTCACACGATATGATTATTGTTTACGTTGTTGTTATTTGCGCGCTTTTTTACGCGCTTGGTATGGTTGCCGACCGAGTTATCGCCCACATTCGTGAAGTTGCGCGACGGTTGGGGGTGAGTGTTTTTTTTCTTGGTTTGTTTTTGGGAATATTCACATCTCTTGCTGAGTTGAGTATTGGTATTGGAGCTCTGATGCGCAACACCCAAGCGCTTACGGTTGGAAATTTGCTCGGCGGTATTGTGGTGTTGATGGGATTTATATTGGGACTTGGATTGGTATTTAATCGAACGATCAATACCGATGGACATATTAAAACCATCGTTCCGTATCTTGTCTTTATTCTCTTGCTGTTTATTTTGGGTTCCGATAAAACACTTTCACGCACTGATGGAGTTATTATGCTTGTCGCGTATGTGGCGCTGTTGGGGATGATGTATTATCACCATCGTGTAGCGCGGGCGCGCGATCGCGCAGACGAAAAAGATACCTTCAAACCAGAGACACGTTATAAAACTATATTAGTGGTTACTCGCTTGCTCGGATGGCTCGTGCTCGCGTTTATGATTGCTCAAGGTATTGTGGAGCTTGCGATGCGCATATTACCGCAGTTGGGACTTTCGGCATTTGTTGTTGGTATTGTGGTTTTTTCGATAGGAACAAACCTTCCAGAGCTGATGGTTACCATTCGTTCGTGGCGGCGGCATATCACCTCGCTCTCATTGAGTACCATTTTGGGGTCGGCGATGGCAAACGTTATGATTGCGGGACTTTTTGCTTTGGCGCGTCCGATTGATATTATCACCGACGATTCTTTTGTTCTTCTGGCTATTGTGGCGAGCATATTGGGGCTGTTCTTTTTGGTTTTCTATAAAACAGGGCGCGTGCTCACGCGGCGCGAGGGAGTTGTGCTACTAATCATCTACGCGCTTTTTTTGGCGGTACAAATAACTCTCATACAACAATGATTTCATACGATGATTTTTCGCGCGTTGAGCTTAGAACAGCGCGTGTGATGCACGCGGAGCGTGTAACGGGATCCGATAAGTTACTTCGGCTTGATATTTCAGTCGGTGATGTTGATGACGCGGGGAGTTTGATAACACGCCAGCTTGTTGCGGGTATTGGAAAAAACCATGAGCCGGAACAGTTGATTGGAAAAATGATTATTATTGTTGCAAACTTGGAGCCAAAAATGTTTCGCATAAAGACAGAAGAAGGGGTGGTTGAGTTGGAGAGCAGGGGCATGTTACTCGCGGCGTCGAATGATACACAAGGACCAGTTCTTTTGACGACGATGGAAGATATTGAGGGAGGGAGTGGGGTGAGGTAGGAAAATGTGGAAAGCCCTCCTTCGCTCATCTAATGAGCTTCGGAAGGGCACGCACGTGGCAAGTGGAATGTTAAATGTCAAAAGTGAATAGTGAGTAGCGAATAGTGTGGTGGGCGAGGAATAATGGGTAAATAACTTTTTTGCAAACAAGTAATTGGAAATAGAAAAAACTTGCGGAAAATAAATAAATAAGTACACTAGTATACACAATGGGCCTATGGTCTAGTGGTATAACGCGGCATTCGCATTGCCGAGACGGGAGTTCGATTCTCCCTAGGTCCACCAAATCTGTTTTGTATTAGAACCATTATGGAGAAAGTATTTGCAGAGATAGGTTTTGGTAACGACACTTTTTTGTCGACCGAGATAGAAAATGGGGATGATGAATACCGGATTCCCAAGTTTGTTAAACCTAGAATAATAAGTGGTTGTTATCTTCGTTTCTGGGTTTTTAAGACGGTTTTTATTTTATCGACTAATTCAGGATTTGAAATTAAAAAAAAGGACAGAAATAAGCTAAAGATATTGTTTGGCATAAGCGGAACCAATTAGTTCAATTTCCCGTACCACTTGGTTCCAATTCGCACGGATGTAGTCCACTACTACCCCGCCGTGGCGAGTTTGTAGTGCACGCACCATCTTTCCTTTCGCTAAAACCTTCCTTTTCCATTATTTAACCACAAAGAACGCGGCGAGGGGTTGTTCCTTGTAAATATAGCAACTCTACTTCGCGTAAAGCTGCGTAGAGTTATTTTCACTTTATTATTAAATAAAGTGAAAATAAAAAAAGACCCCGGGGGCGGGCACGCGGATGCGTGTCTGCCCCTGGGAGTCGGTGTGCTGCTACGAGCGGAGCGGGTGGTTGACCACTGTGGCGCGGGTCCCGTCGTCCAAGTAGTATCTGGTGGTGACGGCCGCGTAGCGGCAGAGGTCTACCACCTCTGGCTCTGGGTCCCGTGTCGGGTTGGTGGCCGCTCTGGCGGTGGTGCCCACGTCTTGAGTGTAGTGGTTCACCGTAGCCGTTGTGGTAGTGCTGGAGGAGCTGCTCGGCGTCATGATGGGCGCCAAGGTCACCTCCATGGACCACACGCTCCGTGTGGTCATGCCGGCCGGCTCGCTGCTCGACGTCCCGATCCAATTATCCGCGGTCGCGGCGACGACCGCAATCCCCGCCTGATGAGGCGGGGGGCTGGCGCCTGCGACTGCGCAGGCGATGACCACGAGAGCCATCGCAAGCGCGACAACGAAGATCTTCTTCATCGCTTCCTCCTTTTTGTCCCGACTTTCTGTCAGGATCGCTAAGCGAAATTATACACTATTCAATAAAAAAGTCAAGCCCATCGATAATAGCGTATAAATGTGCGTTATTGTGAAAGAAGCCCTGCTCCCATTGACAGCCATTTGTTTGTTTGATATTACTAACTCAGCATTGCGGAGCGAGGAACATTGGGTTTCTCGCACGCATTTACAATTCAAGCGCGCACTGCTCGAGAGCGTGTGCGGGCGCCTTCTCTCCGCGGAGAGAAGCAATAGCGACTGCGGTCGCGGAAAGAGATCGGTGGGGTATGTCCAAAAAGGCAACTGTTGTTGATGTAGCTTCGCACAAAGACCAGATGCTTGCATTGTGTTTGGCAGAACTATCCCCGCGAGCACGAATCGGTTTTCTACGAAAGAAATTTCTTGAAGCAGTTAGGTGGCATCCCTTGTCAGATGTTCACTCAGTACTTCTTTCCTGTTTTTTTGTCGCGTTGGAAGAGTTGCGCGAGCACGTTGCCAAGGTAAAAAGAGGAGTTTGTACGACCATTAGCAACCCCGTGATGTATGCTTTTGCCGCGATAGGATTGTATCGAGACCTTCGTGGTCTTCTTCGAAAAGATGTTGGCAAACCAGATGCTGACGCGACGCAAAGGCTTGTTTGGAGGTTCTGTAATCACGATCTAATAGAGTACATCTTGATCGGGTGGGCACAGACAAAAAATGAAACCCTCGCGCGCGTACTTCTCTCTTTTGTTATTAATGAGCATGCACTGGCTAAAACTGGATTTTCCGATAAGTTGCGTTTCGTAACGGGTAGTAGCTGTCCAATTACACGAATCATACAGGGTATTGAACAAATCCAGAGCTCTTGTCATGATCTTATGAAGGAAGAAGCATTGAACATTTTGTTTGCTGGATTATTCCGCAATATGTCACTTGAAGAAAAAAAGATCTATTGCAAAGTAGTCAGTGCTATCAATGGAGTGTCCGATGACCTAGTTCTTCTCTTGACTAACTACGCATGCGGGTTGGCCGAACTTGACCGCGTTGTCAAAGAAACGTTGTGGGAGCTTGAGCAAAGCGCTGCATGTATTCCTTGTGTCGCGCGCCCAGCCTCTATCCATGGGGTTAGTTATGGAACTGACCCCTTCGCGATGGTAGAGATTCGTATCTCAGAGCACATCATTTTTTCTCGATCAGAGATCGAATTGTTGGCAGAAACGGATAAAAAACTTCTCGATCCCAACACGATCTTAGAGAAGCGCGTGGATGAACTCCGCCGACTTCTTTCGGGTCGTCTTTGTATGTGGGTGAGGGTGACTTTCACGCTCCGTTTAATGTTTGAGAATGGCTCTTTGTTGTCTCCGAAGTCACGTTTTGAAACAACATTTGAAGTAGCTCCTTCCAAAATGGGATAGAGCTCTTGGTGTGAGCACATTACTGCGCATTCTTGGCATTTCCAGGGGCGACGTCCGTAGTCGCTCCTTTTTTTATTGCTTTTAAGAAGCAGGGTTTATATACTTATGTGCATGCAAACAACTTTATTGAGTATAAAACGAGTGGCAATGGGTATCATCAGTGGCGCGGGCATTTTTGTGGCACTTCCTTTATCTGCGCATGCGGTGTGTCCTGTGTGCGCCATTGCGGTGGGGGCGGGCGTGGGACTTTCTCGCTATTTGGGCGTTGATGATACTATTACGGGGACATGGATTGGGGCGTTGGTGGTGGCGCTTATTATGTGGACTATTTCTTTTTTGCAGCGCAGATCGATTTCATTTTTCGCGCGTGAGGCGGTTACCATCATTGTGTATTACGCATTGATTGTAGTACCACTGGTGTGGAGTGATATTGTTGGACATCCCGATAATACATTGTGGGGAATTGATAAATTGTTATTTGGGATTGTGGTGGGGAGTATTGTCTTTTTTGCCGCGGTGACGCTCTATGAGTGGATGAAAAAGAAGAATGGGGATAAAGCGCATTTTCCATTTGAAAAAATTGTCATTCCCGTTGGAGCACTTTTGCTCATGAGTGGTATATGGGTATTGGTAGTGTAATGGCGGATAGTGGATAGTGATTAGTGAATAGTAGGAAGAAATCGTTAATCTTTTGTCATTAATCATTAGGGCGGATGGATAGCGCACCGTCATTCTCCCGATTTGTAACTATTAGTTCGCCGCGGCGAATTAGAATATATTAGTAGATTAGTATCGTATATTTATGATCAAAGACATAAACGAGTTTATTGCAAAGGTGAACGAGGCAAAGAAAGATCACCAATTAGATCTATCGTCTGATGAGGATTTGTCTATCGCGATTATGAACTTGGTGAGTATCGAAGAGCATTTCTTCTTTACCGCTCAAAAAACGGGAAAAGGTGAATACCTCGATTTACTTAACGAAGTGCGGCAGATGCGCAAGGAATTATTGGGAAAAATTGTCAAAGAATACGAAGGAGAAGTGTGGTGTATTTCAAAACATTTACTTGCCGCGTCGTATCGATTGATGGAGGTTGGCACTAAGGCATTGGGGCGAGACAATAAGGAGGAAGCGCGAGAGATGTTTAAAAAAGCGTATGACTTGTACGCGCTCTTTTGGGGTGTTCAGATGAAAGTAGTTGATATGTCTGATGTGAAAAAAATAGATGACGACGCTCTTAACGTAGATGATACAGAAAAAAAGAGCTTATCTGATAAACTCGGAGCTCTGGTAAAAAAACTCGTTGACTGTTGCATTGAATAGAAATCATCAACGATTTAGAAAATTCACACTAATCAACAAAAATCACCCCGCGAATCTTGTGGGGTGGTTTAGTGTTTTCAATTTTCCGTTTTTTGACCCCTTTTTTCACGATCGTGAAAAAAGGGGTCAAAAGAGGCATGCCCAGTTTTTTGTCAGAGATAAATATGTTCTGGCGTTCGATTCCCCCATGGGGGTACATTGGGAGCGAGTAGGGGGAGATCGGTCTCGACTAAATTCTTGTCGTCACAAAAATTTGTCTGACCACCCCCTCGTGTTTTAATGTCCTCATTAAACACACTCCGGTGTTCGATTCCCCCATGGGGGTACATTGAGAGCGAGTAGGGGGAATCGAACCCCCGGCGCCAGTTTGGAAAACTGGGGTATTGCCACTATACGATACTCGCTTTTTTATAGAACATCATACAGTATACGGAGAAAACGTTTTTTTTCAAGTAATGCCGCGTCTTGATTTTCGTAAGGAAAATAGCTAGTGTATGTAGATATGATGCGCCATTGGCTGGAAAACATACCAAAAAAGACCCGTATCATCAGTTGGACCATTGTCGCGCTTGTTGCCATGGCTTTTATTGGTTATTTTTTCTCACCATTTTCAACAGCAACGGTTCCACAGGGGTTTATTGATGGGCGCGATGCCGCGGCAGTTCACGCACAGGATGTTGTCTCGCTTTTGAAAGAGACGGGAAACAATCTCAGAAAAATCCAGGAACTCGAACAGCAAGGAAAATACAAAGACGCGCTCCAGATTGTGTACTACGAGATAGAGAAAAATCGCACCGTTACCGAAAAAGCGTTAGCACTGACTGGTGATTTGGAAAAAATGGCAAAAGCAGTCCCTGATATTGAGCCAAGCCGCGCGCGCGAGACCGCGCTAGTGGCTATTAGTTCTGAAGTGATGTTGGTGACGACATTAAATGGATATATTAATAACGATCTAAGTCGTCTACTACAATTACTCGGCGATCGCCTGCTCGGACGCAGTGGTGATATTGAAGCGCTCAACCGTATGGTTGACGCGATGAACGTGAAAACAGATTCAATAAATAATCTCAATAATCAATTTACGCAGTTAATGGAGGAGTTTAACAGTAAGTATCAGTGAGTTGAAAACGAAACGTTGAACGTGGAAAGGATGGAAGATTGTTAGTTGCCGATCTTTTTGAGAGAACATTTTTTGAAATCAGGACAAGGAAGAAAGTTTTTAGACAAAGTATTGGGCCCGTAGCTTAGTTGGTGCCCGCCCGTACCGAACGGTACGTTCGGGCGGGGAGCGCCTCTTCTTAAATAAATATACACTGTTCATACTATGTATACTGTGTATGTGCTAAAAAGTTCTGACGGAAGATTGTACAAAGGATTGACTAACAATATACAAAGACGAATTTATGAACACAAAAGTGGCAAAACAAGAACGACTGCGCGAATGAAAGGGCTCAACCTTGTTTATAGTGAACAGTATGATAGTTTTAATGAGGCGAGAAAAAGAGAGTTATACTTTAAAACGGCGGCTGGAAGAAAATTCATAAAAAAGAAATTGGGCCCGTAGCTTAGTTGGTAGAGCGCCTCATTTGCAATGAGGAGGTCAGGAGTTCGAATCTCCTCGGGTCCACAAAACAATACACCAACGTGTATTGTTTGGAGATTCGAACGGCGGAGCGGGCACTAGTTCAGTAGAACTGGTCGCGAGCCGGTGCCCAGAGCTTTTTGTGGCGACAAAAGGACTCGCGGGCGAATCTCCTCGGGTCCACAAAACAATACACCAACGTGTATTGTTTGGAGATTTAAAGGAATAAAACGGAGGGGTGTCCGAGTGGTTGAAGGAGACAGTCTTGAAAACTGTTATACCGGAAACGGTATCGAGAGTTCGAATCTCTCCCCCTCCGCCATTTTACGAATTTTTCATTTTCGGAATAGATTGCCTCGCGGCTTCGCCGCTCGGCAGGCGCGCAAAGCGCGCCAGTGTCCGATTTTGCGAGGATTTGCCACGCTCCGCGTGGCGAAAAGGAAACGGCTTGATTTCGGATTTGGAAGTTCGAACCAATCTTTTTTAGAAAATCCCGAATCCCTTCGGGATTTTCTTTGGAAGCAATAATTTTGGCTTGTTTGCTGTCTGTTACGAATTGGGCGGCGAGTTCGAACCGATTATTGCTTTTTTGCTCAAAAGCGTTCAATTTGTCTTTCAAAACCTGTTTTTGATTGACGAGCTTGTTTTTGGCTTCCTGATATTCTCGGACATTCAGCACGCTTTCAAGGTAGGCGTTCATTAGCTTTTCCAATTTCTCATCAAGTTTTGAAATTTTCTCTTTGGTTTTTCGAGCAAAAAAGCTGGACGATTGCGCCTCGGCTTTCTGTTCTTTTTCCAGTTCTTCTAACATCCAATCGGCGCAATCGTCAGACAAAGAAACTTTTTGAATTTCCGTTTTGATTTGAGATGAAATTTTTTCTTCTCGCGTAAAAACATTTTGCGAACATTCGTGGTGCGGATTTTTCTTGGTGCAATAGTAATAAGTGTATGATTTTCCGCTCGGTTTAATTTTCTTGTCGGCGGTTATGGTAAATCCGCACTCGCCGCACTTGAAAAATCCGCGGTAAAGAAAAAATTTCATCTTGTCCGCTTTCTGCGGTTTGGATTTTCTTGCCATAACTTCCTGCACTTGGTCAAAAAGTTTCTTTGTGATAATCGGTTCGTGCTTTCCTTCGTAAAATTCTCCGTTGTAGCGGATAATGCCGTAATAGAACGGATTTTGCAGGAGATATTGAAAATTTGAAATGGAAAGCACACCTCCTCGCCGCCCCAGCAAACCAAGCCCGTTGATAATCTTTCGGAGATTTTTCAAAGTAAGGTTTCCGGTTGCGTAGGCCTCAAATGTCTTTTTTATCAATGGAGCTTTTTCTTTGTCTAAAAATATTTGCTTTGTTTGTTTATCATTCAAATATCCAAGCGGAGCCATTTGAGGCCATAGCCCTTGCTTCAATTTTTGGCGGTGTCCGCGCTTGATATTCTCCGAAAGATTATCAACATAATATTTTGACTGCCCGAAAGCTATGCTCAACATAAATTTTCCTTGCGGTGTTGGGTCAAACCAGAAAGTCGGGAATTTTAGCTCTTGGATAACGCCAGTGTCTACAAGATAAATGATTTGACCGCCGTCAACGGAATTTCTCGCTAATCTGTCAGGGTGCCAAGCTAAAATTCCCGTTGCTTCGCCCGCTTCAATTCTTTTGAGCATATCGGCAAACATGGGGCGACCAGGTTTCTTGGCCGTTTGTTTTTCAACGATAATGTCTACCACTTCCAAATTTTCTTTTTTCGCCAATTCCTGCAATTCGGAAATCTGGTCGCCAATGCTTCGCACTTGCCGATCTTCGGTATCGGTAGATTTGCGGGCGTAGACAAAAAACTTTCTGGTTTGATTTTCTATGTTGTTTAAATTTGTCATATTAGGGTAGCCAAAATATTAAAAATTATCGCTTCCAAGTTTCGCCAGAGGCGAAACGAAAAAAGATTGGTTGCAAAATTTCATTTTGCTTTGGGTTTCGCCCAAACGAACTTCCAAATCCGAAATCAAGCCGTTTCCTTTTCGCCACGCGGAGCGTGGCAAATCCTCGCAAAATCGGACACTGGCGCGCTTTGCGCGCCTGCCGAGCGGCGAAGCCGCGAGGCAATCTATTCCGAAAATGAAAAATTCGTAAAATGGCGGTACCTTTTGGTTAAAATCCGAACTTTTTTTGACGAGAACCTCGACCAGTGAACTCGCCCCGCCGCCCGCCGCCGCTGACACTCCGGCGGCAACCTCGCAGAAAAATTTTCTCCTCATTTTTTG
>JAGOQP010000012.1 GCA_017991375.1 Minisyncoccota bacterium
GTAATACCCGCTAGTGGATTTATTTGGATTTGATTGATGTACTTAATGTTGTATTCAATGGGGTCTTCCACTGTTACGATGTTAACCTGCGGACGATTGAGCATATTCAGTATTGAATACAACGTTGTCGTTTTTCCGGACCCCGTGGGACCCGTTATTAAAATCATTCCATATGATTTTTTTATATTGGACTCAATAAGCGCCGCAGTCCGCTCTAACATACCAAGTTCAACGAGCGAGAGCGGTCGCTGTGCCGCCGGCAATAAACGCGCTACTATTTTTTCTCCATAAAGCGTTGGAATAACTGAAACACGCGCGTCAAGCATCAATTGACCCGTCACATACCTAAATCGACCATCTTGAGGTTTTTGATGTTCGTCTATTTTGAGCGCCGAGAGTAGTTTAATGCGTGCGATTATCGCTTGGTGAACCTCTTTGGGAATACGCATTGTTTCATATAGAATACCGTCAATACGAAAACGCACGATAAGGGCGTCCTCCATAATCTCCAAATGAACATCAGACGCGTTGAGCGCCGCCGCGTAAGAAAATAAATTGTTCACTATTTCAACAATGGGAAGTTGAGACGCGGCTTCTTCTATACGCTCTGATCCTATCTTTTGTTGAAGCGATGTTTGAACGCTTCTTCGAATAAGATTTTTAAAGTCTTCGTTAAGTTGAGACCCATAAAACGAAAACCCTTTAGCAAGATCATCCGCCTGCGCCAAAAATGGTCGCACGGGAGCGCTCAGGCGTTTTTCTAGAAACTCAATTGTGGGAAGATCCGTGGGGTCTTGCATCGCGACATTGACCGTGCCATCCGCGTCACGAGAAAAAGCGATCACTTCTCGTTCGCGCGCCAATTTTTCGTCAATGAGCGCAACCACGTTACGATCAACGCCACGTTGAGCAATATGCGCCTGTTCGACGCCTAAATACTGAGCAATAAGGTTATACAAAAAATCGGCAGTAATAAGACCCTTTGATATGAGTACATCGCCCACCGATTGATTCATGCGCGTTGCTTCTTGAGACGCCTGATCAAACTCTTCTGGAGTTGCTAACTTTTGTTCGAGAAGAAGTTCTTTTAATTTTTGAGGTGGAAATTTGAGCATAGAAAAAACAATATCTACGTCAATCAAAAGACAAACGCTCCACATATATAGTACCACACTACCAAATATCCTGCCATAAAACATCAAAAAACCTCCCGCGTAATGACGCCAGAGGTTTTTTAAAATTGTCGGCAGACAATTACAAAGCAAGATTCGTTCCTATTTCGTAAAGAAGATTATTGCTTCCACCGTCGACTGTATTAATCATCTTATTACCTGTTCCTGTTGAATACTTGCTGCTCTCTAAGACCGCATTAATTTCAAATGTGGTATTTGTCCCAGGAATATATGTGTAGTAATACGTAGCATTGTGGCTCGGATCAGTTGGCAACATTGAAACCGGAGAACCCCCAGAAATACTACTAAACGCTACTGGCACCCATCCTGATCCATTAACCGCACGAGATGTGCTTGCCGCTCCAGTCCAAGTTGTTGCCGACACGGCGGCATGACCACCACAGTTCGCGGTAAGAGAGATTCCTCCATATACGAAGCAGTTTGTAGTTGTCCCCAATGATGGACTGTCTACGTCGGTGATATAGAGTGACAACGCGCTTCGCAATGTATCCAAATCAGAAAAACGCTGTGAATCGCGAGCTTGTCTTAAGAGTTCTGCTGGGTTTAATACCACCACCACGGCAGCCGTTAAAATAGCAAGCACCGCGATGACGATGAGCAATTCAACAAGAGTAAAACCTTTTTTATTCATACCTAATTTTCGCTAACTTATTTTTTATTACTTTTTATACATTATTAATGATAATACACGGTTTTATGTATTGTTCATCGACCTATGCGTGTATTTGGTATTAGTATACCACAGCGCCCTATTAAGAAAAATAGGGCTGTGGATAATTATTGACTGACAACTAACAACTTATAACCAACAACAAGATAGAGAGCGTGTTATTAATCTTTCATCTTTAATCATTAACTGGAGAAGTGCGTGGCTTTTCTTCGTTTACTCACGATGAACAGTAGTATCAAAATCCCCTCCGCCGCGGCGGAGGGGATTTTTAGTCGTTGTTACTTTTGAGGCGCGGCGAGAAACCCAAGAATATTCCCCACTAAGTCATCTATTGATGTTTTTGCTTTTATAAAATATTCAACCGCTCCAAGCTCTTGACCCTTTTGTATATCTTCGGTCTGTCCCAGATTTGAGATGATGATAATAGGCGCGTTAGCAAGTTGTGGGTCCTGACGAACACCTTCCATAACCTCAAATCCAGATTTTTTGGGAAGGATGAGATCAAGCAAAATAAGATCCGGCTTTGTCGTTTTGAGTATATCAAGCGCTTCTTGACCATCATGCGCGTGTTGAACGTCGATCTGTTCCTTGGAAAGACGGTTTTTCAAAAGAGACGAAAGAAACGGATCATCTTCAATAAGAAGTATTTTTTTAGATTCCATAATAGTAACTTACGACTTACGACCTATAACCCTTCGACTCGCTTTGCTCGCTCAGGGCAAGACGACTGCAAACTCGTCATGGCGAATACAATATACGTTCTGCGCTCTTCCACTATTGTATTAAACCACGTTATTGCTAAAACTTCAAGATTTTTTTGGTTGCCCCAATACGTGCATGCGCACGAGTCGCGACTTAGGGAATCCGCGACCAACTCCCGCATTTTAAAAAAATGCATCGACAATTTTTTTCGTATGTAATTGATTCACGCACAGCTTCCGCTACACGTGCCTTGTTACGACTTCACCCGTGTCACCGAGCTTAGATTAACCCAGCCCCAGTTTTACAACAAACATTTTCGCGAAAAAATGTGTTGCGTACCACAGGCACTTTTTTGTAAAAAGCGTCCTGTAAAACTGGGGCTGGGCTTTACCTATTCCCGACTCCCCTGGTGTGACGGGCGGTGAGTACAAGACTCGAGAACGTATTCACCGCGGCTTGCTGATCCGCGATTACTAGCGATTCCAACTTCATGGAGTCGAATTTCAGACTCCAATCTGAACTGGGGCTGGCTTTGATGGGATTGGCTCCGTCTTGCGACTTGGCAACCCGTTGTACCAGCCATTGTAGAATGTGTGTCGCCCAGGGTATCAAAGGGCCACGCTGATTTGACGTCATCCCCGCTTCCTTCCGCCTTTAGCGGACAGTCCTGTCTGACACTTGTAACAGACAGCAGGGGTTGCGCTCGTTAACCCACTTAAGGGAACAACTCAAGCCACGAGCTGACGACAACCGTGCAGCACCTGCCCAACCGTTTTGAAGTAAACTCCATAAAGATAATCCTTTCAGACTATCGTCGTTTGGGTTTCAAACCCTGGTGAGGTGTTTCGTTTAACGTCGAATTAAACCACATGCTCCACCGCTTGTGCGAGTCCCCGTCTATTCCTTTGAGTTTTAGCCTTGCGGCCGTACTTCCCAGGCGGCCAACTTAACGCGTTAGCTTCGCCACCGAGAGGGTCGATACTCCCGATAGCTAGTTGGCATCGTTTAGGGCGTGGACTACAAGGGTATCTAATCCTTTTTGCTACCCACGCTTTCGCGCCTCAGAGTCAGGAATGCCCCAGTAAGCCGCCTTCGCCTCTGGTGTTCCGCACGATATCAACGGATTTCACCCCTACACCGTGCGTTCCGCTTACCTCTGACATCCTCTATCGAGGCCATCTCTTTGGCACTCCCGAAGTTAAGCTCCGGTCTTTAACCAAAGATGCGCCAAGACTCCTACGCGCCCTTTACGCCCAATAAATCCGGATAACGCTCGAGGTCTCTGTATTACCGCTGCTGCTGGCACAGAGTTAGCAACCTCTTATTCCTACAGTAACGTCAATCCCGCTCTTTTGGCACTACCTCATATGCACTGTTAATAATTCTCTTTTTTAAATGACCAATAACAGAGCCATGATGTTTGAGCATTTTTTCTCTTTTAAGAGCATCGATTTTGTTTAAATACGCTTCGTAGTAGATAAGCTTAAGTGGCAAATGATTTTTTGTTGAAAAAACATTTCCTGATTTGTGAGCCAAAAATCTTTGTCTCAAATCATGTGTTTCCCCAACGTACAAGTATCCATCTTTTGCGCTTAGCAAAACATACACATAATACATAAACAAAATTGTACCACCAAAAGAGCGGGACTTCCTCCTGTAGAAAAGCAGTTTACAACCCGAAGGCCTTCTTCCTGCACGCGGCGTCGCTCCATCAGGCTTTCGCCCATTGTGGAATATTCTCGACTGCTGCCACCCGTAGGTGTACGAGCCGTGTCTCAGTCTCGTCGTTGGGGAACTGCCTCTCAGCACCCCTACCGGTCATAGCCTTGGTGAGCCATTACCTCACAAACTAGCTGATCGGACCTAGGCCGATCTCAAAGCGCCTTGCGGCTTTACCC
>JAGOQP010000006.1 GCA_017991375.1 Minisyncoccota bacterium
ATTCTGATATCAGAGCAATCGCTATTCATTTTATTGGCGGCAATGAGGGTGGCGGTGTCCAAAGGAACATCTACCTGGAAGTCAGTGAGGGTTGAGGTCGCGTTGTTGATGGTAATGGTTCTTTTGTAATTCCAATCAGAATGATACCAGCTAGATGAGCCGGCTACTTTCAGCTGCGCCTGCCCAGATGAAAATTCAATTTTTGTGTCATCAAAAGTGTAATCCGATGAATTCGAAAAATCCCACGATTTTGTCGCGGCTTGTGCGTGATTCGGCGCAAACAAAAATCCCGCTTGAAAAATAAAGGAAAAAATCAGAATAAGTGAAATATTTTTCTGAAAACTAAACTTCCGCATAATTTTACTGCTTCAATATTATAGCACAATTTCTTAAATCCTTAAAAGAATTTAAAAGCGACAAGCAACGATTGAGAAATTTCTTTTTCGGAGACGTTAAGATCTAGTCGCGCTAAACACGCCTTGTGATACAAATCTTTTTCTCGTATACCGGTAATGACTTTCATATTATAAAACGTATCAATCTTCTTTAGTAAATCGTTCTCCATGCGTATGTATCGGAAGCATCTTTAGCGCACACTTCTACGCTATCTTTCACTCCTGCCGCGCCTTGTGTTACCCAGAACATCCCTCTATACGCAAGGGCACACGCTGGCTTGGATGCCGTTGTGCTTAGTTTTACTCCCCCGGTAAGCGTAAGATCACCCGATGTATCAATCTGCGCTGTTCGTGTCGCGTTCCCACTCCCGTCAATAGCCGTCACAAAACGCACGCCACCAGTGGAGCGAAACGCGGTTTCATTGGTAACAGCGCTAGAAAAATCAAAGTTGCTATAATCAGCCCACACAAAAGCACCGTTATGAATGGCTTTTGCTCGTTGCCCAGAAGCAAAGGATACTGTGCCAGAAGCTGTGTTGTTATTACCTCCCAAAATCATCGCATTATACCCTGAAGCATTATTAGTATTGCCACCAACGGCAACAGAGTAGTTTTTTGTGCTGGTGCCAGCAATATTTTGAGCTCCGCCACCAACAAAGCTGTAGTGCCACGCAATATTGTCTTGACCACCCGCTATCGTTCCATAACCATTCCCAGAAATATAATTAGATTCTCCTCCGCCGATAGTAGACCTTCCTTGTTGTAAATCGCTTATTTTATTGGAATAGCCGCCAGCGATCGTCTGACCCCAAACAGGTTCTTCTCCAGAGCTTATGACATTTGAGTAACCACCACCAATGACTGAATTATCAACTCTGTTAACACTTGTAATACTATTATTATATCCTCCTGTTATAACATTGTTATTCGCTCTATAGTTATTAACAATAGTATTCGCGCGCCCCCCACCAATGAACGAAAAGCTTCCGGAATCGGTATTGCTCATCCCAGAAGATCCACCACCCACTATCACTGAGCCACCCACCCCAGTTATACTATTCCCAGCATACCCCCCTAAGATATTTGGAGAGTCAGTTCCCTTAATTACCTTCCATCCCCCAGCGCTATTTGCAGGAACAATAGAGAGTGAGCTAGAAGCATCAACGATAAATGAGGTATACGCAGAAGCATCATACCCGAGTCGAAGCTGTTCGGTGGTATGGGTAACCGATATGTTATTGCCGATAACCGATGAGGCAAAGACGATAATCGAAGGAATGGCTAAGCCGATAAGGATAGAGAGGGTAATGATAGAGATACGACGAAATATGTTGTTGTGAGGCATAGATTATTGGTTTATATTATTTTTTATTTTTTGAGCGGGTAACGGGAATCGAACCCGTGTCTAAACCTTGGGAAGGTCTCATTCTGCCACTAAACCATACCCGCTGTTCAAAAACATATATATGTACCATGGAGACGCCAAAAATTGTATCGTGTTATTCATCTGATTTCAATTCAACACGATCCCCTGTCCAATAAAACGAAGGGAGTAAAATAGTCACCCGCGCCGCTCGACGCTCTTTTAAAAGCCAGTTAAATAAAGATGTTTGTTCAAGCGTGAGACGCCCTTCGAGAATAGCATAGAGTGCTTGCTGATCAAGATATGCCCGACGCGCGTCGCTTTTGGATACTTTTAAAATAGAAAGAAGCTCCGTGGAAAATTTTTCATCGACCAATAAGCGATTAACATATTCATCCACTTTTTGTTGAACTTCATTAGAGCGCATCTCCTGATGCAGATGATTAAGCACCAATACACGATCAATCATTCCCTCAAGCGCCGCTTTTTGTATGGTGGCGCTTAGCGCTGCGTCAGAAACACGATCGCGCGTCGGTTGATTAAAATAATCAGCATATCGATAGGCAACCGTATACCCCAAAGAATACGCGCGCGCCATGATGGGAATCCCGTTAACAAATGCCACTGGGTACCATCCCATTGATGCACACCCTATAACAATGGCGACAAAAAAGAGCGCGCAACCAAGAACCCACCACATTCGTTTAGATAATCGCATAGTACTAATGAGTCGATGTTGAAGCAGTAACGCTCGGAACGATGATAATCATGCGCTCTCCCGGTTTTTTGTAATTAAATCTCTCGCGAACATTTTTTTCTTGATTCTCAGGAAGAGAAAAATAACGAACATCGCTTTCTACCCGAGCGTTTTCCTGATCGAGCGTGTCAAGTATACGCGCCGTATGCGTGTATTGCGCGCTAAGATTTCTGGAATCTCGAATCATTTGAAACACGCCAATCCACAAAAACACCAGAATGGCGATAAGCATACCTATAAGCAAAAACCGCTTCATAACACACCCTTAGTGTAACACAAAAAACAAAAAACGAACAAAAGCATTGCATCACAGACCTGTTTTAAGGTACAGTTGCAAAGATAGAAATCACCATGGAACACACAAGAAATTTTTGCATTATTGCTCACATAGACCACGGCAAATCCACACTCGCCGATCGTTTTTTGGAAATGACTGGCACGATAGAAAAGCGGAAAATGAAAGACCAACTATTGGATCAATTGGATCTTGAGCGTGAACGAGGGATTACGATCAAAATGGCCCCGGTACGCATGATGTATACGAGTAATAACCAACGCTACACGCTCAATCTTATCGACACCCCCGGGCACCCTGACTTTGGATATGAAGTATCGCGCGCGCTCGCCGCGGTGGAAGGAGCGGTATTATTGGTTGATGGGACACAAGGCATTCAAGCGCAAACACTTTCAAATTTTTGGGCCGCGAAAAAAGCGGGGCTCACGATCGTGGGGGCGATAAACAAGGTTGATATGAACCTTCCAAACTACGAGGCAGTACTCCATGAAACGGCGGACTTATTGGAGTGTGATCCAAGCGACATTCATCGTATATCGGGAAAAACAGGAGATGGGGTAAAAGAACTTCTTGACGACCTTATCACACGCGTCCCCGCTCCATTGCGCCCACAAGACACCAACACACTCAACGCGTTATCAGCAAGCTCACGCGACGTCGGGAGAGCGCTCATTTTCGATTCGTTCTATGACGATCATAAAGGAATTATAGCAGTCGTGCGAGTGATCAACGGATCGTTTAGCGAGGGAAATGACATTGAGTTTATCGCTGTTCGAGAACGATTCAAAGTAAAAGAGGTTGGTTATTTTATTCCTCGCGCGTCGCAAACACATCACATTACCGAAGGAGAAATTGGATATATAGTAACGGGGCTCAAGGACCCGAATAAAATAAAAATTGGAGACACGGTAGTCACCGGAATACGGGCGCACGACAGTCATCTTCGCTCCATAACGTTGGCGGGGTACAAAGAGCCGCGCCCGGTTGTGTTTGTATCTTTTTTCCCCGATGATGCGGATCGCTACGATGATTTAAAAAAATCCCTTGATCGATTGCGCCTCAATGATGCGTCGTTTGTGTTTGAACCCGATTTTAACGAAGTGCTTGGGCGCGGATTTAAAGGAGGATTTTTGGGAAAACTTCATTTTGAAATAACCGCCCAACGTCTTGAGAGAGAGTTTGGAGTTAAAACAACCACCTCGTTTCCTTCGGTTACCTATCGCGTCAAAACAGATGTAAAAAAATTACCCGGAACATTAATCCCCGACCCGGACGGGCTCATAACCATTTACAACCCAAAAGATCTCCCCGATGAATATCAAGAGATTTATGAACCGATGATTGCGGTTGAGATTGTATGTCCGTCATATTTGCTGGGAGCCATTCTTTCGCTCAAAGAATCGTTTCGATGGGAACAAATAGATACCCACACACTCGGAGAAAAATTAATTATAAAAACGACTATGCCTCTCGCCGAGCTTATCTCTGATTTTGACGATCGTCTCAAATCAATATCTGGTGGCTTTGCATCGTTTGGATACGAAGAAGCCGGATTACAAAGGGCAAACCTTGCTCGTATGGACATACTCGTCGCCGGAGAGCTTGTCCCAGGACTTTCTCGAATTCTTCCAAAACATACCATTGAGCGCCAAGCACGCACGATGGTTTCTCGTCTCAAAGACACGCTCCCCCGCCAACAATTTGCGCAGGCGATTCAAGCGCGCGTTGGGGGCCGTTTTGTCGCGCGCGAAACTATTCCCGCGCTCCGCAAAGATGTGACCGGCTACCTTTACGGTGGAGACCGAACAAGAAAAATGAAGCTTTGGAAAAAGCAAAAGGAGGGAAAAAAGAAATTGCTTTCCATGGCAAAAGTGCGAATCAGCGCTGAGGATTTTAAGAAACTGCTAGCGAAGTAAACAAAGCTCTTTGGTCTCGTATCATTAGTCTCTGATCTCTGGTTAGCAAGAATTCTTACATTCCGTTAATGATTAAAGATAAAAGATCAACGATGATCACGTTGGTTGTAGTTTTCTTTACTGTTATTTGTGATATACTAATAAAAAGAATAATCGCGTTGTACGCGATAATTATCATATGGACACATCTTTTTTTGCTCCCATGCAACTCCGGTCGAGAAAAGGGTTTACGCTTACTGAGCTGCTTATTTATTTGGGAATTTTTGCGATAGTCGCGGGGACGCTCACTGGCATACTCACTACGGTCACCCGTACCCAAGTTCAAGAATCATCCCAAACGACAGTTACGGGAGAATTAAACTTTTCAATGCAAACCATTCAACGACTCGTGCAAGAGTCAAGTTTGATTGACATACCGACAGGAACCGCTACCTCCACTCTTGTGCTTAAAATGAAAGACGCGCAAGATCCATCGGGAGATCTTTCAAAGATATACTACACAAAAATATACGCAAGCAATGGACGCATCTATGTGGAAGAGCAACCCAATACCGCGCAACCAATCACGAGCGATAAGGTGGTAGCTAACACACTTGAATTCAAAAAGTTCACTCAATATCCCGGAAAAGATGTGGTGCAAATTGATTTGGCATTATCTGACGCGATACAAGTGGCGGGACAGACAATTACTCGCTCATTGCGCTCGGCAATATCACGCGCGTCGGCAGCTACGTTTGATTCCGACTTGCTTCCTGGCACGGATAACACATACTCCATTGGCACATGGCCAACCCCTCGATGGAAAGATGCTTCGTTTTCGGGATTGATGACGATAGGAAACACCTCTTCTGGTGGGACGCTTAAGTTGATCGGGAAAACGGGAACCTCTTTGGACTACACCATTGACACTGCCACGGGAGGATATCTCCGATTCAAATCGGCAAGCGCAACCGCGACACCATTTGTTATTACCAGTTCGGGAAATATAGGCATCGGAACAAGCTCTCCGATATATGCTTTAGATGTTTCGGGAATTATCAGCGCGGCACAACAACCGGGAAGCACAAGTAGCGCAATGATTATTGTTAATCAAAAAAATGTTGCCGGAAGTTACGGCGCGTGGGGCATCGCGTCACGCAACGCGAGCAATCTTGGTTTTTATAACTGGGGTAGAGGTGGAGACGCGCTTACTATCACCGCAAGTAGCTCAGGGTTTGTTTTTAATTTTAATGGAAGTCGTCTTACCAATCTTGTCTCGCCCACTGCCAGCAGTGACGCGGCGACGAAAGAATACGTTGACGCCGCCGCTGGTGGAGGAGCATCAAAATCACAATACTTTTCATCTAGTGGCACGTTCACGGTACCTTCTCAAGTAACACTAGTATGGGTGACCGCATGGGGTGGCGGCGGTGGCGGCGGTGGCGGATGTCAAGCAACTGCGGGCGCAAGTGGAGGCGGAGGAGGAGAAATCGTATACCGTTACCCGGTGACGGTAACTGGAGGGCAAAATATTACGGTAACCATTGGATCAGGTGGTAGTGGCGGCGCATACCAAACAGCAACATGTCTTATATCATCAGGAACAAATGGATCTGATACTACATTTGGATCTTATGTAACCGCAAAAGGTGGTATAGCAGGATATGGTAGTGGTGGAGCTGGTGGAGGTGTTGGGGGAGGAGATGGAGGAACCGAGGGAGTAAATGGATCACGAGGAATATACTCAGCATACACTATGGGTGGCGCTGGGGGTGGCGGTGGATCAGATAGTAGCGGAAACGCGAGTGATGGAGGACCGTCCCCAATGTACGCGGGAGGAATAACAACACATAATGTCCGCCGTGGTGGAGGTGGCGGCGGTGGGTTTAAAGGAGTCGGCGGAAACGAATCAACATCGGCCGCGGCAAACACAGGAGCTGGAGGCGGTGGCGGAAGTAGCGGTGCATCAGGAGGAAATGGTGGCTCAGGAGGAGTTATTGTTGAATGGGTGGAATAAAAATAAATCAAAAACCCCTTTGTATCACGCAAGAGGGTTTTATTTTTGAAAATAATATTTTATAATCGTTTCAGACCTGGGGAAAAGAGCTGGCCGATCTTTTCCTCGTTCCCAATGCCCTACCGCATGGGAAGGCCTTAGCGGCTGCCGCAAGAGTCAGGTGGTCAAGTAGCGCAAGCGAACGACCTTGTACACATTATCCTGACGCAGTTCTTGCGGCTTTTTTTATTTTATTTACTATAAACACTCTTTATTCTTCTGCTTCACTGGTTTGACTACACCCATCCTTCAACTATTTATCTACCGTGACATTTCTTATATTTCTTGCCCCGTATGAATCCTCTACATCCCTTTGAGTCACAACAGCATTTAAACGGCTCTTCAATGTACGCGATTTTGTCATAATCAATGGTAATTTCTTCTCCTTTTTTAATGTCTTGTAATGCATACCCGATTCTTTCTCTTTCTTCAACATTCGGCTCGCAAGAGTGATTGATATAACTCCCTGGTGGCTCAATAATTTCATACTCATCCTCCCCGATTTGATCAAGATGTACTTTGTCCCTCTCTGAAAGATTTTGAATATCGTCAAAATCAACAACTTTTCCTTTTTTCAAAACATACAAAACATCGCCTTTCTTAAAATCTTTTAAGGCGAATAGTCCATTTCCGTGTTTATCGCTTTTCTTGATTTCTATAAATTGATTCATATTACTTACAATAACACCTCTTATACTTCTTTCCCATTTTCAAGAAAAGTCACTTTCTCTGAGAAGTTTAGAAGTATCTTAGACAATCTATTTACCATTGTTGGGGTCAACAATTGATAAGCCTCGGCTATATCAACATATCTAGCATCACCAATTTCTTTTGATGGAGCAATCTCTGTTAATTCCTTTCTTGATAATTCCTGTCCTTGAAAAATAAATATGACCTCACCGTCTTCTCCGATATTTCGATATTCAATTCCAACCAGTTTGAAATAGTGCGAAGGAAGGTTTAACGATATTTCTTCTTTAATCTCTCTTAGAAGTCCCTGTATTGGAGTTTCTTGTTCCTCAACTCCTCCGCCAGGAAGTCCGAAATAATCAGAATCTAGATCTTTCAATACAAGAATCTGTCTCTTGTTCTTTAGAAATATTGCTCTTGAAGTTAGATGAATCATTTTATTTCCCATGGCATTTCTTATCCTCCTCACTAAAGCTACGGATGGATTGCAAAATGTCACTTACCGTGACATTTCTTGATCTTATTCCTGTGTCCACAGGGAATTTATATCATCTGGTAGATGATCTATCCCCTGGAATTCCTTCACGACAATTGATTTTATTCCCTGCCTGATTTCCGGCTTTACATAAGTTATTGTCATTTCTTTTTCCCCGCCTATACTTTCGCAATCGTCCTCGATAAGAATATCTGGGATAACCTTTTCGGCTATATCTTTGTATAATTCCCCACCTTCCCTGAACAACACCATTCCATCTGGGAAATTATACTTTTTCAAAACTGATTTATCCTTTTCTACATCAACCGCCGATTCATGGGAACTCAAGTAGATAATTTCTGCACCCTGTCGTTTCCAATTGTTCAACTTTTCTAAAGCATTTCCTACAGGGATATAGGATTCATAATCAAGAACTGACTCTTCTCGTTCCATACTTTGCCGCACTCGTTCCTCTCGAGTCTTTCCTGTCGCGTTTCTATGCATAATTGTTGTTCCATGAAGGAAAATCAATATTTTCATAGTTTTATTTTCCGTGACACTTTTTATATTTCTTGCCGGAGCCACAAGGGCACGGATCGTTTCTGCCTACGTGTTGGCCATTACCAACGACGCCACTCGCCCCTGTCTTGTTCGCACTCATTTGTGTCTTGTTAGTGTTTATCTGTGTTCCTCGAAAGACATTGGTAAACACCCACATTTGAGCATTTGCAATAAGATCCTTAAAAAGCCCATAGCTTTCGCGCTTATATTCAACAAGTGGGTCTTTTTGACCATAGGCACGCATACGTACCGATTCCATAAGTGCCTCCAAGCTGTCCAGGTGGTTAACCCAAAACATATCAAATGCCGACAATATACGCGCTCCTATGGTGGCATCACCAACTACCGTGACAATTTGTTCCTCTATGACGTTGGGGAGTTTTTGTTTTGCTCTTAGAAGAGATATTACCTCTTCGTTTAGCGCTTCCTCGTTTATAGACAATCCGCTGTCGGAACAAAACCGAGCGAGATCAAAAGAAAGCACGTGCTCCTGCTGATCATTATCGGAATGAATGCCTGATTCCCACGCAACAACAAACCGAGAGAGTGTTTCCAAGGTGATATCCCTAAGAACCTCAGCGCTTTCCCCCATCTCAATACGCTCAAGCATATGTTGGCGCCGACGATACACCGCGCTCCGTTGTTTGTTGAGTACATCGTCATATTCAAGAAGATGCCGCCGCGCATCAAAGTTAAGCCCTTCAACTTTTTTCTGCGCTTCTTCAACCACGCGAAGCACGATTCCCGATTCGATTGGCACATCATCGGGCATGTTGAGTCGCGTCATTAACGATTGAACACGCTCACCACCAAATATTCTCATAAGATCATCTTCGAGCGAGAGGAAAAATTGTGTTTCACCTGGATCCCCCTGTCTTCCCGCGCGTCCACGTAATTGATTATCAATACGACGTGCCTCGTTGCGTTGCGTACCAAGCACAAAAAGTCCCCCACATTGTTTAACATGTTCGGCCTTGATCATATCAATGGGGTTTCCACCAAGCACAATATCAACTCCTCGACCGGCCATATTAGTCGCAAGCGTTACCGCCCCAGGGCGTCCCGCTTGGGCGATAATTTCTCCTTCTCGTTCATGATTCTTCGCGTTGAGTATTTCGTGACTAACACCCGCGTGAAGCAATTGTGCCGATAGTAATTCGTTTTCGTCGATAGAAGTAGTACCAATAAGCACGGGCTGTCCTCTAAGTGCCCGCTCTTTAACCACGCGAACGATCTGATCGTATTTAACCTCTTTGTTTTTAAAAATGAGATCTGGTCGATCGGTACGCTGGCGCGGCTTGTTGGTAGGAATAGTAACAACGTCAAGATGATACACTTTGTGAAATTCTTCACTAGACGTTGCGGCTGTTCCAGTCATGCCCGATATTTTTTCGTATAAACGAAAATAGTTTTGAATCGTAATCTGCGCGTATGTTTTTGATTCCTCCTTAATTGCTACTCCTTCTTTTGCCTCTATGGCCTGGTGCAATCCGCCTGAGTATCGTCTTCCAGGCATCAGACGACCGGTAAACTCATCGACAATAATAACTTCTCCATTTTTTATCACGTAATGCCTATCACGAGAAAAAAGCGCCTTGGCTTTGAGTGATTCATCAAGATAGTGAACCAATCGCGCATGTTGGGTATCGTATATGTTCTCGATAGAGAGCGCCTTTTCAATAGCGGCAATACCGGCATCAGTTATTTGTACTGAGCGTGCTTTTTCGTCTACCACATAATCGCTGTCTCGAGAGAGCCCGCCGACCAACCGAGCAAAAATCTTATAGTACTCCCCCGCCTGCGTGTCTGGAGCCGAGATAATAAGCGGCGTGCGGGCCTCGTCAATAAGAATACTGTCCACCTCATCAATAATGGCAAAATAGCGCCCCCGCTGAACCTGTCCAGAAACAGAATAGGCAAGATTATCCCGCAGGTAATCAAATCCAAACTCGTGGTTAGTCCCATAAACGATATCGGTTTGATATGCTTCTTTTCGAGAAACGGGTTTTAGAAATTCTTTTTGCACGCGAAAACTTCCGGTGGTGTCACGCTCCTCGTCGATAAGCACATCGCCCTCGGGCGCTATCGTCCATGAGGGATCATACATAAACGCATGATCATGGATAATACACGAAGTACTCATTCCAAGCGCGTGATAAATCTGCCCCATCCACACCGCGTCACGTTGCGCGAGATAATCATTAACTGTAATAACATGAACTCCTTTTTTAGTGAGTGCGTGCAGATACGCGGGAGCGGTAGCCGCGAGCGTTTTTCCTTCACCAGTACTCATTTCCGCGATAGCTCCTTGAGCGATAACCATACCCCCCATTAATTGGACATCAAAGTGGCGTTGTCCCAAAGTGCGTTTTGCCGCCTCTCGCACAAGAGCAAATGCTTGCGGAAGCGCGTCATCCAATGATTGCTGCCCTGAGCGTACCGATTCTCCAAGGCGTACGCTTTCTTGACGTAACGCATCCAAAGAAAAGTCGGCATAGGTATGCTCATACGCCCCAATCGCTTCCACGCGCTGGCGATAACGCCGCATCGGATCAAAAAACCGTTTAAACATAGTGGACCTGCACCCTAGCAGAAAAAGAATGGTTATACAATATTATTGTTTTTCCTCCCGCGCAACTCGAGAACGTCGCGTTTCTGTTTTTTCTTTTACATCTTGCATTTGAACTTTAAGGCGATCCTTCGCAAGATCGACCGCGCGACGCGCGTCGACATCTTGTTGCTCTATGCGAATCGTTTTCTTCCCCATAATAAGCATCAACTCAACGTAGTACACCTCTCCTTTATGATGATGAGCTGTGGTGCGCGCTACCTCCACGCGAAGAACGACATCCTCCCTTTTTCCCAATCGTCCCAAATAACGATCGAGTGTATTCATACGCAAGAGTATGTACTCTTTGAGCGCCGCGGTCACGACCAAGTTGGTTGCCTTAATGATTATTTTCATAGTATGTACGATAGTATCAGTATACCATGTCTAAAAAGGTAAACAAAAATCCCCCCGATGTAATATCGAGGGGCCTTTTTGTCGCTTATCGGCGCTTTTTTGCATGTTTCTTTGTGGCCTTCTTTGCTTTCTTTGCCACTTTCTTCTTTGCAACTTTCTTCTTTGCCATAATATCTGTTGCTTCCCGCGTGCGTAACGCGCGCAGAAAAATTTTATTCTTCATCCAACGAATTAAAATTGCCGACCAATCAATTTTTTCGTTGAAGTAGTATTTTCATACTTCCTACAAGTAATTATATAACAAACGCTCACACAAAAAAACAAAAACTGTGGATAACTTTCAAAAAAGTCCCCGCGCAAAGCGAAAAAACAAAAAAATTACCGACGCGCAACGTATTCTATCTCTTCTTCGAGCGTAATTGAGAATTTTTTTTGTATCACGCGTCGCGCATATGCTATTAAACGCGTCACGTCACGAGCAGTCGCCGCGCGAGTACGAATGAGAAAGTTTGGATGTTGTGACGACAACATCACGCCATTCACACGAGCGCCTTTAAGGCCTGCGGCGTCTAATAATGCCGCCACCGGAATAAGCGGAAAGGGGTCTTTTTTAATACAGTGGGTAAAACGCGCGCGCACTGTCGAAGATACAGCGCTCAATGGAACGTTCTTAAATGTACTACCTAGTGTTGGATAACGCATAGGGTGATGCTTAAGACGATACGCGCGGCACGCGCGGGCGTATGTTATTTCTTGAGCAATCGACGCGTTTGGCGTGAGAGAAAAAAGAACACGCGTAATAACCAACAACCTTTTTTTGTGTTGCTCTTTAAATGCGCTTGCGCGATACCCAAAACGACACGAGCGTTTTGATCGCCACGAAGCGACAAAAGAGGTTGGCGAAAAAGAAATTGACTCTACGCGCGAAACACAATTTTCCATTTGCCCCCCAAACGCTCCCGCGTTTCCTCTTACCGCTCCACCAACACTCCCCGGAAGTCCGCGCGCCCACGCAAGACCGCCGTAACGACGACGCAACGCGTACAAAACAACACGGCGCATAGAAACGCCGGCTCCTACTAAGAGATGGCCGTCGCCGCAGTCAACGATACCGCCAATACGAACCACCACTATAAGTCCATTAAAAAAACCATCGGCAAAAAAAGTATTAGTCCCTTCTCCAATAAAATGAACGCGCGATAATAAATGATCCTGCGTGATCCACCAATCCATCACGCGCGCGAGCTGTTTTGTCGTTTTCACTATAACAAAAAAGCGGGCAACACCGCCCACTCCTAAACGACTGTATGCAGATAAAGAAATATGTGACAAGACGCCAGAAGGAATATTCATAGAAAAGACCGGCACGGTCGTTGCAACAACGAACGTGCCGGACCGTAAATGCCTACGGTAACCGGTAGACTCCATTTTTTTGTGAGTTAAGTGAGTGCTCGGTCACCGTCTAACCAGTATACCAAAACAAATCATAAGAGCAAGTACAAAAAACCCACCCCCGACGTTAGTCGGGGGTGGGAAAATGGCAACACTCTTCTATCGATATCATCGTAAGAGAATGTGCACTTAACTCGCTTAGCAGTATACACCCACTCGTTTAAAAAGTCAAGAGTCATTGTCGCGCGCAACAAAGTATGGAGCACTCCATTCCTGTCGCGGGTAAATGCACAACAATAAACACAACACGTACTCCTTGCCGGATAGCTAAAAACAACCTACGGAAAACCAGTGTTATTTTTTTACGAATACCAGAAACTTATATCCTAAGAAATTCCACATCAAAGACACCACGGTCGCAAGGGCCGCGCCAATATTGGCCCATTGAGCAGGAGAAACTTGGCCAGGAGCGTTTATAACATTCACTAAAAATGAGGCAACCCCCACGTTTATTCCAAATCCAATAATACTTACCAAGAAGAACTTGCCGATCTCCTGGGCTGAGGCGGACCCTTTTTGATCAAACGTCCAATATTTATTCCAAAAATAGCTCCCGGTACTCGCGACAATAAACGATAACCCTTTAAATCCGGCAAACCATATTCCCGCGGCAACGCCACTTACCGCAATAAGCATATTGAGCACTCCCCAATCCAAGAACGTGTTAAACGCTCCTACTGCGACAAATTTTGCGAGTTGTAACACAATAGGAAATACCCGCGCTACCAAAGAAGCGACCCATAAAGCAACCATCGCCCCAACAGTGAAACAAACAATTGCTCCAACGGCCATACCCCACGTTAGCGGCAAGAAACTAATGCGAAGATTATATAGAATAGGAATAAGAAAAATACCAAAGAAAAATCCTATAACACCAACTAAAAAAATATCGTGCTTAGTAATAGTTTGTTGCATATAGATACAGCATACATCTTAACCAGAAATAAGTCACGCGCTTACATAGTTAGTGCTCCCACTAGACAATAAAACATCTCCCGCGTGAGGAGATGTTTTATTGCTTTAAGTACTTTTTTTGCGCCAGCTACTCCACTTTTAAGTTAAATGGAATAGTGACATCTTGAGAAGTTGAGGTGCTCGCGTACGATGGCGCGGGAGTTGGAGTTGGAGTGGCTTGGCGATCAGTCGCGTTCGGTAATATAAACATAAGATCCGAAAGCCCAATGATCGTTATAAGACCAACAATACCAACCAACGCTGCGAGTACCGATTTTTTCTTACCTGATCTCATACATAACATTTACGTTTACACTCACCTCTTGACTTCCCGGCTCAATAGACGGCGCGGCCTTCATTACAGCGCCACCACCATATCCACCGCGTCCATCGAATGAACTATAGATCGGATAATTTTCTTGTGAATAATCGGAAACATTCATAACGCGCCCGAGCGACAAACCGTTTTGCTCTGCGATACGTTCCGCTTTTTCACGCGCTTTTGCAAACGCTCCTTCGCGTGCTTGCGTAAGATATGTTTCGGGATCATCTATGCTAAACGAAATAGTTCCTATTTGGTTAATACCCAATGTTGGCAATTTATCCAACAAAGAAGATGTTTTAGTAAAGTCACGAATTTTTACCGTCACTGTTTGCGTGAGCGAATAACGGGCAATTCTAGGAACAAACTCCCCATATCCGAGTTGCTGTGGTTGGGTATATATGGGAGAGAGTTGGTATCCGGTGGTTTTTATATCTTTTTCTTCAACGCCTTGTTCTTTTACAAACAAAATGGCGGCGTTCATCTTTTTATTATTATCCTCTATAACAGAGGTAACAGATGCGCCCTCGGTAACTACTGAAAACGAAAGGGTTGCAATATCCGGTTTTGCGGTAACCTTGTCCGATGCCGAGACAGACAGAGTGCGAGCCGCCATAAGCGACGATGAATACCGCGCCCACGGTCCCCAAAACATAGCATACACCGCCAACACGACCGCGATAACCACACCGGCTGAGATAACCCGATATAACGAATCTTTTGCTAATTGCTGATCCATAAATAATTACATTGTTAATTAATAATACTATGACACATTGTACAATGACGTTAGGTACGACGATTTGTGGCGCGAATGATTTTTTCGATCTGAGCAGGTACGAGCCCCACAGAGCCAATTAAAAACCCATCAAATACTGACCGCGCGCAGAGCGACTCAATAGTTTTTCCACTAACACTCCCTCCATAGAGCACCTTCACCATATTAGTTTTTGACTGACGATGCATATATCTTTTTATCTCTGTCGCTATCGCCGCCGCGTGATCTGGGTCAACTGTCTTATGACCACCAATCGCCCACACTGGTTCGTACGCAATAATAAGAGGGCCCAGGAAAGATTTTTTTAAAGAGCCCAATTGCTTTTTGACGAATAACCACGCGCGATGAGTGCTTGTGCGAGCCCATTCCCCAACACACACGATTGGCGTTATGTTATATTCTGCCGCCAATGCGCATTTTTTTGCAACGAGCGCATCGGTTTCGCGTAACTCTCTTCTACGCTCCGAGTGCCCGACTATAACGTACCGCACGCCATGACGCGCGAGCAATGCTGAAGGAACTTGCCCTGTGTGAGAACCAACAGAAACGACTGCTACGTCTTGTGATGCCAACATAACCGACGGAGCCACCAACGCGCCAACGCTCTCTATGTCTACAAACGACGGAGCTACTATTATGCGCGCTTTGGGAAACAGTTTGGCGCCACGATTTACGCTCGCGATTAATTGTAAAACGGTTTTCTTTTTGAGCGGATGTGCTTTCCAGTTAAATACAACAAGCATACAGTTATTATACCATAGGAGTTTTATCTTTTCGTGAACGCCACAACGAAGACCCGTGCGCCCACAACCAATAGAGTCCGCCTACACATAATATGCCCGCAACAGCATAACTGAATATGTGAAGATAGGGAGTAATATCATGCCAATGTTCGCCAAGCCAGAACCCCGCGAGCGTCAGGAGCGCAGACCAAATTAATGATCCCACAAAGGTAAAAAAACTAAATCGCCCTAGCCGAGCACGCGCCAGCCCCGCAGGAAGAGAAATAAATGTACGCACCACAGGAAGCAAACGAGAGAAAAACGCGGCGCCATCTCCCCAGCGATCAAACCACTGTTGAGCCCGCTCCAACGCGGCATCGGGAATAAGTACACGAAGAAAACGACTCTTTAATCGAAACAATATGATCCATTGAGCACACCAATATGAAATTAAAGACCCAACCAGATTTCCCAACGCGCCAATAGTTATCACCCACCACAACGAAAGTTTGCCCTGCGAAGCCAAAAATCCCGCAAATGGCATCGTAACCTCCGATGGAATAGGAATGTTGGCACTTTCAAGAACCATAAGAAAAAACACACCCCAGTACCCAAGGGCATCAATAGCGGAAATAGTCCATTGCGAAAGAGTCGCTAATAATTGAGTGACCATGAAAAGAAATGAAATAAGGAAGCTAATTTTCTCTCATATCCCGAGCCGCTTCTTCTGGAAAAATGGGATTTATTTCTATACCTGTTCCCAGTTCAAATCCGGCAGAGATATTAAGTTTTGGAACAACATCGATATGCCAATGATAGTGCGTATGTGATTTTTTGTCGCGCATAGGAGCGGTATGAATGAAAAAGTTGAGATCTGAATGTGCGCACGCGCGCGGAATTTGTTTCATAACCCATGAGAGCAGATGAGATACCGCGCTCATAGTTTTATCGTCGGTGTCTTCAAAAAACGCGTTATGCTTTTTTGGCAAAATAGTTACCTGATATGGTTCTTTTGACGCAAAGGGCGCCAGCGCGATTGCGTGAGCATTTTCGCGAATAACGCGTACTTTTTCTTTTTTTTCGGCGCGTATAACGTCACAATGCACACATCGCGTGTGTGTCTGATAGTACTTTTTAGAAACAGAGAGAGCGTGCGTAATCGTATAGGGCACCAGGGGAAGAGCAATGAGTTGATAGTGTGGGTGATACAGCGACGCGCCGGCCAATGGCCCCCAATTATGAAATAGCGACGCGTACGCGCATTGAGGATCTTTGGCATACATCCGATACCGAAGCGCGTAGGCACGAAGCACATCAGTTGCCGCGCTAGCAGAAAGAAGATAAAAAGGTTTATCGTGAGATCGAGTAATAATAAGATCGTGATACCCGATTCCATCAGTACTATGATAGAGCTCTTTTTTTATCGCACGTGAAGTGGCGATGTTGTCGCGAGAAAGCGCGGGGAATTTGTTTGGCAGTACTTGCAATGTCCACGATGACGCTCTTCCATTTGGAGAAAAGAAAAAATACGGCTCCTCGTTGCCCGACGCTTGTGGATTTTCAAACGGGCAAGAAGACAGCGAACTCTTTTTTTGAGAGACACCATCTTTCTTTGGTTTAAAATCACTGGGTTTTTTTCGCGCGTCTCGCTTTGGGGCAAATAGTACCCACTCTCCAGTTGTTATGTGATAGCGAAATTCTGATAACATAATAACCCTATTATACCGTATTTATGGCACGAGAAACAACGAAATAAAATATCTAATAAAAGCTATCAACAAAGCCATATTTATTCCTCCTATATAAACAAAAAAGATCAATTATAAAAGTTATATCAATATTGGTTGTATAAAAAACAGGCCCCCGGGCATCTTTGGAAAGATTGCCCAAGAGCCAAATGTTCAAAGGGAATCGCAAGAAAAAACCTGACCGCCCCCGATCCAGTCATTCGGGTCGTCAAGCGAATTTGAGCTGACGTACCAAACGCCATAGCCGGCGTTCCAGTTGACGCCAACTGCCCAAAGCATGCCCTCGGCGCCTCGAACGTAGAAAATGTTGGGAACGCCGTTAGTTAGAAGCAACCCACTCTGACCTTGACCTTGGAGCTTCAACAACTCCCAGATCTTGGAAAGTGTGGTCTCCACCTTGGCCTCATCTCCGCCCAACTCGGCTATGATGGGGATGTCGCGGGTGGTATGGCGAAGACGGTAATAAGAGAGCTTTTGCTCTCCAGATGCTTCCTCCACCTTGGTGAGAAAACGCTCTATGAAATTTCTCCCCAGCCAACCAATCTTGACCGGGGCGCCATTGCTCGTATCCACCCTAAAGTGATGGGCGGCGACAAATCTACTTGTTGCCGGCACCGTGACGGCGGACACGAAGTCCAAAAGCTTTTTGGCTGCAGTTTTGTCGGCTTCGGTAACCGTCACAATCAGATCGCCGGACAGGATACGCTCGACGACCGCCTCGCCGCCGAGCTTGTTGAAGATTGCTTCCACGTGACCTAATGTGAACCTTCCGTATTTCATTTCCTTCTCCCTTCCCCGGCTTTTTGCCAGGAAACTTCCCTCTACCCGAGGTTATAGGGTCGCGTTACGCGAGGTTTTTAGTGTGCATTACGTCTAATTTTTATACCACATATTATGCTATTTGGTCAAGCGATGAGTATAGTACCATTGCAATATTTTCTCCGCGACTGGAACCGCGTTTAAACTCCCCTCTTTTGCGTCTTCAATAAGCACGAGCAAAGCTATATCCGGCTTGGCAAGATCAATTCCGCAGTACGCGACCACAAAAGCATTTACCTTTTGATTATTTTGAATTTGAGCGCTTCCCGTTTTTCCGGCGCAGGGCAATGGAATACTTGAGAGCATATGCGCCGTGCCGTATTCCTTGGTTACCGCATCAATCATTCCCTGCTGAACTTCTTTGATAAGATTTTTTTCTTGTATCTCAAGTTCCTGACTACTCATTGCTGTTTCATGAACAACCGCTCCTGTCGCATCGGTAATACGCGCGACAACAAACGGACGCACCATATGTCCCCCGTTGGCAATACTTGCGATATAGCGCAAAAGAGCCAGTGGTGTAATAATTAAATCTCCCTGACCGATTGATACGTTGTATGTGTCTCCGATGCGCCATACTTGCCCCGTTCGCTTTTCTTTTATATCTGGATCAGGAAGCGATCCATTATTTTCTGAGGGTAAATCAATTCCTGTTTTTTCATCAAGCTTGAATACACGCCAATATTTTTTAAGCCGATCGATACCAAGACCCACTACCTTTTCAAATCCTCCCCCTACATAGTAAAAGTATACATTGCTTGATCGCGCCAGAGCAGAATACATATTCACCCACCCGTGTGCTTTCCAATCAACAAACCGAGACGGTTTGCTTGGATCGTACGGGTTGGGAATTTCAATAAAACCAGTTGAGAGAACAGAAAAAAGTGGGTCAACAATATGCTCCTCAAGAGCCGCCAGGGCCACGAGTGGCTTGATAGTAGAGCCAGGACTATATACACCAGAAACAACTCGGTTAAAAAGAGGCTTGCTCGGATCGGTAAAAAGTTTGCTGGTCAGGTTATTATTATCAAAAGTAGGAATACTTACCAACGCAAGCACTTCTCCCGTTTGTGGATTGAGCGCGAGCCCCACCCCCGCCGTTCGCCCAAGAGAAGAGAGTTGTTTTGAAAGCGCGTCCGAGAGCGCCCTCTGAAGCCCCGCGTCGATGGTGGTGTAGAGCGCGTCGCCCGCGATTGATTGAGAAACTGTTTTGGTATCAAGCTCATTTCCTTTGGCGTCTTTATAGGTAACCGCCTGCCCATTTACTCCTCTTAAAAACGAATCGTATTGAAACTCAAGACCACTTTTCCCGATTTCATCGTTAAGCCCAAGCGTAGCATCACGCTCAAGATCACGCGGAGCAACTAGACCCGTATAACCGACAACGTGTGAAAAAACATACCCATCAACATAGTTGCGCGAATAAGTACTTTGAATGACCAGGGAAGGAATAGAAAGTTTTTTTATCTCTATAAGTTGATCGACGGTAAGCGAGCGCGCAAGCGGAAGATACGCCTGACGTTCTAAGTCCATGGTAAGTAATTGATTTTTTAACGCCGCCACGTCTAGTGGTAAAATAGCACCTATTTGATTAAGCACCTCATCAATGGTTTCTCTTTTTTTAAGTAACTGGGACGCGTTTAAGCTTGCCGAAAATCCTGGTTCGTTTTTTACCAATGGTTCTCCGAACCGATCATAAATCACGCCACGAGGCGCGCTTAAAATGGTCTGCTGACCGGCGTTGGTTAGCGCGCGCGACGCATAAGTACTATGCGATAAAAATAAATACCCCACGCGCATCACTACTATGCCCGCGACACACACCACGATAAAAGCGCACAGCGCAAAAACACGAGGGGAAATCGGGCGGTCAATAGGAGTAAGTCCGTCGGACACACCGTCAAAGATTGCGTCTTCTAAACCGATTCGTTTCTTGTCCATAGTGTAGTAAGAAAAAGAAGAGCTCCCGCGACGACCGTATAGAGAACCTCCAAAAGAAATGGCAACGAAAACACGGAATCCCAAAATCCCAACGACACCCACCACAACGCGCATAAAGCGCCGATCACAAGCGCGCATATACTAAAGGTGCGTCTAAAAATAATAAACCGCATTAAGAGAAAAACCACCACCGCCATGAGTACGAGTACGATATACTCTATCTGAAAAAAAGAAACATACTTCTCCCACCATACGGCGACAAGCGCAAAAAATGAAAAAAGAAACGCGTCTGAAACAACAAAAGCGAGAACCACAATGAACGCGATGAATGACTGCGGACGAACAAGTGGAGTGGCACTTTCTATATATGTGAGCGCAATAAACACCCCAAGGAGAATGAGAGCTTTCACAAACGTATTAAAAACAACGTGCCGATCGTGCATTATTTTGATGAAATAATAAAAACGGTGGTTAGGTCTTTGAGCACATATGGAACATCAACCGTTGCCTCAAAAAAAGCACCCGCCGCGTCTTCACTGACCGCCCCCACCGACCCCACCACTAACCCATAGGGAAGATCTTTTGACGCGGACACAATGCGATCTCCCGCGCCAATGTGTTTTGTTTTATCAATAAGCCCCACACGTGGAGAAACGCCTCCATACAGCAATCCATTTACCTCATCTTTTCCAATCTTTACCGGAAGTGAAAAAGTTGGGTCATAGAGTGTTACCACTTCGCTCTGATCGGAACGAGTGCGCGCGACCACGCCTACCAATGTCGTTTTGGAAATAACCACCGCCTGACCAACACGAACATGATGATCGTCTCCCACAGTAATATACACACGACTTTTAACATTGAACGGGTACAACGCAAAAACTTTTGCAGGGAGATAGGCGCCTCCCGCGGGAAGCGCGATGCCTTGTTCCAACACGTTGATGATGTTTTGTAAATCAAACACTGTTTGCTTTAACGTAAGATTTTCTTGCTCAAGAGATGGCGCGCGCACTAGTGCTTTAAAAAAATGCCCAATACCAAAATCCGAATGAGGGATAAAAAAACCAGTCCCAAAAATGAGCGCCAGCACCGCGATCGAGGCAATAAGCCAAGTACGTTTTTTCATACGCAAAAAATGGGGAACGAGCGCCTATTCAACGTTTATTGGTTTGAGAGAAAGTGAAAAAACGCTCTTATATTTTTCTATATTCTCAACCGCAACACCGGTTCCACGCACCACGCACGTAAGCGGATCATCAACAAGCACTGTTTTTACCTGAAGCTCTTTTTCAATAAGTTGCGGCAACCCACGTAATAAACTACTTCCTCCCGAAAGATACATGCCATGACGAAGAATATCACCCGAAAGTTCCGGTGGTGTCTTTTCTATAGTGTCACGGATCGCCTCAACAATCTGCTTGAGCAACGGAAATAGCGCCATACGAACCTGCGCGTCCCTAATGAGCACTTCTTTAGGAAGCCCCGTAGAAAGATCTCGTCCACTTATGGCAATTTCAAGCTTTTCATCGGTTGGAAGCGCCGATCCGATGTCCATTTTTACTTTTTCGGCAGTCGCCTCTCCAATTGCCATTTTGAAATCCTCGCGAATCATACGAACAATTTCATCATTGAGCCGATCTCCGGCAACTTTAAGACTGCGAGAAACCACCACGCCACCCATAGAAATAACCGCAATTTCAGTTGTTCCCCCTCCAATATCAATAACCATACTTGCGGTCGGCTCATCAATGGGAAGCCCGGCTCCGAGCACCGCGGCGATCGGTTCCTCAAGTAGATACACGCTGGATGCGCCGGAAGAAACCACCGCGTCTTCAACTGACTTGCGTTCAACTTCGGTGAGATTAGTGGGAACCGCGACCACGGCACGCACATAGTTAAAAAGAGAGCGCGTGCGTATGCGCGAGAGGAAATGTTTGAGAATCTCTTCGGTCATAATGTAATCGGAAATCACGCCATTGACTAATGGACGAATAACATCAATATTCGCGGGCGTGCGTCCAAGCATGCGCTTGGCCTCATCGCCAATCGCTTTTGTTTGCCCTGTTTTTGTGTTAACCGCGACAACGGTCGGTTGGTTGATAATAATACCCTCTCCTTTTACATATACCAATGAATTGGCGGTCCCCAGATCAACACCGATGTCGGTTCGCACTGTATCCCAAAAAGCCATAAAATAAGTACCTACATCCCCCGCATTACTTACTAACTGCTTCTACCATACTGTGTTATGTCGGAAAAATCAACTAGCGTAGGAGCATCTTGGGTGCGATATTTAACTTCAACACGATCTCCCGTTTTTGCGCTTATAACCATACGCACGGGAATACCAATAAGATCGCTTTCGGCAAATTTTTCACCCGCACTCACGTCCAAGCGATCATCAAACAAAACCTCAACCCCGTGCTCAATAAGCGTCTCGTACACTTTGTGCGCGTGTTGCGTAATTGATTCATTCGCGTTTGCATCAGAACCATACAACGCAACCACATGAACATCGAAAGGAGCGATTGATGAGGGCCAAATAAGCCCACGATCGTCATGAAAAAGTTCCGCGCATATTCCCATAAGACGAGACACTCCCATGCCGTAACACCCCATCAGCACCGGTTGAGAAGATCCCTCTTTGTCGGTATAACATAACTCAAATGGAGCGGAATATTTTGTCTGCAATTTAAATATATTAGCTACTTCAGACGCGCGTTGCTCAACCAAATCAGCGCTCCCACAGGAGGGACACGTTGATTGTTGGCTTATAATCTCTTTATTTACTGCCACTCGGCACGCAGAACATATAAAAATAGTGTCCTCTCCACGCTCAAAAACAGTTTGATACTCGTGTGAATACGGCGAAAATGTTCCCCCTGAGGCAAATGTTTTATATGTCTTTTGAGCGATGCCGATATCAACAAATATGCGTTCATACGCCTGCTCCACGCGTTCATAGTACGCGTGCAAATCTTCCTCGTTAGAATGAAACGAGTAAAGATCTTTCATAATAAACTCCCTCCCACGCAGTATACCCGATTTCGCGCGCGGCTCGTCACGAAATTTTGTCTGTATCTGATAAAACCCGAGGGGAAGTTCTTGGTATGAGAAGATTGCTTTTTGCGCGAGAGGCGTAACAATTTCTTCGTGTGTAGGTCCTAGCGCGTATTCTTTATCATCGCGCGCGGCAATCTTAAAGAGTACATCAAGTTCGTCCCACCGTTTTGTTTTTTGCCAATTTTCTTTTGGGTGGAGCATCGGCATCACTATTTCATGCGCGCCAAGATTATCCATATGTTTTTTGATGACACGCTCGATTTTTTTGATAACGCGAAGCCCAAGCGGCAAATAGGTATACACTCCAGCCATCAATTTATCAATAAACCCAGCGCGCACAAGGATTTGCGCGTTATATGCCTCTTCGTCCTTTGGAAATTCTTTTTTTATAAACCGAGGAAGTGTGGACTGTAACATAGGGATAGATATTATATGGCTTTAGAATAGCACACTATTTCACAAAAAAAAGACCCCAAGGCACGAATGCCAAGGGGTTATGAAAACAAAACCAAAGAATCAACGAGGATTACGAGAGAAAACCTGAGAGTCAGCGTCGTAACTCAAAAGACAAGACAACGACCTAGATTCGATACCCCAAAAATCGCCGCCCCAGTAAAGGAAAACCGAACAGAGTTCGCCATAAATATCACGAACATAGAATATGTTGAAGTGTCCATTAGTCAGAAGAATACCACCTTGCCCACGCCCCTGGGACACAAGAAATTTATTGATCTTAAAAAGAGTCGTTTCGATTCCATCTTCGCCACCTAACTCAGAGACAATAGGGGCATCACAAGAAGCTCTCGTGAGAGTAAAGATTGAGAGATTGTGATCTTCTGACATCTCCTCCACTTTGGGCAGAAAATGCTCAGTAAAATGAGGCCCAATCCACCCAATGAGAACGGGTTCATGTTCCGATTCATAAAGACGAAAGTGACGAATGGCGATAAAGTTGGCTGGACTTTGAATCTTGATAGCGCCAATGGGTTCAAGAAGACGGATTACCGAGTTTTTATCCATTGCGCCCCCCTTTTCTTCCGATGATTCATCGGATTCTTTTAGTTAATGTGCGTTCTACAATCATATAATATCACACATCATACCATTCAGTCAAGATTAAGCGGTAATGTGTTTATATAAGTTCATCTCCCTGTTATTGATCGTTAGTGGTTAGTCATCAGTTAAAGTAGTTTAACCACATCTTTCACTGTCACCACTAACATCAACAAAAGCAACAAGCCAAACCCAACGCCGTTAACAATTTGCTGTACCTGGGTACTCACTGGAGATCCTTTTATTTTTTCGGCAATCAAGAAAATAATGCGCCCTCCATCCAACGCTGGGAATGGAAATATATTAATGGCCGCTAAATTGAGTGAGATGAGCGCTACCAAATTGAGCACATACAAGAACCCAAGCCCTGCCGCCTGTGATGTTGCTTTAAAAATTCCAATGGGTCCAGATACCTGCCCCCATAAGCTTTCGCCCCCAAAAATACTAGCAACAAGCTTAAAAAGCATCACATAAATAAAACTAAAAATGCGCCCGGCTGATTTAAGCGCCTCCCAGAGAGCGGACGGTATAGACATTCGTTCAACTCCACCATTTGAGAGCGCAACCCCTAAAGCCCCCTCTCCGATTGGAGGATTTTCACGCGGAACGACCACTATATCCTTTTTTTCGCCGCTATGACGAAGAGAGAGTGCGATTTCTTTCCCTTTGTGTTGATTGATATACGAAACAAATTGATCCACTTCTTGATGCTCAAGAATGATATCACCCGCCTCAATACCCACCTGCGCGGCGGGGGATCCAGGCGCAACATCGGTAACAACAATGGATGGCTCGCTCCCTACCATAAAAATTATTGAAAGCAGTGCCCACCCAAGAACAAAGTTCATCGCTACGCCAGCAAAAAGTACGAGCGCTCTTTGCCATATCGGTCGAGCCGCAAAGTTTTGTGGTGCGCCAATAGATTCGTTATTTTGAATTATTTCAGAGCTCTGTCCGTCTTCCCCTGCAATCTTTACAAATCCTCCCAAAGGAATCGCGTTAATGCTCCACAAGACACCGTTTTTCATCCACCCTTTTATGCGCGGAGGGAATCCAAACCCAAATTCTTCAACGCGCATATTACTCAGACGAGCAACGACAAAATGCCCGAATTCATGCACGAGCACCAGCACCGCCAATACGGCTAAAAAAATGATGACGTCTATAATCATATAAGTTGGATGTAAAACAATAAACGTGGAACGGACAATAAACTGAGACTAACGACCGAAGATTGTTTCCCTGTCTCTGATCAAGAATTAATGGCTAAGGATTATTATTTTATTCCATTGTTGGTCGTAAGTTGTGAGTTGTTAGTTGGCGCATTCGTAGCCATTCGTATCATTCGTACGTATTAGCATATTAGCATCATGAAACATTTTTATCTTCTCCCTATTCGTTTATCTCCACTATCTTTTTCTCCAAAAGCGCGTCAACCGATGCGTTAAATCCGTCTATGGATTTTTGCATATCTTCTCCTATCTTAAAATGCTCATCTTCAGTAATGGAACCACTTTTTTGCTCTTCGGCGAGTTCTTTTTTTAACTCATCGCGCGTGGTACGAGACCTGATGCGCGTGTCTTCAACTTTTGATTTTACTAATTTAATAATTTCATCTCGCCGTTCTTGAGAAAGAGAAGGGAGATTCACATGAATAGTTGTTCCATCAGCAGCCGCTTGAACACTTAGTTTTTCTGAGATGGCATTGCACACCGCGTTGATAATTGATTTATCCCAAATGCTTATCTGAATTTCTCGCGGTGGAACAATAGAAATCGTTCCCAGTTGTTTAATCGCCATTCGTTGTCCATAACAATCAACAGTAATATCCTCAACGAGTGCGGCAGTTGGCCGAGATCCACGAATAGCTCCTAATTCGCCTTTGAGCGCGTTAGCAATATCATCTAGCTGTTTTTGTAATTTTTGTGAAATAGTATGCATAGGTAGTATCCCAATTCTACTGTATTTATCCCCCACGCGCAAACAAAAAAGGGACCAAGGATTCACGTGTGGGACACGGGAATCCAAGGTCCTACCTATCAGCGAGTGAAGTGTGCTACTTGCCAGAGACCGCCAAACGCCTGTTCCGACCGAGACAGTTATTCACCTTTTGCCAATATAGATGCCAACCCTTGTCGCTTTGGTCCAGATACGGATAGTAACGGTGGCCACCCTTGCCGAAGACGATGAGCCCCGGACCATCGATGCAGATCTTCCCCCGTAACCCCATGATGGCAGGAAATTCGTTCTGGTGATCTACCAGCCACATAAGGTGCTGATAGCCAAGCATCTGACCGGCAAGAGGAGAACGGCGACGTTCGTACTCGAAGCCGTTAACAAACTCCTCTTCTGAACGAAGCACTGTCCCGAGGATGAGCGTGAGAGCATCAACGGGCGAGGTGTCGCTCTCGATGCCCCTATTCCAGGAAAACTTCACCTTGAGGTCGGCGAGAATGGGTCGTGGGAGGGCGGGGATGGGAATGGAAAGTGGTTCCAGTTGGCGAAAAAAATAGCCACTTTCGCTCACCCGAAAACCCCCTCGGATGAAGAGGGAGAATTCTCTCCCCGTCTGTTTGGGATTGACAATACCGACCTGAACCTGCTCAATCGATAGCTGGCTCCAGTCGGTGTTGGCGGCCAAAGCCGCCAACAAGGTAAACACCTGTTCATTACTCGGACAAGGCATAATTTTCTCCCCCACGGCGGACTTTAACGCTCATGCTTTATTGCAGAACGTTTCCTCTTCGCCGCAGTATTTAGAACACAAAACAATTATGTCCTAAGCACTGCGGCAAGTATCACAACTAATACCCAAGCAGTATTTTAGTGTGCATTACGTCTAATTTTTATACCACATATTATAGTAGTAGGTCAAGATTTGATGAGTCGACGTGTTTATTATAAACAACCAACCCCGACGTTACGTCGGGGTTGGTTGTCCTTGATGCTATGTAATAAATTATCCGTTGTTGGTTGTGTGTTGTCAGTTGTAAGTCAACGCTCTACATAGACAAGATCGCTCGCCCACCAATAAAGAAGAAATGATTGATACGCATTGAGTTGTTGAGCTCGGTAATAGTCCAGTTGGTTCCCCCATCGGTGCTACGATACATTTTTGTTCCAGAAACCGCGTACAACACACCACGCGAAACCCCAAATGCGTCTATGCGCGTTTTTTGAATAGGAATATGTTTGAGCAACGCGTATGATGATCCATTGTTATAACTGACCCATATACCTTGAGCATTAAGTGAGTAGATAGTGCCATCGCTGTCAATGTGAATCGCGCTCACCTTTGGCGCAAAGAGAAATCCTCCTCCAGGAGCTGCTAGTTTTTTAAACGGTTTTTCCAAATGTGTTCCATACATAACAGAGCCGGACTTAAGAAGCAAGAAGAAGGTCCCCGTGGGCGACTGCTTGATCGCGATAATGGGAGACGAGAGCACATTTACCACACGAGATTCTTTGGTTGCCAAATGGTAATGAATTAGCTGACCATTTGAAACGGCAATATACAAACTGTTTCCACTGCGGTACATATCGTAGGCGGCCTCGTTGTCAAACGAAATAAGTGGATCCAAATGAAAGAAGTAATCCCACGTACGATACACATACCCCTTAGTACCATCAAACACGGAAATAAAGTAGTCCTCGCCATTTCCCGATGCGGGAAGCACCTTAAATACCATCGATGAGGAATTTATCTCGTTGTTCGAAGAGGTAAAACGATTCCAGGTAAGTCCTCCATCACGACTCAAAAACAATCCACGATCGGTTGAAGCATACAATTGGTTCTCGCGAAGATTCCCATCAACATCAAACACTTTAAGTGGCGCCGAGTCATCGACAATAACTTGATGAATGTTTTTAAAATGATCAAATGAAATCAGAAATTGCCCCACCGAACTTGACCAGTCAGTTTCAACCGCGGCCAGCGCCGACGCAAAAAGACCACCGCCATCAAACATATCGGCTAGTGGATTATCAATAGAGATTCCTAAGTACGACGCGCCAAAAAAGATGACCACCGCGGCGGCGCACAGGACAAGAATAAATATAAGTAGATCGTCCATAGTATGATATATAACAACCATAGAACAAAAATCCTCTTTGCGAAGTTATCATTACTGAAAGAATAAACTGTATGGTAGCAATACTAGCCACGCGGACGAGTCATATCCCACAGCAATGAGCGTAACGCGAGTCGCTTATTAACCGGCGTGGTAGCAAGAAGCGACCACGTCTTACACAAAGCGCCCAATTCCCGCGCGTGCTCTATCGGATGCGCGCACAACTGAGATATAAGAACTTCCATCCATCCAAAAATACTTGACGGACGAACATGTTCATATTCCAGAAGATCATCGATAACACTTTCAATGGCGTCTGCCGAAGAAAGAGTGCCACGTACAACTCGTTGCGCAAGCGTTTCAAGGCGACTATGTGATTCGCGTTGTCTTTTTGTTGTATGGTTCTCTAAAAATGAAATCGCTCTCCCAATACAACCAGCCGATTGATTCGCGCAAAGCTGTACCGTAGGTGCGTCTATTATATCATATTTGGACAAAAAGTCAAGTATTTGCGTGTCAGAAAGCGGCCCCATATGGATCTTCAAAAAACGTGAAGAAATAGTGGGTAAAATCGCGCTTGGATCGCTTGCGGTGGCAATAATAAGGGCATGATCTGGCGGTTCCTCTAGGGTTTTTAAGAGAGCGTTTTGAGCAATGGTATTTAAACGATGGATGTCCCGAATAAGGGCTACTCGATAGGGAGAGGCAACGGGGTGTTGGTATAAAAACCGCTCAAGCTCTCGAATCGCATCTATACCAGAAACACCAGCATCCTCCCCTTCTTCGTGAGCATCATTACCGGCACACACGATGTGTGTCTCAGAAAGAGTAACATTTGGTTTTTCAAACACCGATCGTTCAAGATAGTGCGCTAACGATTGCGCGAGTAAAAATTTTCCCGCTCCATCGGGACCAAACAAAAGATACGCGTGTGAAAACTCTCGCGCATCCGCAAGTCGTTTGAAATCAGACACTAGTGAGTCGTAACCGTACATAATTGACCAACAACCAACAACAAACAACAAACGATTTAATGAGCTTCATTTACCCTCATTCGGGTCTGATCCTGAGGACTCATCCCTCAGAGTCTAAGACAAAGCAAACAACAAATTGTCGTAAGTTGTGGGTTGTTAGTTGTATGTTATTTCTTGTTAAGCAACGTGCGTTTGTAGACATCTAAGTGGCTGAGAATAAGTCCGGTGCCCTTAGCGACACAAAAAAGCGGCTCTTCGGCGACATACGCATTTACCCCAAGTGTGCGTTTTAAAAACGCGGGCAAGTTTTCTATATGAGCACCCCCACCCGAGAGAATAACCCCTTTTTCCATAATATCGGCAACAAGCTCAGGGGGTGTTTGATTAAATACTTGCTGAATAGCTGAAGCAATCTCCACTAATTGCGGATGGAGCGCTTCGGCAATTTCATTTGAAGTAATCATGAGATCGCGTGGTAAACCAGACGTCACATCGCGTCCGCGCACATGATGTTCTTTCTTTGAGCGAGTTGAAATAGCCGAACTAATGGCAATTTTTACATTCTCGGCGGTTTGCTCTCCGATATAGAGCGAGTACTTTTTCTTGATGTATTCCGAAATCGCCTGATCAAATTTGTTTCCCGCGATACGCAAGCTCGCCCACGAAACAATGTTCCCCAACGATACCACCGCCACTTCACTTGTTCCGCCACCGATGTTGATAATCATATTTCCCGAATGCGAGTTTATAGGGATACCTGCTCCCAACGCAGCCAGTAGCGGTTCTTTGACAATGTATGCTTGTTTGGCACCTGCTTCGACCGCGGCGTTTTCAACCGCGCGTCGCTCAGTTTGCGTGATACCCGCGGGAACGGATATAACTACGTCTGGTTTGATAAACGCGTTAAACGAACCAGCCGCTTTAACAATAAAATATTTTAAAAGCGCCTTGGTAATGTAGTAGTCGGCAATCACCCCATCTTTGAGAGGTTTGTAAGCGACAATATCAGCGGGGGTTTTTCCGATCATATCCTTTGCCTCGCGTCCCACGGCAATCACTTTATTATCAGGAGCAGAAAGCGCGACCATGGTGGGTTCGTTGATAACAAATCCTCGCGAGGGAACAAAAACAACGGTGTTTGCTGTCCCGAGGTCAATACCTATTTTTTTGGTAAACATGATGGAGTAATCGTTAATCTTTGACTATTAATCGTTGACCAGAAGTGGGGGAAGGTCGTTGTATTGATTATTTATCTTTAATCGTTAACTACTGACTGAAAGTGGCAAAAACAACCACTAATTATTAATTTGTATCCTCGTTAGATTTTAACAACAGCATGCTTCTTGAGTAAAGGATTAACAGTCAATAGTCAATGATTGTTCTTGCCATCCTACCCCCTTTTTTCACAAAAATCAAAGTTTTATGTACAAAAAGAGCCCCCCAGCATTTGCCCTTCGGTTAAGGATTAATAGTCAATGATTAATGATTATTCCCCCCTCTCTATCTTCGCCCCTAATGCGCGAAGCTTTCCATCAAGATCTTCGTAACCTCTGTCTATATAATCAATCGTGTCAACAACCGTTTCTCCCTGAGCAATAAGACCCGCAAGCACCACCGCGACACCACCACGAATATCCAAACTAGAGACGTGAGTACCTTTTAATTTAGTAGGGCCCTCAATAATCGCCCGATTGGGATTTTGAATTTCAACACGCGCCTTCATTAGCTTAAGCTCTTCAAGATACTTAAAGCGCCCCTCAAACATTGTGTCAAACACTTCGGTTTTTCCGTTTGCTTGAGTCATAAGCACCGCGTATTGCGGTTGAAGATCTGTCGCGAATCCTGGATATGGGCGCGGGTCAATATCCTGCGGTACGAGCTCGTCATGATGATGTGTGGTAATGTAAGACGCTCCTTCTCGTTCGCTTATACTAAACCGCGCTCCCGCATCAGCAAGTTTTTTGAGAAACAAATCACTATGACATAGACGCATAGGTCCCACGGTGATCTGAGAATTAGTGAGCACACCAGCGATAAGGTATGTCCCCGCTTCGATGCGATCGGGAAGCACCTCATGCTCAACACCATGCAAAGACGAAACTCCATCAACAGTAATACTATGAGTCCCCGCCCCACTGATACGAGCTCCCATCGCGTTAAGAAAGGCGGCAAGATCTTCTATTTCTGGCTCAGCAGCCGCAACATGTATGTGTGTAGTACCCGATGAAAATACCGCCGCCATAAGAGCATTTTCGGTCGCGGTTACGCTCATTTTTTTGAGTACTACGTGAGCGGCTTTTGGTTTTCCATTGAGATAGAACTTTTCGTCCTTGTATTCAATAGAAACACCCATTTGCTTAAACACATCAAGATGATCGTCTATCGGTCGAGATCCAATAAGACACCCCCCAGGTTGACTAAATATTGCCGAACCAAACCGCGCCAAAAGTGGTCCAATGAGCACAATGGATCCGCGCAATTTTTTACACAAATGTTCATCAAGATGAGATGATGAGACACCCGTGGGATCGATTCGCACAATGTTTCCCTCACGCTCAACTCGCGCGCCAAGCCCGGTAAGAATTTCTAGTAACTTCTCAATATCAGTAATGCGTGGGACATTAGTAATAACGCACGGAGACGACGCAAGGATCGTGGCGGGAATAATTTTAAGGGCCGCGTTTTTTGCTCCTTTAATGGCGACCTCCCCAGACAGAGAACACCCTCCAGTGATAGTAAATTTCATAAAATAAAAGATTGAAAACAATAGGCAAGCTACGCTATAATTCCTTTGATTATAGGGCGTTATGCCTATTATTTGCAATACGTCAGAGAGAGCGTGGTTAGCTGTATATCACACCTCATCAACCTTATGACCCATTCTTTTCGTAAAAAGATATTCTGGATATTTGTAGCTCTATTTGTACTGTTGGCAACCGCGGTGATGTTTTATTCAAAAGGATTTCGTTTTGACATACAAACACTTTCCGTAACCAAAACGGGAGCAATTGAAATAGAGAGTACTCCCCGCGCGGTTAATATATACCTCAACGAGGAACCATATAAAAACGAATCTAATCTGATACAAAAGGGAACGCTCATTAGTGGTGTTTTGCCGGCACGATACCGACTCGTACTCAAGAAAGAAGGGTTTTACGACTATGAAAAAAACATTGACGTGCGAGAAAACAGTGTCGTGCGCGTGCTTAACGCGCTCCTTACTCCCACCTCACTCACTATCTCCACTAGCAGCATACGAGCAACGGGAACACTTATTGCCGATTTTGACCCAGCTGGCAGAGTTATTATAGCCAATGAATCCACGTTCTCACACACTGTTTTTGCGCTTGATGGTAATGCAACTCCCACTAACATCAACGCAACAATAGCTTCATTCTTTAAACAAAAAATCGAAAAAGTGTTGTTCTACCCAAAAGAAACAAATAAATTTCTTGTTAAAACAGCAAAAGGTATTTACCGTGTTGATATAAAAACAAAAGAAGCAACGCCAATCGCGACAAGCTCGATAGTGTTTTTTAAAAAAAGTGGCGACAACCTACTGGTGGTTGCGCACCAACCAAAACCCATACAAAAAAAGGGTGTAAAAGCAACGACCACTCCCGCGCTTGCCGATACACTTTCGGTTATTGACCTTACACTCAACACCGTTGGATCAACAATCGTTCTTCCTCTTACCACCGCGACCATAAAAGACGTGTCGTTTTCAAATAATCGACTCGCTCTTCTTTTTGAAAACGGCGATGCGTATATCCAAGAAACCGCCGGGGCTAATATGCTCAAGATCGCGCACGACGCGCAACGCGTACAGTTTTCTCCGGATGGAACAAAAATACTTTATCAAGATATCGATGGAAAAACGTTTGTGCGCTTATTGGAAGATGACATAGTATCATTGGACGCGCAAAAAGGGTCAATGCTCCGCATAGCGCTTATTGATGCCAGCCGCATAAAAGATGTATGGTGGCACTGGGATTCGTATCATCTTATCATCCGCTACCCAAACAAAATAACACTCGCGGAAATAACAAGGACCGAACCAAACAACCACTCAACACTCACCCAGGCAACGGGAATAACGTGGTACGATCAATCGACGAAGGCATTGTACATACTCTCTGAAAACAAATTAACGCGAGCATCGCTTGAATGGTAATAACAAAAATCTCCCACGATGATTTGTGGGAGATTTTTGTTATTAGCGTTTTGACCACTGCGGAGATTTGCGCGCTTTCTTGAGACCGTATTTCTTTCGCTCAACCATACGCGGATCGCGAGTAAGAAACCCAAATACTTTGAGTTTTTTGCGAAGTTGTTCATCGTGTTTTACGAGCGCTCGAGCGATACCATGGCGTACCGCTTGCGCTTGAGATGAGATTCCTCCTCCAGTAACTGAAACCGTGATAACAAACAACCCCAGTAAGTCAGTTTTTGAAAGTGGGCTTAAAATCAACTTTCGATGCTGTGCCAACGGAAAATATGTTTCCAATGATTTTCCATTTACCGTAACGTGAGAAGAAGATGTTTCGGTATGTTCCCCCTCTTTGGGAGCGTGGGGCGCGGTGACAATGCGAACACGCGCGACAGACGTTTTTCTACGCCCAACGCCTTCGGTGTACTTTCCGGCTTTTGCTTTTAGCGTATGAGTATCACTCTTTTTGGTAATTTTGTGCTCCATAGTTACTCAATAATGAGATTTTTAATGCGAATCGCCTGTAATTTGTTTTTTGGCAGCATATGCAACACCGCTTGGCGTAGCACATACCCTTTACCATGTTTGGCGATAACGTCTTTCATCGGCCTTTCTTTCAGATGCCCAATTTGCGTAGTATGCGCGTAGTATATTTTTTGTTCCTCCTTATTGCCACCCACGGTGAGATCGTTGATATTCTTGAGAATCACTCGATCGGACCCCGCGAGACGAGGATCATAAGACGGGCTTTTTTTCCCTTGCAAAATCATCGCCGCCTCTGACGCGACACGACCTAAACGCTTTTGGGAACAGTCAATGATATAGTCCATAAACGTAGTATGCGTGAATTATTTTTTACCTTCAACAATTAGTTGCTCAATGTTTTTTGGAACCTCCTCATAGTGAGAAAACTCCATCGTAAATGATCCGCGCCCTTGAGTCATTGAGCGTAATTTGGTCGCGTACCCAAACATTTCAGCAAGTGGCACCATCGAATCAATAACTTTTACCGAGGCGCGATCCCCTAATTCTTCGATACGACCGCGCTTGGCAGACAAATCACCCGTTACATCTCCCAGAAAATCAGCGGGGGCAATGACCTGAACTTTCATAATCGGCTCAAGCAATACCGGCTTTGCGGCCTTTGCCGCGTCTTGAAACGCCATGGAACCGGCAATTTTAAACGCCGCTTCTGATGAGTCGACTTCGTGGTACGATCCATCGTAAAGAGTAACCTCAACATCGATAACCGGGTACCCCGCAACCACACCACGCGACATTGCTTCTTTGATACCCTTTTCAATAGGAGAGATAAATTCTTGTGGAATAACTCCTCCTTTAATTTGGTTAACAAATACAAACCCCTTACCACGCTCAAGTGGAGCGATTCTGATTTTACAATGTCCATACTGACCTTTTCCACCGGATTGACGAATGTATTTTCCTTCGGCTTCGGCATTGTTTTTGATTGTTTCTTTGTATGAAACCTGTGGACGTCCTACGATTGCTTCGACGCTAAATTCGCGCTTCATACGATCAACTAAGATTTCCAAATGCAATTCTCCCATACCCCAGATAATCGTTTCTCCGGTTTCGGCATTTCCCGTAACGCGAAATATTGGATCTTCGTCGGAAAGACGCTTTAAGGCCATACCAAGTTTTTCTTGGTCTGCTTTGGTTTTTGGCTCAATGCGCAAATTAATAACCGGCTCGGGGAAAGTGATTTTTTCAAGCACAATTGGATGTGCTGGATCACACAACGTGTCTCCGGTAGTGGTATTTTTGAGTCCAACAATCGCCCCCAGGTCCCCAGTGCGCATTTCCTCGACATCTTCTCGGTGATTGGCGTGCATACGCACAATACGACCAATACGTTCTTGATTGTCTTTGGTCGCGTTAAGTACGTACGATCCCTTAGCGAGCACGCCACTATAAATACGGAAGTAGGTTAGGTTTCCCACAAACGGATCGGTGGCGATTTTGAATGCGACCGCCGTAAGTGGTTGGTCGTCGGACGGCGTGCGTGAAAGTTCTTGGCCCGTAGCAGGATCAGTTCCCTTGATTGGTTTTGATTCGGTGATATCAAGCGGCGAAGGAAGATAATCAATAACACCATCGAGCATGAGCTGGACCCCTTTGTTGCGCAATGCCGATCCACAAAATACAGGCACTAAGTCGGTCGCGATAGTCGCGGCTCTAAGCACACGACGCAAATCGGAAACGGAAATTTCTTCTCCCGCCAAATAGCGCTCCATAAGCGCTTCATCTTTTTCAACAATTTTTTCAACAAGTAATGCGCGCTTGGCATCAATTTCAGTAACCATATCAGCGGGAATATCTATGCGAGTAAGTTCTTCTCCATGCTCCCCTCCGAATGAGTACGCGCATCTTTCTATAAGATCAATAACTCCTTTGAAGTTCTCTTCAAGTCCAATAGGAAGCTGTACTTGCACCGCGTTAGGCGTTAAGCGCTCTATGATGGACTCAAATGATTTTTGGAAACTTGCTCCCATGCGATCCAACTTATTCACAAAACAAATGCGCGGCACTTTATACTTGTCGGCTTGTCGCCACACTGTTTCTGATTGCGGTTCAACGCCCGCGACACCATCGAATACCGTGACGCCACCATCAAGCACGCGTAAACTGCGCTCAACTTCGGCGGTAAAATCAACGTGTCCCGGCGTATCAATAATGTTAATACGATGCTCGTGTTCGTTTCGAACCGCTTGCACGTCAACACCAGACGCGCTGGTCATGCGAATAGGAGTCCAAAAACAAGTCGTTGCGGCTGAGGTGATAGTAATACCACGTTCTCGCTCTTGTTCCATCCAGTCCATAGTCGCTTCTCCTTCGTGCACCTCTCCGATTTTGTGAGAAATACCCGTGTAAAAGAGAATGCGTTCGGACACAGTGGTCTTACCCGCGTCGATGTGAGCAATAATTCCAATGTTTCGATACTTTTCTAATGGATACTGTTTAGCCATAAATGTTCAGAAAATAAGTAGTGTAGTAATAGAATGTTAGCCCCTAAAATGCGCGAACGCGCGGTTTGCCTCGGCCATTTTGTGGACGTTTTGTTTCTTTCTAATTGCCGCTCCGTCGTTGTTGTACGCGGCAACAATCTCATCGGCAAGTTTTTGCGCCATTGGCTTTCCTTTGACGCCTTCAGCTCCACTAATCATCCAGTTGCATGCCAAGAAAAACTTACGAGTGGGACGCACCTCACGCGGGACTTGGTAGTTGGCACCACCAATACGCTTTGAAACCACCTCAAAAAGCGGTGACGCATTTTCGATTGCTTGGTCAAAAACTTCAAGCGCGTCTTTTTTTGTTCGCTTGGCGACTTCATCAAGCGCGGAATATACCACGCTCTGCGCGACGGTTTTTTTCCCATCTTTCATGAGATAGTTAATAAACCGCGCCACTGTTAAACTGTTATGTTTTATATCTGGCTCGATATCTCGCTTGTAATTTCGCTTTTTTCTCATAGATCGTTAATGCCGACACGTCAAACCACAACCTTTTGTTGTTTGTTATCGGCTATTGGTTTATTGTTTTTTTGCTCGCTTTACTCCGTATTTACTTCGCTCTTGTTTGCGATTAGTAACTCCAGTGGTATCAAATCGTCCTCGCACAACATGATAACGAACGCCGGGAAGATCTTTAACACGCCCACCACGAACCATCACCACCGAGTGCTCTTGCAGGTTGTGTCCTTCTCCAGGAATGTAGGCGGTTACCTCCATACCGTTAGTGAGACGAACGCGCGCCACTTTGCGCAACGCTGAGTTTGGTTTCTTTGGTGTAGTAGTAAACACTTTTGTGCACACCCCGCGCTTAAACGGCGATCCTGAATCAACTGGTCGATTTTTGATGGTATTAAAATAATACCCGAGCGCTGGTGATTTTGACTTTTTTGTTCCCTGTTTGCGGGAACCGCGAACTAACTGATTAATCGTTGGCATTATGTGTAAGCTAATAACTAATAACACGACGGGCAATCGCCCATCTTGGTAACTAGTACCAATCAGCAAGATTGATATACGTCCGTTTAATATGCGCTACGAAACGTGATTAAAGAGACAAAAAGCCACTTTTACCACACGCATAAGAGCTAGCGTGATAAGAGAACACCACGCCAACAGTGCAAAAACTATACCAGAAAAGAGTGCGGAGTGTCAAATTGAGCAGTGGTTAGTGAACAGTGACTAGTAGTCAACGAAAGAAGTAATCATTTATCTTTAATCATTAACCGGGGCTCATCGTTTTACGTCTTGCCTACACAAGCAACCGATACAGTCCATTTACAATGGGAATAATGAGTTCAAAACCGAATAGAACGAATAAAATAATAAGCCACCAACCGTAACGTTCTGCCGCTAATTCAAACCGAGAAAAACGTCCCGGAAGCAACGAGAAAAGAACTTTTGAGCCATCAAGTGGTGGAATAGGAACAAGGTTAAAAACCATAAGTCCCAAATTAATAGCGATAGTAATTTGCAATAACACGGGTTGGATTACAACGCCGGCAAACGGCGTCCTCAGTAGAAGCGCCGCGATAATCGCAAGCACTAAATTACTCGCTGGCCCCGAGAGCGCGATAAGCCCTCCCCCACGACGAGGATTTGAAAGATTCATTGGGTTATAGGGAACGGGACGAGCCCACCCAAGCACAAAACCACCCCCCGAAAGCATATAGAGCCCGAGCGGCAAGAGCACTGATCCAAAAGGATCGATGTGCGCCAATGGATTGAGTGTTAGTCGCCCCGCGTCTTTTGCGGTTGTGTCTCCCAACCAATACGCGACCAATCCATGCATAACCTCATGAACAATGACGGAAAAAATAAGGATGACTAACTGGAAAAGCACCAAAACACCTTCTGACATATAGTAATTTTATTTATTGATTTAACGTATCGCGCGCAAATGATTTTATTTGTTCAATGGAAAACGACGGGGAGGGCGCTTGAATAATTTTTGTATGGTTAATATTCCCCATGGTCAAAGAGATGGAAGCTACGGACCAATCGCCCAACACCAGTGATCCCGCGATGGGGATCAGAACCATACGATACACTATTTGCGTGGAAGGAACAATCCATATAGACATACGCGACTGATCAAGAATCGTTTTTATTGAATCGCACAGAGGCGTACGCGCTACGTTCTGACAATAGTCAAAAAACGCATCCTCCCACGCGGGAGAAAGAGTAACACCGTAGCGAGAAAAAGAAGTATTGTTTTCGCGCGCATCTCCTTCATATACAACTTCAAGCGGTGCGGTTTTTAGAGAAGCAAAAGAGTTATACGACGCCTCGCCCATCACCCCATCGAAAAATCGCCGCGATGAGACAGGAGCAAGAAATCCAGTATCGTGCGTGGAAGTAGATAGTGCCACCCACCTCCCCAGTGATTTTTGAGCAATAGTAAAATCGGACGACGTAGGAAGGAGAAAGCGATCTGAAAGTTTTATAAAAAGACCTGATGACGCGTATGGTTTTATAAACGTACCCTCCCACAACAACGTGCTTGTGCTTAATAATTCCCCGTTAAAAAATGAGAACAAAACAGAATGTGAGTAATCAGGAATTGTTTGTACAACGCCGTACGCCGAAAGAGAAATGGGTCCACTGGAAAAAAGTACGTTGTCCCAAAGAAGTTTTGTTTTTTCCTCTGTATGCGCTACTACGCCAGAAGCATGCCCGACATACTCATATGAGGACGTATTGAGGAGTGAAAAGAGCGCTCGGCGCACTACCTGTTGAGGAGAATGGGTTATGGAGCGCCACCAAGCGACGCCGCCCCCTATGCCAATAATAATCACCACGAGTGAAACAATGACAAGCACTCGATGAGATGAGATAAAAGAAAAAAATGCGGGGGTCGGAGCATGATCTTCGGAAGTAATGCGGTCACTCACGCGTGAAACATGTTGTACATAAGAGCTTCTTGGATACTTTCCAGTTAGAAAATAAGCAGGTATTTTACCTTCTCGATCAAGTTCGGAAAACGTCTGAATAATATCTTTGTATGAAAAGCCGGCAAAAATACAATCGCTTATAATTTGCTCTTTAGTACTTCCCCGTTCAATGTGCGCGATAATGCTCTGCTTTAGATCATGTTGGGGCATATAAGATAAGTATAAAGGGGAAGGGAGAAAATGGAAAGAGAAACAGACGATCATTCATCTTTGATCCTTAATCCTTAACCACATCCTATAGCTCGTTCCACGTGCCCTTCCGTAGTCCGCCCTTGGCGGACGTAGGAGGGCTAATCACTATTTTTGTCCTTCGACAAGCTCAGGACGAGCTTGCGCTTGTCGGGCTGCGGGGAATCTCACGTCGTCCCTCATATACATTCGGGACTCTTTCAAAACCCTCAGTTTTTCCGCCTGAGGCGGACTATACGGGAAACTGCTAGTTTCCCGACCCCTTCCTGATTCAATTCTCTTGAACCCAGACAAAAATAAAACCCCTCCATTCGGAGAAGTTTTGTTTTCGTTCGGGCTGCGGGGAATCGAACCCCGGCTACAAGACCCCCAGCCTCGCGTACTACCATTATACGACAGCCCGATCAACAACCACCGCCAGTATACCTCAAAATTTCATATAACAAAAATCCTCTTCGCTGAAAAAGAGGATTTCATATAGTAATATTATTTTCCTTTTGATTGTTTTTTGATGCACGACGTACACGCAACAACACGCTTTCCATGAGCGTCTTTCATTGTCTGCAGGTTGGGATACTTACGAGACCAGTTAACTGGATTATATTTACCACGCAATTTCTTGCGCGTTCCTCCCATCCGCGATCCTTTTCCACAAATAGAACACTGTTTCATAAAATAATACCAAAAGACAGTAGCTATACTATACACGAAAGAGCCCTGCGGTCAAGACTTTTCGCCTAAGTAGGCAAGTGGGTGGGCTCTGCCTCTACCCACAGGCAAAGGCACGGGCGCCCTCCCAGTAAAGACTATTTGTCCGAAAGTCTTTTAGCAGGACTCACTGGTATGGTAACAAGTGCGCTACCGAAAGTCAAAAACTACAACCCGAGTTGCTTACTCATCTGACAGATTAATGAAACCACCACGGGAGGAGGAAGCAAACTGTAGCATAAAACGCCGTTTTCATCGCTCACTGACCACTTTTGCTCGGACACAGAAACAGCGTTAGTTGCTGGATCTACCGAATACACATACGCGGGGGTGATTTCATAATCATCAACCTCTTGATCAGCAACAGACACAGGAACTGAGTTTCGCAAAAATATTTTTGACACCCCGTTAAAATCGATGAGCGAGCGCGTAACGGTGTTATCAAGCTCAATACGATCACGGATGACTTCTATGCCAAGATTATCACCCTCCTTGGGAACCATACGCGTCCCGTGACACGCGGGATTGTCGCACATAAGATAAAATTCTTTTGTGGTCGCGTCGTACCCCACCTCTTTTGTTCTGAGAAGTTTTAAATTTCGTGGAGTGTGGCACTCGGGACAGACCACGCGATAACGAATGCGTTCATCAACAACGCTCTCGGGAACATCAATAAATACAAAAAAATCCGGATCATCACGATATCCCATAAGATCTCTAAAGTACATTGAGTAAGAAATTTGATCGAGATCGCGGGGAAACCCATCAATAAAAAGCGCTTTATGTTCCGCTTTATCAATCTCTCGACGTAAAAGCGCGAGAATCAATTCCGTAGGAAGCAACTTGGATGCAGAGCGCCCCAAGAGCGCGTCAAGAGATTGTTCAAGTGAGAGCGCCCCACGATAATTTTTTTGAAGATACGTTAGTAATTCCTCTTTGCTCTCCGGTTGCTCCATAGCATGGTGCACGCTACGCACAATATCTCCCACGGAAATGTGCGCAACCCGATCGGAGCCAATGATTTCAGCAAACGCTTTTGCGTACGTTCCCTTGCCAGAATTTTTCTTTCCCATAAGAAACGCGACAAAAGTGTTTTTGCTTAAGTATTCTTTTAACTTCTCTATTTCAGTCCCTGCTTTAAGAGTAAAATATTGTTTTCGTTGCGCGAGATCATCTAGTAAAAATTTCTGATTAGACTCTCCTCGTCCCTTTGTTTTAAACACGGGGAATTCATATCCTTTCATACTGTTTTGTAGTGGTAATTTATTATTCTTTTTTCTTTTTTATTTCTAATCCTAACTCACCCAGTTGTCTTTCGTTTGCCAAAGAAGGAGCATCCATAACCGATGTTTGACCCTTTGAACTTACCGGAAACGCAATAACTTCTCGTATATTTGGTTCGTTGGCAAGAACCATCACCAACCGATCAAGTCCGGGCGCCATTCCCGCGTGAGGCGGAGCGCCGTACTCATACGCTCGAATAAGATGACCAAATCGTTCATCAACTTCTTGCGGAGAAAGCCCCATAATTTCAAACACCTTTTTTTGCACAGTGGGGTTTGAGATGCGCACGCCGCCAGAAGCCATTTCATATCCATTACACACCAAATCGTATTGACATGCTCGCAGTTCGCCTAAACGCTCTCCTTTCATTAGCTGATCAATATGTTCTGGCTTTGGAGCGGAAAACGGATTGTGAGCAAACGTGTAACGCTTTTCGTCCTCATCAAACTCAAACAGCGGAAAGTCAACAACCCACGCGAACGCCAATTCGTTTGGATCTTCCTTGTTTTGACGTATATCAAACTTGTCCGCGCCAAACTGTTTGAGCGCTTCTTCGTGAGTAAAGACGGGGAATGGCTTTGTGGTTACCTTTTTTCCACACGACTCGGCAATGTGTATCATCATCCCCTCAACCATATCACGCACGTCTTTTTCGGAAACAAATGACATCTCCAAATCAATTTGTGTATGTTCAAATTGTCTATCACCTCGCAAGTCCTCATCGCGAAACGCGTGAGCGAGTTGATAATATCGTTCAAATCCAGCAATCATCAGTAGTTGTTTATATTGTTGCGGCGCCTGTGGGAGCGCGTAGAATTTCCCGGGATAAAATCGCGACGGCACCAAAAAGTCACGCGCGCCCTCGGGAGATGTTTTAGTAAGGGTGGGTGTCTCAATTTCAACAAAGCCATTGCGATTGAGATACTCTCGCGCGAGCGTGGCGACCTTGTGTCGCAATATAATGTTGTCCCGCATACGAGGACGCCTCAGATCAAGGTATCGAAATTCCATTCGTGTTTCTTCATTGATGTCTCGTCCATCACCACTCACGTCAAAAGGAGGCGTTTGAGATTTTCCTAAGACAACCATATCCCGCGCTTCTATTTCTATTTTTCCCGTTGGAAGATTTTCATTTACTAAATTATCTGGGCGATCTTTCACCAGGCCACTCACGCGCACAACCCATTCGTTACGCAATTCCTGCGCGGCAGCATAAAGCGCCTCTCCACTCCAAGGACCAAAAACAACCTGGCATATCCCGCTTCTGTCGCGAAGATCAATAAAGATAATCTTTCCGTGATCGCGCCGATTATCAACCCATCCAAAAAGCTCAACCTCTTGGCCCGTGCGATGTGCGGTATCAACGATCCACGTTTGTTTCATACGCATTACGATACACAAAAAAAGAGCTTTCTGCAAATAATATTATCGTACCCGAGACACCACCAATGCCCCATTATCCCAGGTAACGCGCATAGTTCCTTCTCGATCGGTACGTAATAGGCGCGCCCCCACGCGAGAGATACGCTCCAAAGTGCTTGACGCAGGATGTCCATAGCTGTTTTTCCCAACCTCAATAATCGCAAGTAGTGGACGCACCTGTTCCAAAAAAGAATATGATGACGCGTATGCCGATCCATGATGCGCCACTTTCAAAATCTGAGCCGATAAATCCCCTGTTAAGCGCGTATCTAGTGTACTAGTAATATCACCCGCAAAAAGAATCTTTTGTCTCTCGTGCTCATAGCGAATAATGAGCGATGCGTCGTTGTCGGTATGTTTTTTTGAAAGATATTCACGTGTTGGCCACAATACGGTCATACGATTATCACTCCCCCACGAAATAACACTCCCAGCATAAAGAGCTACCAAGGGAACATGCGCGGTATTGGTCGCAGCTAAAACTTCGTCGTACAGATCGGTTTTGTCCCCATTCCATACCACCACGCCAACACGATACACCCTCAGCAAGTGGAATAGGCCCCCAACGTGATCACGATCCAGATGAGAAAGTACAACCATATCAACGCGTTTTTCTCCCCACGGCGTAATACGATCAAAAACATCGAGCACCGACCCATCACGTCCAACATCAACAGCAACCACCACATTATCAGACGCAATAATGTTCGCGTCGGCCTGCCCAACATCAAGAAAGTACGCGCCACTAAACGAACGAGGAAATAAGTTATATCCATACACAAAAATAACCGCGCACAATAACGCGATGAGCACTCCCCATGTAATAAAAAAATCTCGTTTAGAGTTCATACCCACGTTTAGTTAAATACCTATACAATAAAAACGTACCGCCTATGAGTGCCATGTAATACACAACCGTTGCAACCCACGACCACGATAACGAATACGACCCCTCCGATCCAAAAAAGATAATAACCGCGCTCATATATCGTAACGGCAAAAAAGCTATTGCCCCAAAAAAGACCCCGAGGAAAGGAAGAAGGATGCGCACGCATCCGGCACAAAAAGAAAACATCATAGCAAAAGGAACGAGCGGCAAAACAAGCATATTAGAAAGAATGCTCCATACCGAAATCGTTTTAAACACCGACGCTAAAACAGGAAACACCGCCATTTGCGCTCCCACGGTTTGAGATAATATATGTACCACAAAGCGTATGGCAATATGAGCGCCTACAACCATCTGGTCACACAGAGGACCAATAACACCCATACCAAAAAGAGAGAGGAACGAAAGAATACATCCAATATCGTGCGTGATAATGAGAGGATTGTAGAGAACCATACAAAACGCCGCCACTACAACACTTTGAGAAAAACTATACACTCGCGACCACATATACGCCCCAATCGAGAGAATCCCCATGAGCGCCGCGCGCACCACGGAACTTTCGGCGCCAGTCATAACAACAAACAATACCACTCCACACACAACAGTGATACTTGCTATACGCCGTTTGAATATCAGACCAAAAAACGCCCATATCACAGCGACTACAATAGTAATATTATACCCAGAGAGAGCCACCAGATGTGTCGTCCCACTATTCTTCATCGCGTCTTTAAACAACGCGGAAAATCCCGCGCTATCTTTTCCAAGCAACAACCCCGCCGCTAATGCCGCCTCTTGCCGAGGCAATACGCGTAACAATGCGTGAGAAAAATAAGCACGAAAAGCAAACAGATCGCGAGCAATACTCCATTGGCCACTCTGATGAGACACGATGGTAGCAAAAGGCATAATCCCTCCGACCCCAGATAGCGATAGATAAGAACTTGCCTCATCTAATGGCGTTAGATCACCCATGAGCGTAATACTATCCCCATACGACAACGACCGATATGGCTCTGTATACGCCGCCACGATTCCTCCTTCTTTTTGTCTCACTATGACGCGAGTAGATTTATCGCTGACGCGCGGAGAGGCAATAATAACTCCCTGGACTCGAGCATTCAACGAATGCGCCACTTTTGACTGTGTATCAAAAAGATAGCGCTCCCTCCACTGCGCGTACCAAAAACCCACCAACACTATAACAATTAACGGGACAAAAAAGAGCGCTCTCGCGCCCCACTCTGCCGCCCAAAAAACACACGCGCAAAGAATGCCCCCCGCTACCACTATATAAACAAAAACGGCGCGCGCGCCGATCTGTTGAAGTAATACTCCTACAATAAACAGAACAAAAACCCAAAATGCTTTTTGGCTTAGCGTCATAATCAAACCAATAGACACTATTAATCACCAATTATTTCAGTAAGTGCTGTCTCAAAATCTTTTGTGGATAACGCAGGATCTTCTTTAAGTCCATAAAAAGCTCCCATAACTTTTGTTGGATCTACCATCATAATAGGAACTCCTTTGCGTTTTATATATCGCAAAACACGAAGTTGTTCTTTAAACCATTCGCTCCCCACCTCCGCCATATGATCAAGTTTTTGCGCGGCTGCATGTATAATCTTTTTCTTTCTATCAGCCTGTCCCTCATCGGAAGACGGGTCCACCTGCGTTAGATCAACCTTCCCTCTTCGTATCCATCCAACACCACGACTTAGAAGAGATCTTTTATACGTTCCACGAGATGGCAATACATACACGACAAATTGATAACCATCGGGAGCACCGTCTGATCCGTCAATTCGAGTATATGTTCCATTTTCTTCTCGTTGTTCATCTAAACCGTGGACATCCTCAACAACATAGACATCTGCCGAAACACGCGGAGGAAATATTTTGTCATAATCGCGATCAAATGACACGACTCGCAACTGAGACATACGAGCTTCAAGTTCTTTTGCGAATGCTTTACGCATCGTTGCTTTACCAGAAGATCCAATACCACTCACTAATATATAAAACGGCTCGTTTGTTTCTTTTCGATGATGTTCAATTTCCTGGACAACATGCTCAACAGCATCACCAAAACACTCTAATTTCTGCAAACGTTTCTCGGGAGAACGTAAAAAACCGCGCTGAGGCATCGCGGGGTCCAATGGAGCAACAAGATCCAACCCCAGATGATTTAACGCCACCAGCGCATCCTCGTCTTCAGCAAACTCAGGAGTGTTTGTTTCCTGCGCCTTAAACTCTCTAAGATGTTTTTGGGTCAATCGAAACCATTCTTGGTCTTGATCTTCTACAGAAAGCCGACTAAGACGTCCCCAAACACGAGGATTGTGTTGTTCAATATTTATCTGAGAGGCTGTTTTTTCTTTTGGTTGTTCAAACGGTCGTTCCATATATTTTATAGAGTTTTTATAGTAGTTGATATCATTATTTTATTATATTCTATCTGAGACATTTGGACAAACAATCCATCGAGTGCTTTGTTCCATTCTGTGGCATCTCGGTTTCCATACACATAGTGGAGCGCAAACGCAAGAGAGCGCTCTAATATCGCAAATTGTATTGCAGAAATAAGACTTTTCCGTTCTCCAGCGGTTAAAACTCTATGTTTGAAATATTCCTCCATAAGCGCTTTAAAACGCGTATTATTCCATCGTCTCCAATTGCTATCAAAACACCACCCGCGACACGCTTGGCCGACATCTAAGATCAAAGGCCCATAATAAGCGCGGTCAAAATCAATTATTTGTACGATGCGATCTTTGTTCCATAGAATATGTCGCTTACCAAGATCTTCATGAATGGTTCCCATGGGAAGAGAGGATGAAAAGTAAAGAGTTTTTAAAAATCGCTTATACATAATAACAAATGCGCGTCGTTTCGGCCCACCACTCTTTTCTATATCATAAACATCTTCCTTAAAGTGACGGACTGTTGTTGGTACGTCAAATACATGAGTACGTGCGTGAGTTGTTTTAAATCTTTTGATGGCAGTGTGAAATCGCCCTAATAATTCTCCAAATCGTCTAACATCAGAAACAGTCGGATTGAGCTTTTCTTTTCCTTTCACAAATTTTCGTATGTATCCAAAATGATTATTCCAAAAAATGACACGCTCACCACATTTATTAGAAAGGGGAACTTCAACAGGAAGTCCTTTTTTATGTAAATACGCTAATAACTCTATTTCAGCTTTGATTTCTTTCTTGCTACGCCATCGATGCCCATCGGGACATAAACGTAAGAAATATTTTTCTTTTGAGGTTTGTATATAAAACGCGATGTTCCCACTAGTAACAAGCCGTTGGATGCGCTTGGGCTTAATACCAAAGCTTTTTATTATAAGCACTATTTCATTCCGTGATGGTAATATCATAATCAAAACTCAAATCCTACTAACGCTTTTTTTCCTTTGGTAAAGGGATGTTTTAGTTCTTTCATTTCGGTTGCAAGATCAGCTCGTTTTATGAAGCTCGCCGGAGCTCCTCTTCCTGATAATACCACAATCATATGTTGCGGTTCACGACGAATAACTCTAAGCACCTCAGCTACTCGTAGCAGTTTCAACGTCACCGCGACATTTACTTCATCAAGCGCGACTATGTCCCATTTTTTTGACTGAATAGCCAAAGCAGCTTTTTTAAGTGTCTCTTTGGCCGCTTTTTTATGAACAGAAAAAGGGAGTTTATCTCCTAAAATACCCACGAACCCTTTTCCCCCACGACGAATTTCAAATGCTTTCTTAAATTTTGAATACTTGTCTAAAAACTTATGCTCACCAGAAATCCAGGGACCCTTTATAAACTGAAACATAATAACACGTTTGCCCTGCCCCACCGCGCGCATCATTTGCCCTAATGTTGCGGTAGTTTTTCCTTTCCCATTTCCGGTAAAAACGACAATCATGAAATAAGTATAGAGTGAAAAGTGAGATGTGGAAAGCTCTCCTATACTCATCTTTAATGATTTTTTCTGCTTTCCACTAACCACTGATCACTACTCACTATTGAATAACCCCTCCCCCTAACGCACGTCCCCAGTGAGAATAAAACACCGCCGATTGCCCAGACGCGGGAAACAATTTTTCTTTTGAACCAAACAAAAGAGTGCCGTTTTGCGTTGAGCCCGCGCCAACGAGCGTTGCGCGTAAAAGTCGTTGACGATATCGCACACGAACAAGACAGTTAACGCGTTGTTTGTGATCGTACGTCGCACGCGAAGCGCTATCAAGCCAATTAATATCAGTGATAGCGCACTCATTGCCATACAAACATTCATCACCCTCATATGCGACAATGAGTTGATTACGCGTAATATCTTTTTTTACCACATAGTACGATTTTCCTGCTGTGTTTGAAAATCCATGCTTCTGACCGACAGTATAAAACCATACCCCATCGTGCTCACCTACTTTTTTGCCATGCATATCGATAATATCGCCATGAGTAATGGGAATGTTGTTTTTGAGAAATTCATCAAACTTAAACTTTCCTAAAAAGCACACCCCCTGTGAATCTTTTTTATCTGCCGTTGGAATCCCAGCTTTGCGCGCAATAGCGCGCACTTTCTTTTTGGTCAGATGCCCAATAGGAAAGAGAATTTTTTCAAATCGCTCGCGCGGAACCTGCCACAAGAAATATGTTTGATCTTTTGATAAGTCATTTGCCTGGTAGAGAGCATGCTCTTTTTGTATCAACCACTTACCAAAACTAACTTTTGTTTTTAGACGAGCATAGTGCCCAGAGGCGACATAATCGGCACCCAACTCTATGGCCTTATCAAAAAACAGCCCGAATTTGATAGCGCTATTGCACACCACATCGGGATTTGGCGTGATGCCCTTTCTATAACCATCTAAGAGATACGACACCACGCGCTGTTTATATTCTTTTTCAAGATCAAAAACATAAAAAGGAATACCCAAGTGTTGGGCTACCCGTCGAGCATCCTCTCCCTCCTTATCTTGACAGCCATCAACATTGTACCCACGAATAAAGCCGCCGATCACTCGATATCCTTGTTTTTGCAAAAGCAATGCCGCGACAGACGAATCCACGCCTCCAGACATCGCAACGAGAACTTTTTTATTTTTTTTATTTTTGGAAAACATTTCTTCTAAGGTTATATGTATTTCCATGCTTTATCAATCCAAGATAGGAGTTGACAACTTGAGAGCTGTTAGTAGTCCGCAGTTTTTTTATCATCTTTCTTTTTGTGGAAGTTCTCAGGATTCTGTGGTCAGGAAAGGAAACCCAACCAAGAAAGTCGATGCCCGAAGATAATGCTTTTATAGAAACCTTGCCGGAATGAAGATGAAGTTTAAGGTTATGTTCGAGGAAATGGGATGTTTGGGAGATGAGGTTGATGAGATAATCCCTGTTTTCCGACAAAACAACAAAATCATCCGCGTATCTGATGTAACACTTCACTCTGAGGATATGCTTTATATATTGATCAAAGGAGTTCATATAGACATTAACAAAGAGCTGGGAAGTGAGATTCCCAAGGGGAAGACCAACATCATCTTTTGTTGAGTGAAAACTGTTTATGATTTCTTCAAAAAGCCAGATAATACCCTTGTCTGGAATGTACTGTTTGAGAGTAGAGATAAGAATTTGATGGTCTATATTGTCAAAGAACCTTCTGATATCACACTTGAGAGCCCAACAGGTTTTGGTGTTGTTCTGGCTGACTATATAAAAATAATTTCTGAGTTGATTTATGGCCTTGTGAGTTCCTTTATTGAGACGACAAGAATAAGATGTATGGGAGAAAGTTTTATCAAAGAAGGGATAAAGGATTCTGTAGATGGCATGGTGTAATAATCTGTCTCTAACTTGAGCTTTGCTGATAATTCGAGGTTTAGGGTCAGATATTTTGAATTGTTCGTATCCTCCGTGTTTGTAGGTTTTGTTTTGAAGATCGTTACGAAGTGATATAATATTATTCATCAGTTGGAATTGAAATAACTGGACATCAGATTTGTTTCTTTTTCCTCTGATAAACTCCCTCCAGGCGAAAAGCAGATTATCAATACTGATAATATCTTCAAAGTTATGATTCAATATAATTTTCATAAAGATTTTTCTTTAACCCCCCCCCCGCAACAATCTGACTATAATACAGAAGCTGGTTGGTGTGTATAAGTTATGGCATGAGTTTCTAAATCATTTTCATAAACAATCCAGATACACATTGGGAGAAAAGATTGATAATTTGTTTATTGAAATAATAGAGTTAGTTTTTACAGCTATACATCTGAGCAAAGATCAAAAATTTCCGTATCTGCAGAAAGCCAGTATAAAGTTGGATATTCTAAAATTTTTTGTTCAAATGACTTGGGAAATGGGAATTTTGGACAATAAAAAATATGTTTTGCTTTCGGAAGATTTAGAAGAAATTGGTAAAATGTTGGGAGGATGGTTGAGGCAGTTTATAAAAAACTCCCCGCAGAAAGCGAGGTGAAAACAAAACGACTTTCGGAATCCAACGACGCGGCAGTAGGAGTTGAAGTTGTTACTGAGCCAATTGTCGTTCCGATTCCACTGGCCATCGTTGAAGTTCAGGTACTGAACGTTGCGATTGCCGTTCTCGTCGAGCAGAAATGTATGCGACACCATCTATGCCACCATCCCTTAAATACTTTCGGGATTGAATATTGCTTGGAATCTCCTCCGACAATTATCGGAGTAATTCTCCAGCGTCGCATACCAAGTTGTTTTATTTTTGGAAATATGCAAACTCCCTGACGCAAGGCGTACCCGGCGTCACTCTCATTACACATATTTCAGAATTCGGTCGCGTAAAGCCCTGCCTACCAGTAGGCAAACCGCACGCATACGAACCTAATATCCGTTTCCACCATATCAGTTTTGTTGAAAATTTAAAAGGGACCAAGGAGTCAAGCGCGGCAAGGCGCAAGAACTCCAAGGTCCCAAGGGAAAACTACTTGCGGAATCCAACGACGCGGCAGCAGGAGTTGAAGTAGCTACTGAGCCAATAGTCGTTCCGATACCACTGGCCAACGTGGAAGATCAGGCACTGAACGTGGCGATTGCCGTACTCGTCGAGCAGAACCGTACCGGGGAAGATCAGTACGAACTTCTGCCACTCTTCCGGAACGAGTTCCGGATGGGTAGCTAGACGCTCGAATGTCCGGTTGCCCGCAGGGAAGGTCTTGGCGAGAGAGCGCTTGAGCATCTCCTCGCCATTAACGCAGGACTCGCCGGCAGAGCAGAACTCGATCAACTCGAGCTCCACGTCCTTGCCGGCAAAGGGCTCTTCGTGGTTTTCTGCGACCTCCTTTGCCCAAGGGGGCAGAGTGAGAGCGGAGGGGAGAACAAGGCGAATGATGTTGCGCGCCTTCCGCCCAGCCTCCACGATATCGCCAGCCCATTTGTCAATGAGCGGCGACCCGTCCTTGAGGGCATTGTACACGTCCTCGATTGTGCCACCAAGCCGCTCGACCGCCCTGAAAAGGGCGATGAAAAAGCTGGCGGCAAACCCAAGCCCACTCACGATTGAAGTATTCTTAGCCATATCTTCCTCCCCCGGCCCCTCGTTCCGACTCCCATCGGAACCCCAGACCGTTTTGTAGCGCTTCACTCCTCCTCGAGCTCATCTCTTAAAGAAGTTCAGCGTTTGTATGCAGTTTTTGACACATAACATATATGTTATGTCTACATTGACCCAAAAACTGCATACAAACATCTTCCACAAGTAGTATTTTAGCGTGCTTTTAACAAACAGATTATAACATATTATATGCTATTTTGTCAAGTGCTTTCGGGATGAAATTAGTTATTTGAAAAAATATAAACACATCGTTTTAAAAAGCAAAGGCGCTCTCTCAAGCGCCTTCCATCTCCGTTTTTAGTTATTATTAATAATTGCCAATTACAAGTCATCTACTTTCCCTTCTCCACTCTTTCAACATATTCTCCGGTTTCTGTATTTATTCTAATAATATCCTCCTCTCCAATGAAGAATGGAACATTGACTTTGGCTCCTGTTTCAATAGTAACCTGCTTTGATCCCCCAGACGCAGTATCCCCTTTAATCGCCGGGGGGCATTCGGTAATCGCAAAATCCATTTTGATGGGAAGTTGAATACGAATTAACTTTTCGTTCCACATAAGCGCGGTGGCTTCGGTATTGGCCTTGAGAAACTGAGACGACATTCCCAGTTGATCACTCGTGAGCGAAAATCTGTTCTTAGGATTTCCCACTTCATCAAACCAATACTGGCCACGATTCTCATAGAGAAAACGCACCTGTTTGCGATCAATATCGGCCTCCTGAAACTCATCTGATCCTTGAAACGATGTCTCTTTGACTTTGCCGGTAATAACTTCTTTAAGCTTCACCTTCATAACCGGCTTTCTCTGTTGCATACGTAAAAAATTGGCCTCTAAGACCTCATAAATTGAGTTTTCAAATTCAATGATGTGCCCTGGACGGACTTCGTTATATGAAAGCATAGATGTAGGTAACTAACAACAAACAACTTACGACTTACGACTGAAGGTGAAAAAACCATTGATTATACGGCGGGATATGGGACAGAAAAACCTTCGTCAAAAATCAATGGTAAATGATTAAGGATTATTTTCGTCTTCCTTCTCTTCGCTATTTTTTGATTGTTCTCCTTCCGACGATTTATGTGATAATGCTTGACGAATAATTTCTTGCAAACTTACTACGTCCGACGGTTCGGCGGGTGCTTTTTTATCATGAGATGTATTCTCGTGTCGCTGGCCACCTCCATTTCTAGGACGAAGCGCTTCGTCAAGCGATCGTTCATTTTTTCTAAGTACTGTTTCAGACACCGTGGTTGCCGAAGCGTTAATATACTCCGAGGCAATTTTTTCTTCAACTTTTGCCCGTGGAAGCGCGTATTTCTCCCGCGACGCCTGGAGGATGGTATCAAAAAGAGAAACCGAAGGCAAGTGAAGTGGTGACAATGTGCGCGCGGAAAATGGTTTTGACGAAACACCATCAATCATTAAATTGACGTATATGTTGAAGTTGGGAAGGTTCACAAAATCGTTTGCTAAAAATGACGGCGCGAATTCTTTTTCCAACGCCTCGCCGTCTATCGCGCCAACACGAAACACGATCATAGTACCAACGTTTCCAAATATAGCGGCACGCACGGTATCATCAAGTTGTTCAATATACTGGTGCGCCAAGACAAGCGAAAGGCGGTATTTACGCGCTTCAGAAAGAATGTTTGCAAACGATTCGGTAGCGAAGTTTTGAAATTCGTCGACATAGAGATAAAAATCTCTCCGCTCCTCCATAGGAATGTTGACGCGGGACATTGCCGCCAACTGAATTTTGGTGATAAGCATCGCCCCCAAAAGCGCGGAGTTGTCTTCTCCTATTTTTCCTTTTGACAAGTTAACAATGAGAATTTTCCCCTCGTCCATTGCTTTGCGCACATCAAACGATGAATGTACTTGCCCGATGATATTGCGAATGAGTGGATTTGAGACAAATTGCCCAATTTTATTTTGAATGGCGGCGACTGCTTCGGTTTCAAACTTTTGTGAATATTTTGAGTATTCATCTACCCAAAACGAGCGGACCACTGGGTCTTGTAGATTCTCCACAATCCCCTTGCGGTATTCTTTATCCGAAAACATCTTCATGATCCCCAGTAACGTTGAATTTGGATATTCCAATAGCGCGAGAAGGGTGTTATTGAGAATATACTCCATACGGGCGCTCCACACATCGGGCCAAATTTTCTTAAACACCGACATGATACCCGAAGCAACCAAGTGTCGTAGCTCAAAATCAACTCGTTCGAGAGGATTAAACGCTATGGGGAACGCCGTGTCTGAAGGATCAATATAAATAACATCATCAACGCGTTGTTCGGGAATCATACGCACCGCGTCTTCGGCAAATTCGCCGTGCGGATCAATAATGCACACCCCTCGTCCCGCCACAATATCTGAGATGGCCATATTGGAAAGCAACGTACTTTTCCCCGTGCCTGATTTTCCCAATATGTACATGTGCTGTCTGCGATCTCTGATTTTAATGCCAAATTTCCGCTCCTCATTGCGGAAATTAGTTGAACCAAACAGCAAAATGTCGTTATCGTTTGCCATATATACATTATTCCCCCAATGGAAGATTTACGGGCGCTTCTGAGGTGCGTGATTGAATCGCTTGCAATTTAGGGGCCTTTACCACACTGGTAGGAAAATGAAACAATGTCGCGAGTTCTTCGATGCTCACCACTGGCAGATCTTCATCCACCAATCGCCCCGAATATCCAAACTTTCGCTGAACATAAAGATCATACACTCTACGTTTTTTGGAAAGTGATTTGTATTTTTTATACCACTTAAAAACACGTGTAAGCACGCCTCCGGTAACGGTTACTAGTCGATCGGGCTTAAGCGCGTTGAGATGGTTTGCGTTAAATTGCTGAAACGCCCCCATGACCGAAGCAACGTTAAGTGCAGTAAATTCTTTGCGATTGTCTATATACACAAATCGCATGCAGAGTTGAAACACTTGTTTTGAACATTTTCGCTCAATAGATTCTATAACTTCCCGATCTCCCGGCGTCATACGAAACATGGCCATATTTTTCGCCGTTGGATCATCACTTGCGCCCTTTTTTTCGATAAATGCTTTAATTTCGTTTTGGCCTTCGTCTTTAAGTGATGCTGTTGGTGAAAAAAGAAGTTGTATCCACACCATCTCGTCGCTTTTTAGTTTTGACATTGCCTCAAAGATGGTTGCTAGAGGATCGATACGTTTTTCTTCTTTTGGTGCGTCTTCAAAGTACGAGTACGTACGAAGTGGATAGGGGTGTTTTTTTACGAGCGAAAATCCTGTCCCCCATAAATCCCACGCATCGTTAGGAAGGTGTCGAGGAAGTTCTTGTGTGTAATCCTGCGAGAGTATGAGCTCGGCGTCAGGATATTGGGCATAGATTGCCGATTCAAAGAGATTTTTATGTGTTTTGGGAATGCGCGCATAGAATGAAATACCCCCTCCTCGTCCCACTAATTCAAACGACATCCAAATTTCTACCTTTCCATCAAGATATTTATCCAACGGTTTTATGCCAAACGAGTACATTCCATACAAGCTCGCAAAAACCTGCTCCATTGATTTGATAGATTTCATAGATTCGCGCGGAACACGAATCTCATACATAAGCCATTCAATTTTTGATACAAAAGCGGCTCGTCGTGCCATCAATCGAATTTCCCACCACATCGCAAATAGAAAAAGCGGCACCACAAACCACAGCACAGTGGCAATACTGTTAAAGGCGCTTGAAGTGGTGAGTTGTACTAAATCATTCATATCCCTTTATGGTAATAGTACACAAAAAATGCCCCTAAAACAAATCCCGCCCTTTTGGTATTACGAAAAGGGCGGGATGAGTGTTTTTAGGCAATGTAATATCGTCCATCAGAGAGACGCTTGAAATACTTCTTGTTCTGAAGATTGAGCACGATCGTATTGTGTTTTAGCACACGTTGTTGACTCACCAGCTGGACAACGCGATCAACATGCGATGGGCCATTTTTTTTGAGCAATTTATGAATAATCTCACGAGCGGTCCCTTCCTCAATACCAAACTCCTTGAGTGAGTACAACCCACGCCCCACGAGCACAAAGCGTTTATCTTTGATGAGTTCATTGTGCACGGTCTGGGGATGAGCTTTCTTACTATCAAAGCGAACCTTATTAATCTCTTGCGCGATATCACGAAAATGGAGCGGAGAGCGACGCTTCTTGAGGATGAGATATGATTTATCACGAACAGTTTTCGGTTTTATCTCCGGCCACGAAACAAGTCCCGTATCACCAAAGGGGCTCACCGCAAATAGTTTTGAGTTGAGTAAAAAGTTAAGAGCGATAAAATCACTCATCTTGTGCTGACGAGCGGCTTGAGCAAATAACTCGTCAAATTTCTTGCGTTCAATGACGGCTTCTTTTTTTGTTTTGAGAATCTGAGCAACTTTCGCAATGAATCGCTTGAGTTCTTTAACGTGGTCCGGTTTTAAATACCAAAAACCATGGAATTCTTTATTATCCAGAAAAAATTCTGGCGAGCGGAATATGCCAAAAAGCAATTCTACATAGGGCTCACTCAATGCCTGGTCACGCAAAACAAATTTGAGATCGTTGATAAGAAAGTCGGCGCGGCGCACCCCTCCAACACTTTCCAGATGATCTATACTCTTTTTATAGATACCCAAAAGACGATCGTTGTCTTGCGCGTGTTTCTCCAATACTTTAAGTGCCGCAACCTCAATTTGGCGCACTCGTTCACGAGTAACACCATATCTTTTTCCAAGAAGCGCCAATGTTTTGGGTTTTCCCCCTCCAATACCAAAGCGCTGGACGATAACTTCTTTTTGACGACCTGCAAGTGCGCGCGGCACTAGTTCATCGAGTAATTGTTTAAGCATACAATAGAAACGTTTTTATAAAACCCTCCCACCCTCCCTCTGGTAGGGGTGTTTGAGGGCTCTATTTTGTTGTCTTCTTATTTCTACCAAAATTATACCAAATAGTCAATAGCGGGCTCGCGATGAAGATAGACGAGTATGTTCCAATAACAGTCCCTATAAGCAAGACAAGAGTAAAGTACCGCAGAGACGGAGCCCCCACTATAAGCATTACCAGAAGCATCAAGAACAGTGTTAGCGAGGTATTTATTGAACGCGCCATAGTTTGGTTAACACTTTCGTTGACCACTTCTTCGAATGGCTGGTTTCTGCGGCTCAATAAATTCTCACGAATACGATCAAAAACAACAATCGTGTCATGAACCGAAAAACCCATAATAACCAAGAGCGCGACGATAAAGTTCGAATCCATTTCAACACCCTTTAGATACCCCAACAACGCAATAACGCCAGTGGGTACGATTACATCGTGAAGTAATGCGATAAGAGTCGCAGTCCCATATTTCCACGAAGCAACAGGAAATGATACTTTACGAAATGAAATGGCGATATACACAGAGATCCCCAAAAGCACAAGCACAATAGCCCAGAGAGCTTTTGAGCGCAGTTGATCGCCAACCGCTGGGCCAATCGCTTCAAAACGAAGTTCCTCCACTGATCCAAACGTCCTAGTAAATTCTTTAAGCAATTCCTGATGGCGTATCTCATCCACGTTTTGCATTTTAATTAACAGGGAACGAGATGATGTTTCACGATACGCAACTGCCTCGATATTGCTTTTGTTTTTAAGATAATCAACGACTGATTGCTCACTCACCGCAGGATCAGAAAAACGAATCTGCCAAAGAGCTCCCCCTGTAAAATCAATCCCTGCCTTGAGACCAAACACGGCAATTGCCACTATACTTACGATAACCAGTACGACCGAGAAAGAGAGATATATTTTTTTGTGTCCTATGATGTTCATCATATATTAGTGAATTGCCTCTTTAACAAACACGCGCATAAGATTACGCGTTACGGTAATAGCGGTAAACATGCTAATGACCACACCAATAAAAAGTGTGAGCGCTAATCCTTTGACAAAACTTGAGGTAAAGTTAAAGAGAATGAACGTGGTAATCATGGTGCTTACGTTTGAATCACGAATAGATGGCCACGCGCGACGGAATCCTTCTTTAATAGCAAGACCTTTGGCAAGTCCTCGTTTAAGCTCTTCCTTCGTGCGTTCAAAGATAAGGATGTTCGCGTCAACGGCCATACCAATAGAAAGCAGGAACCCCGCAATGCCCGCCAAAGACAAGGTAACAAAAATTTTAAAGAAAATGAGAGAAAACACTATGTACACCGCGAGCGCGATAGACGCCAACACACCATTAAATCGATAATACGAGATCATAAACAGCATAATAACGAGCGTGCCAATGAGTCCCGCAAGTAATGATTTATTGAGTGAGTCGCGACCCAAACTCGCGCCAACGGTCTGCTGACTTTCAAGCGCAATGGGAGCTGGAAGTGCCCCGGCGTTAAATCGTTGCACGAGTTCTTTTGCGGTCTTTGCGGTAAAATTTCCCGAAATAACGGCCTTGCCCCCGGAAATCTTTTCTCTTACCACTGGTTCACTAATAGGTTGGTTATCTAGAAAGATGCCCACCACCTTGCCGACATTTTGTTCGGTAATTTGCTCAAAAAGTTTTCCTCCTTCGGTGGTAAATTCCAAAGCAACCTGCGCCTCCGCTGTTGTCTGATTAAACTCAAGCGTCGCGCGCTTTATATACTTTCCATTGAGCGCTGTGGGCACATACACTGCCTTATCTCCTTCGCCTTGAACGGCTCTAAAATCAAGGTATGGAGTAAGCCCAATTTCATCAATAGCTTTACTAACATCAGAAACGCCGGCAAGCTCTATAATAAGATAATAATCCCCTCCGCTTTGAGAGATTACTACTTGTGGCTCGCGAACACCAAAAAGATTGATGCGTTTTTCAATAACATCTCGAAGCCCAGCGGCTGTTTCTTGCCGATTAGCATCGGGCACCTGGGACATATCAATCTTGTAAGTAAGATGAGCGCCCCCAACAAGATCAAGCCCTAGTTTCCACGGCATGTGTTCGTTGAGCCATTTTTTTCCTGGAATTGGATTAAGTTTGTCGCTCTGAACAATAAAGAGAGCGCCGATAATAGTAACGACACAAAGAATAACGAGAAACAAAATCGTTTTTGATCTATTCATTGGCCACGATAATACCACTTGAAACGATAAAAATCAAACGAACAACAGCAACGAACAGTGATTAGTGGATAGTGAGTAGTGAGAGAACGTAACTACCATATTTGACCCCTTTTTTCACGATCGTGAAAAAAGGGGTCAAAAATATTAGCAGAAGAAATCATTAACTACTAATCCTTAACCGAAGGACGTATATAGTACTATGCCCTCCGAAGCTCGTAGAACAAAGGAGGGTTTCGTACCGCGTCCATCCAAATCCACCATTGACGGAGAAGAGAGACATGCTACGTTCTCTCTCGCCAAGAGCGTACAATAACAAACAAAAGCAGAAAACACACCCTACAAAATCTTCTTCGTTGTTGGTGGTGAGTTTTTTGTTGTTTGGTTAACCTCTACAAGCTACACAGTTTGCACTTAACGGTTCCATTGAAGTCGGTTCCTCCGTTGGGATCATCGCCGCCCGCCTTTTCTGGCGTTGATGAAGTAAGTGTCGGAGAGAGATCGAGCGTCCCTTGGCTATCATCGTTAGCCGCGGCCTCTTTGTACACCGCGAGCCCCTTTGCCTTTTCATCTTTAAGAGACACAAGATCGCTATCATCCTTGTCTTTATCTTTCTTTGATTTATCTTTCTTATCTTTGTCCCCCGAAACAAGCACCTGGCTGACAATTGACCCATCGCGATATACGGTGACATCTTTACATCCAAGTTTATACGCAAGCACGTATGCTTCTTTGACATCATCCACGGTCGCGTCTGAAGGGAAATTATTTGTTTTTGATATGGACGAGTCGGTCCATTTTTGAAACGTCGCAAGTGCTCTGATGTGGTCGGCTGGTGTAATATCATGTGCCGTTACGAACGTGCGCTTTATTTTCTCGGGAATATAAGGAAGGTGAGCGATGCTTCCTGAATGAGCAACCACATCTTTTATAAGCTCATCGTCCATAAGACCTTCTTTTTGCATTCGGTGTTCAAATACCGGATCAACATAGTAGAAGTTGCCAACAGTTACGCGCTTTTCAAACACCAAGCTATATACTGGTTCGATGCCCGAGGAACACCCTGCAAGCATTGAGATAGATCCTGTAGGCGCTATAACGGTGGTGTATCCATTCCTAATTCCCACCTTCTTTACGTCGCGAGAAAGCGCTGTCCAATCAAAGTGCCAACTTTTCTTATCGTGAAAACCAGAAAACGGCAACCTCCCCTCTTTATAGAATGACTGATCAAACGACGGAAGCGCTCCACGTGTTTTTGCCAATGCAATTGATTGCGCGTGCGAGTGATATGCCACAAACTCCATAAGTTCGTCCATAAAATCAAGCCCTGCCTTGCCATTGTACGGAAGTTCGAGTTCATACAACACATCTCCAATGCCCATGACTCCCAAACCAATTTTGCGAGTAAAAAGGGCCATTTCTTCTATTTCTCTGAGCGGATATTTGTTGATATCAACGACATTATCCAAAAATCTCGTCGCGATCGCAATCGCGCGGTTTAGCTCGTCCCAATCAATCACCGCTTTGCCACCGTTGTGCTTTTTAACAAACGCCCACACGTTAAGTGATCCTAAATTGCACGACTCAAATGGATAGAGGAGCACTTCTCCGCATGGATTGGTAGTTACAATCGGCCCCAAGTGTTTGAAAAATGGATTGTACTCGTTGACGCGATCATAGAAAATAATACCGGGCTCGGCTGACTCCCATGCCTGATACGCGAGCATATCAAACAGCTGCCGTGGATCAATATACGCGGAAACTTTTTTTGTACGCGGATTTACCAATGGATAGGGCTCTTTCTTTTCGTAGTATTTCCAAAAATCATCCATAAGTAACACGGAGATGTTGAAGTTCCGCAACGCTTTATTTCCTTCTTTTGCTTTAATGAATTTTGCGATGTCTGGGTGATTAGAATTTAAAATACCCATATTCGCGCCACGACGAATACCTCCTTGCTTGATAACATCGGTCATATTGTCGTACATCGTCATAAAACTAATAGGACCAGATGCAACACCACCAGTTGATTTTACGATATCTCCTTCGGGTCTCAGTTTTGAGAAATTGTACCCCACGCCACCTCCTTCTTTAAAAATAATAGAGGCGGACTTGAGAGAATCCATAATACCACCAATATCGTCGGGAACATCCAATACAAAACACGCACTTCCCATTCCAAGCGGGTTTCCAAAATTTGCTATTGCTGGTGTATTGGGCATAAACTTGCGCGAAACCATAAGATCGTAGTATTCAGCAACTTCTTTTTCGTATTTATCAAACGATCCGTTTTTAATAAGCGCCACAAATTCTTTCCACGATACTTTCATCTGGCCATTGCGCGCAAAGCGATGATACAAACGGTGTACTGCTTGCAAGTGGTACCTATTAAGCGCGTATGATCCGATATATAATTTACCCTCCGAGGCAACAGAGTCGAACGACCCATCAATGGGAAACTCCGGATTTTTCTTTCCTGATTTTTTAAATACTTTTGTATCGTAAAAAAGCGATGGCAACATGCCGTGAACCGCAACGCGAGTAAAAAGTTCTTTGGGAGATTCAATAACACGTCCCTCGTCATCTTTGCGTAAGTAACGCGCGACCAGCACTCGTAACGCGTTTACGTCGAACTTCTTATCAACGTCGTCAATCTCACTTTTATTGAGTACCTGTGCTTTTTCTTGTCGAAGTTGAGCGCGGTGTTGGCGGTAGAGGATGTACGCCTTTGCTACCTTGGCAAGCCCCCCTTCAATAAGGGTATGCTCAATAACATCCTGTACCTGCTCAACGGTGGGAATGCTCCCTTTTTTTATAGAGGACTCCAACTGGGATACAATGGTCGCGGTTAAGCTTTCCGCTTTTTCCCAATCGGGATTGCCCACCGCCGAGGATGCTTTGAAGATAGCAGTGGCTATTTTTTTTGAATCAAAGGGGACTTTTGTACCGTTGCGCTTTAGGATGTGTGTAATCATGAGAATATGGTGCGTTATGTTGATAAAAAGAATAGACAAACTGAGAATCACCAGCGAATCTCTGTACGATACGCACTATAGCGGTGCGTATCGACTGGGTTCCGAACGATCAAATGAATTTGTAAAAAGCTTTTATTTCTTGCGACCCTTTTTTCGCAAGAAGGTGGGAATATCCCACTGACGATCCTCTTCTTCTGGTTCTGTCGTTTCTGGTGGCTCGGTTTTAGGGGGTCGATCTTTTTCTTCTTTCGGAGGAGGCGAGGCAACGGTTTTGGTTTCTACTATAAGACCACTCTCAAACACCGTCGGTCCCCGAGAAAATGATGAAAAATCGGAAAAGAGAGATGAATTTCTTCCAAACGCTTGCCCAAAACCAGTTGCGATTAACGTTACTTTAAGCTGTCCCTTACTGAGCTTACGATCATAGTATGTGCCAAAAATAATTTTTGCCGACGAATCAACGTGATCAGAAACAAGTCGAGCAATTTCGTTAACTTCGTTCATGGTTATGTCGCGCAAACCAGATACAGCAAAAAGAACACCACGCGCACCATCAATAGAGGTATCTAACAACGGTGAGTTAAGCGCGGTGTTTGCCGCGGTGATTGCCCGCTCTTTCCCCTGCGCCACACCAACGCCAATAATAGATGCTCCCGATCCTTGAATGATTGTTTTTATATCAGCAAAATCAACATTGATAATACCGGGGGCGATGATGAGTTCAGCAACGCCAAGCACCGCATTCTTAAGAACCTCATCAATTGCTTCAAACGCTTTATTTAAAGATGTTTCTTTTTCTATGACAGAAAAAATGCGATCATTGGCGATGGTGATATAGGTGTCAACACGATCTTTTAATTTAGCGAGTGCTTCAAGCGCGATATCAGATCGCTGTTTGCCTTCAAATGAGAATGGCTTGGTAACCACGGCGGCGGTGAGAATTCCCATGTCTTGCGCGATTTCCGCGATCACAGGCGTCGCGCCGCTTCCTGTTCCTCCACCAAACCCCGCGGTGAGAAACACCATATCGGCCCCAGAGAGTGCGGCGGCAATTTCTTCTCGACTTTCTTCGGCGGCCGCGCGCCCGAGCTCAGGGTTCATACCCGCTCCTCGTCCATGCGTTGTTTGTTTACCAATGTATAACTTCTTTTTTGCTCGACACGACTCAAGGTCTTGGACATCGGTATTTATAGCAATAAGATCAACCCCCTTGGGGAAATAGTCATACATGCGAGTAATCGCATTTCCTCCACATCCTCCCACGCCAACCACTTTTATTTTGGTAGCTCCGGTACTATGTGGGTGTATAGACTGCTTTAGCTTTATATGAGAAACAACCTTGGGCATGTCAGCACGCCCACGCGCGTGGGATTGATGAGAGTGTTTTGGAGTATTTTTTCTTTTTTTTGTAGCCATACTCAATTAAGAAGCCCACAACGTACGCAAGAAGCGCGACACCCATGATCCACCAGATACAAATTCACTGTTTTTCTTAAAAACATCAGCGCGCGATAGCAATAAACCAAAAGCAACGGACATATCGGGATCGTCTACGAGTTGAGCCAATTGCGCGTTGGAAAGCTCACACTCCTCTATGTTTGGCATACCAATCTTAGCATCGATACGCAGTTCCTCTCGAGCAATATCCACCATACCTCTTAGTTTTGACCCACCGCCAGTAATAACCGCACCCGCTGGAAGTTTCCCCGCGAGACCGACCATCTTGAGTTCGCTGTTAATAAGTTCAAATATTTCTCGCACGCGTGATTCTATGATTTCAGCTACAAACTTCTTTGACACTTGTCCCGAACGCCCCTCTTCAAAATCACCCATCTCAATACGATCTTTAGTAGAAACATCTCGCGCGGCTGCGCACCCAAGTGTCAGTTTCAATTTTTCGGCAGACGCAACAGAACATTTGAGACCAAGTGCAATGTCATTGCTGATATTACCAGACCCCACCGGAAGAACCTTGGCGGTTACCAATCTTCCATCCTGATACACCACAATGCCGGTTGTATCAAATCCCATATCAACAAGCACAACGCCAAGATCTCGTTGTTTGCGAGAGAGCACCGCACGCTCGGACGCGAGTGGCGCAAAATACAACGTGCCATCAAATCCTCCTTTTTTCCCCGCAACCAGTTCAGCAACTTTTTTTGAATTCTTTGAGATGGATGAAAAGACCGCAATGAGTACTACATTTGCTTCAAGTTTTTTTCCAGAGAGTCCTACAACATTAGTGCCATCAACTTCTATATCATCAATAATAAATTCTCTCGGGAATGAATGGATGATCTCCCACCCGGGAGGAATGTTAACCGCGGTTGAATCTTTGATTACCCGATCTACGTCCTCCTGAATAATTTCAAAATCGGAATGCGGAATGACTAACGTTGACTTGGAAAGGATGATTTTACTCCGAGAACCAGACACGCTAAAGATTAAATTTTTAATACATCGCGCGTCAAAGTGTCGCACTTCGCTTAATACTTCAAAAAGACTCTTGACTGTTTCCTCTGGATATACAATCTCACCTTTTTTGATCCCGCTGGATGATTTTTTTATCGCCTTAACAATAACCAGCGAACCATCTTTTTTGAGTTCGCCGATGAGCGCTTTAATACGTGAAGATCCAAGATCGATTGCGGTGAGATACATAGAAAGTTACTCAAATTGTAAACAAATACAACCGACAATGCAAACACGCGCGACATACAAAAAACCCTCATAGAATGAGGGTTTTTAAAAAATTACACATCACGGTTGACGTAACGTGGCAAGTTTTTGCAATAAACGTTTTTCAACACGCTCCATCTTCTTGGTATCACTTTTTTTCTTATGGTCGTAACCCTTAAGATGTAATATACCATGCACAATCATGTGCGTAATGTCTTGATCGTGCGCGCGAATAAATTCTGGGCTGAGATAAATTTCTCCAAGCACTCGATATACGCTTTTAGGGAACACAAAATGACGCGGTGGTTGTATACTTAACACGTTTGTCGAACAATTTTTTCCTAAAAATAGTTTGTTAAGATGTTGGATTTGTTTTTGCGTGACGAGAGTTATTTCAAAAGAGATTTTGTTCACACGCAAAAGCGCGCATGTCTTTTTTGCCACGCGAAGGACATATTTTTCATACCGAATAAATGTTTCTGATGTAGATAAAATTGAAATACGGGTCATGGAAATGAAGTGATTAGTGAGTAGTGGTCAGTGGAAAGCAGAAAAAATCATTAATCATTGACTATTAATCCTTAACCGAAGGACGTATATCGTATTTGGTATTTCGTATATTCGTATTGTCTCATTCGCAATAAGTTTGCCCTGATTTATAGTGAGTGTAATCGAACTAGCGAACGGAGTAAATCGAAGGGTATTTCGTAGTATTAGATAGTCATTAATCATTGACCCCGCAGCGTTCATCGTTATACGTGCAACTCATTTATATATTGATCGCTGACCGAAAGCTACTGATACATATTCACATACGCTCGAGTACTGGAACCAAAGTATCCCGTGCCTTTGGTAAGCCCCACGGGATCAAGAATTTCTTTGAGGTGGGTATCTTGAAACTTGATAAGAGCTCGTTTAGTGAGAGCGCCAAAGAAAGAGGTCTCGTGGCCAAAAGATCCTGTGCCTTGGGTCGTGAGAGGAAACCCATGGGTATTGAGATACTGCTGGAGATACTTCACCTCAGGATGCGTCATGCCCACAGAAAGAGAGGTAGTGAAGGTATAAGATGAGGTGGCAGTGGTTGGAGAGAGAGCTGAGAGTAACAGTAACGAGCGCCCCCCACTAGTATTGCTTGAAGTGGCAGGAGTCGTGGTAGCGACATGTTCAAGACGCATCGCGTGAGATGAGTAGCCACCCGTATATGTGACAGAAAGAGTGCCAGCATCATCGGTAGTACAGACACCTACTGCGTCACAGGTCGGGCCAGTCATGGTCATGGGAACCACGCCATCAACTTTGAAGCGATAAGAAGAGGATGGGAGTAGATCACCAATGGTAAAGGTGGTGGTGGTAACGTTGGATGAGGAAATGATCCACTCTTTGATAGTGGACTGCCACGATGAAATCGTAATATCAAGCGATCCTGATGAGAACGAAGGGGTTAGCAAAACCGCATCGAGTGTCTTGGTGGTATGAGCGGGAACGGAAACCGTGACGGTAGTGGTGGCGTCAGCGAAAATAGTGTTTGACGCGGAGGTAAAGGGATGAGAGAAGCTTGAGAGGGTAAGGGTGGTTGAGGTAGTGGTGGTAAGAGGATTTTCAAGAACAATAGAGGCAGAGGTGGTAGCGGTTGAAGGAGCGGTAGCGGAAAGCACATACACATTGGTATTGGAGATTGATTTGATCGCGGGTGTAGTGGTGTATTGGTAGGTAAAATCAGCATACGAAGGTTGAGCGGGAGTGGTTTGCCAAGAAGGATTAGTACCCTTGAGCTTGAGGGCGAGCCAATACCAGGACTGGGGAGTATCCATGGACCAGTTGAGAGTAGAGAGGGTTTTATTAGCCCACGTGTAAGTAGTAGTGGCTGAGATGGAGCTACTTGCATCAACATTATTATCGTAGGAAACAAATCGTTGAGCACCGATGTATCCAACAGCTGATGTTCTGTACCAACTATATGTATCTATGCTAGAAAGATTGGAAATCGGATATGGAAACGGAATAATGTCTGGAGAGTTTTGAATCCAATCAGCACAATTCCATGTTTCAATAATAGATGGGGTTGTAAAAGAAAGAGATTTAGCATCTGATCCTGATCCGATTGGTTGTCCGTGGGTTGTTTTAATCCCTCTAAAATAATATCTGATTACATAAGAATTAGCGTCGCCAACAAAAAAAACAAAATCTTTTTTTGAAGTGTTATTATTAGAATCGACAACAAGAATGGACAGGGAATATATACCCGTCCTTGTCGGTACAAAATAATTGAATAGCTGATTGTCTGCTTTGTTAGTCGTTAGTGAATCAGAGCGTGGGCTTAAAGCAATGGAATAACTGCAATCTGAGCATGATGTCCCATTAATATTAAAAAGTGAGATTGTTGATGTAACTGTTTCATTTATATTCGCCAACCTTATCTTCTCGGTAAATGAAACCATCGCGCTGGTTGTTCCAATGCCATATAAAAATTGGTTATTAGTATAAACATTCCCCGAGGAAATATCGTAAAGTTCACGAACACTCTCTCTGATAATGTTCCCAGTTAGTGTGTTAGAATTTGAACTAATTTCCAAATTAATTCCATTATTATTAGAATACAAACTGTTATCGATGTAGTTATTTGATCTTGACATAACCGAGTAAATTCCAATTTCGTTGTTACTCAGATAATTTCTTGAGAAAACGCTAGATTGAACCCTCAACAAAGAAACCCCATATCCACCATTGCTGATATTATTGTCCTCGATAGATAGATTTATACCTGACTGCAAAAAGACACCAAGAGTACTTGAGCTGATGATATTATTTTGGATCGTGCTGGTTGATGAGCCACTAAAATAAATACCAGTGCCAAAATTATAAACTTTCAAAAAATTTTTAATTATGACATTGTTATATCCTTCAGAGTTATTAATCCCGTAATCAGACGATCCCCCATCTCCGGTGATGGTATGGCTATTGCCATCAATAGTGATGTTATGAGCACCTACGGTAAGCCCGTGACCAGTGCAAGTGAGATTGGTAGTAAGAGTGGTGCTTGAAGTTACCGTATCACCACAAGCGCATACCACCGCGCCACCACAGTTAGCGGCGTATGTTGATGAAGAAAAAATAAAAAGAGAAGTGATCGCTCCAATACCGACCAAAATAAAATTATATTTCACACGCATAGTTATTCGGCTACTGATTCTATGTTTATTTGTTTATCTTTTCTTTTAAGACTTCAGCTACAAGCGCGCCATCAGCTTGTCCATTAGACAGAGTGGCAACCGATTTCATAATCGCGCCAAAATCTTTCTGAGTGGGATTTGAAAACGATTCGAGCGCTTTTTCTACTAGATGAGTGACATCTTCATGAGAAAGCTGCGGCGGAAGCAATGTTTCTATAAACGATGCCTCTTTTTCTTCTTTTTCGGCAAGCTCGGTTCTTCCTCCCGCATGAAATAGCGACGCTGCTTCTTTTCTTTTTTTTAATTCTTTCTTAAGAATATCAACACAGTCAACGTCGGTGAGTTCAACGCCAGACGCCTTTTTTTCTATTTCTTTATTATGAAGCGCTGCCATAAGCATGCGCAGAATAGAAACCCGCGCCTCATCGTGAGCGACCATTGCCTCTTTTAATGTTTGATTAAGCTGTTGGATAATCATAGTGTTATAGTAACTAAAAACAGCCACATACGCAACGCGTGACTATGGGCTGTTTTTTATGATGCGCATTAAGCTTTTCCCAGTTTTTTTTGCTTTTCAATCTCCGATTTCTTTGAGCTGCGAAATAACGCGGAATCACGCATAGCTCGACGATTGGGAGAGCGCTTTTTAAATCGGCGTTTTTTTGATTCTTTTAGAATCCCCGCCTGTTGAATTTTCTTGGAAAACCGGTATAAAAACGCATTAACCGACTCTCCTTCTTTTCGCTTGATTTCTATCATAGAGTAACGTGGGTCTACTGTATCACGACGATTACAAATTGTAAAGAGATCACCACGCGCTATATGCGCTTTTTGATTTCATCAACAACTTTTTTCAATGGGATCGTTTCTTGATTGCCGCTCTTCATATCACGAACAATAATGACTTCTTCAAACACCTCTCGTTGTCCTAGAATGAGCGCGATATCAACCGCTTCTTTATCGGCAACACGCAGTTGAGCTTTGAGCGACTCTTTTGAAAATGATTCTTTGACTGGGATGTTTGCCTGATAAAAATCCTCAAGCAATCGAACGGCTCGCCTCTTTGCCTCATCGCCCATGTAAATCAGAAATACTTTGAATTGATTTTTTTGTTGGGCGCTGGCTCCCTGAGCTTTGAGTGCCGCACTAATACGCTCAACACCAAGCGCCGATCCCACTGCCCCCATGCGTGGCCCACCAAGCAATTCAGAAAGATAATCATACCGTCCTCCTCCCCCAACCGCGCTCTCAAATTGATCAACAAAAAGTTCAAATACCGTTTTGGAATAATAATCCAATCCTCGCACCAACGTAGGATCAATCATATAGGGCACGCTCAGATCATCAAGAAATTCTAATACGGTCTTAAAGTGTTTCTTACATGTTGAACACAAGTAATCCAACGCCTGTGGCGCGCATTCTTTATATTGTTGGCAACGCTCTTCTTTACAATCAAGAATACGCAAGGGATTTTCAGAATAGCGCTTGGCACAGTCGCGACATACTTTTGAAACTTTATCACGATAATACTCTTTTATTTTGCGCACGTATGCTCCACGGCACACCTTACATCCCAAACTGTTAAGTTTTACGGTGATTCCCTTGAGCCGAGCTTCTTCTAGTACTTTATACGACGCGGAGATGATTTGGACATCGTACGCGGGATCATCGGCATGAAGAATTTCAAATCCCAATTGAGTAAATTGTCTAAATCGTCCCGCCTGGGGTTGTTCATAACGAAACACGGGACTCCAATAGTAGTACTTTCCCGGAATGGTCGAGTGAGTAAGTCCGTTTTGAATATACGCGCGCATAATTCCTGGAGTCATTTCAGGGCGCAGCGCGAGCGTGTTGTCTTTTTTTGTCTTAACAACAAACATCTGCTTGGAAACAATTTCGGAAGAAAGTCCTGTCCCTCGCTCAAAAAGACGAATGTCTTCCAACACTGGTGGCTCCAAGCGTTGGAAATCATAAAATGCAGCGATTTTTTTTACTGCTTTTTCGACGCGCTCTAATAATTGAAAATCGATAGGGAGCATGTCGTGCATTCCCTTGGGAGATTGAAAGGCAACTTTTTTTACTTTACGTTCTGTTTTTGATTTTGATGACATAGAAATTATTGGTGATAAAAATAGAAACTTTAGAGTGAATACGCGGGATCTTTAAAAAACTCTGCTTGAGATAATGGCCAGAGACGCACTTTTACCAATCCGACTATCGCTTTTTTTGAAAGCGCTCCCCAGTAACGAGAATCCAAACTATTGAGACGATTGTCTCCCATAACATAATATTGGTTGGGCCCCAGTTCACGAATATCGTGCCCACTCCAGTTACTACGAATACCGCTGGGGACATAGGATTCATCTAAAATAAACCCATCTGGATGAGCGCTATTATAAATAGTTACCACACGATCTTGAATTTCAATCTTTTCGCCTGGAAGTCCAATGATGCGCTTTATATAATACACCGAAGAATCCTGAGGGGAACGAAACACCACCACATCCCCACGTTGCGGTTCGTTAAATCGATAGGTCAACTCATCAACCAGAAGATAGTCACCATCATAAAACGTCGGCTCCATGCTTGCGCCGTTTACAATAAATGGCTGGACTAGAAAATACTTAATCGCGGCAACCGCAATGAGCGCAATTAGAAATACTTCGGCTATTTCCCAAACACCGTAAAGAATTTTTTTCATTGAGCAAATATATTGTGCTATTATAAGAGCAACCTATGCAAAAAGCAATGACCGCCCATATCATAATGGGACTTGGCAATCCGGGTACCGCATACAAAAACACCTACCACAATGTGGGGATGCTTTTTGTAACCTGGCTACGAGAACGCCAAGGAAAAGAGGTGTCATCGACTCAACCTTCAAAAAAACATTTTTCGTATATTAAAGGGAGCCCAATACTCGCGTGGCCCGAGAGTACATTTATGAATGAGTCAGGAATCGTGGCACGCGAGATACATGATTATTTTAAGGTTGAACCGCGTTCTATGTGTATTGCTCACGACGACTCCGATATGGAAGTGGGAACGTATAAAATTACCTTTGACCAGCGATCAGCAGGCCATAAAGGAGTGCAGTCCATTATAGACACCTTGCGTACGCAAACATTTTGGCGTATTAAAATCGGCATTCGCCCGCGTACGGAAAAAGAGAGGAAAAAAGCAGAGGATTTTGTTCTCAAAAAAATAAGCGTTGCCGACAAAAAGATATTTGAATCCGTTTTTGAAAAAATATATTTAGAGCTAGCGCAGGAAGAAAAATAATCTCGATATATTACGTCCTCTTCCACCAATCTCAGCGATCGTGGAGATTGGTGGGTTTGTATATTTTATCAATCTTGCACGTTTTTCACGTACCACATCCACCAGAGCTCAGGACACTGTTCATCCATTTTATGCTCAACTATCCATTATTCGTTGTCTGTTGTCGGTGGTGAGTAGTTGGTATTTCCATACGCTCTCTGCTCTACCGAGGCACTATCTCTCTCAAGATAGGAAGGTATCCTTTGACCACAACTGTTGCCTGATCGGTCACGTCGGCAAATCCCTCTTGCGCACAGCGCAGGGTGAAGGTGGTATCTGTTTTGAGTTGTGCGGTCTTGGCGCTCTGGGGTGCTTGGGTGGGAGGAGTGGGGGTGGTCA